>QHRW01000198.1 GCA_003220265.1 Candidatus Rokuibacteriota bacterium | reverse complement strand
CTTGTCGTCCACGTCCACGAGATAGACGCGCGCGCCGGCCGCCGCGAACGCCTCGGCCGCACCCTTGCCGATGCCGCGGGCGGCGCCCGTGAGGACGACCACCTGTCCCGTGAAGTCGAAGCGGGTCCGGCCCACGGCGCCGACTCAGCCCTCGAGGAACTCGACGGGCCTGGGCAGCGTGACGATGATCAGGCAGCCGCCCTCAGTGGAAGCGGCGTGCTTCTCGCCCGGCGGCGTGTAGATGTAATCGCCGGCCGTCAGCCGGTGGCGGCCGACCTGGAAGTCGCCCTCGACGACGAAGACCTCCTCGCCGGCCGGGTGGTTGTGGGCGGGGAAGCGCGTGCCCGGCTCGAAGCGCACCAGCGAGGTCGAATGCCCGCTGGCGTCGCGCCGCAAGCTCTTCACCGACACGCCGGGGATCGGCAGCGGCTTCCACTCCGCGCTGGCGGTGTGCACGACGGGCGAACCGGACGGCTCGGTCATGGTCTCTCCCTCGTGAGGGCGGATGGTAGCGTAAACGCCCACACCTGGGCTAGCGTCGTAGGAAGCCATGCGAGCGCGCGCATTCCTGGTGGCGATCCTCGGGCTGGCCGCGGCCCTCCGGCTCTGGCGCCTGGACCAGAACGGCTTCGGCAACGAGTACTACGCCGCCGCCGTCCGCAGCATGGCGTCGAGCGCGCACAACTTCCTTTATGCCGCGTTCGACCCGGCCGGCTTCGTCTCCGTGGACAAGCCGCCGGTGGCGCTGTGGATCCAGGTCGCCAGCGTCAAGGTCCTCGGCTTCAACGGGTTTGCCCTCTTGCTGCCCCAGGTCCTGGAGGGCGTGGCCGCGGTGGGGATCCTCTTCCACCTCGTGCGCCGGCGCTTCGGCGCGCCGGCCGGCCTGCTGGCTGCCTTCTTCCTCGCGCTGACGCCCGTCAGCGTCGCCATCGACCGTTCCAGCAACATCGACAGCGCGCTCGTGCTGGTGCTGCTGCTCGCCTCGTGGGCGCTGCTGCGCGCGGCCGAGGAGGGCAGCCGGCGCTTTCTGGTGCTCGCCTTGGCGCTGATCGGTCTGGGCTTCAACGTGAAGATGCTCGCGGCCTTCGTCGTCCTGCCAACATTCGTCGCCGTCTACTGGGCCGGCGCGGCTCGGCCATGGCGCGCGCGCTTCGCCGACGTCGCGTTGGCGGGCGTCGTGCTCACGGCGGTCTCGCTCGCGTGGCCGCTGGTCTACGACCTCACGCCGGCCGAGCAGCGCCCGTACGCCGGCACGACCGATCGCAATTCCGTGCTCGAGCTCGCCGTCGGTCCCTACGGCATCGGCCGCTTCGTCAACCAGCCGCGGCTGGCGGCGATCCCGCCGCTGGAAGCGCCGGATGCGATCGTGCCCGTGCGCGACGAGCGACCGGCCACGCCCGCGCCGCGCAGCAGCGCGGCGCGATTGTTCGTCCGCGCGCCCGCGGGGCCGCTGCGCCTCGCTGACGGTCAGCTTGCCGCGCAGGCGCTCTGGTGGCTGCCCCTCGCGCTGGCCGGCCTCGTGGCCGGCGCGCTCGCCGAGCGCGTGCGCCGGCCGCTCGCGCGTGCGCACCTGGCGCTCGCGCTGTGGGCGGGCTGGGCGTTCACGTACGCCGTGGTCTACAGCCTGGCCGGCGGCTTCTTCCACTATTACTACCTCGCCACGATGGCGCCGCCGCTGGCCGCGCTGGCCGGCATCGGCGTCGTGCGCGGCTGGGAGGCCGCGCGCGACACGCGGGCGGTGCCGGCGCTGCTGGTGCCGTGGCTGGTGCTGGTCACCGCGGCGTGGCAGGTGTTCATCCACGCGCGCGCGGTGGAGGGCCACGCCGCGCCGGCCTGGCTCCTCCGCGCGGTGCTCGTGGGCGCGCTGGCCTCGGCGGTGATCCTCGTCGCGCTCGCGCTCGGCTGGCGTGCCAGCGAACGCGCCCGGCCGCTGGCCGCCGGCGCGCTGGGGTTGGGACTCATCGCGCTGCACGTGTTGCCCGTGGCGTGGGCGCTCAGCACCGTGCTCGTGCCCGCCAACGGTGTGCTGCCCGCCGCCGATCTCGTCCGTCTGCTGCCGCGCGACGCCATCGCGGAGGCGCGCGCGCGGCGCGCCGCCGATCCGGCGCGCCTGGCGCGGCTCATCGGCTTTCTCACCGCGAACCGCCAGGGCGAGCGTTATCTGCTGGCGACGTCCACCACGATGCTGGCGGCGCCGATCATCGTGCGCACCGGCGAGCCGGTGATGGCGCGCGGCGGCTTCCACGGCCTCGATCCGATCCTGACGCCGAACGCGCTCGATCGGCTGGTGGCGACGCGGCACGTGCGCTTCGTCATGCTCGGCGATCTCTCGATGGTCGCCCGGCGCCTCGGGGCCGAGACGGCGGGGCGCCCCATCGCCGAATGGGT
>QHRW01000084.1 GCA_003220265.1 Candidatus Rokuibacteriota bacterium | reverse complement strand
GCATCGCCGTGCCCGAGCGGTGGGGTGGCGCCGGCGCCGACACGGTCTCGTACGTGCTGGCGCTGGAGGAGATCGCCAAGGTGTGCGCCTCGCACGCCGTCATCATGTCGGTCGACAACTCCCTCTACGGCGACCCGATCTTGAAGTTCGGCACCGACGCGCAGCGGGAGCGCTTCTTGATGCCGGTGGCGGGCGGCCACGTCCACGGCTGCTTCGCGCTGACGGAGCCGCAGGCGGGCTCCGATGCATCCAACCAGGCGACCGTGGCGCGCCGCGACGGCGAGCGCTACGTGATCACCGGGCGCAAGCTCTTCATCACCAACGGGCGCGAGGCGTCCTTCGCCCTGGTGTTCGCGCAGACGGACCGCGCCAGGGCGCATCGCGGGATCACGGCGCTCGTCGTCGAGAGGGGCACGCCGGGCTTCAGCGTGTCGAAGACCGAGGACAAGCTCGGCATTCGCGCCTCCGACACCGCCGAGCTGGTGTTCGAGGAGTGCCGCGTGCCCGCTGCCAACCGCATCGGGGAGGAAGGGCAGGGCTTTCGTGTCGCGCTCACCGCCATCGACGGCGGGCGCATCGGCATCGCGACCCAGGCCGTGGGCATCGCGGCCGGCGCCTATGAGCGCGCGCTGGCCTACGCGCGCGAGCGCAAGGCCTTCGGCGTGCCCATCGGCGAGCACCAGATGGTGCAGTGGATGCTGGCCGACATGACGACCGCCATCGACGGCGCGCGTCTGCTGGCCTTGCAGGCGGCCACGCTCAAGGACAAGGGCCGGCCCTTCACCAAGCAGGCGGCCATGGCCAAGCTGTTCGCGGCCGAGATGGCGATGAAGGTCACGACCGACGCCATCCAGGTCCACGGCGGCTACGGCTTCATCAAGGACTACGAGGTCGAGCGGTACTTCCGCGACGCCAAGATCACGGCGATCTACGAGGGCACCTCGCAGATCCAGAAGCTGGTCATCGCCCGCGAGGTGCTGGGCGCATGATCGCCTCGGCCCGCGGCTTCGCCGACTACTTCGACGGCGTGCGCCGCCGCACCGTCGGGTTCTTCCGCGCCATCCCGGCCGAACGCATCGATTGGGCGCCGAAGGCCGGCGAGTATACGTGCGGCGACATCGTGCGCCACGTGACGGCCACCGAGCGGATGTTCGTGGGCGCCGTCGTGGACGGCCGCTGGCAGTATGGCGGCCATGATCGCGCCCTGGCGCCGACGCGGGAGGCCGCCCTGGCCGATCTCGACGCGGTCCACGCCGAGTGCGGCGCCCGCCTGCGCGCGCTCGGCGACGCGGCCCTGGCCGACACGCGGCCGGCGCTCGAGCAGGGCGCGGCGCCGGTACGGGCGTGGCGGCTGCTGCTGGCCATGGTCGAGCACGAGGTGCACCACCGCAGCCAGCTCGCCTCGTATCTCACGTGGATGGGCCTGGAGGCTCCCGACATCTTCGGCCTCGGCGTCGAGGACGTGGAACGATTGACCGCCTCGACGGCGGGGAGGACCGCATGAGCGAGGATCGGAAGGAGCGGCCCGTGCGCTTCGAGTCGCTGTCTGGCATCCCGGTCGAGCCGCTCTATACGCCCGAGAGCCTGGGCGAGGGCTGGTCGTACGAGGCCAAGCTGGGCAAGCCGGGCGAGTATCCGTTCACCCGCGGCGTCTATCCCACGATGTACCGCGGTCGGCTGTGGACGATGCGCATGTTCGCCGGCTTCGGGCGGCCCGAGGACACCAACGAGCGGTTCAAGTATTTGCTCGCCCAGGGCCAGACGGGGCTCTCGACGGCGTTCGACATGCCGGCGCTGATGGGCTACGACGCCGATCATCCGCGCTCGCGCGGCGAGGTCGGCAAGGAAGGCGTGTCGATCTCGACGCTCGACGATTTCGAGCGCCTGTTCGCCGACATTCCGCTCGGCGACGTGACGACGTCGATGACGATCAACTGCACGGCCTCGGTGGCGCTGGCCATGTACCTGGCGATCGCCGACAAGCAGGGGGTCGCGTGGAGCCGGCTGGGCGGCACCATGCAGAACGACATGCTCAAGGAGTTCATCGCCCAGAAGGAATGGATCTGCCCGCCGGAGCCGGCCGTACGCATCGTGACCGACATGATCGAGTTCACGGCCAGGCACGTGCCCCGCTTCAACCCGGTGTCGATCTCCGGTTATCACATTCGCGAGGCCGGCTCGACGGCGGTGCAGGAGCTGGCCTTCACGCTGGCCGACGGTCTCGGCTACGTGGAGGCGGCGCTGGCCCGCGGGCTCGACGTGGACAGCTTCGCGCCGCGCCTGTCGTTCTTCTTCGACATCCACAACGACTTCTTCGAGGAGATCGCGAAGCTGCGCGCCGCGCGGCGGCTGTGGGCGCGGTTCATGAAGGAGCGCTACCACGCGAAGAAGCCGGAGTCGCTGCGGCTGCGCACGCACACGCAGACGGCCGGCGTGTCGGCCACCGCCCAGCAGCCGCTGAACAACGTGGCGCGCGTGGCGCTGCAGGCCCTGGCCGCCGTCCTCGGCGGCGCCCAGTCGCTGCACACGAACTCCTACGACGAGACGTGGGCGCTGCCGACGGAGGACGCGGTGACCGTGGCGCTGCGCACGCAGCAGATCATCGCCGAGGAGACGGGCGTGCCGCTGACCGCCGATCCGCTCGGCGGCTCGTACTATCTCGAGCGGCTCACCGACCAGATGGAGGCGGCGGCCCTCGAGTACATCGAGCGCATCGACGCCATGGGCGGCATGGTGGCCGCCATCGACAACGGCTACCCGCAGAAGGAGATCGCCGACGCCGCGTACCGCTACCAGCTCATGGACGACCGCGGCGAGAAGGTGACGGTCGGCGTGAACAAGTACGTCATGACGGACGAGAAGCCGATCCACTACCTGCGCATCGACGAGCAGGTGGAGCTCGAGCAGATCGAGCGCGTCGGCCACTTCAAGGCCGCGCGCGACATGGCCAAGGTGGAGCGCCGCCTCAAGCAGCTCGCCGAGGCCTGTCGCAACGGCGCCAACGTCATGCCGGTGCTGGTGGACGCCGTGAAGGACTACGTGAGCCTCGGCGAGATCTCCGACGTTTACCGGCAAGTCTTTGGCCTGTATCGCGAGCCGATCATTTTTTAGCGCGGACGATGAAAATGGCCCATCTGCGTCGTTGGCTCAGTCGGCCCTCCCTGCGGCGTACGCGGCGTACGCCGCAGTCAGGCCTTCCTTCGCCGCCTAGCATCTGGACCATTTTGATCGTCCGCAGGGGGCTCTGATCCGATGATCACTGTCGAGGAACGCCTGTGGGGTGTACCAGTGAAGTCCACCGCGCCCTGGGTAGCCATGCGGCATTGCGGCCATTTCTGCCGCCGCCGTACGAGCAATAACCCCGAAAAATGTTGTCACTGCGGTGGATTCTCGACGCGGTGTCTGGTCTGCTGCGTCGGCGACGCCCCGAGGGGAGATAGACATGACTGAGCCGATCCGGATCACGCGGACGACGAGCAAGAAGGAGAAGCCGAAGGACAAGGACCTGGCCTTCGGCAACGTGTTCACCGACCACATGTTCGTGGCGGATTTCGAGGAGGAGAAGGGCTGGTACGACCCGCGCGTGGAGCCGTACGCGCCCTTCCCGCTCGACCCGGCCACGGCCGTGTTGCACTACGGCCAGTCGCTCTTCGAGGGGCTCAAGGCCTTCCGCGGCCGCGACGGCAAGATCCGGCTCTTCCGGCCGCAGAAGCACGTCGAGCGCCTGAACCGCACCGCGCAGCGGATGACGATCCCGCCGATCGAGCCCGACCTCATCTTGAAGTCGTGGACGACGCTGGTGGACGTGGACCGCGACTGGGTGCCGTCGTCGGTCGGCACGTCGCTCTACATCCGCCCCACCGTCATCGCCAGCGAGCCGTTCCTGGGCGTCCGGCCAGCCAAGCAGTATCTCTACTACGTGATCGTCTCGCCGGTCGGGCCCTACTATCCGGAAGGGCTGGCGCCGACCAGGATCAAGGTGATCGACAACTACGTGCGCGCGGTGGCGGGCGGGCTCGGCGAGGCCAAGACGTCCGCGAACTACGCGGCCAGCCTGTACGCGGCCGAGGAGGCCAAGCACGAGGGCTTCACGCAGGTGCTGTGGCTCGACGGCGTGCAGCACAAGTACATCGAGGAGGTCGGGACGTCGAACATCATGCTGAAGATCGCCGACGAGGTGATCACGCCGCCGCTGGCCGGCACCATCCTGGCCGGCGTCACCCGCGACACGTCGCTGGCCCTGCTGAAGAGCTGGGGCGTCCGCGTGGCCGAGCGGCCGATCACGATCGACGAGGTGGTGGCCGCCGCCGACAAGGGCTCGCTGCAGGAAGTGTGGGCGACGGGCACCGCGGCCGTCATCTCGCCGGTGGGCGAGCTCGCCTACAAGGGCCGGCGCATCGTCGTCAACCGGGGCAAGATCGGCGCGACGGCGCAGAAGCTGTACGACACGATCGTGGCGATCCAGTACGGCGAGGCCCCTGACCCGCACGGCTGGACGCTGGTGGTCTAGGAGACCGGCATGCCCGACTGCGTGTTCTGCAAGATTCGCGACGGCCAGATCCCGTCAATCAAGATCTACGAGGACGAGCGCACGCTCGCCATCATGGACATCAACCCGATCAACACCGGCCACTGCCTGGTGCTGGTGAAGGCGCACGCGCCGACGGTGTGGGACGCCGAGCCCGCCGACCTGCAGGCGGCCATCACCGCCGCCAAGAAGGTCGCCCTCGCCCTGCGCGAGACGGTCAAGCCGGACGGCCTCAACATGCTGCAGGCCAACGGCCCAGCCGCCTTCCAGTCGGTGCCGCACTACCACCTGCACCTGATCCCGCGCTGGGAGAACGACGGCAAGGGCTTCGACTGGAAGCTGGTGCCCGGCGACGGCGCCCACATCAAGGCCGTGGGCGAGCGGCTGCGGCAGGCCATCAAGCCGTGAGCCCCGAGCGCACGGTGCGGATCGTCGTCGCCAAGCCGGGGCTCGACGGTCACGACCGCGGCGCCAAGATCGTCGCCCGTGCCCTGCGTGACGCCGGCTTCGAGGTGATCTACACGGGCCTGCACCAGACGCCCGAGCAGGTGGTGGCCACCGCGGTGCAGGAGGACGCCGACGCCATCGGGCTCAGCGTGCTCTCCGGCGCCCACAACTATCTCTTCAAGCGCGTGCTGGAGCTGCTGCGCGAGAAGGGCGCCGACGACGTGGCGGTGTTCGGCGGCGGCATCATTCCGCCGGAGGACATCGCGGCGCTCAAGGCCATCGGCGTGAAGGAGATCTTCACGCCCGGCACCTCGACCCAGGACATCGTCCGCTTCGTCCGCGAGCACATCCGTACCGTTGTGTAGTGGGGGCCCCGAGATGGCCCCCACACCCCCTAACGCTCGGAACCGCGCCGGCGGAGCCGTCGCGGTCCTCGGTCACGGTGTGCGCGAGGATGGGGGCCCCGAGATGGCCCCCACACCCCCCGACGTTGGTCGCGCCCCGGCGGAGCCGTGGCGCGCCTCGATGCTCCTTGCCGTCCTCGTCGCTGCCGCGCTGCTGATCGCCGTCGGGCCGATTCCCCGCGCGCCGTCGGCAGCGGCACCGCGGCTGCCGCGCGTGGGGTACCTCGGCTACACCTCGCCGGCGGGCGCCGCCCCGTACATGGGCGCGTTCCGCCAGAAGCTCGCGGACCTGAGCCTCGTCGAGGGGCGCGACGTCGTCATCGTCGAGCGCTATGCCGAGGGCCGCTATGAGCGGCTCGGGGATCTCGTCGGCGACCTCATGCGCGACGGCGTGGACGTGATCGTCACGCCGGGCTCGGGCCCGACGCTGGCCGCCACCTCCATGACCACCACGGTCCCGATCGTGATGATGGAGGTCGGCGATCCCGTCGCCTACCGCCTGGTGGAGAGCCTCGAGCGCCCCGGCGGCAACGTCACCGGCGTCTCCAGCCTGTTCGCCAACCTGGCGCCGTTGCACCTCGACCTCCTGCGACGCATCGTGCCCGGCGCCTCGCGGGTCGCCGTGCTGTGGAACCCGAGCAATCTCGCCGAGCACCGGCTGTGGAGCGACCGGCAGACGACCGCGCGCGTCTTCGGCTGGCAGCTGCAGACCGTGCCGGTGAAGGCGGCCGACGAGCTCGAGACGGCGCTGGGCGCGATCGCCTCGGGCGGCGCCGACAGCCTGTACTCCGTCGGCGATCCCATCATCCTGCTGCAGCGCGCCCGCGTCGCCGAGTTCGCCCTCCAGCAGCGGCTGCCGAGCCTGTTCGGCTGGAGCGAGTTCGCGGACGCGGGCGGCCTCATGGCCTACGGCCCCAACACGTTCGCGCTCTACCGGCAGGCCGCCGACTACGTCGCGCGGATCCTTCGCGGCGCCCGCGCCGGCGAGCTGCCGGTGACCGTGCCGAACAACGTGCTCACGCTCAATCTGCGCACGGCGCGCGCGCTCGGCCTCGTCATTCCCGACGACGTGGTCCGGAGCGCCGACACGATCATCGAATGATCCCCGGCAGAAAGGCGGCGTCATGGACTTCGAGCTGACGCCCGAGCAGGCGGCCATCCGCGCGGCGGCGCGCGAGTTCGCGGAGGCGGAGCTGGGCGACAAGATCGCGCCCTACGATGCCAGCCATACGTTCGCGGCGGACATCGTGGCCAAGCTGGGGCCGCTCGGCTTCATGGGCGTGCTGGTGCCCGAGGAGCTCGGCGGCGCCGGCCTCGACTACGTCTCGTACGCGCTCATCGTCGAGGAGCTGAATCGCGGCGACGCCTCCGTGGGGATCACGATGTGGGCGCACAACTCGCTGTGCACCAACCACATCAACCTCTTCGCCTCGCCCGAGCAGAAGCGCCGGTGGCTGCCGCGCCTGGCCAGCGGCGAGATCCTCGGCGCCTGGGGGCTGACCGAGCCGGGCTCCGGCTCCGACGCCGCCGCGTTGCGCACGCGCGCGGAGGCGGCCGATGGCGGCTGGCGGCTCAACGGCAGCAAGGCTTTCATCACCAACGCCTCGGTCGGCGACGTGGCGGTCGTGATGGCGCGCACGGATCCCGAGCAGAAGACGAAGGGCATCTCGGCGTTCATCGTCCCCAAGGGCACGCCCGGCTTCAGCACGGGCACGCCGTACCGCAAGCTCGGCCTGCACGCCTCCGACACCGCCGAGCTGATCTTCGAGGACGCGCGCCTGCCGGCCGACGCGCTGCTGGGCGAGCGTGGCCAGGGCTTCGTGCAGGCCATGCAGGTGCTGGAGGGCGGGCGCATCGCGATGGCGGCGATGGCCGTCGGCATCGGGCAGGCCGCGGTGGACCAGGCGTCGAAGTACATGAAGCAGCGCAGCGCGTTCGGCAAGACGCTGGCGGAGTTCAACGGGCTGCAGGGCATGCTGGCCGAGATCGCGACCGAGGTGGAAGTCGCGCGGCTGCTGACGCTGCGCGCGGCGTGGCTGAAGGATGCCGGCCAGCCGGCCATGCACGCGGCCGCCAAGGCCAAGGTGTTCGCCTCGGAGGCGGCGATGAAGGCGGCCACCAAGGCCGTGCAGATCCACGGAGGCGCCGGCTACATCACGGAGTTCCCGGTCGAGCGGATCTTCCGCGACGCCAAGCTGACCGAGATCGGCGAGGGCACGTCCGAGATCCAGCGCATGGTCATCGCGCGGGAAATCCTGCAGTCGACGTGAGCGATCTGATCGTCGTCGAGTCCGTCTCGAAGCGATACGTGACGAGCTCGGGTCCCATCGAGGCGCTCCACGACGTGTCCCTCTCGGTCGGTGCCGGCGAGTTCTGCACGCTCATCGGTCCCTCGGGCTGCGGCAAGTCCACGCTGCTGGGCATGCTGGGCGGCCTCGTCACCGCCGACACCGGGCGCCTGCTGGTGGACGGCCGCCCGGTGAACGGACCCGATCCGGGTCGGGTGGCGACCGTGTTCCAGGACGCCGGCCTCTTTCCATGGCGGACCGCGCTCGAGAACGTCGAGTTCGGCCTCGAGCTGCAGGGCGTGCCGCGCGAGCGGCGCCGCGCGGTGGCGACCGAGCTGCTGGGCCCGCTGGGGCTGCGCGACTTCGCCGAGAAATACCCGCGCGAGCTGTCGGGCGGCCTGCGCCAGCGCGTGGCCATCGGGCGCGCGCTCGCCATCGACACGCAGATCATCCTCATGGACGAGCCCTTCGGCGCCCTCGACGAGCAGACGCGGTTGCTCATGGGCGAGTGGCTGCTCGACATCTGGCGGCGCACGCGCAAGACGGTCGTCTTCGTCACCCACAGCCTGCACGAGGCGCTGGCGCTCTCGACGCGCGTGATGGTGATGACGGCGCGGCCGGGGCGCATCAAGCGCGTGCTGGAGCTGCCGATGCCGTACCCGCGCGCGATGGAGTCGGCCGAGATGGTCGCGCTGCGCGCCACGCTCTGGAGCGGCATCCGTGACGAGTCGCTGCGCGCGATGGGCGAGCGCTGACGTGCGCGTGCCGGCCCTGCGCGCCGCCATCCTCGTGCTCTTCCTCCTGGCCTGGGAGGGCGTGGCTCGCACGGCCAACCCGCTGCTCTACGTGCCGCCCTCGGCCGTGCTGCCGGCGTTCGGCCGGCTGCTGGCGCTCGAGTCCTATCCCGACCTCGTCCCGAGCCTGCTGCTGACGCTGCGCGAGATCCTGGTGGCCTACGCGCTGGCGATCGCGGCCGGGCTCGGCTGCGGGTTCGCGCTGGGCCTCAACCGGACGATCGGGCGGGCGTACGGGCCGATCCTGGCGGCGCTCTACGCGGTGCCGGCGGTCGTCTGGTATCCCTCGCTCATGCTCTTCTTCGGCCTCGACGCCGCCTCCAAGATCGCCTTCGGGTTCCTGCTCGGGTTCTTTCCGATCACGCTCGCCGTGCTGGCCGGCATCCGCCAGGTGAGCCCGCACATGCTCGTGGTGGCGCGCGCGTTCGGCGCCCGGCCGCTGGTGATCTTCGTCAAGGTCATGGTCCCCGCGATGCTGTTCACGCTCGTCGGCGGCCTGCGCACGGGGCTGGCGCTGAGTGTGATCGGCGTGATCGTCGGCGAGATCCTGGGCTCGCGCTCCGGCATGGGCGCCCTGATCAACCACGCCTACGGCCTCTTCCGCACGTCCGACTACGTCGCCCTCGTGCTCGTGACGCTCGTGTTGATCGTGGGCTCCGATGCCCTCGCCAGCCTTGTCGAACGCCGCGCTCAGCGATGGACAGACTAGCCTCGAAGGGGGGCTTTGCCCCCCTTTCGACGGTCGTCGCGCGCCTTACGGCGCACTCCTCCCTGCATCCCCCCAGAACACGACAGGACTGCGCCGGCGAAGCCGGCGCTCGGAGCGGCCTCGGAAGGGGGCTTCGCTTCCTTCCGACGCCTTTCGGAGCGTGGTGGCCTGGGTGTGGTGAGGGGGAGTGATGGCAGCTGAGCGGGTCCGTATCGTGGCGTTGCAGGTCGTGAGCGTGGGGGTGTTGCTCGTGGCGTGGGAGGTGGTGGCGAGGGCGGGGTGGGTGGATGCGTTGTTCGTGCCGGCGCCGAGTGCCGTGGCGGGGGCGTTCGGGCGGATCGCGCGGAGCGCGCTGGCGGGGCTGGGTGACACGCTGCTGAAGACGGCGGTTGCCTACGTCCTCTCGGTCGTCTTCGGCGTGGCCTTCGGCGTCGCCATCGGCTCCGTGCGGGCGCTGCGCGAGGTGCTGAGCCCGTTCGTCGTGGCCGTGTACGGGATGCCGAAGATCCTCGTGCTGCCGTGGATCGTTCTCATCCTCGGCTTCGGCACCGCGCCGGCGATCGTCTACGGCACGATCCACGGCTTCTTCCCCATCCTCGTGCTGGTGATGGGCGGCGTCCGCGACGTGGATCGCACGCTGGTCACCGTGGCTCGTGCCTTCGGTGCGTCCACCTGGCAGCTCTACTGGAAGGTCCTGTTGCCGGCCATCGTGCCCACGGTGCTGGCCGGCATGCGGCTGGGTGTGGTCTTCTGCCTGCTCGGCGTGCTGATCGTCGAGATGTTCGCCGGCGTGCGCGGCATGGGTCACGTGATGGGCTCGCTCGCCAACGGCTTTCAGGCCCCCGAGCTCTTCGCCGCCACGGCCCTCGTCTCCGCCGCCTCGATCGCCATCGTCCTCGCCCTCGACGTCCTCAACGACCGCCTCTCCCACTGGCGCGGCTAATGAGCTGGGGGGCCATCAGATGGCCCCCGGATCTTTCCTGACGTTCGGGCTGCCCCGGTGGAGCCGGGCCGGCTCCCCATGACCAGTGACACATTCGGTCACTTATTGCCCGGAAGGTCTCCCGGCGCGCCTCGAAATTGACCGGTCAAACCCCGAGACCGGTTCGTATCTGCCCGGAATTCTGAGCCCTCACCGCCTGGTCAGTTTGGAACGCTCGTTGCTCTTGGTCCCGGCCCGGAGGACGCGGTCGGACATGATCACGTGGAGCCAGTTCGGAGCTTACGTCTCGGTGGCCTTCACGATCTTCGCCGGTGGCGTCGGTCTCTGCTGGTTCGCGTTCTGGCGGCACTGAGCGGGCTTGGCGGTTCGGGGGCCATTCGGGGCCCGCGTTTCAAACAGGCGGAGGGGGACATGGCCGTGGCAACGACGACGAAGGTGGCGCCCACGACGAGCCGCGCGATGATGCCGCCCGTGGCGACGGTGTTCCGCTCGCCCGACGGTGATCTGCATCACGCCCGCTGCGCGAGCCGCATGGACTTCATGGGCGGCCGGGCGGGGCTCGAGCTCGACTTCTACTGCCTGACCTGCTGCGAGCACGTCACGGTGACGCCCTACGTGCTGTCGCGGCTGCCGGAGACGGCCACCTTCACGCGGGCTCGGGCGCGCTGAGGCGCGAGCGCCGCACGCGGGCCTGCACGTCGCGGACGACGTCGCGCTCGAGGTCGATGGTGACCTCGTGCTCCTCGGCGTCCCAGTGCTCGACGGTGGCCAGGAAGCCCAGCGCCCGGCGCCGCTGGGGCACCAGCCGCCGTCCGCGGTAGACCAGCGTCTTCTGGTCGGGCGCCGTCAGGCGCGAGTGCTCCTCGACGTCGTTCCCGAACAGCCGCAACACCTCCTCGTGCGTCGTACGTCCCGGCACGATCCGGCGTAGCGTCTCGGGCCCGGCCACCACGCCGCTCGTCTTCACCTTCGGGCTCTCCTTCACGCTGCCGAACTGCACGCGCCCCGCCCATCGCTTGCTCAGCCGCTCGGCCACGTTGCGCACCACGACGCCGGCGCCGTTGCCGAGCGCGAAGAAGAGGGCGGGGATCAGCAGCGGCGCCCACGACTGCAGCCCGCTGAAGTAGCCGAACTGCACGGTGAGGACCTGCGGCTGCAGCCCCTCGGAGCGGTCGAGGAAGAGCGAGACGGTGTCGGTCTTCTCCAGCGTCTCGCTGAGCTGCCGGCGCGCCGACTGCGGGAACAGCTCGTCGATCTTGAGCCGATCGGCCTCCGCGAAGTTGACGATGAGCTGGGCGGGATCCTCCGCCAGCTTCACGATGCGGTCGCGGTGCTGGAAGTACATCGGGAACACCGCGCGGTGGCGGATCTCGTTGAACGACAGCACCAGCCGATAGCGGGGGCCCCAGAAGGTCTTCTCGAACCACGTGCCCGGCTTGGGCTTGATCAGCCCCTTGGCCGTCATCGCCAGGTTGATGATGTACACGCGGTTGGTGAACCTGGGGTTCCAGGGGATGCGGATCCACGAGGCCGGCGAGCTCAGCCCGAGCGCGCCGCCCTCGCGCACGAACGTCACGAAGGGCGCGCCGCCCGGCAGCGACTCGGACGTGTGCTCGCCGCTGACCTGGTAGAGGTTGCGCGCGGTGAGGGCGAGGCGGCCGCCGCCGATCACGGTGAAGCCGCGCTCGGTGAGGTCCTTTTCCAGCGCGGGCACGGTGGCGCCGAGCTTCGGATCGGGCAGCACCTCGCCGGGCCACAGCAGGTAGAGATCCTGCTCGAGGCCCGCCCCGGCGGCGTTCGGCGGCACCACCACCGAGAAGCTGATGTCGACCTTCACCGGGCCCAGCTTGGGATCGACGCTGGCGCGGACGAACAGCGGGCCCAGCGTGAAGGCGGGCGCCGACTTGTCGGCGACGAAGATCTGGGCGTGAGCGATCCCCGGCGCCGCCAGCAGCAGCGCGGTGAGCACCCACGCCCGGGCGGTCATCCGCCGAGCTTCACCGGCGCGAACTCGCGGGCCACGTGCTCCTCGACGGGCAGGCGTTTCTTGATGACGGCGTACTCGAGCAGCGTGTCCTGCATCGAGCGGAGCGCTTCCATGCTGACGGTGCCGTCGTGCGACATGAGGCCGCCCGAGATCTTGTGGGCGGCCAGCACGGCCTCCGGGCTCCAGCCGATCTTCTTGGCCACGATCTCGGCGGCGTCGCTGGTGTGCTCGGTCATGAACTTGATCGCGCTGAAGATGCCCTTCATCGCCTTGCGGATGTCGTCGCCCTGCTTCTTGATGCCGTCCTCCGACACGTACTGCACCTGGCTGATCCAGCGCGGGGTGACCTTGTCCAGGCGCATGAGCACCTTCGACTTGCCGGCGAGCTGGGTGACGGCGCCGCCGTCGCCCCACACGAACGCGTGGATCTCCTTGCGGGACAGCGCGGCGAGCTGCGCGTTGAGGCCGCCGAGGCCGACGATCTTGACGTCGCGATCGGGATCCCAGCCCTGCGCCTTGGCCACCATGCGCGCGAACACCCACGTGGTGGCGCCGACGGAGGTGACGCCGATCGACTTGCCCTTGAGCTCGGCGACGTTGCCGACGTCGGGCGCGACGTTGAACGTGAAGTGGTTGCCCTCGGTGTGGGTGGCCACCATCTTGAGCGGCATGCCCGCCTCGCGGAACACGAGGATGTCGGTGGAGCCGGCGGCGCCCAGCAGCACCTCGCCGGCGATGACGGCCTTGACCAGGTTGGGGCCGCCCTGGAACGGCACGAACTCCACGTTGAGGTTTTCCATCCGGAAGAAGCCCTTCTCGACGGCGACGATGAAGGGGCCGGCCAGCGCGTAATCGCCGAGGACGGCGGTGCCGATCTTCACGGACGTCTGCGCTCGCACGGCGGGCGCCAGCGCGCCGGCGACCGCCGCGCCAGAAGCGCTCAGGAGAAAACGACGCCGGCTGATGGATGACATGGACACGCCCTCCTTGGCGATGGTACGTTACGCAGCACTCGGTTGCGATCGTACAACCTCCGCCGACTCGTTCACAATCGATGACCGCATTGCCCGTGAGTTATCGCCTCACCGACGGCGTGGCCTGGATCACGCTGGACCGGCCCGCCGTCCTCAACGCGCTCGACACGCCGCTGGTGGCGGCGCTGGCCGACCGCGTGGACACGGCGGCCGCCGATCCCGACGTGACGCTGGTCGTCGTGCGCGGCGCCGGCGCCGCGTTCTGCTCGGGGATGGATCGCACGGCGCTGGCCGGCGGTTCCATCGGCGAGGCGTTTCACCGAGCCTGGGTGCGCGCGCTCAACGGGCTGGAGGACATGCCGAAGGTCACCCTGGGCGTGCTGCACGGCTACTCGATCGGCGGCGGCCTGCAGATCGGCCTCGCCTGCGATCTGCGCCTGGCCACCGACGATGCCGTGCTCGGCCTCGGCGCCTCGCGCCACGGCATCATCCCCGACGGCGCCGTGCTGCGGCTGGCGCGTCTCATCGGGCTCGCGCGCGCGAAGGAGCTGGCGCTGCTGAACGACCACGTGACGCCCGCCGCCGCGCTGGCCATGGGCCTGGTGAGCTGGGTGTGTCCGGCGGCCGAGGTGGACGCCGCGCTCGCCTCGATCATCGAGCGCCTGCGGCAGCAGGCGCCGACGGCGAACGCCCACATCAAGCGGCTGCTCCACGAGTCCTTCCACCGCGATCCGCGCGCCGCCGTGGAGGACGTCATGGCCGCCGAGCTCGAGTGCCTGGCCTCGTGGGAGACCGCCGAAGCCAACCGGGCGTGGCTCGAGGGAAGAACGGAGCCAATCACCTTCTCGCGCAGGCCACCCACGAAATGACCCGGCCTGGCGGCTCCGCTACAGATAGCACCATCCTCGAGACGCGCGGGCTCACCAAGGAGTTCCGCGGCTTCGTCGCCGTCAAGAACGTGGACCTGCGGGTGCGGCGCTCCAGCATCCACGCGCTGATCGGCCCCAACGGCGCCGGCAAGACGACGTGCTTCAACCTGCTCACGCACTTCCTGACGCCGACGGCCGGCCGCATCATGTTCAACGGGCGTGACATCACCGGCAGCCGTCCGGCCGACATCGCGCGCCTGGGCCTCGTGCGCTCCTTCCAGATCTCCGCGGTGTTTCCGCACCTCACGGTGCTCGAGAACGTGCGCATCGCGCTCCAGCGGCGGCGCGGCGCCTCCTTCGATTTCTGGCGCTCCGAGCGCGTGCTGGATGGGCTCAACGGCCGCGCGCGCGAGCTGCTGGACGCCGTCGGGCTCACGGCCTTCGCGGCCACGGCCGCCGTCGAGCTGCCGTATGGCCGCAAGCGCGCGCTGGAGATCGCCACCACGCTCGCGCTGGAGCCCGAGATGATGCTGCTGGACGAGCCGACCGCCGGCATGGCCCACGAGGACGTGGCGCGCATCTCGGCGCTGATCAAGAAGGTCGCCGTCAACCGGACGGTGCTGATGGTCGAGCACAACCTCGGCGTGGTGCAGAGCCTCTCCGACACCATCACCGTGCTCGCGCGCGGTGAGGTGCTGGCCGAGGGCGATTATCCGACCGTCTCGCGCAATCCCGACGTCATCCAGGCCTACATGGGGAGCGCGCATGCCTGAGCCGCTGCTGGCCGTGCGCGATCTTCACGCCTGGTACGGCGAGTCGCACATCCTGCACGGCGTGGCCTTCGACGTGCGGCCGGGCGAGGTCGTCACGCTGCTCGGGCGCAACGGGGCGGGCAAGAGCACCACGCTGAAGGCCATCATGGGCATCGTGCGCCGGCGGACCGGCTCCGTGCGCCTGGCCGGCGACGAGCTGATCGCCCTGCCCTCCAACGTGATCGCCCGCCGCGGCATCGCCTTCTGTCCGGAGGAGCGCGGCATCTTCGCCAGCCTCAACGTGGAGGAGAACCTGGTGCTGCCGCCGGTGGTGAAGCCGGGCGGCCTCGGCGTGGGGGCGATCTTCGAGCTCTTTCCCAACCTGAAGGAGCGGCTGCGCAGCCAGGGCACCAAGCTCTCCGGCGGCGAGCAGCAGATGCTCGCCATCGGCCGCATCTTGCGGACGGGCGCGCGCCTGCTGCTGCTCGACGAGCCCACCGAGGGGCTGGCGCCCGTCATCGTCCAGCAGATCGGCCGCACCATCGAGCGGCTCAAGGGCGACGGCTTCACGATCCTGCTCGTCGAGCAGAACTTCCACTTCGCCGCCACCGTGGCCGACCGCCATTACGTCGTGGAGCACGGGCGGGTGGTGGACATGATCCCCAACGCGGCGCTCGCCGCCAGCATGGACAGGCTGCACGAATACCTTGGAGTATAGTTTCGGGATTACCCGCACTCTCACACGAAGGAGCCAGCGCATGCGCATCGCACGAATGCTCGTCCTCGGCCTCGTCGCCCTCGTGGCGGCCGGTCCCGCCGCCGCCCAGATGTCGGACGGCGTCATCAAGATCGGCGTGCTCAACGACCAGTCGAGCCTCTACGCCGACCTCGCCGGCCAGGGCTCCGTGGTGGCTGCCCGCATGGCGGTGGAGGATTACGGCGCCGAGAAGAAGGGGCTGAAGGTGGAGATCGTCTCCGCCGACCACCAGAACAAGCCGGACGTGGGCTCGCAGATCGCCCGCCAGTGGTTCGACGCCGACAAGGTGGACGTCATCGTCGACGTGCCGAACTCCGGCGTCGCGCTGGCGCTGAACCAGATCGCCAGGGACAAGGGCAAGGCGCTGCTGGTCTCGGGCGCGGCCACGGCCGACCTCACCGGCAAGGCGTGCTCGCCCAACACCATCCACTGGACCTACGACACGTGGGCGCTGGCCAACGGCACCGGCAACGCCATCGTGAAGACGGGCGGCGACACGTGGTTCTTCCTCACCGCCGACTACGCGTTCGGCCACGCCCTCGAGCGTGACACCGAGGCCGTCGTCACCAAGGCCGGCGGCAAGGTGCTCGGCAAGGTGCGCCACCCGCTGAACACCCAGGACTTCTCCTCCTTCCTGCTGCAGGCGCAGGCCTCCAAGGCCAAGATCATCGGTCTCGCCAACGCCGGCGGCGACACCACCAACGCCATCAAGCAGGGCTCGGAGTTCGGCATCGTGCGCGGCGGCCAGAACTTCGCCGGGCTGCTGGTCTTCATCACCGACGTGCACGCGCTCGGCCTGCCGACCGCGCAGGGTCTGATCCTGACCGAGACGTTCTACTGGGACATGAACGACAAGACGCGCGCGTTCGCCAAGCGCTTCGCCGAGCGCGATCGCGGCATCCATCCCACGATGATCCACGCGGGCGTCTACTCGGCCGTCACCCACTACCTCAAGGCGGTGGAGGCCCTCAAGAGCGACGACGGCACCAAGGTCATCGCCAAGATGAAGGACACACCGACCGACGACCCGCTCTTCGGCAAGGGCACGATCCGCCCCGACGGGCGCAAGGTGCACCCGGCCTACCTCTTCGAGGTCAAGAAGCCGACCGAGTCGAAGGGCGCGTGGGACTACTACAAGCTGCGCGCCACCATCCCGACGGAGCAGGCCTTCCGTCCGGTGGACCAGGGGGAGTGCCCGCTGGTGAAGAAGTAAGAAGAACGGCGCCGTGAACACGCAGGCGCTGTTCAGCCAGCTCCTGATCGGAGCGATCAACGGCGCCTTCTACGCCCTGCTGAGCCTCGGGCTCTCGGTCATCTTCGGCCTGCTCAACATCATCAACTTCGCCCACGGCGCCCAGTACATGATGGGCGCCTTCGCCGCCTACTTCCTGCTGCAGTGGGCCGGCCTCGGCTACTGGACGGCGCTGCTGGTGGCGCCGGTCGTGGTCGGCCTGCTCGGCATCCTCATCGAGCGCACGATGCTGAAGTGGCTGTACCAGCTCGACCACCTCTACGGGCTGCTGCTGACCTTCGGCGTGGCGCTGGTGATCGAGGGCGTCTTCCGCAACGAGTTCGGCTCGTCGGGGCTGCCGTACACGATTCCGCCGCAGCTCACGGGCGCCTACAACCTCGGCTTCATGTTCCTGCCGATCTACCGCGGGTGGGTCGTGCTGTTCTCGCTCGTGATCTGCCTGGCCACCTGGTACGTCATCGAGCGCACGAAGCTGGGCGCCTACCTGCGCGCGGCCACCGAGAACCCCACGCTCGTGCAGGCCTTCGGCATCAACGTGCCGCGCATGATCACGCTGACCTACGGCTTCGGCGTCGCGCTGGCCGCGCTGGCCGGCGTGCTCGCCGCGCCCATCTACCAGGTCAACCCGCTGATGGGCAGCAACCTCATCATCGTCGTGTTCGCGGTCGTCGTCATCGGCGGGCTCGGCTCGATCATGGGCTCGATCGTGACGGGCTTCGCGCTGGGGATCGTGGAGGGGTTCACCAAGGTCTTCTATCCCGAGGCCTCGAACACGGTCATCTTCGTGATCATGGCGCTCGTCCTCCTCGTGCGCCCCTCCGGCCTCTTCGGCCGGACGACGTGACGATGGCCACTGCGGTCGGGGTCGACATCCGGGAGGCGACGGCCGCCCGCGGCGCCCCGACCCATCAAGTCATCGCCTTCGGGGTGATGGTCGCGCTGCTCGTCGTCGCGCCCTTCCTGGTCTATCCCGTCTTCCTGATGAAGGCGCTGTGCTTCGCGCTCTTCGCCTGCGCCTTCAACGTGCTGATCGGCTACGTGGGCTTGCTGTCGTTCGGGCACGCGGCGTTCCTGGGGACGGCGGGCTATGCCGCCGCGCACGCGGCCAAGGTGTGGGGCGCGCCGCCGGAAGCGGCGATCCTGCTCGGCACCGCCGCCGCCGGCGGCCTCGGCGTGGTCCTCGGCACGCTGGCCATCCGCAGCCGCGGCATCTATTTCGCGAACATCACGCTGGCCTTCGCCCAGATGATCTACTTCTTCTCGCTGCAGGCGAAGTTCACCGGTGGCGAGGACGGCATCCAGTCGGTGCCGCGCGGAACGCTGCTCGGCCTCTTCGACCTGCGCCAGACCTACACGATGTACTTCACGGTGCTCGCGATCTTCCTCGTCGGCTTCCTGGTGATCTACCGCGCCATCCACTCACCGTTCGGCCAGGTGCTCAAGGCCGTGCGCGAGAACGAGCCGCGCGCCGTCTCGCTCGGCTACCGGGTCGAGCAGTACAAGCTCATCGCCTTCGCGCTGTCGGCCACGCTCTCGGGCCTGGCCGGCGCCACCAAGGCCATCGTGTTCCAGCTCGCCTCCCTCACCGATGTCCACTGGACGATGTCGGGCGAGGTGGTGCTGATGACCCTCCTGGGCGGCCTCGGCACCGTGTTCGGCCCGGTGGTGGGCGCCTTCATCCTGATCGGGCTGGAGAACTACCTGGCCCAGCTCGGCGCCTGGTTCACGATCGTTCAGGGCGCGATCTTCGTGGTCTGCGTGCTGACCTTCCGCCGCGGCGTCGTGGGCGAGCTCGGGCGCTTGCTGCGCAAGCCGCTCTGACGGAGCAGGCGATGACGAGCGGATTCGAACAGCTCGAGCGGGGTCCGGCGAACTACACGCCGCTGACGCCGCTGTCCTTCCTGGCCTGGGCGGCGCGCGTCTATCCGGGCAAGACGGCCGTGATCCACGGCGAGCGCACGTTCACCTACGCCGAGCTGGCGGCGCGCGTGCGGCGGCTCGGCTCGGCGCTGGCCCGGCGCGGGATCGGGCGCGGCGACACGGTGGCGATCATGGCGCCCAACGTCCCCGCGATGCTGGAGGCGCACTACGGCGTGCCGCTGGCCGGTGCCGTGCTCAACCCGCTCAACTACCGGCTCGACGCGCGCACGCTGGCCTTCATCCTGGAGCACGGTCAGGCGAAGGCGCTGATCACCGACCGCGAGTTCTCGTCCACCATCGCCGAGGCGCTGGCGCTGCTCGGCCGGCCGATCCTCGTGATCGACGTCGACGACCCGCTCTACGAGGGCGGCCGGCTCGTGGGCGAGAAGGACTACGAGGCGTTCCTGGCCGAGGGCGATCCCGCGTGGGCCGGCGTGGGCCCGGTGGACGAGTGGCAAGCGATCTGCCTGCTCTACACCTCGGGCACTACCGGCGATCCCAAGGGCGTCGTCTATCACCACCGCGGCGCCTACCTGAACGCGCTCGGCAACGCGCTGACGTTCGGGCTGTCGCCCCGCGCGGTCTACCTGTGGACGCTGCCGATGTTCCACTGCAGCGGCTGGACGTACACCTGGGCCGTCACGGCGGTGGGCGGCACGCACGTCTGCCTGCGGCGCGTGGATCCCGCGCTGATCTTCCCGGCCATCGCCCGCCACGGCGTCACGCACATGTGCGGCGCGCCGATCGTGATGACGATGCTGATCCACGCGCCCGGGGCCGTGAAGACGCGCTTCGCCCACACCGTGGAGATGGCGACCGGCGGCGCGGCGCCGCCCTCCACCGTGATCAGCGCGATGGAGGCCATGGGCTTCCGCGTGACGCACCTCTACGGATTGACCGAGACGTACGGCCCCGCCACCGTCTGCGCCTGGCAGGAGGACTGGCGCGCGCTGCCACTGGCCGAACGCGCCGCCCAGATGGCGCGGCAGGGCGTGACCTACGTGACGCTCGAGGACATGATGGTCGCCGATCCGGAGACGATGCAGCCGGTGGAGCGGGACGGGCGCACGATGGGCGAGATCATGCTGCGCGGCAACACGGTGATGAAGGGCTATTTGAAGAATCCCGGCGCCACCGGCGCCGCCTTCCGCGGCGGCTGGTTCCACACGGGCGACCTCGCGGTCTGGCATGCCGACGGCTACGTGGAGATCAAGGACCGATCGAAGGACATCATCATCTCGGGCGGCGAGAACATCTCCTCGCTGGAAGTCGAGGAGCAGCTCTACCGTCACCCGGCCGTGATGGAGGCCGCCGTCGTGGCTCGCGCCGATGCCACGTGGGGTGAGACGCCGTGCGCGTTCGTCACCCTCAAGCCGGGCGCCGCCGCCACCGCCGAGGAGATCATCGCCTTCTTGCGCGAGCAGATTGCCCACTACAAGGTCCCCCGCCACGTGGTGTTCGGCCAGCTGCCCAAGACCTCCACCGGCAAGATCCAGAAGTTCGTGCTGCGTGAGCGCGCCAAGGAGATCGGCCGAGCCGACTGACCGCCGCTCACGACCGAACGGAATGCACCGAGATGCAGAGATGTGGCAGCGGTCTGCATCGACACACCACGCAAGAGTCCTCAGTCGCCAGGCATTGGCCACCTTTAGATACGGCACGCGGGTTGCCATGAGCGGTGCGTTGTCTACGGCCACGACATCGGACGCAACTATGGGAGGCGACAAGATGATTCGGCGATTCCTGCTGGCAGTAACGATCGTCCTGGCGTGCACCGGGGTGGCCTCGGCCCAGTTCAGTCCGCAGCCCGGCACGTATGACATGGAGTGGTCGATCCTCCACGTGCCCATCAGCTCCGACTTGCCCGACTTGGCGGCGGGGACGACGACCATTCAGCTCGAGGCCGTGGCGCCACCCGACTGCCCGCCGACGTCCGCGTTCATGATCCGGAACGCGCCGGCCGGCGAAACCGCGACCACGTTCTGGTGCATCAAGCCGGACGGCAGCTTCGACACGAGCGCCGGGACCATGGCGAGCGGAGGCCTGTTCCAGTACACGAAGGACCTCTTCTACGTCAAAGGCGCAAATACGCGTGGCAACGACACCACGCTTGCTGTCGCACGCCGGCAGGCTCCGACACCGGCCCCGACGCTCAAAGTCTTCATCACGCAGCCGCATAACGGCGATACGGTCGCCGGCACCGTCTGGGTGGTGCAGTGGGTCGAGGGCGCCAGCGGGTCGTCGAACGTCTTCACGCTGAGCGCGGACGGCAAGCAGGTCGGTACCCAGACGACGTCGACACAGGGGCCCGTCACGCTGCCGTGGGACTCGCGGTCGGTCGCCAACGGCAGTCACACGCTGACCGGCACGGTACGCGACGCGACCGGCAACAGCGGCACGGTGAGCATCACCGTCATCGTGAGCAATTGACGGTGATCGAGGGAATGAAGCGCTGAGCGCGCCCCGGGAGCCGGGCCGCCGCGGTACAATGCGGCCCGGCTCATGCCGGGCGCTCTCGACGGCTGGTTCCAGATCCGCCAGCGCGGCACCGACGTCGGCACGGAGGTGCGCGCGGGCCTGACCACGTTCATGGTCATGGCCTACATCATCTTCGTGAACCCCATCATCCTGGGTTATGTCGGCGTGCCCGGGCTCGACGGCAAGGGGCTGCCGTTCGGACCCACGCTCACCGTGACGTGTCTCACCGCCGGCCTGCTGTCGATCGCCATGGGCGTCTTCACCAACTATCCCTTCGCCCTGGCGCCCGGCATGGGACTCAACGCGGTCGTCGCCTTCGAGCTGGTGGCGGGACGGGGGCTGACGTGGCCGCAGGCGATGACGATCGTGTTCCTCGAGGGCGCCGTCATCACCGTGCTGGTCCTCACGCGCTTCCGGGAGGCGATGCTGGAGGCGGTGCCGCTCGGCCTCAAGCGCGCGATCAGCGTGGGCATCGGGCTCTTCATCGCGTTCATCGGCTTCTTCACGGCGGGCTTCGTCGTGAAGCCCAACGCCGGCCCGCTGCCCGTCGGGCTGGGACCGCTGCAGGGACTGCCGATCGCGGTGTTCCTCGTGGGCTTCGTGCTCACGGCCTGGCTGATGGCGCGCCGCGTGCGCGGCGCGCTGCTGCTGGGCATCGTGCTGACGACGATCATCGCCATCGCGCTCAACGGGCTGGTGGCGGGCTGGAAGGGCTTCTCCACGCCCGGCGCCGCCCAGCTTCCCCGCGCCATCGTCCAGCTCCCGGATTTTTCCACGTTCGGGCGGCTGGACTTCGGCGTGGTGGCGCGGCTGGGGATCGTGACCACGATGCTGGTGACCTTCTCGATCATGCTGAGCGATTTCTTCGACACGATGGGGACGATCATCGGCGTGGGCGGCAAGGGCGGCTTCCTCGACCGCGAGGGCCGGCTGCCGGACGCCCGGCGCGTGCTCCTGGTGGACTCGCTCGGCGCCGTGGCCGGCGGCCTGGCCAACAGCAGCAGCAACACGACCTACATCGAGAGCGCGGCCGGCGTGGCCGAGGGCGGCCGCACGGGGCTGGTCGCCGTCGTGGTCGGCGTGCTGTTCCTGGTCGCCATGTGGCTGTCACCGCTGGCCAGCGTGATTCCCGCCCAGGCCACCGCGCCCGCGCTGATCATCGTGGGCTTCTACATGATGAGCGTCGCCCGCGACATCCCCTGGGATGACTTCGAGGAGGCGATCCCCGCCTTCACCACGATGCTCGTCATGCCCTTCACGTGGTCCATCACCAACGGCATCGGCGCCGGGTTCGTGACGTACGTCGCGATCAAGCTCCTCAACGGCCGCGGGCGCTACGTTCACTGGATGCTCTACGTGGCCGCCGCGGCGTTCGTCGTCTACTTCGCCATTCCGTTTATCGAGCGCCGGCTCGCCTAGCTTAGGTCAGACCTCCACGACGACGCGCCGCGCTGCGTCGAAGCGCTGCGTCGTAAGTCCTCGTCATAGCGGCAGTTTGCCTTGACAGGTCGTGACGCCATGCGTACAATCCCGCCCACTCGCTCGCCCCCCAGCGTCAGTGAGTTTCTCGAAGCGGCAGCCAGACAACGGGTTCGCGTGGAGGCTCGACGACGAGCGATGACCACGATTGAGGCGGGGCTGGACACGTTTCCGAAGCTCGTCCGCTCCAACGCCGAGCGCCGGCCGCACAAGATCGCCATCCGCGAGAAAGACCTGGGAATCTGGCAGGCCTACACGTGGCGCCAGTACTTCGAGCGCGCCCGTCGCATCGCGCTCGGGCTGGCTGCCCTCGGGTTCGCCCGCGGGGACAAGGCGGCGATCATCGGCGACAACAGGCCCGAGCTCTACTGGGCCGTGGCCGCCACGCAGGCCCTCGGCGGCGTGCCGGTGCCGCTCTACCAGGACTCGATCGAGAAGGAGCTGGCCTACATCGTGGACCACGCCGAGGCGCGGTTCGCGGTGGTGGAGGACCAGGAGCAGGTCGACAAGCTGCTGCACATCCGCGCTCAGTGCCCGCGGCTCGAGTCCATCGTGTACGACGACTCGCGCGGCATGCGGGCCTACTCCGACCCCTGCCTGATCTCGCTGGCCGAGCTGGAGGAGCGCGGCGACAAGCTGGCCGTGGGCCAGCCCGGCTACTTCGACGCCGAGCTGGCGCGCGGCAGCGCCGACGACGTCGCGATCATCTGCTACACCTCCGGCACCACCGGCAGCCCCAAGGGCACGATGCTCACCCATCGCAACATGATCGTGATGGGGCGCAACGCCATCGAGCGCGAGGGGTTGCGCCACGACGAGGAAGTGCTGGCCTACCTGCCGATGGCGTGGGTGGGCGACCACATCTTCTCGTACGCGCAGTCGGTCCTCACCGGCTTCACCGTGAACTGTCCGGAGAGCGCGGCCACCGTGCTGCACGATCTGAAGGAGATCGGGCCCACATACTTCTTCGCCCCGCCGCGCATCTGGGAGAACCTGCTCACCAACGTGATGATCCGCGTCGAGGACGCCGCGCGGCCCAAGCGCGCCCTCGTGCACTTCTTCCTCGGCGTGGCCCAGGCCCTCGAGCGCGCCCGCCTGCACGGCCGGACGCCGTCGGCGTGGCGCCGGCTGCTCCATCCGCTCGGCCAGGCCCTCGTGTACGGGCCCCTGCGCGACAACCTCGGCATGCGCCGCATCCGCGTGGCCTACACGGCCGGCGAGGCCATCGGGCCCGAGATCTTCGTGTTCTTCCGCTCGCTCGGCATCAACGTCAAGCAGCTCTACGGCATGACGGAGTCGAGCGCGCTGGTGGCGATCCAGCCGAACGGCGACGTGCGCCTCGACACGGTGGGCACGCCGCTGCCCGGCGTGGAGATCCGCATCTCTGAGCAGGGCGAGGTGCTCTATCGCAGCCCCGGCGTGTTCGTCGGCTACTTCAAGAACACGGAGGCGACGCGGCAGACGCTCGAGGACGGCTGGGTGCGCTCGGGCGACGCCGGCTTCATCGACGCCGCCGGGCATCTGAAGATCATCGATCGCGCCCGGGACGTCAGCCGGCTGGCGGGGGGCACGATCTTCGCGCCGAAGTACCTCGAGAACAAGCTGAAGTTCTCGCCCTACGTCAAGGAGGCCGTCTGCCTGGGCCAGGATCGGCCCTTCGTGACGGCGCTGGTCAACATCGACCTGGCCGCCGTCGGGAACTGGGCCGAGCGCCGGGGGATTGCGTATACGAGCTATACCGACTTGAGCCAGCGCGCCGAGGTGTACGACCTGATCGAGCACGAGGTGCGGCGCGTCAACGCGAGCCTGCTCGACGACGACGTGCTGAAGGGTGCGCGCATCCGCAAGTTCCTCATCCTGCACAAGGAGCTGGATCCCGACGACGAGGAGATCACGCGCACGCGCAAGGTGCGCCGCGGCTTCATCGCCCAGAAGTACGCCGCGCTCATCGAGGCCCTCTACGGCGACGGCGACCGCGTGCAGGTGCAGGCGCAGGTGACGTACGAGGACGGCCGCACGGGGACCGTCCGGGCGGACGTGAAGATCCGCGATGTGGCATTGCGAGCCACAGCCGCAGGCGAGGCGAGCCTGTGAAAGATGCGTTGCGAGCCGCCGGCGAGGCGGGCCCGTGAACGATGCCGGCCCACTGCTCGAGGTGGAGGGCGTCAGCGTGCGCTTCGGCGCGCTGATGGCGCTGCACCAGGTGAGCCTGCGGATCGAGCGCGGCGAGATCCTGGCCATCATCGGCCCCAACGGCGCCGGCAAGACGACGCTGCTCAACGTGATCAGCGGCTTCTACCATCCGTGGGAGGGCCGCATCCGCTTCGCCGGCCGCGACCGCACGCGCCTGAAGCCGCCCGACGTGGCCGAGCTCGGCATCGCGCGGACGTTTCAGAACGTCGCGCTCTTCAAGGGCATGAGCGTGCTCGACAACATCATGACGGGCCGGCTGCTCAAGATGCGCGGCAACGTCGTGCTGGACGCGCTCTGGTGGGGTCCGGCGCAACGCCAGGAGCTGGCCCACCGCGCGGCCGTCGAGCGCATCATCGACTTCCTGGAGATCCAGGCCATCCGCAAGACCCCGGCCGGCAAGCTGCCCTACGGCTTGCAGAAGCGCGTGGAGCTGGCGCGGGCGCTGGCCGCCGAGCCGCAGCTGCTCCTGCTGGACGAGCCGATGGCGGGCATGAACGTCGAGGAGAAGGAAGACATGTGCCGCTTCATCCTCGACGTCAACGGCGAGCTCGGCACCACCATCGCCCTCATCGAGCACGACATGGGCGTGGTTATGGACATCTCCGACCGCGTGGTCGTGCTGGACTACGGCCGCAAGATCGCCGACGGCACGCCGGACCAGGTCCGCAAGGACCAGGCCGTGCTCGACGCCTACCTGGGGGTCGCGCATGACTGAGATCCTGCACGGCCTGGTGGCGCCGTTCGCCGACATCGCGTCCAACCCGAGCTTCTTCGCCGAGGTGCTCATCGGCGGCATCGCGGCCGGCCTCATGTACTCGCTGGTGGCGCTCGGCTTCGTGCTGATCTTCAAGGCCTCCGGCGTCTTCAACTTCGCCCAGGGGGTGATGGTGCTGTTCGCCGCGCTCACCCTGGTGGGGCTCATCGAGCGGGGCGCGCCGGTGGCCCTGGCGCTGCTGCTGACGGTGGGCGTGATGGTGCTGCTGGCCTTCGCCATCGAGCGTGTCGTGCTCCGCCCGCTGGTGAACCAGGAGCACATCATCCTGTTCATGGCCACCATCGGGCTCAACTTCTTCCTGGAAGGGTTCGGCGAGATGCTCTGGGGCGCCAACGTCAAGCGCCTCGACGTGGGCATCCCCGACACCTCCTTCAAGATCGGCAACGTCCTCGTCAACCGCCTGGAGCTGACGGCCGCCCTCACGGCCGCCGTCATCGTGACGGTGCTGGCCGTGTTCTTCCAGAAGACGTCAATCGGGCGGGCGCTGCGCGCGGTGGCCGACGACCACGAGGCCGCGCTGTCGCTCGGCATCCCGCTCAAGACGATCTGGACGGTGGTGTGGTCGGTGGCCGGCCTCGTCGCCATCGTGGCTGGCATCATGTGGGGGGCCAAGAGCGGGGTGCAGTTCAGCCTCTCGCTGATCGCCCTCAAGGCGCTGCCGGTGCTGATCCTGGGCGGCTTCACGTCCGTCCCCGGCGCCATCGCCGGCGGCCTGATCATCGGCGTCTGCGAAAAGATCGCCGAGGTCTACTGGGGCCCGCTGGTCGGCGGGGCGATCGAAAACTGGTTCGCCTACGTCCTCGCCTTGGCGTTCCTTCTGTTCCGCCCGCAGGGATTGTTTGGCGAGCGGATCATCGAACGCGTGTGACGGCGATGAAAACGGCCCATCTGCGTCGTTCCGTCGGAGGGGGTCTCGGCGACCCCCTCCGATGCCTCCCCCAGGATTGCGCGGGCAAAGCCCGCGCTCGAAGCGGTGATTCGCATGGCATCTGCGACCGTTTTGATCGCCGTCAGTGGGTGAGGCGCGCGTGATTTATCGCGAGGCCGGCCAGTTCAAGACATCGTATGCAGCCGACCAGGCAATTTTCCCGATCGTCCAGGATCGTGTGCTCGTCACGCTCGGAATTCTGGTCGCGTTCCTCGTCCCGCCGCTGGTCGCCGACGAGTACTGGCTGCAGGCGGTGCTGATACCGCTCGTAATCTATGCGCTGGCGGCGCTGGGACTGAATCTCCTGACGGGGTACGCGGGGCAGCTCTCGCTGGGGACGGGCGGGTTCATGGCGGTGGGCGCCTACGCCGCGTTCAAGCTGACCACGTCGTTTCCCGCGCTCAACATCCTCGTCGTCTTCGTCCTGGCCGGGCTCATGGCGGCCGTGGTCGGCATCGTGTTCGGCATTCCGAGCCTGCGCATCAAGGGCTTCTACCTGGCGGTGGCCACGCTGGCCGCGCAGTTCTTCCTGATCTGGCTCTTCAACAAGGTCCCGTGGTTCGTCAACTACGCGGCCTCCGGCACCATCACCGCGCCGCCGCGCACGGTGTTCGGCGTGATGGTGACGGGACCGCTGGCCACCGCGCCCGTGCGCTACGTGGTGGCGCTGGGCCTGCTGGCCGTCTTCGCGCTGGTGGCCAAGAACCTGGTGCGCGGGCGGGTGGGGCGCTCGTGGATGGCCATACGCGACCGCGACATCGCCGCCGAGATCATCGGTGTGCGGCCGCTGCGCACGAAGCTGCTGGCGTTCGCGGTGTCCTCGTTCTACTGCGGCGTGGCCGGCGCCGAGTTCGTGTTCCTCTATCTCGGCAGCGCGGAGACGCTGGCCTTCGACATCACGCTGTCGTTCCTCGTGCTCTTCATGATCATCATCGGCGGCCTCGGCAGCATCCTGGGCTCGTTCCTGGGGGCCGCCTTCATCGTGCTGGTCCCGATCTTCCTGACCAACGCGCCGCACCACGTCGGGTTGGTGATGCCGGTGGCGCTGCAGAAGCAGATCGAGCTGATGGTGTTCGGGGCGCTCATCATCTTCTTCCTGATCGTGGAGCCGCACGGGCTCGCCCGGCTGTGGCAGATCACCAAGGAGAAGCTGCGCCTGTGGCCGTTCCCACACTGATTCCAAGGAGGACGACGCTCATGAGGACTCGCATCCTGCTCGGCCTGGCCATCCTGGCCCTGCTTCTGGGCCCGCTGGCCCCGGCCGGCTCCGCGCAGACGCCGGGGAGCAAAGAGGCGTTCATCCCGCTGCTGGTCTACCGGACCGGCCCCTACGCGCCCAGCGGCATTCCGATCGCCAACGGCTTCGTGGATTACTTCTCGCTCCTCAACGAGCGCGACGGCGGCATCAACGGCATCAAGGTCGCCTGGGAGGAGTGCGAGACCCAGTACGACACCAAGCAGGGCGTGGAGTGCTACGAGCGGCTCAAGGGCAAGAGCGCGCTGCTGGTGAACCCGTACAGCACCGGCATCACCTACCAGCTCATTCCCAAGGCGCCCGTCGACAAGGTCGTCGTGTTCTCGATGGGCTACGGCATGAGCGCGGCCTCCGACGGCCGCTGGTTCCCCTGGGTCTTCAACTTTCCGACGAACTACTGGAGCCAGGCCTCGGCCGTGATTCGCTACATCGGCACGCAGGAGGGCGGGCTCGAGAAGCTCAAGGGCAAGAAGATCGCCCACATCTTCCACAACAGCCCCTACGGCAAGGAAGCCAACCCCACGCTGGAGGAGCTCTCGAAGAAGTACCAGTTCGAGCTGACGCTGCTGGCCGTCGACCATCCCGGCCAGGAGCAGAAGTCGACGTGGCTGCAGGTGCGCCGGCTCAATCCTGACTGGATCTTCATGTCCGGCTGGGGTGTGATGAACCAGGTGGCGGTGAAGGAAGCGGCCGCCATCGGCTTCAAGATGGACCACTTCATCGGCAACTGGTGGTCGGCCAACGACTCCGACGTCGTGCCGGCCGGCGACGGCGCCAAGGGCTACAAGGGCGCGACGTTCCACGCGCCGGGCACCGCCTTCAAGGTGCACAGCGAGATCGTCAA
>QHRW01000197.1 GCA_003220265.1 Candidatus Rokuibacteriota bacterium | reverse complement strand
CGTACTCCCCGCGGTCTATGTGCTGGCGTATCGGCGTCTGCGGCGACCCGGCGCAGTATCGCGGAGGGGCGCGTCTCGCAAGAACAATCCGGCACGCCTCGAAGCGGTCGGATAGCCTAGGCCACAATGGATCGAAACGGCCCCGAGCGGATCCCGCCCGAGTCGCCGCGCCGTGCAATCGTCGACCGCCGCGTGCGCGTGGCCGTCGTCGGCCTCGTCATCGTTGCGTTGAGCACCATCGCCGCACTCTGGCTGCCCCAGCGTCTCGTGCGGCTCGCGCTCACCGTGCTGAACGCTCTCGTCGTGGTCGCGCTTCTCGCGATGCTGATGCGGCGACGACGCTGATGTGGAGGCGGGGAAAGAAGAAGGGTCAGGGACGGCACTCTCCCGATCCGCTCATCCCCTACGCCAGGCCAGTATCCGGGTCTCTGGAAGCGATGCTCGCCCGCGTGCAGAATCCGATCGCCCGTTTTCTCAAGATCCTCGGGCCGGGCCTGGTCACCGGCGCCTCCGACGACGATCCGTCCGGGATCGGCACCTACGCCGTCGCCGGGGCGTCGCTTGGGTTCGCCGGGCTGTGGACTGCGCTCGCGACGTTTCCCATGATGACGGTCGTGCAGTTCATCTGCGCCAAGGTCGGTATGGTGACCGGCGCTGGCCTGGCTCGGGTGCTGCGCCGACACTACTCGAAGGTGGTGCTCTACCCCGTGGTGGGCGGCCTCGTGATCGCCAACACCATCAATGCCGGCGCCGACATCGGCGCTATCGCGGCCGCGTTGAATCTGCTCGTGCCGATTCCGGCCCCGGTGATGATCGTCCCGATCGCGGTCACCATCCTGGGACTCCAGGTCTGGGGCTCCTATCGGCTCATCGCTCAGACCTTCAAGTGGCTCACGCTCGCGCTCTTCGCCTACATCGGTGCGGCGCTCTATGCCCGACCCGACCCGTGGGAGGTTCTGCGAGGGACGTTCGTCCCGACGCTCAGCTTCGACACCCGCTTCATGACGACGCTGGTGGCCATCCTGGGGACAACGATCAGTCCGTACCTGTTCTTCTGGCAGGCCAGCCAGGAGGTGGAGGAAGAGATCAGCATGGGCCGGCGCACGCTGAAGGCGCGGCAAGGAGCCACGGAGACTGAGCTGCGCTACGCAGGCGTGGACGTCACCACCGGGATGTTCTTCTCGAACGCCGTCATGTACTTCATCATGCTCGCGACGGCCGGCACGCTGTTCACTGCCGGCAAGACCGACATCCAGTCGGCCACCGAGGCGGCCGAGGCGCTACGCCCGCTCGCCGGCGATGCTGCCTATGTGCTGCTGGCGCTCGGAGTCATCGGAGCCGGGTTCCTGGCGGTACCGGTGCTCACAGGGTCGAGCGCGTATGCCATGGCCGAGACGCTGGGATGGAGGTACGGCCTGGACGAGAAGCCACGCCGCGCCAAGCTCTTCTACGCCATGATCGTCGTTCCGACCCTGATCGGGATGCTGATCAACTTCCTCGGCATCAACCCCATCACCGCGCTGTTCTGGACAGCCGTGATCAACGGCTTTCTGGCGCCGCCGATGCTGCTCGTGATCATGCTGATCGCCAACAACTCGAGGGTCATGGGCGACAAGGTGAACGGGCGCTGGACCAACGTCGTGGGTTGGGCAACGACCGCCGTAATGTGGGCCGCGGCGGTCGGTCTCGTCCTGACCTGGGGCTTGTGAGCGCCTGAACTCGCGTCGGTCACTGGCTGCCTTGATACTGCGTTCGTGCGCTACGACGGATTCTCCAGGCTGAACATCTGCCGGTGGTCGTCGTACGCGAAGGCCTCGGCGTAGCGACCCCAGCCCACCGCCGCATCCAGCGTCTGCTCGGCGGCCTGCGGCGTCATATGATCCTCCAGCTCGTCGAGGAAGCGGCTCTTCGGCGCCGCGTGGCTCTCCCGCTCGTCCAGCACGCGCCGGATGTGGGCGGCCAACGCCACGTACGTCAGGAGGTGGCGCTGGAAGAGCGTTTTGCGCTCGTCCAGTGGGGCGGTGGCGAAGCGCTTGCCCGCCTCGGTGAGTCGGATGTCGCCGCCTTCAACCTCGGCGAGGCGAAGCATCTGAAGCGTCTCCGCCACGGGGAAGAGGTCGTCCACTTCCATGTGCAATGACGACGCGATCGCGGGCAGGTCGGCAGCACCGTTGTAGGGAGGCCCGCGACAGCCTCACCGAGGCCCACCAGGAGATTGGTCGAGACGGGCTGCAGGATCGTGCCGATGCCGGTGCCCGGG
>QHRW01000151.1:9289-16061 GCA_003220265.1 Candidatus Rokuibacteriota bacterium | reverse complement strand
AAACGCAGGCGGTAGCGGTCGGTCCCCTGAAGCGGGCTCGGGAACGGGATCCCCAGCATGTAGCACTCGAACTGGCCGGCCACCGGAGCCTGGCGAGCAATGACGGCACGACCCGGGGAGGGCTCGAACCCGTCGACGAACAGCAGGTACGCGTCCAGCGTGTCCGGCTGTTCGATCGTGTCGCGCTGAACCCGCGCGTGGAGCTGCGGGAAAGCCAGGGTGGACAGCACCCGGAACTCGAGCCCCAGCTCGACATCGCGCAGGTCCTCGCCGGCCGGCCGGTAGACGATCGTGTCGTGATAGTCGATGATCCCGGTGTCGATCATCACGACTTCGTTGTTCTGGATCGAGAACGCGGGAGGATACTTCTCCGTCCATCCGTTGCCCAGGTCAGCACTGTTCGGTCGGTTGAAGTCGTCGAAGAACCCGCCGCTTGCATCCAGCACCGAGAAATACTGGACGTTGGACGTTCCCCCGCCGGGGGCGGGGTTGAACACCGTGACCGGCGCCGGCCCGGCGGCACCCAGGTCCGTGGCCGGGACCGCCGCCGTGAGTTGCGTGGCCGACACGTAGCTCGTCGGCCGGTCGTTGCCGTTCCAGCGCACCAGGGAGCCGGAGATGAATCCGCTTCCGTTGACGGTCAGCGTGAAGCCCGGCCCGCCGACCGGCGCGGAGGCCGGACTCAGCCCGGTCGTCGTCGGCAGGGGATTGGTGGAAGCTCCGTCGAGGTTGGTACGCGTGAAGTTGTCGTACGTATAGACGCCACCCTCGAGATATCCGGTGAAGCCCACGGTGCCCGCCGTCGCGACCCGGGTGGGCGCGGTGTCGTCGATCGTGGCCTGTCCGATCACGGCCCAGCCGGTGCCGGTGAAGCGTTCCACGAAGGCGGCCAGCGCCACGGGATTGGTGCCGGTCGCCCGCAAGCGCAGGCGGAAGGTGTCGGTGGTGTTCAATGCGGGAGCGATCGTGATCTGCGCCAGCGGCACGAACGTGCCGTTTTCGATGCGGTCCAGAAGGGCCCGCCCGGGGTCGTTGTCCGTGTACAGCAGGTAGCCATTGAACGTCCCCGCGTTGGCAATCGTCCCCGTCTGTCCCCGCACGAACACTTGCGCGTACCCCGGCGGCAGGCTGTTGAATCGCACCTCCACGCTGGCTTCGCCGTCCAGCATGTTCTCGCCCGCCGGCCGGTAGAGCACGTTGTCGGCGAACCCCGTCGCCGTCGCCGCCTTGCTCACGCGATTGCCGACCAGCGAGAACGCGCCGGGCGTCTTCTCCACCCAGCCGTTGCCCAGGTCGGCGCTGTCGGAGCGGTTGAAATCGTCGAAGAAGTTGCTGCCCGGGGCCAGGATGGAGAAGGGCTGGGCGTTGGAGGTGCCACCGCCCGGCGCCGGGGTGAACGTGGTCACCTGCGCGGTACCCGCCACGGCGAGGTCCGCCGCGGGAATGGCCGCCGTCAGCTGCGTCGCCGACACGAACGTGGTCGCTCGGTCCGCCCCGTTCCAGCGCACCACCGAGCTCGCCACGAAACCACTGCCACTCACCGTCAGCGTGAAGCCCGGCCCGCCCGCCGGCGCGGCGGCCGGACTCAGCCCGGTCGTCGTCGGCGCCGGATTACTGCCCGCGGTGATCGTGAAGGTCTGGGCGTTCGACGTGCCGCCTCCCGGTGCCGGCGTGAACACCGTCACCGCTGCCGTCCCCGCCACCGCGATGTCGGCCGCCGGAATCGCGGCGGTCACTTGCGTCGCGGAGACAAAGGTGGTGACCCGGTTGGCCCCGTTCCACCGCACCTGCGAGGCCGGCGCGAAGTTCGTTCCGTTCACCGTCAGCGTGAACCCCGGCCCGCCCGCGGTCGCGGCGGCCGGACTCAGCCCGGTCGTCGTGGGAGCCGGGCTGCCGGCTACCCCCAGGCTCACCGTCGTCCCGCCCGTGAACCCGGCCACGCTCCGGGGCGTCGCTTCCGTGTCTCCCTGGAACAGCAACACCTCCGTGCTGATCGGCTGCCCATCCGCCGTCGCCGCGTTGCCGGTGAACGTGAGCGTGAGAGTCGTGCCCGTCACCTGCGCCCCGGTCAGCGTCGAGCGCGTGCGCGCCACCGTGTAGTCGCCCACGTCTTGCATGAACACGTGCCGAGCCCGCTCCGCATTGAGCCACGCCGACACGTCGCGGATGACCTGCTGACGCTGCGGCACCGTGGACAGCACGTAGTTGCTCGATCCATCGTGGGTATAGATCTGCACCGGGGCCAGGCTCGACCACAGCCGCCACGTGTAGTACTCGAACTGGTCGATCGTCTCGTCCGGCGGGCGCGTGTTGTTGGGCCACGCCACGTCCTGGCGATCGTAGCGGTTGAGATCGATGATCTGGGTCGTGAAGGCGAAGAACGTCTGCGGGGACAGCCCCGCGCGGCTGTTCACGGTGTAGTTGTCGGCCAGATAGATCGGGTAATTCTCATCCGGGCTGCTGGCCGGCGGCAGCTCGTACAGCCCAAACGGCCGCAGGCGCAGCCGGTCGGCATCCGTCTTTCCGAAGAAATCCATGCCGGGCCGCTGGATCTCCGTGATGTAGCGGAACCCCAGCGTGTTCCAGAGGTCGGAGCCCGTGAAGTTCTGCAGGTTCCAGAAGTGCGGCACCATCGAGCGCGACAGGAAGGGGATCCTGTCCGTCCCTCCGTTGCCCTGCACCCACGCCAGGATGTCGTTCACCGTCTGGAACCAGGTGCTCTCGGTGTGTGGCTGGGCGGCCTGCGTTTCCCAGTACAGATCGCCGTAGCTGAGCCCGCGCGCGTGGGGGGAGACCTGCAAGCGCCCGGCATTGATGTCGGCGATCACCGAGGCTCGGTCGGCGCTGCCGGGGGCGACGTTGTCGGTGAACACGAACCCTGTCACGCGCCACGGCCCTCCGGTGCCATCCGCCGCCACCGGGCCGGTCAGGCTCGGGTCGTACAGGTCGCGCACGCGGGCGCCCCAGCCGGAGAGGCTGTCGTCCATCTGCAGCGACCACAGGCGGGGATACCCGCGCACGACGAACGGCTTGCGCGCCGCCCACACCAGGCTGCGCCAGAACAGATCGTCCACGCCCATGAGAAAGCCGAAGCGATCCGCCCGCAGGTACTCCAGGGTGCCCACGTGGACGGCCCGGCCCTGGCCCGACGTGGTGGCCAGGATGAGCGCATCGGCGGCGCCGATCCTCGCGATGACTGTTCCCGCCGCGCCGGTCAAGAGGGTGCTGCGCACCGTCGGCACCGTGCCGGTGGCATCGGCGTGAAACGCGTACACGATGTCTCCCGGCGGATCGCCGCGGAAGCGGCGCTGCAGCGCCGTGATGAAGTGCGGGGCGCTGCCGCCGGGCACCACGGCCTGGGGGATCCGGATCGTGCTCCCCGGCCCTCCCACACTCGAGCCGCTCGCGCCGAAGACGCTACGGATGTGGCTCTGCTGGCCGACGGTGGCGTCGGAATCGAGGTTGACGAACCCCACCCCGCCGGCGACGGCGTTGGCGATGGCCGTCTGCCAGCTCGTCCCGGGGTTCACCCCCCGGTGTCCGCTGATGATCAGCTGCCGGCGCGAGAGATCCGCCGGCGGCGCCTGGGTCGCGATGTCCATCACCTGATAGGGAATCTGTAGATGCTCGAGGTAGCGCTCGGCGAACCGCTGAAATTCGCCGGGCGCCTGGGGATTGATGCTGTAGCCCGCCGCGCTCTGGCTATTCACGAGCACCAGCGCCGTAAGCACGAAGTCCTGCGCCTGGGCCGCCGGCGCGGCCGCCAGCACGAGCCCGAACACGAGGCCAGCGAGGGGGCCGGCGAGCCGGGCCCCCCGCATCTGCCGATCACCGAGCGCCGCTGCTGCCCGGCGGTGCTGCATCTGCCACATTGCTGACTACTTCACGAGAGAAACGACCGTTTCGCCACGACCCCTATGCCGACGATCGACGACCTATTGCCGAACGTGGAACAGCGTCCGGTTCGAGCCGCGGATCGGAAAGTTTCGCCAGAAGTCGACGAAGCCCTTCGACGCGGTGATGCCTTCGAACACCGCGTCGGTGTCGAAGGACTCCAGGCGGCAGCTGACCACGAGGATTCCCTGGCTGCCGTCCGAGTACGCGATGCGGAGCACGAGCAGGCCCGCGCTCGCTTCGTCGGCATCCCCCACGAGGTCGTTGACCAAGGGCAGCGTGCCCGGGGCCGGTTCGAAGTGCACGAGAGCGGTCACGGAGTACGTGCCGCTGGCGGCGCCGACGCCGAGGAAACCGCGGGTCTCCCACGTCCCACCGCCGGTCACGGCGTGCGGCGTTCCGCTACTCTTCGGGGCGACAAACGTGCCGGAACCCGTGAGCGTGATCAAGGATCCATCGTTGGCCATGGCCGATGCGACACCGCCCGGCACCACGTCGGACCCCTGGATGCTGACGATGTCCCAGCGGCCGTGGAGCGACGCGCCCCACGCCAAGGACCCCTGCCCGATGACCGATAAGAACCCGACCGCGATCGCCCACAGCCATCGCTTCGTGACTGTCATGCTGACTCTCCTGCCATTCGAGGTTCGACGAGGTCCCATCGCATCGCTCGAGCGCGTGGAGCCGTGGATGGCTTGAAACGTCAACGACGGACGGAGGAGGCCGGAATCGCTGCGTCGCGGGCGGTGGAGCGGCCGGCGCGTCGCCAGCGGAACTCGACGGCGGCTGGCCCCCGGCCGGCAGTGCTGGGGCCGTGAAGGCGCCAGCCGAGCCCGGCGTAGAACAGCTTCGCCTCGGTGTTGTCCGCCCGCACCGCGGCGCCGATGTGCTGGATCCCCATCCCTCGAAGTCCGCCGACCGCTACGTCGAGAAGGTCGGTGGCGATGTGCAGCCCAGACTGCCGGATGAAGCGCGCTTCGCGGTACGCCGGCAGGACGCCAAGGGAGAGGATCTCTCCCGCCGGCTTGCCGTCGGCGGCCGGCCGGCGGCTGCGCATCGCCCCCCACGCCCACCAGAGCGTGGCCAAGGACTTCGGCGCCGTGAGCACGGAGGCTCCGACCGCCCACAGCGCGCGCGGCCAGCCCCTCCGCAGCCCGCTCCGCATGAACCCGTTCCGATCGGGGGTCGCGGCGACGAAGCCCGCCGGCTGCTCGTCCACGTAGGCGACCGCCCCGACGACGAGCCCTTCACGCGGAAGGACGCGGTAGTAGAAGTCCTCCATGAACCGCCGCCCGAGCCGCGACACGGGGCTCTCCGGCAGGAGCGCCGCGTGCAGTCGCGCCAGATCCCGTACGGGCGCAACGGTGCCGGACCCGAAGGGGAGACGGCGATAGTCCATCGTCAGCTGACCTGCTCGTGCCGGAGCTTCTTGAACCGTTCGCTGCGGAGGTCGTCGGTGACCAGCACGACTTTCTGGGGAATCTTGAACCTCGCCAGCCGGCCCTCGCAGAACGCGCGCATGCGCCGCCGGAACTCGGCGACGGTCTCGCCGGTCTCCAGCTTGACCCTGGCCGTGACGACCTCGCCGGTGATGGCGTTCTTCTCGCCGGTCGCCACCACCTCGCTGACACCCTCCATCAGCTGGATCGCGCTCTCGACCTCGGCCGGGTAGACCTTTTCGCCGCCCACGTTGATGATCTCGGAGCGTCGTCCCAGGATGTGGACATACTCGCCGTCGACCGCTACCGCATCGCCAGTCCTGAACCAGCCATCAGCCGTGAACGGGCTGGGCGCGTTGAGATAGCCGAGCATCGCCGACCGCGCCTTGATCTCGAGCAGGCCGTCGACCACGCGGGTCTCGAATCCCTCGCCGCCGATCTTCATCCAGAGCGAGTCGGAGGACTTCGACTTGGAGCGCAGGATGCCCAGCTCCGAGAGCCCGTAGGTCTGCAGCAACTCCACGCCCGGCAAGACCTCGCGCATCCGGCGCAGGGTGCTCTCCAGCATGACCTCGGTGCCATAGGTGATGAGCTTTAGGCTGGACAGGTCGTGCCGGCGATACGCTTCACTCAGTAACACGAGGTTGAGGAACGTCGGCGAGGTCGGCAGCAGCTCCACCTGCCACCGCGCGATCGCCGCGCACACCGTCTCCGGCAGCCGCTGCGGCACCGTCACCACGCAGCCGGCGTTCGACAGGGTGTAGAGCAGCGTGTTCACCCCGCCGATGTGGTCGAACAGCAGGAAGCCCATCGCGCGCAGCCGCCGGCGTGGCACCGTGAACTTCTCCAGCAGAGGGCCGAAGTCGTGCAGCGCGGCCTTGCTCTTCCCCGTCGAGCCGGACGAGAAGAGGACGAGGCCTGGCCGTCCGGCCTCCTGCAGCTGGCGCAGCAGGGGGTGGCGCGCCGTCCGCGTCGTCGGCTCCACGTGGACCTCGTCCCCGTCGCCGATGCGCACCACCGCCTCCACCTCGGCGACCTCCGAGAACTCCGGCTTCCGTGCTTCCACGGACGTCGTGAGCGGGACGATGATGCAGCGGTGCTCCACCAGCGCCAGCAGCAGGCTGATCGCCTGCGGCGAAAAGTCGGCTTCCAGGCTCACCACCGACCCCGACCTCACGAGGCCGTCATCCTGGAGTCGCCGACGCCAGTCCCGCACGGCCTCGGCCAGCCAGCCGAACGAGAACACGCGGTCGCGCCAGACGATGGCCTCGCCGGTCCGGTTGGCGTCGAAGATGTCGAGCAGGAAGTCAATCGTCGCCATCAGCGGGGGATCGACAGGTCCGTCCACGAGAAGTTGTAGCCGTTGCCCGCGACGGCCAGGACCAGGGCGACCGTGATCACGGTGACGGTGAGCACGGATTCGCAGCGCGTCCAGGGGA
>QHRW01000151.1:0-9279 GCA_003220265.1 Candidatus Rokuibacteriota bacterium | reverse complement strand
TGACCGGTGATGAACCCGCTCTCTTTGCGGAGGTAAAAGTCGATCACGTTCGCGATGTCTTCGGCGGTTCCCATCCGGGGAATGGCTTGCTGACGGACGATGCGCTCGATCTTGTCCTTGGGGACCGACCCGATGAGGTCGGTGTCGACCGGCACCGGCCCGATGGCGTTGACGGTGATACCGAGCCCGGCCAGCTCCCGGGCCAGCACCTGCGTCAGCCCGAGCACGGCCGCTTTGGAGGCCACGTAAATCGCCTCGCCCTCGAGCCGCAACGCCAGCGCGACGGTGGTGAGGTTCACGATCCGGCCGAAGCCGTTGGTGGCCATCAGCTTGGCGGCCTCCCGCGAGACGAGAAACGTGCCGACCACGTTCGTGTCGAGGACCTTGTGCACCGTCGACAGCGGCGTCAGCAGGCTGTGGTTCATCGAGGCGACGCCGGCGTTGTTGATGAGGTGATCGAGCCGCCCGTACTTGCGCCGGATCTCGGTGAACAGTTCCTTGACTGCTCGCTCGTCGGCGACGTCGGCGCGGTGGTGCGCGTAGCCCTCGAGGGTCCAGTCGACCTCGGTGCGGCTGCACCCGACCACGCAGTGCCCGGCCCGAACGTAATGCTCGGCCAGGGCTCGGCCGATGCCCTTGCGGGTGCCGGTGACGAGCGTCACCACGTCAGGCACGCTGGCGGGCTCCGTCGATCAGGCGCTCGGCGTAATCGGCCAGGGTGCCGATGGTGCGAAACGGGCTCTTCCGCTCCGACAACGCCCGCTCGTCGGCCAGACTCACGCTCACCCCGTACTCGTCTTCCAGGGTCTGCTCGAGGGCGACGACGAGCGTGACCAGCCCCAGCGAGTCCAGCACGCCGGCGCGTCCCAGGAGTGGCGTCTCGGGCCCGAGGTCGGCCGCCGCCACCGTGCTGCCGCGGCCCTCACACTGTTCCTGGACGGCGTCCACGATCAATCTCACCAGGTCCGCGCTCACCTCAGGCCGCCTTCCGGTATTCCGATGGCTCGACCGGAATCGGCATCCCGTTCTTCTCCAGCGATAGCTGGGCCGCCGCCAGGACCTTCACCACCCGGACGCCATCGCGACCGTCGCTGCGAGGCTGCCGGCGCTCGCGAATGCACTCGAGGAAGTGCCGGCACTCGAGCTGGAGGGGCTCGTCGATCCGCAGGTGGGGAATCGTGATGTCGCCGAAGCGGAGGGTGACGTATTCGGCGAAGGTGTTGTAGTCCGCGTTGTGCTCGGCGCTCTTGTCGTAGATCTTCAGCTTCTCGGTGTTCTCCATGTCGTCGAAGACCACCATCTTCTTGCTGCCGACGATCGTCATCTTCCGGATCTTGTGAGGATCCAGCCAGCTCACGTGGATGTGGGCCAGGATCCTGTCGTCGAAATTCAGCGTGATGAACACGACGTCCTCGACGCCGCGGCGCAGATAGGACTGCCCGCGGGCCGCCACGTCGGTCGGCTCCTTGCCCAGCAGGTACAGCAGGGCGGACACGTCGTGGGGCGCAAAGCTCCACAGCGCGTTTTCATCCTCGCGCACCAGCCCGAGGTTCACGCGCTGGTTGTACATGTAGTAGACGTCGCCGAGCTGGTGGGCGTCGATCATGGTCTTGAGGCGGCCGACGACGGGGTGGTACTCGAGGAGGTGGCCGACCATCAGGATGCGGCCTTCCTGCTCGGCGATGTGGACTAGCTCTTCGGCCTGGTGCACCTCCAGCACGAACGGCTTTTCCACGAAGACGTCCTTGCCGGCCCGGAGCGCCGCCTTGGCCAGCGCGTAGTGGCTCGCCGCGGTGGTGGCGATGACGCAGGCGTGCAGCTCGGGGTCCGTGACAAGGTCGTCGAACCGCGTCGTGATCGCCGTGCCCGGAAACTGACGCCGGAGCTCTTCCAGACGGGGCCGACTCAGATCGCAGACGTACTTCAGCGAGCACTCCGGGATCTGGAAGTAGTTGCGCGCCAGGTTCTTGCCCCAGCCCCCGACGCCCACGACCGCAACATTCAGCATCGTGCCCCCTCCGTCGTGTTGATCGCCGCCGTCTCGTCCGCGGCCGGCCCTACATGGGCGGCGCCCTGGGCGGCCGCCAGCAGCGCCTGCACGATCCGATCGGCGGCGCGGCCATCCCCGAAGGAGGTGCTCGCCGCGGCGGCGAAGTCGGGGACGCCGCCCGCCAACCGGTGCTCCCACGTCCGCACCGCGGCCCGGATCGCCGCCGGCGCGGCGCCGGCAACGATGTTGCCGGCCGCCTCGACCGTCTCCGTCCATTCCGTTTCTTCGCGGAGCGTCACGCACGGGCAGCCCAGGAAGAAAGCTTCCTTCTGCAGCCCGCCGGAATCGGTAAGGACGAGTCGCGCATGGCCGACGAGGCAGAGCATGTCGAGGTAGCCGACGGGTGGAATGACGTGCAGGCTCGGGCGCGGGGACCAGCGCGGCAGCGTGGCTCGCACGGCCTGGGCCGTCCGGGGGTGCAGCGGGAGCACCAGCGGAAGGCCGTCCCCGGCGATGTCGTTGAACGCCGTCACGATTCCCTCGAGGCGCTCGGCGTCGTCCGTGTTCTCGGCGCGGTGGACCGTGGCCAGCGCGTAGGTGCCGGGCGCCAGCCCCAGGATTCCGAGGATCGACGATCGGCGCGCGGCCACCTGGCGGTGAGCCGCCACCGCGTCGTACATGACGTCGCCGGTCAGGACGGCGCGTCGTGATAGCCCTTCGCGTTCGAGGTTCTCCATCGCGGTGCGGGTCGGCGCCAGCAGCAGGTCCGAGACGTGGTCGGCGACGACGCGGTTGATCTCTTCCGGCATCCGGCGGTTGAAGCTCCGCACACCGGCCTCGACGTGCGCCACCGGTGTATGAAGCTTCACGGCCGCCAGGGCGCCGGCGAGGCTGGAGTTCGTGTCGCCGTAGATCAGCACCATCTCGGGTCGTGTCTGCAGGAGGACGGGCTCGAGCTTCTCGAGCATGTGCGCGGTCTGACGTCCATGAGGGCCTGATCCCACCCCCAGATTGAACGCGGCCGGCGGGATCTCGAGCTCGTCGAAGAAGATGTCGGACATCTCGGCGTCGTAATGCTGACCGGTGTGGACGATGATGCTCTCGATGGGCTCACGGCCGAGGCCGTTGTGCCGCTCGAAGGCCCGGGCCAGCGCAGCCATCTTGATGAACTGCGGGCGCGCCCCGACGATGCTGAGGACTCGCACGGGCTATCGGTAGAACGCGGCGATCGTGTCCACCACGTATTGCCGCTGGGCCGCGGTCAGCTCCGGATAGATCGGGATGGCCACGGCCTCGCCGGCGGCCCTCCGGGCTTCGGGGCAGTCCTCGGGTCGATACCCGAGGCTGCTGAAGCACGCCTGCATGTGCAAGGCCACCGGATAGTAGACCTCGGTGCCGATGCCAGCGCCGGCGAGATGTTCCCGGAGCGCGTCGCGGCGCTCGGCGCGCAGCACGTACTGGTTGAACACGTGGCGATAGCCCGCCAGCCGGCGCGGAGACGTCAGCCGCTCGCCCAGCCCCAGGCACTCCAGGGCGCCGTCGTACCATCGCGCGTTCTCCTGGCGAAGCTCGGTCCAGCGATCGAGGTACCGGAGCTTGACGAGCAGCACGGCCGCCTGGAGCGCGTCGAGCCGGAAGTTGCCGCCGACGAGCTCGTGGTAATACCGCCGTCGGGCCCCGTGAACGCGCAGAGCCTCCAGGCGGGCGGCCAGCTCGGGATCGTTCGTCGTGCACATACCGCCGTCGCCGAAAGCGCCCAGGTTCTTGCTCGGAAAGAACGAGAAGCAGCCGATGTCACCGATGCTCCCGGCCCGCCGCCCGTTGCGATCCTCGGCGCCGAGGGCCTGCGCGGCATCTTCCACGATCTTCAGGCCGGACCGCTGCGCCACCTCCGCCAGCCGGTCCATCTCAGCGCTCTGGCCGAACACGTGCACCGGCATGAGCACCTTGACGCGACCGCCGGTCCGGCGATTGACCAGCGAGCCCAGGCGCGGCTCGCACTGGGTGGCGACGAAATCCTCGACGGCGTCGGCGGACAGGTTGTAGGTGACAGGGTCGATGTCACAGAAGACCGCCCGCGCGCCCAGGCGTGCCACCGTGCCGGCGGTGGCAAAGAACGTGAACGGGGTCGTGATCACCTCGTCCCCCGGGCCCACCTCGAGAGCCATGAGCGCGGCCAGCAGGGCGTCGGTGCCCGACGACATGCCGATACCGTGGCGACACTGCGAGTAGGCGGCGATCCGCTCCTCCAGCTCCTTCACGCGGGGACCGAGGATGAACCGCTGGCTGGCGCAGACGTCGTGGATGGCCTCCATGACCTCGGCCTGGATCTGCTCCCATTGCCCCCGGAGATCGAGGAGGGGCACCTGGACCTTCTCGCGCGTGACCGTGGTGATCATCGTTCCGTCCCCCGGTCGGATTCGCTCACGCGGGCGCCCTCCTTGCGATAGTGGCGGCCGCAGGCAACGCATGCCGACGTCTCGACGTCGTGGTCCGACCCGGCGAAATCGAGCTTGATACCGCAGAGACACATCCAGCCGCGAAGGCGCGCCGGATTGCCGTACACCATGCCGTAGTCCGGAACGTCGCGGGTGACCACGGTGCCGGCGCCGATGAAGCAGTACTTCCCCAGCGTGACGCCGCACACCACCGTGGCGTTCGCGCCGATCGTCGCCCCGCGCTTCACCAGCGTCTGCTGGTACTCGTGTTTCCGGCTCACGTGGCTGCGGGGGTTCACCACGTTGGTGAAGACCGCCGACGGACCACAGAAGACGTCGTCTTCGAGGGTGACGCCGGTGTACACGGACACGTTGTTCTGGATCTTCACGTTGTCGCCGATGACGCAGCCGGGGGAGAGCACGACGTTCTGGCCAATGTTGCAGTCGCGGCCGATCGCCGAGTTGGCCATGATGTGGCAGAAGTGCCAGATCCTGGTGTTCTTCCCGATGGTGCAGGGCTCGTCCACGAACGACGACTCGTGCACGAAATAGTCGAGATCTACGCTGGCCGCCTTCATCATCTCGCCTTACCCCGCCGGGACCGGGTCGCGGCAGTCCAACGTCGCGCCGTAGGCGGCGACGAACTCGTCCACCGCACGGACCACCTCGTTGTTGTTCAGGGTGCAGTTCACGAACTGGGACGTGTTGAGGACGAGGAAGTCGTCGTGGGCGGTGGCCACCTGGGGCACCAGCCGCGAGTAGTTCAGAACCTGGAGGGGCTGGACCTTGATCGCCCGATTGATGTGCACGCCCTCGATCTCCGCGCGCTTGAACTCCGGCAGCATCCGTCGCAGACCGTCGAAGAACAATTCGCGAAGCTCCTCGTCGGGGCAGCGCAAGAGCGGATCGTCGGAGAGCACGTACTTCGGCAGGTAGGTGATGTGACGACCGCCCGTCTCCTCCACCGCGACGAGATTGCTCATCCCGATCACGCCGGTGAAGGGGATGCGGGCGTCGGCGATGTTGACGACGAAGTACGGCACCAGCGGCCGCCGCGTGACGAGGACCATGCACACGACGCCGAGATACTCGACCGTGCCACCGGGCGTGTCCACCCGCAGCAGCTCCGGGGCGGTCACCCGCTCCAGCACGCTCACCGGGCTCGTGAACACCACCTTGTCGAAGTGGGCGCGCTCGTCGTCGTAGTCGACCCACATCCCTCCGCCCGCGGCCGGCTCGATGCGGGTCACGGCGACGTCCGTGCGGATGTCGCCACCACCGCCCCGGATCAGCGCGCCCACCCGATCGAAGACGGCCTTGTAGCCGCCCGACACGTGGCCCAGGTGCTCCTTCTTGCCGGAGGAGTGCCGCGCCGAGAACAACCGCTTGATGTAGGACCAGATGAAGACCGCCGACACGCGGCGATAGCTCTCGCCGAGCTTGGCCAGCAACAGCGGCTTCCAGATCTTCTCGTACGTGCGGCGCCCGCAGGTCCGCAGGAGCCACGCCTCCACCGGCACCGACTCGAGACGCCGCCAGTCGTCGATCCGCGAGCAGTACAGGATGGTGAGGGCGAGCCGCAGCTTGCCCCACAGGGCCACCGGAGGAAAGCGCAGGAACTCGCGGCTCGTGCTCATGGAGTAGAACTGCTCGTCCACGTAGAAGCCCGTCAGCGTCCGCCGCCAGCGGAGCTCGTCGCCGAGGCCGATGTCGGTGAGGAAGCGGATCAGGTGCGTGTCGGACGGGAGGATGCAGTGATAGAAGCGGTCCCAGAAGAACGGCCCGTAGTCATGGTAGGTGGCGAGGCCGCCGAGCTGCCGGTCGCGCTCGAACACCGTGACCTCGTGGTGGCGCGCGGTCAGCCGCTGGGCCAGCGCCAGCCCCATGAGGCCGCCCCCGACGATGCCGATCCTCACCGCGGGCCCTCCCCCATCGGCGGCGTGACGCTGCGCTGCCACTCGATGGTGCGCGTCAAGCCCTCCTCGAGGCCGACCGCGGCCTTCACGCCGAGGATCCGCTCGCAGCGCGACACGTCGGGCACGCGGCGGCGCACGTCCTCGTAGCGGCGGCCGCTCAGCTCGTCGTACGGGATGAACGTGAGCCGCGGCGGGCCGGGAAGGCCCGACAGCCGCGTGATCAGGGTCGCCAGGTCCAGGATCGAGATCTCGTGGGTGCTGCCGACATTGAAGATCTGGCCGCGCGCCTCGGGCTTCTCCATGCTCGCGTAGATCGCCTCGACCGTGTCACTCACGTACGTGAAGCTCCGGGTCTGCTGCCCGTCGCCGTGAATCGGGATCTCGCCGTTTCTCAGCACGGCGTCGATGAACACCGACTGCGGCCCGCCCCACCAGCTCAGGTGGTGCCGGGGCCCGTAGGAGCCGAAGAACCGCAGCACGGTGACAGGAGCGCCGAAGCTGTCCTGGTAGGCGAAGGCCAGATGCTCGTCGAAGAGCTTCGAGACCGCGTAGCCCCAGCGCGCCACCGTGGAGGGCCCGATCACCGAGACGTCGTCCTCGCTGAAGGGCAGGTTCGGATTCCGGCCGTAGACGTCGGACGTCGACGCCAGGACACAGTGACAGCCGGCCCGGCGCGCGAGCTCCAGGACATTCTCGGTGCCCCTGGCGTTGATCCGCAACGTGTCGAGAGCCCGCCCGTAGCGCGGGATCTTGAAGGCAGCGAGATGCACGACGCAGTCGACATCGTCCGCCATCGCCTCCAGCGTCGACGGATCGGCGACGTCGGCGTTCAGAAACCGGAAGGCCGGACGGTCCCGATGGGCCGCGATGTTGCGCAGGGTGCCCATCGACAGGTTGTCGAGCCCGATGACGTCCCAGCCTGCCTCCAGCAACCGGTCGAGCAGGTGCGATCCCAGGAAGCCCGCCACGCCCGTGACGAGGACCGTCTTTGATCGCCTCACGACCGCGCCTCCCGGTCGTCGCGAAGGTTCCGGTAGAGGGTCGTGCCGAGGTGAAAGATCTCTTCGAAGTAGCTCTTGCTCTGGAGCGCGAGGATGCCGAGGCTGATCAGCTGGATGGCCAGCATCAACAGCATGCCGCCGATCACGAACGTGTGCGTGCGCTCGTTGTACGCGGCCGCGACGGCCCACGAGGCCCGGGCGGGCGCCCAGTCGTATTGGGTCAGCAGCTGGTAGTGTCGCACCACGTGGAGGACGATCCAGGCGCCCAGGTAGAGCGCCAGGAGGAGCAGCACGACGCCGGGGACGACGAAGAATATGAAGGGCCGGAACAGGAACCCCGACAGCAGCGTGGCAATCGTATGCCGCATCAAGCGCATGCTCGACTTGCGCTTCACCCCCGCCGCATTCTGCAGCGTCCAGTCCAGGTGGGCGGGGATCTCCTCGATGCGCGCGCGCAGCAGCATGGCCTTGTAGATGGCCTCGGGGTTCACGTCCATGCCCATCGCCTTGAGGTTGAGGGCGCGGGCGAAGCGGCCGTCGTAAATCCGCACCATGCTCGTCAGCGTGGACAGACCGCCGCGGGCCGTGTGGGACAGGAAGCGGTTGGCCAGCACGCTGAACGTGCGTCGCAGCCAGGGGACGTTGGAGGTGCGGCCGCCCTCCATGTAGGGCGAGGTGACGACGATCTTCGCCTTCGTCTCCTGGATCTTGCCCAGCAGCTCGCGGATGTGCTCGGGCGAGTAGCTGAGGTCGAGGTCGAGGGTCACGATGTAATCGCCGCGGGAGTGGTTGAAGCCGAACCGGATCGCCTGCCCGAGACCGAAGTTCACCGCGTGGTGGAGGACCCGGATGTTGCGGCGCCCGCGGGCGAAAGCCTCGGCCAGCTCACCGGTGGCATCGGTGCTGCCGTCGTTGACCAGGATGATCTCCCAGCGGCATTCGTCTTCGAGAGACTCCATGTACTCGTACAGGCACGCGAGATTCTTCTCGACGATCGCCGCCTCGTTGTAGGCGGGCACGACGACGGAGAGCAGCGGCTTGGACCTGGCGTGCTCGGCCGGGCGGGTCGTCGGATCGCTGCTAGCGAGCTTCATGGCCGGCCCCGGGACGGGTCAGCGCCCAGTGGACGATCAGGACGAGCGCGATGCCAGCGCCGTCGAGCAGGAAGTCGCCGACGCTGGCGGATCGCCCGGGCACGAACGACTGATGCCACTCGTCGCTCGCCGCGTAGCCGCCCGCGATCAGGCCGATCAGGCCGTACAACTGCCACGAGCCAGGCCGCCACCACTGACCCTGCGTGAGGGTCAGGAGCAGGCAGGCGGCGAGTCCGGCAAAAAGCGGGGGGTGAAGCAGCTTCAGCGCGATGATCGACCGCGGCGCGACGACATCCTGCGAAGACAGCAGGAAGACCGCAGCCATGTATCCGACGGTGGCCAGGCCGTAGCGCGGGCTCATGTTCAACGCCCGCTCGCGCGCTCATGGAAGTCGGAGGGCGTCACGCGCTCGGCCAAAGGCAAGGCGGCGAATCAACGTCGAGAGCTTCGCTTCTTGCCGGCGCATGCCCACGTAGTGGCGCACACGATGGCGCCACGGCATCCGGAAGCGCGGCTGTCCCGGATCGAGTTCCCACGGGTGGAAATAGAACATGACGGGCCGCCCGTCCTGCGTGTTGACACGGCGAATCCCAAGCCGCGTGAGCATCGACGGCAGCAGCCGAAAGTATCCGCCCCCGCCGATCGGGAGGTTCACGCCGAGCACTCGCGCGGTGCCGATCGGGAACTCGACGAGCGTTCCGGCCTCGGTTCGCCTTATCGTGTACGGGAAACGCGGGGCGCTAGGGTCGCCATACCGGTCGTGGACGATCGGATAGACGCTCGAGTCGTAGCGGAACCCTTCCTCGATCAGGATGTCGTACGCCCAGGTCTGCCCGACCC
>QHRW01000113.1 GCA_003220265.1 Candidatus Rokuibacteriota bacterium | reverse complement strand
CCCCCATGCTTGTTGAACGCGGGTGATCGAGGCGCGCCACGGCTGCGCCGGGGCGCGGCGAGCGTTGGGGGGTTTGGGGGCCATCTCGGGGCCCCCATGTAGGTAGATTGACACTGGCCTCCGGCCGCCTTAGGCTCTTGCCCCGCAAGCATCGGCGCCTCAAACCGTTACGAATCTTTGGAGGACGAGTCGTGAAACTCCCAGTGAAGATGACCATCAACGGCCAGTCGTACAGCCACGAAGTGGAGCCGCGACTCCTGCTCGTCCACTATATTCGCGAGCTGGTCGGGCTCACCGGCACCCACGTCGGGTGCGACACCAGCCAGTGCGGCGCCTGCACCATCCTCATGGACGGCAAGGCCGTGAAGGCCTGCAACTTCTTCGCCGTGCAGTGCGACGGCGTCAAGATCACCACGATCGAGGGCCTCGCCAAGAACGGCGACCTGCATCCGATCCAGCAGGGGTTCTGGGAGAAGCACGGCCTGCAGTGCGGCTTCTGCACCCCCGGCATGATCATGGCCGCGCACCAGATGCTGGAGCGCTATCCCAAGCCGTCCGAGGAGCAGATTCGCCACCAGCTCGAGGGCAACCTCTGCCGGTGCACGGGCTACCACAACATCGTCAAGGCGATCCAGTGGGCGGCCGAGCAGATGGCCGGAAAGAAGTAGGAGAGCATCATGGCGACGGTTGAGCGAGTGCTCGGCAAGTCGATCAAGCGGCGCGAGGACCCGCGCTTCATCACCGGGCGGGGGACGTACGTGGACGACGTGAAGCTGCCCGGCACCACGTGGGCGGCATTCGTCCGCAGCCCGCACGCGCACGCGCGCATCAAGAAGATCGACACCGCCGCCGCCCTCAAGCATCCCGGCGTGGTGGCAATCTTCACCGGCAAGGACATGACGGGCGTGAACTCGCTGCCGTGCGGGTGGCTGCTGCCGGAGCTCAAGGTCCCGCCGCACATGCCGCTGGCCAGTGACGCGGCCCGCTGCGTCGGCGACCCGGTGGCGATCGTGATCGCCGAGTCGCACGACGCCGCCGAGGACGCGGCCGAGAAGGTGAAGGTGACGTGGGAGGTGCTGCCGGCGGTGAGCGCCACCGACAAGGCCACCGCCAAGGGCAGCACGCAGATCCACGAGGTGGCGCCCTCCAACACGGCCTTCACCTGGCAGATCGGCGATGCCGCCGCCGTGGAGACGGCCTTTCGCGGCGCCGCGCGCGTCGTCAAGAAGAAGATCGTCAACCAGCGGCTGGTCGCCAACCCGATGGAGCCGCGCGCGTGCCTGGCCAGCTACGATCGGGCCACCGGCGACCTCACGCTGTGGGTGACCTCGCAGAACCCGCACGTGCACCGGCTGCTGATGTGCGCGTTCGTCCTCGGCATCCCCGAGCACAAGGTGCGCGTGATCGCGCCCGACGTGGGCGGCGCCTTCGGCTCCAAGATCTTCCTCTACAACGAGGAGACGATCTGCTCGTGGGCGACGAAGCAGATCAAGCGCCCCGTGCGGTGGACGTCGAGCCGGCGCGAGGCATTCCTGACCGACGCCCACGGCCGCGATCACGTCACCGAGGCCGAGATGGCCTTCGACGCCCAGGGCAAGATCGTCGGGCTGCGCGTGAAGACCATCGCCAACATGGGCGCGTACCTGTCGACCTTCGCGCCGGCGGTGCCGACGTACCTCTACGCGACGCTGCTGAACGGCGTCTACACGATCCCGGCCATCCACGCCCACGTCACCGGCGTGTTCACCAACACGACGCCGGTGGACGCCTATCGCGGCGCCGGACGGCCGGAGGCGGCCTACCTGCTGGAGCGGATGATCGACGCCGGCGCCGCCGCGCTCAAGCTGGATCCGGCCGACATCCGCAAGAAGAACTTCATCCCGAAGTTCGAGAACGGCTTCCAGACCCAGGTCGCGCTCAACTACGACAGCGGCAACTACGCCGCCGCCTTCGACAAGCTGCTCGGCATGCTCGACTACAAGAAGTTCCGCAGCGAGCAGCAGGCCGCGCGCAAGCAGGGGCGGCTGCTGGGCCTCGGCTTCTCGACGTACATCGAGGCGTGCTCGATCGCGCCGTCCAAGGTCGTCGGCTCCCTCGGCGCCCAGGCCGGGCTCTACGAGTCGGGCAAGGTGCGCGTGCACCCGACGGGCGGGATCACGGTGTACACGGGCTCGCACTCGCACGGGCAGGGACACGAGACCACCTTCTCCCAGCTCGTGGCCGACGAGCTCGGCGTGCCGATGGAGAGCGTGGAGATCGTCCACGGCGACACCGGCGCCATCCCCTTCGGCATGGGGACCTACGGGAGCCGCTCCGGCTCCGTGGGCGGCACCGCGCTGCTGATGTCGCTGCAGAAGATCAAGGAGAAGGGCAAGAAGATCGCCGCCCACCTGCTCGAGGCCTCGCCGAGCGACATCGAGTACACCAACGGCCAGTTCCAGGTGAAGGGCTTCCCCGGCAAGGCGGTGCCGTTCGGCCAGGTCGCGCTGACGGCGTACGTGCCGCACAACTATCCGGCGGGGCTCGAGCCCGGGCTGGAGGAGACGTCGTTCTACGATCCCTCGAACTTCTGCTTCCCGTTCGGCGCGCACGCCTGCGTGGTGGAGATCGATCGCGACACCGGCCAGGTGAAGATCGTGCGCTACCTGGCGGTGGACGACGTCGGCAACGTGATGAACCCGATGATCGTGGACGGCATGGTCCACGGCGGCATCGCCCAGGGCGTGGGGCAGGCGCTGTGCGAAGGCGCCGTGTACGACGACGGCCAGCTGGTGACCGGCAGCATGATGGACTACGCGCTGCCCAAGGCCGACATGCTGCCCATGTACGAGACCGACCGCACGGTGACCCCGACGCTGGTCAACCCGCTCGGCGTCAAGGGCGCCGGCGAGACCGGCACCATCGCCGCCACGCCGGCCGTGATGAACGCGGTCGTGGACGCGCTCGCGCCGCTGGGCGTCGACCATATCGAGACGATGCCGCTGACGGCGGGACGAGTGTGGACGATCATGCAGAGCGCGAAGCGCTAACAGGAGACACGCGACCATGTATCCAGCCGCCTTCGAGTATCACGCGCCGACCAGCGTCAAGGACGCGCTCAAGCTGCTCGACAAGCTCGACGACGCCAAGCTGCTGGCCGGCGGCCACAGCCTCATCCCGATGATGAAGCTGCGCCTGGCCCAGCCCAAGCACCTGATCGACCTCGGCAAGATCAAGGGCCTGGCCGGGATCAAGGAAGAGAAGGGTGTCTTCACCGTCGGCGCCATGACGACGCACTGGGAAGTGGAGTCGTCCAAGCCGATCAAGGCCAAGGTGCCGGTCGTCTCCGAGACCGCCGCCGTCATCGGCGACCCCGCCGTGCGCAACAAGGGCACCATCGGCGGCTCGCTCGCGCACGCCGATCCCGCTGCCGACATGCCGGCCACCGCCATCGCGCTCGGCTTCGAGTTCGTGTGCGAGGGCGCCAAGGGCAAGCGCACGGTGAAGGCCGACGACTGGTTCAAGGGCCTCATGACCACCGCGGTCAAGGACAACGAGGTCCTCACGACGATTCGCATCCCGGTGTCGGGCCCCGGCAGCGGGGCGTGCTACATGAAGTTCCCGCATCCGGCCTCGCGCTTCGCCATCGTCGGCGTCTGCGCCGCGGTGACCGTGGACAAGTCGGGCGTGTGCAAGAAGGTGGGCGTGGGCGTCACCGGCGCCGGCACCAAGGCCGTGCGCGCCAAGGGCGTGGAGGCCGCGCTGCTCAACAAGAAGCTCGACGCCGCGACCATCGAAGCGGCCGCCCAGAAGGCCGCCGACGGCGTGGACGTCCAGCCCGACCTGCAGGGCTCGGTGGAGTACAAGGCGCACCTCTGCCGCGTGTTCGCGCGCCGGGCGCTCGAAGCCGCCCTCAAGCGCGCGCAGGGCTGAGCGCGCACGCTCGCCACACGGCGGCGCGCCGCGGGGGCCTCGTGATGCCTCCGCGGCGCGCTGCCGTTTCCGTCTCCCCTCGATGATCGCCGCGATCGTCCTCGCCGCCGGCTTCGCGCGGCGCATGGGCCGCCAGAAGCTGCTGCTGGAGCTTCGCGGCAAGCCTGTCGTGCGGTGGAGCGTCGAGGCCATCCTGCCGCACGTCGCCGACACCGTCGTGGTGACGGGCCAGGACGACCAAGCTCTACGGAGCGCGCTGGCCGGGCTCCCCGTGCGCTTCGCCGTGAATCCCCGGCCGCAGGCGGGACAAGGGTCATCCATCGCGATCGGGGCCGCGGCGCTGAAGCCGTGGACGGCGGCCGCGCTGGTCGCGCTCGGTGACCAGCCGCGGGTGCCCGACGGAACGCTGGCGGCGCTGCTGGCCGCGCGCGAGCGCACCGGCAAGGCGATCGTGGCGCCGGTCTATCGCGGCACGCAGGGCACCCCGGTCCTGTTCACGGCCGACGTCTTCGGCGAGCTGCGCGCGCTCGACGGCGACGCCGGGGCGAAGGCCGTGGTGCAGGCGCGCCCCGAGCGCGTCGCGCGGGTGGACATCGACGCGCCGATGCCGCTCGACGTGGACACGCCCGAGGACTACGCGCGCCTTCATGTACAATAGCGACCCGTGCGCGAAGAGATCCGCAAGATCCAGTCGTTGATGGAAGCCGCCGAGTACGTTACCGACGCCCCGGTGGCGACCTCGGTGCATCTGGCCCAGAGCCTCCGCAAGCCGCTGCTCATCGAAGGTCACGCGGGCGTCGGCAAGACGGAAGTGGCCAAGGTCATGGCGCGGATGCTCGACACGAACCTGATCCGCCTGCAGTGCTACGAGGGGCTGGACGCCTCGACCGCGCTGTACGAGTGGAACTACCAGAAGCAGCTGCTGCACATCAAGCTGGACGAGGGCGCGCACAAGCCGGTGGACCAGGAAGAGCACGAGATCTTCTCGGACAAGTTCCTGCTGAAGCGGCCGCTGTTGCAGGCAATCACACAGGAGAAGGCTCCTGTGCTCCTCGTTGATGAAGTTGACCGATGCGTAACCGGCGATACCCTCGTGGCCACGGTGCATGGCGTGAAACGGGCCGCGACCGTCCAGCCAGGGGATGGGCTGATCAGCTTCGATCCGGACGCATTCCGCATGACACGCGCAACCGTGAAGAAGGTGATCCCACGTTCAGTCTCCGGTGTCCTGCGAATCCTCGCGGGCGGACGCCTCATCGAGGTGACGTCGGAGCACAAGTTCGCCCGATACTCAGGGGCAGGATACGAGGTCGTCGAGGCCGCCGAATTGCGACCTGGAGATCGGCTGCCACTGCACAAGTCGCTTCACGTCGGTCGGCTGCACGAGCCGGTATTCGAGTTTGAAGATGACATCGTCAAGCTCAACGATGCCGATCGGCGGCTGCTGCATGCCGCATATCGCCGCACCGGCCGGACGTACGAGCAACTGGCGAGCGGTGTGTCGGTGTCCGCCAGTCACCTCAGCAATGCGCTCGGACCGCACCCCGTACGTCGGTCGCTGCGAGCCGGCGTCCTGGCGCGTGTCGCGAACTCGCTTGGTGTGGACGGGGCAGCGATCACAGCGCGGCCGGCCGGGATCGGACGGGTGTGCCAATCGGCAGCGTTTTACGAGATCCTCGGGTACATCGTCGCTGACGGCTGCTTCACGAGCGACCGGTTGTGCGTCGCCGACAAGGACCGAGCGAACCTCGAGGTCTATGCTGCGAAGTTTGCCGAAGCCTTCTCACGGCCGGCCCGTATCAGGCAAGGTCCGCACCGGAACTTCGAGCTGACGTGTCATTCGTTGCCGCTCGGCCGCTTCCTCCAGAAGGTGCTCGGCCCGGCCTTCGGCAGGAGCCGGACTCGGCGTGTTCCGGATTTCGTCTTCGGTCTACCCAGCGCCAAGCGAGCGGCGTTTGTTCGGGGCTTCTTCGACGGGGAAGGGTGGGTCGCCCATCATCAGGTAGCGGCCGTATCGGCGTCCTCCGCCCTCGTGGTCGGGATGCAGCAGCTCTTGAGCTCGCTCGGCGTGGACAGCCATATCACGACGACCCGGGCGGGGGGCGGGGCGTTTGGACGCGGCCCCTTCTTTCAGCTCACCGTCTCGGATGTGACGGCCTTCGATCGAGCGGTCGGCTTCTGTGCTCGGGCGAAGCAGCAGCGTCTCGCCGCCATATCGACGGCGAGCCGCTACACGCGTACCGAGACCCTGCCCAGGCCTGCGGTCGTGGAGGCACTGGAACACCTGAAAGCGCGTACCACGCTTCACCGGGTCCCTTGCCACCAGACCGTGCACGACATCCTGGGCGATCGCGTGCATGCCAACGTGTCGTCGCTACGACGGATCGCGGACGCTTTCGATGCGCCGGAGGTGCGCGATCTGTTGGATCGCGAGGTCGTGCTTGGAACGGTCATGTCGATCGAGCCCGTTGAAGGAGAGCAGACCGTCTATGACTTCGTCCTCGACGGCTCGCCATACTTCGTCGCCAACCAGGTCGTCACGCATAACTGCGACGAGGAATTCGAAGCGTTCATGCTGGAGGTCTTCTCCGACTGGCAGGTGACGATTCCCGAGATCGGCACCATCAAGGCCACGCACCCGCCGCACGTGATCCTGACGTCCAATCGCACGCGCGAGCTGAGCGATGCGCTGCGCCGCCGCTGCCTCTATCTCTGGATCGACTATCCTGACTACGACAAGGAAGTGGCGATCGTCCACCGCAAGGTGCCGGGCATCGACGCGCGGCTGGCCCGCGAGGTGGCGCGCTTCATGGAGTCGCTGCGCAAGGTGCGGCTGGCCAAGGTGCCGGGCGTGGCAGAGACGCTCGACTGGGCGAACGCGCTGGCCGGCCTGCACGCCGATCACCTCGACGAGACGCTCGTGAACGAGACGCTCGGCTGCGTGCTCAAGGACGCCGACGACATGAAGCGGTTTCGCGCAGAGGTGGGCAAGAGCGGCCTGGCGCCGTTCGTCAAGACCGGCTAGTGCCGCCCCGCTCGCTCGCCCGCGCCGTCGTCGGCTTCGCCGCGCTCCTGCGCCGCAACTCCTTGCCCATCACACCGCTCCAGACCGTCGACGGCGTCCGCACGCTCGATCACCTGGACCTCGGCGACCGGGCCGAGCTGCAGCGCGGCCTGCGGGCCGTGTTCGTCACGCGGCCCGAGGAGGTCGCGATCTTCGACCGCTGCTTCGAGACCTTCTGGCGTGCCCGCTCGGAGGCCGATGCCGTGGCCGAGGCGCTGGCCGGCCCCGGCCTGCCCGAGGCTTACGGCCAGGAGCCGGCCATCGAGAGCGAGGGCGCGCGCCGCGAGCGGCTGGCCCTGGAAGGCTGGGGCGAGGCCGCCGAGGAGGACGAGGCGGGCGAGCCCCTCGGCGTGCCGGCCGCCTCCGAGCTGGAGGCGATCGCCGCCCGCGACTTCTCGACGTTCAGCGCGGATCAGCTCGACGAGCTGCTGCGCCTCACCGTGCAGATCGCGCGGCGGCTGGCCCGGCGCGTGAGCCGGCGCCGACGTCCCGTGCGACGGCGCGGGCGCATCGACCTGCGGCGGACGCTGCGCGCCAACCTCACGCGCGGCGAGATCATCGAGCTACGCTACCGCCAGCGCAAGCGGCGCAAGGTGCGGCTGGTCCTGCTGTGCGACGTCTCCGGCTCGATGGACCTCTACAGCCGCTTCCTCCTGCAATTCCTGTTCGCCCTGCAGCACGTCTTCGCGCGCGTGGAGACCTTCACGTTCTCCGTGCGCCTCACGCGCGTCACCGACGTGCTGCGCGCGCGCTCGTACCGCGAGGTGCTCCGGCGGCTGCAAGAGGTGCGCGACTGGTCGGGCGGCACCAAGATCGGCGAGTCGCTGGCGGAGTTCAACCGGGCCTGGTCGCACCTGGTCGACCGCCGCACGATCGTGATCGTGCTCTCCGACGGCTGGGACACCGGTGATCCCGACGTGCTCGCCACCGAGCTGCTCCGCATCAAGCGGCGCGCGGGCCGCGTGATCTGGCTCAATCCGCTGCTCGGCAATCCATCGTACGAGCCGCTGACGCGCGGCATGGCGGCCGCGCTGCCGCTCGTGGATCACTTCGCGGCCGCGCACAACCTCGCCGCGCTGCGCGACCTCGCCGACCGCCTGCACCTCTGAGCCGCGGCACCGCCGCACTCTGCAAAACGTTGCAACGTGCGCGGCGGTGCAGTCGCCCTGCAACGTCATGCAGGGACTCGCCCCCGCGCTTGCCGACAACCGCTCGATTCACAGGTCTCGGTCTCTGGCGTCCGACTTGCAATTTGACAACGGCAGCCATGGGGGCCCGAGGTCGGAGGAGGAATCGAGTGCAATGAGCCGGATCATCGCGTCCATCGCGTTGCTGCTGCTGGCCGTCGTCCACGCGCCGTCGCAGGCGCAGGCCCTGGTGTTCTCGGTATTCCAGGATCTGTTCCCGTTCAGCACCACCAACGAGCCGATCACACTCGTCCTCACCGGCATCGGCCTGCTCAGCCTCGCGCAGCTCGGTCGTCCCCGCTCGCAATAGTTCCGGGCGACGGCGCCGCCAGGTGCCCCGCCGAGGCTCGCGTTCCGTTTTCCGCCGCCGGAGCGTATGATTGAGTCCGTGGCGGAAATCTTCGATCACATTGACGAATTGCGGCGGTCCAGCGGACGCGTGGCCGTCGCCACGCTCGTCAACACCCACGGCACCACTCCTCGCAAGGAGGGCGCCAAGATGGTCGTGGGCGAGGGCGGCTCCATCCTGGGCTCCGTCACGATCGGCGGCTGTGTCGACGCCCAGGTGATCGAGCAGGCCGAGGACGTGCTGAGCACGATGCGTCCGCGGCTGCTGGAGCTGAACCTGGGCGACGAGGAAGCCTGGGAGATCGGCCTCACGTGCGGCGGCACCATCGAGGTGTTCGTCGAGCCGCTCGCGCTCGATCACGCCGACGACGTCGGCACGAAATTCTACGAGCGCGTGCATGCGCACGCGCGGGCCGGCGGCCGGGGCGCCATCGTCACCCGCCTCGACGACGTCGGCCGCAAGGTGCTGGTGCTCGACGACGGCAGCGTGGAGGGCTCGCTGGGCGAAGCCTTCCTGGACGAGCGCTTCGTGGCCGAGGCGCGCACGGCCATCACCGCCGGCTCGTCCCGTACCCTCTTTCTCGAGGGCGTGCGCGCCTTCGTGGAAGTGGTCACGCCACCCGCGCTGCTGCTGGTGGTGGGCGCGGGGCACGTCGCCATGCCGCTCACCACGCTGGCCCGCACGCTCGGCTATCGCACGGCGGTGCTCGACGGGCGGCCGCGCTTCGCCACCCCCGAGCGCTTCCCCGACGTGGACGAGCTCAAGATCGGCATCCCCTCGGAGCTGATCACGGCCTACCCGTTCATCCCCTCGACGGCGCTGGTGCTGGTGGCCCACGACTACAAGTACGACCTGCCCGTGCTGCGCCACGCGCTGGCGACGGACGTCGGCTACATCGGCATGCTGGGCTCCGCCCGCCGCGGCGCCGCCATCCTCAAGCTGCTGCGCGAGGAGGGGCTGAGCGAGGAGAGCCTGGCCCGAGTACGGGTGCCGATCGGGCTCGACATCGGCGCCCGCAGCGCGCCGGAGATCGCGCTGGCCGTGCTGGCCGAGATCCAGGCCGTGCGCACGGGCACCACCGGCCAGCCGCTGAGCATCAAGAAGCGCGCATGAAAGCGATCGCCCAGCGGCGGGAGACCGCCACTCCCGACGTGCTCCTCGAGCGCATCCTCTGCCACGACGTCCGCGACGGCGCCGGCAAGATCGCCGTCCCTAAAGGCGTGCGGCTCGACCCCGCGGCCGTCAAGACGCTGCTGGCGACGCCGTGGGAGGAGATCCATCTGCTCGCCCTCGAGCCGGGGGACGTCCACGAGGAGGAGGCGGGTCGCCGGCTCGCCGCCGCCGTCACCGGCGATGGTGTCGAGGTGAAGGGCTACACGGGCGGGCAGTGGACGCTGGCGGCCACCCGCCGCGGACTGCTGCGCATCGACGTCGCCCGGCTGGCGGAGGCCAATGCTCACGAGGGCATCTCGGTCTTCACGGTCTTCACCGGGCAGCCGGTCGAGGCCGGCGAGACGGTGGCCAAGGCCAAGGTGACGCCGCTGGCGATCCCGGAGCAGACGCTCCGTGCGATCGAGGCTCCTCGGGCCGGCCTGGTCGCGGTGGCCGGGTTCCGGCCGACGACGATCGGCGCCGTCGCCAACGAGCGCTTGGAGGCCAAGCAGCGGGCGCGCTTCGAGTCGGCGCTCAAGCAGAAGATCGACTGGTTCGGCAGCCGGCTCTTGCCCGTAGGCTTCGCGGGAGCCACCGACCGCGGCGTCGCCGACGCCCTGCGCGACCTTCGCCGCGAGGGGGCCGAGGTGCTGATCGTCGCGGGCGCCTCCGCCCTCGATCCGCTCGACCCGGTCTTCAGCGCGCTCACCCTGGTGGGCGCCACCATGGAGCGCCACGGCGCGCCTGCCCACCCCGGCAGCCTGCTCTGGCTGGCGCGCTGGGACGGCGCGCCGGTGCTGGGTATGCCGACGTGCGGCATGTTCTCGCAGGCGACCACGTTCGACCTGGTGCTGCCGCGTCTGCTGGCCGGCGAGCCGATCGGCAACCGCGAGCTGGCGGGCCTGGGCAACGGCGGGCTCCACTAGCGCGAGATGGCCTATCGCTTCCCGCCCTACCGCGCCAACGCCGCGCGAGGCGAGCTGGAGTGACGCCGGCTCCCGGGGCGGGCCTGTATAGCGATGTCATTCGCGAGCGCTGGCGGCGGCCGCGCTTCCGCGGCGACCTGGCGGGCGCCAACAAGGTGGCCGAGGACGTCAATCCGCTGTGCGGCGATCGGGTGCGCGTGATGGTCCGCGTGGCCGACGGCACCGTGGCGGCCGCGCGCTTCACGGGCGACTCCTGCGCGATCTGCACGGCGTCGGCCGACGTCGTGGCGGAGCTGCTCGAGGGCCGACCGGTTCACGAGGCCGCGAGCCTCGACACGGAAGACGTGCTGGGCGTGCTTCAGGCCGACATCCGGCCGACGCGCATGCGATGCGTGACACTGCCGATCACGGTGATGCGACAGGCGCTGACGACATGAGACTCGACGAGCAGACGCGCGCAGACTTTCCGATCCTCGAGCGAATCGTCAACGGCCACCGGCTCGTGTACCTCGACTCGGCGGCGTCCAGCCAGAAGCCGCGCACCGTCATCGAGGCGATGTCCCAGTACTACGCGCGCAGCCACGCCAACGTCCATCGCTCGATCCACACGCTGGGCGAGGAGGCGACCGAGCTCTACGAGGCCGCGCGCGAGCGGGTGCAGCGCTTCATCGGCGCCGCCAGCCGCGAGGAGGTCGTGTTCACCCACGGCACCACCGACGGGATCGACCTGCTCGCCGGCGCGCTCGGGCGGACGCTCCGGGCCGGGGACGAGATCCTGATCACCGACATGGAGCACCACTCCAACATCATTCCCTGGCAGATGGCCGCTCGCGATCGGGGCGTCGCCATCCGCTCGGTGCCCTTGCGGCCGGACGGCACGCTCGACCTCGACGCCTTCGAGCGCCTGCTCGGCCCCCGCACGCGGATCGTGGCGTTTGCGCACGTTTCGAACGTCCTCGGCACGATCAACCCCGTGGCTCGCATGGCCGCACGGGCGCGCCAGGCGGGGGCCGTCGTCGTCGTGGATGGGGCTCAAGCGGCGCCGCACCTGTCGCTCAATATGTCGCTGCTAGACTGTGACTATTACGTGTTCTCGGCCCACAAGATGCTGGGGCCCACCGGCATCGGCGTGCTGTGGGGCCGCCGGGCCCTGCTGGAGGCGCTCGAGCCCGCCCGTGGCGGCAGCGAGATGATCAAGGAGGTCTGGATCGACCACGCGCGCTGGAACGACCTGCCGTGGCGGTTCGAGCCGGGCACGCCGCCGATCGCCGAGGCCGTCGGCCTGATGGCCGCCATCGAGTACCTGGAAAAGCTCGGCATGGACCGGGTGGCCGAGCACGAGCGGGCGCTGGCGCGCCAGGCCGTCGAGCAGCTCGCCGCGGTCCCCGGCGTGACGGTGTACGGCCCGCCGGCGGCGGTCGAGCGCGGCGCCGTCGTCGCCTTCAGCGTCGAGGGTCTCCACCCTCACGACATTGCCGCACTCCTGGACCAGGAGGGCATCGCCGTACGGGCCGGCCATCACTGCGCCCAGCCGCTCATGCGCTGGTGCGGCGTGGTGGGCACCGCGCGGGCGAGCTTCTCGGTCTACAGCTCACCCGAGGACGTTTCCCTCCTCTCGCACGCGGTGGGCGCGCTGCGCTCGCAGCTCTAGGCCATGGCGCCCCAGACTCCGCGCAATCCGTTCGTCTCGCCGCGGTTCGGCCAGATCGCGACGTTCATGCTGCTGCCGGCGGCCGACTCGCCGGCGGGGCTCGACGTCGCGCTGCTGGGGATCCCGTACGACGGCGGCACCTCCTACCGGACGGGCGCTCGCTTCGGGCCGCGCGCGGTGCGCGAGCAATCCTCGCTCATCCGGCCGTGGAACCCGGTGCTGAAGGTGCATCCCTTCGAGCGGCTGAAGGTCGCGGACTGCGGCGACGTGGACGTGGTGCCGATCTCGATCGAGCGCACGCACGTGGCGATCGAGGCGAAGATCGACACGGTGCTGGCCGCCGGCGCCCGCCCGCTGTCGGTCGGCGGCGATCACTCCATCACGCTGCCGATCTTGCGATCGCTGGCCAAGCGCCACGGCCCGCTCGCTGTCGTGCACTTCGACGCGCACCCCGACACGTGGGACGAGTACTTCGGCAGCAAGCTCTTCCACGGCACGCCGTTTCGCCGCGCCATCGAGGAGCACCTGATCGATCCCAAGCGCTTCATCCAGGTCGGCATCCGCGGGCCGCTCTACGGCGCCGAGGACTTCGAGTTCCACGATCAGCACGGCATCGAGGTGCTGCGCATCGAGCCGATCAAGGAACAGGGGCTGGCGTGGGCGACGTCGAAGCTCGCGCGACTGCACGGCATGCCGCTCTACTGCTCGTTCGACATCGACGCGGTGGATCCGGCGTACGCGCCGGCGACCGGCACGCCGGAGGTGGGCGGGCTGACGTCGTGGGAGGCGCTCACGCTGGTCCGCTCGCTGGCGGGCGCCACGCTCGTGGGCGCCGACGTGGTCGAGGTCTCGCCGCCCTACGACGGCCCCGGGCAGATCACCGCGCTGCTCGCTGCCAACCTGGCGTTCGAGCTGCTGGGCGTGCTGGCGCTCGAACGGTGAAGCTCGCGGCCGTGTCGGTCGCCGTCGTGGCGCTGGTCGCCGCGGCGCTGGCGGCGCCCGCGCGCGCGGCGCAGCCCGTCTCGACCATCAAGCTCGACGGCGTCATCAGTCCCGTCACCGTGCGCCTGGTGGAGACGGCGCTCGCGCGCGCGCAGGCCGAGCGCGCCGGCGCGCTGGTGATCGAGCTCGACACTCCGGGCGGGCTCGAGCGCTCGATGCGCTCCATCTGCCAGCGGCTGCTGAACGCCGAGCTGCCGGTGATCGTCTACGTGGCGCCGACGGGCGCGCGGGCGGCCTCGGCCGGGGTCTTCATCACGATGGCGGCGCACGTGGCCGCCATGGCGCCGGCGACGAACATCGGGGCCGCCCACCCGGTCGCGCTCAGCGGCGGCGTCGACAAGGAGAGCATGAAGAAGATCGAGAACGACGCGGCGGCCTTCGCGCGCACGATCGCCGTCGAGCGGGGACGCAACGCGGAGTGGGCGGAGAAGGCCGTGCGGCAGTCGGTATCGATCACCGAGCGCGAGGCCGTGCGCCTCAAGGTCGTGGACCTCGTGGCCGACTCGCTGCCGGACCTGCTGGACAAGATCGACGGCCGCACGGTGAAGACGGTGAAGGGCCCGGTCACGCTCGCCACGCGCAGCGCGGTCGTGAAGCCCATCGACATCGGCTTCCGCGACCGCGTGCTGAACGTCATCACCGATCCCAACGTGGCCTACATCCTGATGATGCTCGGCATGCTGGGGCTCTTCTTCGAGCTGTCGAACCCGGGCGTGGTACTGCCCGGCGTCATCGGCGGCATCTCGCTGATCCTGGCGTTCTTCGCGCTGCAGACGCTGCCGATCAACTATGCCGGGTTGCTGCTGATCCTCTTCGGCATCGTGCTGCTCATCGCCGAGATCAAGGTGGTGAGCCATGGCGTGCTGGCGATCGGCGGCATCGTCGCCCTCGCGCTCGGCTCCATCATGCTGTTCGACGCGCCCGAGCTGGACCTGCGCGTCTCGTGGGCGGTGATCGTGCCGACCGTGGCGGCCACGGCCGGCGTCTTCCTCTTCGTGGTGGCGGCCGGCGTCCGCGCGCTGACCTCGCGCTCGGTGGTCGGCGCGCCCGCGCTGCTCGGGCAGACGGGCATCGCCCGGGAGCGACTGCAGCCGGAAGGGCAGGTGCTCGTGCAGGGCGAGCTCTGGCGGGCCGTGGCGCGGGGCACGCCGGTGGAGGAAGGCTCGCGCGTGCGGATCGTCGATGTGAATGGGTTGACGCTCACGGTCGAGAAGGCTGGGGAGGGAGGCGCCTGATGGCCACCGACTGGCTGGTGCCGCTGGTCGTCGTGCTCGCGGTCCTGTTCCTGTTCGCGTCGTTCATCAAGATCGTGCCGGAGTACGAGCGCGTGATCATCTTCCGCCTCGGCCGGCGCACGAAGGCCCTGCTGAATCCGGGCGGGGAGGGCAACGGCCCCGGCCTCGTCGTGCTGGTGCCGTTCATCGACAAGATCCGCCAGCGCATCAGCCTGCGCACGCTGGCCATGGACGTGCCGCCGCAGGACGTCATCACGCGCGACAACGTCTCGATCAAGGTGAACGCGGTCATCTTCTTCCGCGTGATCAATCCCGACCAGGCCTTCCTCTCCGTCGAGGACTACATCTACGCCACCTCGCAGCTCGCCCAGACCACGCTGCGCAGCGTGCTGGGCCAGATGGAGCTCGACGACCTGCTGGCCGCGCGGGACAAGGTGAACGAGCAGCTGCAGCGGATCATCGACCAGCACACCGAGCCGTGGGGCGTGAAGGTCTCCACGGTGGAGGTCAAGCAGATCGACCTGCCCCAGGACATGCAGCGCGCCATGTCCAAGCAGGCCGAGGCCGAGCGCGAGCGCCGGGCCAAGGTCATCAACGCCGAGGGCGAGTTCCAGGCCGCCGCCAAGCTGGGCGAGGCCGCCGAGGTGCTGATGCGCTTTCCGGTCGCCGTGCAGCTCCGGTATCTGCAGACCATGCGGGAGATCGCCTCGGAGCGGAACACGACGACGTTCTTCCCGCTGCCGATGGACTTGCTGGGCCCGCTGCTCAATCACGTCACCGGCGGCGGCAAGTCCTCGTGAGCCGTCGCCGGTTGGCGTGACCGCGCCGGCCATGTAGAATACGAGCGCTTCGCGTTCGGGGGGGTTAGCTCAGTTGGGAGAGCGCGGCGTTCGCAACGCCGAGGTCGAGGGTTCGAATCCCTTACCCTCCACCATCAATTCTCCACCGCGCTGATCGGCACTTAGCGCACGATCAGCCGCCGGTGGGACGCAGTGGGACGCGGCGGGACGCTCGGCGTCGTCGGACTCGAGCGTTCCGCCGCCGTCACCCGCCGAGTTGACGCCGACAGAGCTGCGTCGCTCCGCGCCGGACGGCGGACTCGTCGTCGAGCTCAGCCTGCCCGCAGCGAAACCGGCGCCGTTGGCGCCAGCGCTCACCGCGCCGTCCCTCCCCGGCTGACGCCCTCGCAAGGTTTGTTCACACTTCTTGTCGAACTCTTAACGGCGGCGTCGACGCCGGTTCGGTACACCGGAACCATGGAGCCGGTACGTCGAACCGGGCGCTGCCCGGCGAGGTCGGCTTTCGAATGGAGGACGCGCTCATGGACACGCCCAGGACACTGACGCTCACAATCGCGCTGGGACTGGCGCTCGTCGCCGGGGTCGCGAGGGCCGACGGGCCCGGTGGCGGCTACGGCGGGCAAGAGATCGGTGCGATCCGCTACATAAACCGCGCCCAGAACCTGGTCGTCCTGACCGACGGCGCCGAGTTTCGGGCCACGGACCCACGGATGCTCGGCAATCTCAAGGAGGGCGACCTCGTGAAGGTGGACTTCACGAACGACGGGAGTCGATCGGTCATCAACAGCATCGGGCCGGCGGACGCCGACAGCATCACCGGCGCCAGCCCGATCAGCGAACCCGGTCCGCACTTTCACGGATAGTCGGCGCGAACGAGGCTGAGCCAGGAGAGCTGCGTTAGCTTGTCGAGGATTTCGTGACCGTCGAGGGGGCCGCGGCCCCGCAGCGCGGGCCCGGCCGCGAGCTCCCCCGACACTGCCTTCTTGAACTCCTTCATCGACTTCCGGTGAGCGACGGCGGGGGGGTTGCCGAGAACGGCGGTTCCGTCAACTGGGCGAGTCGCTGGTTATCCGGCTCGCAGCAGCTCCCGCGTTCTCGCTCGTACTCTCCCGCTGCGTGCGCGGCCCTCGGCCGCCATCGCGCACGACTCAGCGCTCGCGGCGAGTAGCTCGCGGTGCGCGGCGCGATCACTCGCTGCTCGGCGCGCGATCTCGAGATCGAAGAGCAAGGTCCAGGGCGAGGCGGCGCTGCCGCCGCGGATCTCATGCCCGTCGCGCGCAACCTGAGCCTGCCAGATGCCGAGACAGTTCCGGTGGAAGCGCAACGCGCCGCGAGCTGGCACGTCGACCTCATGTTCGATCTCCGCGCGCGTGATCGGTTGGTCGCAGCCGGCGCACGCATCGCCCCGGCCGGGACCAGCCCAGAGCTTGGCTGCATCGACTCTCGGAAGAGTCCCGGCGGCGAGCTTGGAGCGGATCAGGAGCACGATCCCGTCAGGTGGGGCGGGTGCGATCTTCACGGCGGGCTTTCCTGGGCCCCGCTGCAGCCTCAGCCAGCAGTTGCTATGCACGAGCCCATCACCGTCGCGCCGGATCGGCTCGTGCGGCTTGATCGGCCGCGCGCACGCTGGGCAGATGACTTCGGCGCAGACGTCGTGCTGAACGCGCCCGTCAGGCCGAAACACAACATTCTGGCCGGGCTCGATGCTTACGCGGCATGATGCGCAACGCGGGAAGTCTGCCATGAGTCGTGTTCGGTCCTCGAAGCGTACCGCGCGGCGGTGGCGGCCGCAAGCGCGGCAGAACCGAGTGGGCTCCTTCCTGAAGGTGCGCGCGATCGGCCGCTGAAATGAAACCGGCGGCCGGGAGGCCGGCCGCCGAGAGCGTAGCGGTCAGACTGAAGAGGTGCTCAGGGGCAGGTCGCGCCGCCGTTCGAGTTGGCGGCCGTCGAGTCACCGGAAGCGCAGAGCTGGAACGTGCCCGTCGCGCCCGCGTCGTAGCGGTAGGACGTGCCGTTGCCCGTCCAGCCGGCCGGCAGCGTCGGCATCGCGTTCAGGAACGGACCACCCACCTGGTTCTGCGCGTTCGTCTGCTGCACGAGCAGCGCGGGCGACAGCGGCTTGTTGGCCTGCGGCAGGGCGCCGCAGTGCGCGGCGAAGATGCTGACGGCCGAGGCGATGGCCCGCGTGTCGGCCTGGGCCTTCGCGATACGCGCCCGCGCCTGAACGTTGGCGTAGAGCGGCACGGCGATCGCGGCGAGAATGCCGATGATCGCCACGACGATCAGAAGCTCGATCAGCGTGAAGCCTCGCTGACCACGGCGAGAGAAGAAGTGCATCATCACAGGTCCCTCCAGGGCGAATGTTCGAACCGCTTGCCTCTGGACCGGTGATTCTGCAGAGGGAATGCCAGACCTCTCGATCCGCCACAATGATCGATCTTTCGATTGGTTGGGGAGTCCCGAGAGTACGAAGGGCCTGACGCCGATCGGCAGTCAGGTGACACGAATTGTCAGTGGCCTGCCGGTTTAATTGGCTGCGCCGATCGCCAGGCCGTCAGTCGACGAACGCGTACCCGACCATCCGCAGCTCTTCCTCGATGTCGTAGCGCCGCCGCTCGCTGGCTGACTCATCTCGGCCCGGGACAGGGCGGTCGCCGATGCGCCGGTCCACGATGACCTCGATGTTCTGGCCGAGGCTGAGCGCGTTGACGGCCTCTTGGAACACGTCAGGGCGGTACACGGAGACGATGCAGAGTCGTGGCGGCATGGCGGTCCCTCTAAGTGGTGCTGGTCGCCCCCTTGGCGGGGCACATCTTGTGATACCAGACGGTGCCGAGCTTCACGTGGTTGCCGTTCTTGCGGATGCGCTGCTTGCACTTGGGACAGGTGCCCATCGCGATTCTTCTTCCTCCGTCGGGCGTCTCGACGAACGCCGTATTATACAGGCCTCTCGGAGGCCTGCGGTGACCGATTGCCTCTTCTGCCGCATCGTCGCGCGCCAGAGCCCGGCGGACATCGTCTACGAGGACGACGCCGTGCTGGCGTTCAAGGACATCTATCCGAAGGCTCCCGTGCACCTGCTCATCGTGCCCAAGCGCCACATCGCCTCGCTGATGGACGCGCGCGACGACGACGCGAACACGCTCGGCCGCTGCGTGCTGGCTGCCCGCCGGCTCGCGGAGACGACGGGTTACGCCGAGAAGGGCTTCCGCCTGGGCGTCAACACCGGCCCCGAGGGCGGGCAGGCGGTCTATCACGTCCACTTCCACTTCACCGCGGGGCGGCGACCGCGCAGTGACGCCTAGTCGCTAGGCCTTCGACTCCAGCGGCAGGCCGGCGTTGACCCACGAGGCGAGACCGCCCTTGAGGATGCGGACCTGCTTGTACCCCAGGTCTTTCAGATGGTGCGCCACACGGGCGCTGGTCAATTCGTCGGGTCAGGTGCAATAGGCGACGACGAGTCGCTTCTGATCCACGGCGGGGCGCTTGCCGCCGTCGTCGAGATCGCCGAGCGTCACGCGCAGTGAGCGGGGGATCCGCACGGGGCTGCGCTCGTACGCCGTCGTCTCGCGCACGTCCAGGATCGCCGGCGGCTCGGTGCCCTCGAGCAGCCGCGCCACCTCCGACGGGCTGATGCGGAACAGGTTGCGCTGTCGGCGACGCCACAGCAGTACGCCGTAGCCGGCGAATCCCGCCAGCACGAGCGCGCCGCCCACCTGTCCCCACGGCAGCAGCGGCTGCGTCTTCGCGCGCGCCATCGCCTCCGCGGTGATCCGAAGCACGTCGGGCACCTCCGGCAGCAAGCGATTGGCTTCCGCCAGCGGCCTGGCGGCGCGCGAGTAACTGCCGGAGAAGAAGTCGGCGAGCCCGGCGTGCCAGGCCGCGTTGAAGCGGCTGGTCTCGTCCAGCGCGACCGTGGTGCCCGAGAGGAAGTCGCGGACCGCCGCCGAGGGGATGACGAAGTTGAAGCCCTGCACGGCGCCGCCGTCGCCCTGCGTAACGAACGTCATCACGCCCACCACGGCGCCGTCGGCGTTCAACGCGGGGCCGCCGCTGGTGCCGGCCTCGGCGGCCGCGTCGGTCTGGATGACGGGCTGGTTGGCGCGGTCCTGCTTGAAGCTCGACACGGAGCCGTGCGTGACGGAGGCCTGGGCCTTAGCGGTGGCGCTCAGCAGCTCGTGCGTCATGACGACCGTGGGGAAGCCGATGACCGAGATCTTGTCGCCGATCTTGACGGCTCCGGAATCGCCGAGGGCCAGCGTCGGCATGTCGGAGGCTTCGACGCGCAGCAGGGCCAGATCGCGGCCGGACATTCCCTCGCCCCGGGCCGGCGCGCTGTACTTGGCGATCCTGGCGGCCAGGCGCGCGCCGTTCTGCAGGATCACCGACACCGTCGGCTCCAGCGTCACGCGGTCCGCGGGCGTGGCGGCGACGGCCTCGCGCACCAGTCCGTCCTCGACCTCCGGCCGCTCGCCGGGCGCGAGGCCCCGGCGCGTGAGGAGGCCCGGCAGGCACTCGGCGCGGAAGGCTTTCTCGACGAGGTGGGCGGTCATCCAGCGGCGCGGCGGCTCCTGCGCGACGACGACGACGTGGCCGTTGGTGACGAGCCAGCCGCGGGGGCTGAGAAAGAAGCCGCTGCCGCTCTCCCGGTAGGGCACCGGCGACACCGTCTTTTCCACTCCGCCGCAACGGAGCGTCACCTGACCTCCGACCTCGGCGACGACGACGGCGACGGCGGGCTTGGCGCGGAGGATGATCTCCTGGAGCGTCAGGTCCTGCGCGCCCGCATGAGCCGCGAGGCCCAGGAGGATCGCAAGGAGGGTGACGAGCGGGCGGCACATCGCGAGGATTCTAGCGCCGAAGCACGAAAGGCTCCAGGGGGGTGCCCCTGGAGCCTCTCGGTTACGACCGAACGGGACGGACTTACTTCAGCTCGGCCATCGCGGCTTCGGCCTTCGCCTTCGCCGTGCCCATGTCACCAGCCTTGCACGCAGCCTCGGCCTCCTTGATGAGGGCCGTCGCCTTGCTCGAAGAAGGCGTGCTGCCACCGGAGATCCGGGCCGCCGAACTGTCACCACCGCGAGGAGCCTGAGAATCCTGACCACGCGGGGCCTGAGCATCCTGACCACGCGGCGCCTGAGCATCCTGACCGCGCGGGGCCTGGGCATCCTGGCCACGCGGAGCTTCCGTGTTCTTGCCGCTGCGCGGGGCCTGAGCATCCTGGCCGCGCGGAGCCTGACTGTCCTGACCACGCGGGGCCTGAGCATCCTGGCCACGCGGAGCTTCCGTGTTCTTGCCGCTACGCGGCGCCTGAGCATCCTGACCGCGCGGCGCCTGAGTGTCCTGACCGCGCGGGGCCTCCATGCTCTTGCCGCTACGCGGGGCCTGAGCATCCTGACCGCGCGGGGCCTGAGAATCCTGACCACGCGGGGCCTGAGAGTCCTGGCCACGCGGCGCCTGAGCATCCTGACCACGCGGGGCCTGAGAGTCCTGACCGCGCGGAGCCTGGGCATCCTGGCCGCGCGGAGCCTGGTCGGCGCCACGCGCGCCCGCGAGCGAGCGCGGAGCCTGAGAATCCTGACCACGCGGAGCCTGCGCATCCTGACCGCGCGGGGCCTGCGCATCCTGACCGCGCGGGGCCTGGGTATCCTGGCCACGCGGGGCCTCCCCGACCTTCGTGCGAGGCGACTGCGAGCTATCCGTCGCGCGCGCACCGGCGAGCGACCGCGGCGCCTGAGTGTCCTGGCCCCTGGCCACGGCGCCTCGCTTGGCGAGCATCTCCTTGGCCTTGGAGACTTCGGCCGGGCACGAGGTCTGGGCCTCGCTCACCGGCGTGAAGGCAGCCAGCACGGCCACGCTCATGAGGGTTGCAAACAGTCTCTTCATCGGGTGCCTGTCCTTTTCCTGCTACGTGTTGGTTGGCGTCTCGGCGGCTCCCATTAGCCGCCATCCTGGAACTCGCGGAGGGATAAAGGCAATGCAAATGCCAGCGCCTCCGTACCGCACAACCAGTGAAAAATCAGCTACTTCCGACCCCAGATTGCATCCCTCTGGACGATGTGCCCGGCCATCGGACCGCGGGGGGTACGGCATTTTGCCGGGCGGGCCGTCGTACCTTTTGTCCGGAGTCCGTCATACTCTCGTCCGGGCTACGGGTCGGCGGTCAGAACGGGTTCACGTCCGCATCCGTGTGATAGCCTTTCAAGGCCTTATGTCCCTGCTCGCGCGGATCGGTCTGGCGCTCGTTCTGATGCTCGTGTGGGGCGGATGCGGCCTGGCGCGGTCCGGGGCACGCGCGCCGGCGCCGGTCGCCGGCCCCGCCCGATATCTCCTGCCGAACGGCGTGCCGGTCATCATCGAAGAGCATCGGGCCAGTGACGTCGTTGCCTTGCAGCTCTGGGTGCAGGCCGGCGCGCGCGACGAGACTGCCAGCGAGCTCGGGCTCGCGCACTATCTCGAGCACATGCTCTTCAAGGGCACGCCGACGCGGCCGGTGGGATTCGTCGAGCGCGAGGTCGAGGGCGTCGGCGGGCGCATCAACGCGGGCACGTCGTGGGACTACACCTTCTATCACACGGTGCTGCCGGCGCGGCAGGCCGAGGCCGGCATCGCCATGCTGGTCGACGTCGGGGTCAACGCGAGCCTGGAGGCGAGCCTGCTCGAGGCGGAGAAGCAGGTGGTGCTCGAGGAGATGCGGCTCAACGAGGACAACCCACGCCGCTTCCTCGTCCGTGAGCTCTTCAGCAGCGCGTTCGAGGGCCATCCCTACGGACGGCCGGTCATCGGTACCTCCGAGGTGATCACGGGCCTCACCCGCGAGACGCTCGTCAGCTTCTACCAGCGTCACTACATGCCGGAGATGTTCGCCCTCGTCGTCGTCGGCGCCGTGCAGCCCGAGGAGATCCTGCGCGTGGCGCGCGCGACGCTCGGCGCGCTGCCGCGCGGCGGCACCAAGCGGCTGCCGACGACACCGCCGCCGCCGCCGCGTCGCGCGCGGCTCGAGCGGAGCCGCCCGACCGCGCAGGCGCACCTCGGGCTTGCCTGGCAGGCGCCCCGCCTCGATCACGCCGACACGCCCGCGCTCGACCTGCTGATGTCGATCCTCGGGCGCAGCAAGGCCTCGCGCCTGGTCGCCTCCCTGCGCGAGCGTCAGGGACTGGTGAGCGCGATCACCAGTGGGCTCAGCGCGCTCGAGGGCGCGGGCCTCGTGACGATCGCCGCGCAGCTGGAGCCGCAGAACCTGGAGCGCGCCGAAGCCGAGGTGCTCGCCGAGATCCGTCGCGTGCGTGACGGCGGCGTGACGACGGCCGAGCTCAAGCGCGCCATCACGGCGGCCGAGGTCGAGCACGAGTTCTCCATGGAGACGGCCGAGGGACGGGCGCGCGCCTACGGGCAGGCCGAGACGATCTGGCGACTGGAGGAAGAGCTGCTCTACCTCGATCGCGTGCGCTCGGTGAACGCCGCCCAGGTGCAGGCGGTGGCCCGCCGTTATCTCAACCTCGAGCGGTACGTGCGCGTGGCGCTCCTGCCGCAGCGGCCATGAGCCGCCTGCTGCTCGCGCTGGCGCTCGCCGCCAGCGCAGCCGTCGCGGAGGCGGCCGCGCCGCCGCCGGTCACTCGCCACGTTCTGCCGAATGGCCTCACCGTCGTCGTGCGCGAGGACGTCACGCTCGGGGTGATGGCCGCCGCGCTCCACGTGCGGGCCGGCTCGCTGTTCGAGACCGCGGACACGGCCGGGATCACGAATTTCCTGCAGCGCGTGATGCTGCGCGGCACCCAGCGCTACACGGCGCTTGGGCTCACCGAGGCCATCGACGACCTCGGGGGCTCGCTGGACGCGGCGGGCGACGTCGAGTACGGCGACGTGCACGGCACGGCGCTGGCGCGCAACTGGGAGCCGATGCTCCGGCTCGTGGCCGAGGTCGCGCTGCGGCCGACGCTGCCGGCGGAGGAGATCGAGCGCGAGCGGCGCTTGATCCTGAGCGCCATCCAGACGCGCGGTGACACGCCGTTCCAGCGCGCCTTCGACTCGGTGCTCAACGACCTGTACGGCCCCCATCCGTATTCGTGGCCGAGCGTGGGCCGGCGCGAGAGCGTCGAGCGGACCTCGCGCGAGATGCTGCGCGAGCACTACACCTCCATCTACCGTGCCGATCGCATGGTGCTCGCGGTCAGCGGCAACGTGCCGGCCGCGCGCGTCATGCGCGTGGCCGAGCGGCTGTTTCGCGACCTGCCCGCGCCGCCCGCCGCGGCGCGCGTGAGCCCCGCCGGGGCGACCCCGCGCGGCGGCCGCCGGCTGGTCGAGCGGCCGGTGCAACAGGCGCAGGTGCTCGTGGGCTACCTGGGTCCCGCGCTGCTGGAGCCCGATTACGCGGCCGCCCGCGTACTCGGCACCGTGCTGGGCGGCGGGATGTCGGGCCGGCTCTTTCGCGAGCTTCGCGAGCAGCGCGGCCTGGCGTACTCCGTGGGCATGCTCGGCTCGTTTCGCACCGGCCGGTCGTTCCTGGTGAGCTATCTCGGCACCGCCCCGCCCAACGCCGAGGCGGCCGAGGCGGGCATGCTGGCAGAGATCGAGCGCATGCGTGGCGAGCCGGTCACCGAGGGCGAGCTGGCGCGCGCGAAGGCGTACCTGCTCGGCAACCTGGCGATGGATCGCCGGACCAGCACGCGGCACGCCTGGTACATGGCGTTCTTCGAGGTGATCGGTGCCGGCTGGGATTTCCCGGAGCGCTACGCGCGGGCGGTGGAGGCCGTCACGCCTGCCGACATCGCCCGCGTCGCCCAGCGCTACCTCACGCGGCCGACGGTCATCGTGCTCCAGCCGCCCCGGAGCGCTCCGCGATGATCCCGCTGAAGGACGACGTCCCCAACCGCTCGGTCCCCGTGATCACGCTCCTGCTGATCGCACTCAACGTGCTGGCGTTCTTCTATCAGGCCTCGCTCGGCCTCGACACACGCGGGCCCGGCGCCGGCGCCGCCGAGGGCTTCATCATGGAGTTCGGCCTCGTGCCCTGCCGCCTGGCGGGGAGCTGCGCGGCGCCCGGCGACTTTCCCAGCCCGGTGCTGACGATCTTCACCTCGATGTTCATGCACGGCGGCCTCTTCCACATCGGCGGCAACATGCTCTACCTGTGGATCTTCGGCGACAACGTCGAGGACACGCTGGGCCACGGCCGCTTCTTCCTCTTCTATCTGGCGTCCGGCGTGGCGGCCGCCGTGGCCCAGGTGATGCTCAACTCGGAGTCCCGGGTGCCGATGGTGGGCGCCAGCGGCGCCATCTCCGGCGTGCTGGGCGCCTACCTGCTGCTCTTCCCCTACGCCCGGGTGCTCACCCTGTTGATCATCGGCTTCTTCATCAAGTTCGTGCATATCCCCGCCATGATCGTGCTGGGCTTCTGGATCGTCGTGCAGCTCCTGAACGGCTTCATCACCTTCAGTGCCCACTCCCTGGGGCGCGGAGAAAGCGGAGGCGTCGCGTGGTTCGCTCACATCGGAGGGTTCCTGGCGGGCATGCTGCTGCTCTTTCTCTTCCGGCCCCGGCGAAGCGGGCGCTTATAATTAGCGCCATGGCGTCACGGGTTCGACTCGACAAGCTGCTGGTGGACAAGGGATTGGTGGACAGCCGTGAGAAGGCGGCCCGCCTGATCCTGGCCGGCGAGGTGCTGATCGACGGCCAGCGCGTGGACAAGGCGGGGTCGCTGATCCCGACCGACGCCGACATCGAGCTGCGCGGCCGCTCGCCCTACGTCAGCCGCGGCGGCGAGAAGCTCGTGCACGCCCTCGATCACTTCGCGCTCGCCGTGAAGGGGCGTGTCTGCATCGACGTCGGGTCGTCGACCGGCGGCTTCACCGACTGCCTGCTGCAGCGCGGCGCCACCCGTGTCTTCGCGGTGGACGTCGGGACCAACCAGCTCGACCAGAAGCTCCGCAAGGATCCGCGCGTCGTCGTGATGGAGCAGACCAACGCCCGCGCCCTCGACCCGCGCGTGTTCGACGAGCAGCCGTCGCTGGCCGTGATCGACGTCGCGTTCATCTCGCTCGAGAAGGTGCTGCCCGCCGTGTTCGGCGTGCTGGCGCCACGCAGCGAGATCGTGGCCCTGGTGAAGCCGCAGTTCGAGGTCGGCCGCGAGCACGTCGGCAAGGGGGGCGTCGTGCGCGACCCGGCCCTGCATCGCGCGGCCGTCCAGCGTCTCGCCCGCTACGCCGTGATCCGCGGCTGGCACGTCCTCGGCGTGACCGCCTCGCCGCTGCGAGGGCCGAAGGGCAATCGCGAGTTCTTCCTGCACTTCGCTGCCCACGGCAAGACCGCCGCGAATCTCGAGAGCCTCATCGAGCGCAGCGTGGTGGAGGCCGTCGGGTGACACGTGTCGGGCTGGTCGCCAAGCCCGACGCGGCGCAGGCGCAGTCGGTCATCCTCAAGCTGCTGGACTGGTTCGGCGGCCGTGGCGTGAGCGTCGTCCTGGAAAAGGAGACCGCCGGCCTCGTGCCGGCGGCCACGGTTCCCGCCGCAGGTAAGAGCGATCTCCCCGGCCAGGTCGATCTCCTCATCGTGCTGGGCGGCGACGGCACGCTTCTCTCGATGGCGCGCGCCGTCGGCGATCTGGGCGTGCCGATCCTCGGCGTCAACCTGGGCGGCCTCGGCTTCCTCACCGCCACCACGCTCGACGAGATGCTGCCCGCGCTGGACACGCTGCTGGCCGGCGGCATGGAGGTCGAGGAGCGGATGATGCTCGGCGCGCGCCTCGTGCGCGGCGCGCAGGGCGTGGGCGACTACATCGCGCTCAACGACGTCGTCATCACCAAGTCGGCGATGAGCCGGATCATCGACCTCTCCGTGTCGGTGGGCGGCCGCCACGCCATCAGCTATCGCGCCGACGGCCTCATCATCTCTACGCCGACCGGGTCCACGGCCTACAACCTCTCGGCCGGCGGCCCCATCCTGTTCCCGACGATGGACGCGGTGGTGCTCACGCCGATCGCGCCTCACACGCTCAGCAACCGGCCGATCGTGGTGCCGGGAGCGCAGCGGGTGGACGTGGCGCTGCTGGTGGAGCAGGAGGTCATGCTGACGATGGACGGCCAGGTCGGCGTGCCCTTGCGCGGGGGCGACGTGGTCGAGGTGCAGAAGGCCGACGCGCGCATTCGCCTCGTGCGTTTCCCGTCGAAGGACTTCTTCTCTGTCCTCCGCACCAAGCTGAAGTGGGGCGAGCGGTAGCCCGGAGGGGGGCTTTGCCCCCCTTCCGGCGGTCGTCGCGCGCCTGACGGCGCGCTCCTCCCTGCCTCCCCCCAGACCATCGATTGCGCCGGCAAAGCCGGCGCTCGAAAGCGGCGGCTGATCGGATCGAAAGCGGACGGTCGCGGAGGATCTCGCTGGCTTGAGCGCGCTCGAACGGGCGTATCGGTGGTGATACTTCTTGAGCGGGGCGGGGGAGTGACCTAGCATCGGGGCGATGCTGCGGGAGCTTCGGCTGAAGAATTTTGCGGTGGTCGAGTCGGTCGGCATCTCGTTCGATTCCGGGCTCAATGTGCTCACGGGGGAGACGGGGGCGGGGAAGTCCATCCTGATCGATGCGATCGTGCTCGTGCGGGGCGGGCGGGCGCAGACGGATGTGATTCGCGCCGAGGCGGAGACGGCCACGGTGGAGGCGGTCTTCGCCGTGGACGGTGTCCCGGCTGCTCGCGCGGTGCTCGAGGAGGCGGGTCTGGCCGCCGACGACAACGGCGAGATCGTCGTGCGGCGTGAGCTGGCGCGCTCGGGGCGGCATCGCGCGTTCGTCAACGATGCCGCGGTCACGGTGGGGCTGCTCGAGCGCGTGGGCGACGTGCTGCTCGAGGTGCACGGCCAGCACGAGCACCAGCGACTGCTCGAGTCCGCGCGCCAGCTCGAGCTGCTCGATCGCTTCGCCGACGTCGAGGAGGCGTGCGCCCAGATCGGCGCGCTCCACGCCAAGTACCGGGCCGCGCGCGACGAGGCCGAGCGCACGCGCACGGCGGACCGCGATCGCGCGCAGCGCGAGGACCTGCTGCGATTCCAGGTGAGCGAGCTGGATGCGGCCCGCCTGCGCGAGGGCGAGGAAGACGAGCTGCGCGGCGAGGCGCGGCGGCTGCAGCACGCCGAGCGCTTCCTCATGGGCCTCGCCGAGGCCGCCGCGCTGCTGAACGACGCACCGCAATCGGCCAGCGAACGCCTCGCGCGCACGCTGAAGATCATCCTCGACCTCGGCCGGCTGGACGCCGAGTTCACGGCGCCGGGCGAGGCGATCGAGGCCGCGCAACTCCAGATCGAGGAGGCGCTGGCCGCGGTGCGGCGGCTGCGCGACCGTGTCGGCGCCGAGCCCGGCCGGCTGGACGCCGTCCACGAGCGGCTCGACGCGCTCACGCGCCTCAAACGGAAGTACGGCGACAGCGAGACGGCCATGCTGGCGTTTCGCGGCGAGGCGGCGCGTGAGCTCGAGCTGCTCGAGCGTCACGAGGAGCTGATGGCGGCGCAGGAGCGCGTCCTCGGCGAGCTGGCCGCCGAGCTGAGCGCGGCCGCCGGCGCGCTCTCCGAGCGCCGCCGCGCGGCCGCGGCGAAGCTCGCGACGCAGGTCGAGCGCGCGCTGCGCGCCCTCGGCATGGAGCGGGCGCAGTTCGAGGTGGCGCTGGAGCGGCTGCCGGAGCCGGGACTGCGCGGAGTCGACCGCGTCGAGCTGCGGCTGTCCACGAACCCCGGTGAGGAGGTCAAGCCGCTGGGTCGTGTCGCCTCCGGCGGCGAGCTGTCGCGCACGATGCTGGCCCTGAAGTCCGTGCTGGCCCGCGCCGACCGGATGCCGATCCTCATCTTCGACGAGGTCGATGCCGGGATCGGCGGCCGCGTCGCCTCGGTCGTGGCCCAGACGCTGGCCGCCGCCGCCGACGGCCGCCAGGTGCTCTGCGTGACGCACCTGGCGCCGATCGCCGCCGCGGCCGACCACCACCTGCACGTCACCAAGAGCGTGCGCGCCGGGCGCACGCGCGTCGCCGTGGCGCCGCTGGCCGGCGACGAGCGGGTGGAAGAGATCGCGCGGATGCTGGGTGGCGCCACGACGACCACCGCCGCCCGGCAGCACGCCCGCGATTTGCTCGCGGCCCGGCGCGGGCGGCGCTGAGGCCGGCGCTCCGACGCGCGCAGATGAGAGGGCGTGGTGAAACCGGCCTGTATAATGGGCGCTAGATCATGATTTCCGTCATTCTCCGCGCCGTCTTCGGCACCAAGCACGAGCGCGACGTCAAGCGCATGATGCCCGTCGTTCAGCAGATCAACGCGCTCGAGCCCGAGATGCAGCGCCTGGACGACGCCGGCCTCGCCGCCAAGACCGACGAGCTGCGCAAGCGCGTGGCCGACGGCGCGGACGTCGACGACGTCCTGGTCGAGGCCTTCGCGGTCTGCCGCGAGGCGGCGCGCCGCACGCTGTCGATGCGCCACTTCGACGTCCAGCTCATCGGCGGCATGGTGCTGCACGAGGGCAAGATCGCCGAGATGGCCACCGGCGAGGGCAAGACGCTGGTGGCCACGCTGCCCGCGTACCTCAATGCCCTCACCGGCAAGGGCGTCCACATCGTCACGGTCAACGACTACCTGGCCAAGCGCGACGCGCAGTGGATGGGGCCGCTCTACCACGCGCTCGGGCTCACCGTCGGCGTCATCCAGCACGAGGCGTCCTTCCAGTACGACCCGGCCTTCGTGACCTCCGACATCCGGATGACGGCGCTCAAGCCGATCGGCCGCCGCGAGGCGTACGCGGCCGACATCACCTACGGGACCAACAACGAGTTCGGCTTCGACTACCTGCGCGACAACATGCGCTTCTCGCTGGACGAGCTGGTGCAGCGCAAGCTGCACTACGCCATCGTGGACGAGGTCGACTCGATCCTCATCGACGAGGCGCGCACGCCGCTGATCATCTCGGGGCCGGCCGAGGAGTCGACCGAGCTCTACTTCAAGATCGACCGGATCATCCCGAAGCTGAAGCGCGCGGCCACGATCGTCGAGGGCAAGCTGTCGGAGATCGAGGAGCAGAAGGCCGGCGACTACATCGTGGACGAGAAGTCGCGCACGGTGTCGCTGACCGAGCAGGGCGTGCAGTCGTGCGAGCGGCTGCTGGGCATCGAGAACCTCTACGACCCGCAGCACATCGACGACCTGCACCACATCCAGCAGGGCCTGCGCGCCCACGCGCTCTTCCGCAAGGACGTCGACTACATGGTGAAGGACGGCGAGGTCATCATCGTCGACGAGTTCACCGGGAGGCTGATGCCCGGCCGCCGGTGGTCGGACGGCCTGCACCAGGCGGTCGAGGCCAAGGAAGGCGTGCGCATCGAGCGCGAGAACCAGACGCTGGCCACCATCACCTTCCAGAACTACTTCCGGATGTACGACAAGCTGGCCGGCATGACCGGCACCGCCGAGACCGAGGCCGAGGAGTTCGCCAAGATCTACAAGCTCGACGTCACGGTGATCCCCACCAACCGCGTGCTGAACCGGGTCAACCAGCCCGACGTCGTCTACAAGACCGAGCGCGAGAAGTTCAACGCGGTCGTGGACGACATCAAGGCGCGCCACGAGCAGGGCCAGCCCATCCTCGTCGGCACCGTCTCCATCGAGAAGTCCGAGCGCGTGTCGGCGCTGCTCAAGAAGCGCGGCATCCGCCACGAGGTGCTCAACGCCAAGTACCACGAGCGCGAGGCCGAGATCGTCGCCCAGGCCGGGCGCGAGGGCGCGGTGACCATCGCCACCAACATGGCCGGCCGCGGCACCGACATCCTGCTCGGCGGCAACCCGGACTTCCTCTCGAAGGAGATCTTGCGGAAGAAGGGGCTCGACCCGGCCACCGCCGCGCCGGACGCGCGGGCGGGGGCGGTGGCCGAGGCGCGCAAGATCACCGAGCCCGAGCACCAGCGTGTCGTCGAGAAGGGCGGCCTGCACATCGTGGGCACCGAGCGCCACGAGTCACGGCGCATCGACAACCAGCTCCGCGGCCGCTCCGGCCGCCAGGGCGATCCCGGCTCCGCGCGCTTCTATCTCTCGCTCGAGGACGACCTGCTGCGCATCTTCGGCTCCCAGCGCATCCAGACCATCATGGACCGGCTCGGCATGGAAGAGGGCGAGCCGATCGAGCACAAGCTGGTGACGCGCGCCATCGGCACCGCCCAGAAGCGGGTGGAGACGCACAACTTCGAGATCCGCAAGCACTTGCTCGAGTACGACGACGTCATGAACAAGCAGCGCGAGATCATCTACGGCATGCGCCGGCAGATCCTCGACGGCGAGAGCCAGGCCGACACCATCCAGGAGTGGACGGAGGACATGGTCGCGGGCACGCTCGATGCCTTCGCGCCGGAGAGCAGCCATCCCGAGGAGTGGGACTTCGCCGCCCTCGGCGAGACGGTGACCCGGCAGTTCGACGTGCGGATCCCGGCCGCGCGCTTCGAGGAAGTGGGCGGGCGCGCCGGCCTCGACGAGCTGGTGCTGGGCGCCGTGAAGGCGCGCTACGTGGAGCGCGAGCGCGAGCTGGGCACCGACCTGCTGCGCGCGCTCGAGCGTCACGAGATGCTCATCGTCATCGACACGCAGTGGAAGGACCACCTGCTCTCGATCGACCATCTGAAGGAAGGCATCGGCCTGCGCGGCTACGGGCAGCGCGATCCGCTCACCGAGTACAAGAAGGAGGCCTTCGACCTCTTCCAGGACATGGTGGAGCGGACGAAGGCCGCCGTCGTCGAGCGCCTCTTCAAGGTGCAGGTCCTGCGCGACGCGCCCATCGAGATGCCCGTGATGACCGCGTGGGCGAACACGCGCGAAGGACGCGGCGAGATGCCGGACGATGGCCGCGGCATCGCCCCGGCCCCGGCAGCGACCGCCGCCGCGCCGCGCCCGACCTCGCGCACGCCGACCGGTCAGAAGATCGGCCGAAACGATCCGTGCTACTGCGGCTCGGGCAAGAAGTTCAAGCGCTGCCACGGGGCTTGAGCGTTGACGAGGGGCGCCATGGCTCCGCCGAGGCGCCGCCGAGCGACTGGGGGTTTGGGGGCCATTTCGGGCCCCCAACTATGACTGACCGCAAGTATCGACAGAAGGATTACCGCGGCGGTGGACCGAGCGGGGCGCCCGACCGGCGGGAGCCGCCGCGGCCACCGGCCGGCGGCGGCGGAACGTTCGGCATCCTCAAGAACAAGCCGACCTCGCGCTGCGCGGAGTGCGGCGCCGTGCTACCGATCACCGCCGACTCGCTCGCACAATGCCCGCATTGCCGCGCCGAGCTCCACGCCTGTCGCCAGTGCGCGCACTTCGATCCGGCGCGGCGCTTCGAGTGCGTGCAGCCGATCGTCGAGCGCATCGCCGACAAGCGCGCGCGCAACGAGTGCACGGCGTTCTCGCTGATGGTCACCGTGGAGCGCGATACCTCCGGCGGCGCCGTGCGTCCCGACGACGCGCGGCGCAGCTTCGGGAACCTCTTCAAGAAGTAGCGAGCGCCCCGGTCCCGCCTCTCGACATCTGGGGGGCAGGGGGTCCCCGGCCCCCACGGCTGGTGGTTTTCCCTTGGGCTTTCTCAAGGCCTCGTGTAAAGATCGCGCATGCGTCTAGAAGCCATCACCCTGCACGGCTTCAAGTCGTTCGGCGAGAAGACCGTCATCAAGATCATGCCCGGCATCACCGGGATCGTGGGCCCCAACGGCTGCGGGAAGAGTAATTGTGGCGAGGCCGTGCGCTGGGCGCTCGGCGAGCAGAGCGCGAAATCGCTGCGCGGCCAGAAGATGGAAGACCTCATCTTCCAGGGCACGGGGACCCGCAAGGGCCTCGGCCTCGCCGAGGTCGAGCTGATGTTCTCCAACGACGGCACGCTGTCGGTACCGTGGAGCGAGATCGGCGTCGCCCGCCGGCTCTATCGCACCGGGGAGAGCGAGTACCTCCTCAACAAGCAGCCCAGCCGCCTGCGCGACATCCTGGACCTCTTCGCCGGCACCGGCGCCAACCCGCGCGCCTACTCGGTGATGGACCAGGACAAGCTCAACCACGTCCTCACGGCCAAGCCGCACGAGCGGCGCGTCTTCATCGAGGAAGCGGCCGGGATCGCGCGCTACAAGCAGCAGCGCAGCGAGACGCAGGGCAAGCTCGACGCCGCCCGCCAGAACCTCGTGCGCGTGCGCGACGTGATGGACGAGGTCAAGCGCCAGCTCGGCTCGCTCGAGCGCCAGGCCAAGAAAGCGCAGCAGTACAAGGCGCTGCAGGGCGAGCGGCGCGAGCTGGCCCTGTCGCTGGTGGCCGCCGACTTCGCCGGCCTCACGGCCCAGGCCGAGGCCTTCGCGCAGGAGCTGACGCAGCTCCGCGACGGCGAGCAGGGCGTGCGTGCCCAGCTCAGCGGCCTGGCCGCCCGCGAGGCGCGCCAGCGCGCCCTGCTCCAGAGCAGCGAGCACACGCTCGGCGATCTGCGGCAGTCGGTCCAGAAGATCCAGGGCGAGTTGGAGCGGCTGCTCGAGCGTCGCGAGCAGATGGGTGTCCAGCTCCAGGAGCTCGGCGAGGAGGCGGCGCGGCTCGAGGAGGAAATCCGGGCGACGACGGAGCGCCTCGGCGCGATCGTCGGCGAGCGCGAGGTGGCTCGCGCTGCGCTGGCCGAGGCCGAGCGGCTCGGCGCCGAGCGCGGCGCCACCGTGGCAACGCTCGAGGCCGACGTGGAGCGTCACCGCGGCGGGCTTGCCGGCGAGCGCGACCGGCTGGAGGCGCTGCGGCTGGAGCAGGTGCGCGTGGCCGGCGAGCGCGTGGACCTCATGCGCCAGGCGGGTGAGCTGCGTGAGCGGCAGGCCCAGCTGGGCCGGCGCGCCGAGCGCCTCGCCCAGGAATTGGCGGCCGCGCAGGCCGAGGCCGAGCGGCTGACCGGGCAGCGCGCCACGCTGGAGTCGGCGCGCGATCGGGCCGTGTCCGAGCTGTCGTCGCTGGCCGCCGAACGCGAGCGTCTGGCCCAGACGCTCGCCGATCGCACGGCGCGACTGACGGACTCCGAGCAGGCGCTGGCCCAGGCCCGCCTGGATCTGGCGGCGCGCAGCTCGAGCCGCGACGCCCTGCGCGAGCTGGAGATGGCCCGCGAGGGCTACGGCGCCGGCGTGCGGGCCGTCTTCGATGGGGGCACGCCCGCGCTGACGGGCGTCGTCGGCACGGTCGCCGATCTCCTCGAGGTCGAGCCGGGCCTGGAGCGGGCCGTGGAGGCGGTGCTGGGCGAGCGCCTGCAGTGGGTCGTGGTCGAGCGCTTCGAGCACGCGCGCGCCGCGGTGACGTGGCTGCAGGAGTGCGGTAGCGGCTCGGCGACGTTCCTGCCGCTGGAGCGACTGACCGACGGCAACGGCCGGCACGCCGACCATCCGAACGGCAGCAGCCTGCGCTGGGTGGCGAACCACATCGGCGGGCGCGCGGGCAAGCTCGTGCAGCATTTGCTCGGCCAGGTGGCGGTCGTGGAGCATCTCGACCAGGCCGAGGCGCTGTGGCGTCGCAACGGGGTGGTGGCGACGTACGTCACGCCCACGGGCGAGGTGCTGTCGCCGACGGGCCGGCTGCGAGGCGGCGCCGACAGCGCCGCCGCACCGCAGTCTCTGCTGACGCGCAAGCGCCAGCTCCGCGAGCTCGACGACGAGGTGCGCCGCCTGGGCGAGATGGTCGATGCCGAGCAGGGCATCGCGGCCTCGCTCGCCGCCGAGGTCGCCACGCTGCGTGCGCGTCTCGCCGGGCTCGAGCAGTCCGTGCAGGCGCGGCAGGCCGAGCGTCTGGCGAGCGAGAAGGACCTCGAGCAGTCGGTGCGCGAGCACGAGCGGGTCCATCGCCACGTGGAGACGCTCAGCGCCGAGTCACGGCAGGTGGCGGGCGAGGCGACGGAGACCGACGGCTTGCTGGCGCGGCTCAGCCAGCACGTCGAGACGGCCCGCGAGGCGGAGAGTCGGCACGAAGCGACGATGGCCACGCTGCGCGCGGCCATCGAGACGTCGCAGGAGTCCGAGACGGCGCTGGTGACCCGGCTCACCACCGCCCGCGTTGAGCTGGCCGGCGCCGCCGAGCGGGCGGAAGCCTTGCGGCGCGAGCTCGGTCGCCTGGACGAGATGGAGACGGACTTCACGACGCGCATCGAGCAGGCCCGGCAGCGGCAGGCGCAGCTCGGCGAGCGACGGACGTCGCTGGCGGCCGAGCGCGAGCGCACCGACACCGCGGCGCGCGACGTCGCCCTCGAGCGCGACCGGAGCGAGGAGGAGGCTCGGCGGGCGGGCGAGCACCACCAGGGCCTGGCCGAGGAGCTGCGCGCGATCGAGGAGGACACCCGCGCGATGCAGCAGCAGCTCAGCCGGATGGTCGCCTCCATTCACGACGTCGAGCTCAAGGCCACCGAGGGGCGCGTGCGCCGCGAGGAGCTGGCCCAGGAGGCCTACCGCACTTACGGCGTGGACACGGCGACGTTGCTGTCCCAGCACGACCCTGCGCGCGACTTTCCCGCGGTGCGAGAGCGCCTCGGCGAGCTGGACCAGCGGCTGGAGGCCATCGGCCCCGTCAACCTCGTGGCCGACGAGGAGTACCGCGAGCTGGACGAGCGGCTGACCTTCCTCAAGACCCAGCACGACGACCTCACCGGCTCCATCAAGGACCTCGAGAAGGCGCTGCGCGGGATGACCCGCACGGCGCAGGAGCGCTTCACGCAGGCCTTCGACGAGATCAACCGCCACTTCGGCGCAATCTTCCAGCGGCTGTTCGAGGGCGGCCGCGCCGAGCTCCGCCTGGTCGAGGCCGAGGAGGGCGGCGATCCGCTCGACACCGGCGTGGAGCTGATGGCCCAGCCACGCGGCAAGCGCCTGCAGGCCGTGTCGCTGATGTCGGGCGGCGAGCGGGCGCTGACCGGCCTCGCGCTGCTGTTCGCCATCTTCTACTTCCGGCCGAGCCCGTTCTGCGTGCTTGACGAGGTGGATGCGCCCTTGGACGACGCCAACATCCACCGCTTTCTGCGCGTGCTGCGCGAGCTGACGAGCCAGACGCAATTCCTGGTGATCACGCACAACCGCAAGACGATGGAGGCCGCCGACATCCTCTACGGCGTGACCATGGAGGAGCCGGGTCTCTCCAAGCTCGTCTCCGTCAATCTCGCCGCCGCCGTCGCGGCCGCCAGCCCGGCGGTATGAAAAGCCCTGAGCGATAGGCTAGACTCGACGACGACAGAAATGTCGTCCGTCGGGACCTATCTCCGGGGGCTGCGTCAGCGCCGAGGTGTCTCCCTCGCGGAGATCGCCCGCACGACGCGTGTGGCCCAGCGCTACCTCGAGTCGCTGGAGTCCGACGCCTTCGAGGCGCTGCCCTCGCCGGTGTTCACTCGCGGCTTTATCCGCGCGTACTGCCAGGCGCTCAGCGAGCCGCCCGACGAAGCGCTCGCCGCCTACGAGGCGCGCGAGACATCCGAGCCGCGCGGGCCGCAGCCGATGGTGCCGGCGCGCCACGTCTCCGCGTCGTCACGCGCCGTCGAGAGCGAGCCGCGCGGGCGCGGCGCGGTGCTCGTCAGCTTCGTCCTGCTCGTCGTCCTCGGCATCGCGCTGTTCGCCGTGGCCCTGGTGATCCATCCGCGCGACCGCGGTGAGCGCGTCACCGACGTACGTCCGGAACCGCGGCCCGAGACGCGCCCCGTCCCGCCGCCGTCCGAGCCCGTGCCGACCGCCTCGGCGCCCGTCGCCCCACGCGCCGTTCCCCCGCCGGCGAGCGCGCCGCCGGCACCGCCGAGCGCGACGACCTCAGCGCCGAGCCCGCCGCGGCCGACTCCCGGCGCGCCCGTCGCGCCGGCAACTCCGGGCGCATCGGTGTCACCCAGCGCCGCAGCGCCGGTCACGACGCCACCGCGCGCGGCGCCCACTGCACCCGGCGCCCCCGCGGTTTCCGGCGGATCAGCGCCACCCACCGCGCCGCCGCCGCCCATGACGCCCCCGCGTCCGGCTCCCGCCACGCCCGGCACCTCCACCGCTCCCGGCGCGGCGGCGCCATCGACCGCCACGGCTCCCGCCACCACGCCGCCGCGTCCGGCGCCCGCGAGCTCCGCCACTCCCGCGACTCCGAGCCCCGCCGCGCCGCCGGTTGCCGTCGTCGCGCCATCGGCCGTCGCGCCCGTGCTCGAAGCGCTGGCGGGATCGATCTCCTCGCCGTACCGTCTGGTCGCGCGCACCAACGACACCACGTGGATCCGCGTGCGGACCGAGGACGGTCGGATGAGCGAGGAGAACGTGCCGCCCGGCGAGGTGCGGGAGTGGATCTCCAATCGCCCGTTCACGCTCACGATCGGCAACGCCGGCGGCGTGAGCTTCGAGCTCAACGGCCGCACGCTGCCCCCGCTCGGCCCCAAGGGCGCCGTCATCCAGCGCATCGTCCTGCCTCCCGAGTCGCGCTGACCTGCGGCGCGCATTTCTTTTGAGATGCGAAGGGCTACGCCCCTCGCGCTCCCGGGAGATGCGAAGGGCCACGTGCCCCGCGCTCCCGGGGCGGGTGATAAACTAGCGTTCTATGAAGTTTTTCTCGGGCATCGGTGAGAGACTGCGTGAGGGCCTCAAGCGCTCGCAGGAGTACCTCTCGACCGGCCTCTCCACCGTCCTCGAGGCCGATCGTCCGATCGACGAGTCGCTCTGGGAAGAGCTCGAGGAGCTGCTGATCTCCGCCGATCTCGGCGCCGCCATGGCGGCCGACTTCGTCAACCGCGGCCGTGAAGAAGTGATGTACGGCACGGTGACGCGGGCCGAGCAGCTCCGGCCGGTGCTCCGCCGCTTCCTGCTCGACACGCTGGGCGCCGCGCGCCCGCTGAAGCTCGACGCCCGGCCGAGCGTGATCCTCATGCTCGGCGTCAACGGCTCGGGCAAGACGACGACGGCGGCCAAGCTCGCCGCCGGCCTCAAGGCCGAGGGCCGCCGCGTGATCCTGGCCGCGGCCGACACGTTCCGCGCCGCCGCCATCGAGCAGCTCGAGACGTGGGGCCAGCGCATCGACGTCGAGGTCGTCCGCCAGGCCGCTGGCTCCGATCCCGCCGCCGTGGTGTTCGACGCGCTGAAGTCGGCGATGGCGCGCGGCGCCGACGTGCTCGTGATCGACACCGCGGGGCGCCTGCACACCAAGAGCAACCTCATGGACGAGCTGGCCAAGCTCAAGCGCGTGATCGAGCGGCAGGTGCCCGGCGCGCCCCACGAGGCGCTGATGGTCCTCGACGCGCCGACCGGCCAGAACGGCTTCGCGCAGGCCAAGATGTTCCACGAGACGATCGGCCTCACGGGCGTGGCGCTCACCAAGCTCGACGGCACCGCCAAGGGTGGCATCGTCGTGCGCATCGTGCGCGAGCTGGGACTGCCGGTCACGCTGGTCGGCGTCGGCGAGAAGGTGGACGACCTGCAGGCCTTCGATCCCGCGCGCTTCGTCGACGCCCTGGTGCCGGCGTCATGACGGACGCGGCGTTCATGCGCCGCGCGCTGGAGGTGGCCGAGCGCGGGCGGGGGCTCACGTCACCCAATCCGATGGTGGGCGCCGTCGTCGTGCGCGACGGCCGGATCGTGGGCGAGGGCGCGCACCTGCGTGCCGGCGGGCCGCACGCCGAGGTCGAGGCGCTGGCGGCCGCCGGCGCCGCCGCACGCGGCGCCACCCTCTACTGCACGCTGGAGCCGTGCGATCACCACGGCCGCACGCCCCCCTGCGCCCCGGCGGTGGCCGCCGCCGGCATCGCGCGCGTGGTCGCGGCGCTCGGCGATCCGAACCCGCTGGCGCGGGGCGGCGGGGCGCGCTTGAGCGCTGCCGGCGTGAGGGTCGAGCTCGGCCTGCTCGCCGACGAGGCCGAGCGGCAGAATCGCACGTGGCTGACCGCGACGCGCGAGGGCCGCCCGCACGTCACTTTGAAGGCGGCCGCCACGCTCGACGGCAAGCTCGCCGACGTGCACGGGGGCTCCAGGTGGATCACCGGCGAGCCGGCGCGCCTGCACGCGCACCGGCTGCGCGCGGAGTCGGACGCCATCGTGATCGGCGTCACCACCGCGCTGCGCGACGATCCCGCGCTGACCGTGCGCCTGGCCGAGCCCTGGCCGCGCGAGCCCTATCGCGTGGTGCTCGACACGGCGGCGCGCCTCGGTCCCGACGCCCGCATGATCCGCGCGGGCACGCCCGCCCGGACGCTCGTCGCCGTCGGCGTCGACGCGCCGGCCGGGCGCGTGGCTGCGCTGGAGGGGGCGGGGGCGACGGTGCTGCGCGCGACCACCCGCGAGGGGCGCGTGGACGTCGTCGCGCTGCTGGCTCGGCTGTTCGAGCGGGACGTGCGCGCGGTGCTGCTCGAGGGGGGCGGCGAGACGCACGCCGCCTTTCTCGACGCGGGCGTCGTGGACCGTGTCACCCTCTTCCTGGCGCCGCTGCTGCTGGGCGGCCGCGAGGCGCCCGGCGTGGTCGGCGGAGCGGGACGCGACCTGAAGAGCGCCGTGCGGCTGGGGCCCGTGTCCGTCACGCCGCTCGGCGACGATCTCTTGCTCGAGGCCGACGTCGTGAAAGCGGCGCGCTGAATGTTTACCGGGATCGTCGAAGAACTGGGCGAGGTGCGAGGCGTGGAGCAGCACGGCGGCGTGCTGCGCCTGGACCTCGCCGCCCGGGCCACGCTCGAGGGCAGCGAGCTCGGCGCCAGCGTCGCGGTGAACGGCGTGTGCCTCACGGTGGTCGCCCAGCGTCGCGACGGGCTCGCCTTCGAGGTCGGCCCCGAGACGCTCGCCCGCACGACGCTCGGCACGCTGAAGGGCGGTGACGCCGTGAACCTCGAGCGGCCGCTGCGCTTCGGCGCCGCGGTGGGCGGCCATCTGGTGCTCGGTCACGTGGACGGGATCGGGACCGTCACGGACGTGACGCGTGTAAAATCGACCGCGCGGGTGCGGATCGCGCTGCCGGGGGTGGACCTGGCCCCGCTGCTGGTCCCGCAGGGCTCGGTGGCGGTGGACGGCGTCAGCCTCACCGTGGCGGCGCTGGAGCGAGTCGCGTTCGAGGTCATGGTGATCCCGCACACGCTGGCGGTGACGACGTTCGGGCGGCTCGCGCCCGGCCAGACGGTGAACATCGAGACCGACGTGATCGGCAAGTACCTGCAGCGATCGCTTGCGCTCAAGGGGGCGTCATGACCGGGTTCGCCACGATCGAGGAGGGCCTCGAGGAGATCCGCGAGGGGCGCGTGATCCTCGTGGTCGACGACGAGGACCGTGAGAACGAGGGCGATCTCGTCATGGCCGCCGACAAGGCGACACCCGAGGCCGTGAACTTTATGGCCGCCTACGGCCGCGGTCTCATCTGCATGCCGATGACCGGCGAGCGTCTCGACGAGCTGAAGCTGAACATGATGGTGGCCGAGAACACCGCGCCGATGGGCACCGCGTTCACCGTCACCGTCGACGCCCGCCGCGGCGTCACCACCGGCACCTCGGCCTACGATCGCGCCGTCACCATCCGCACGCTGGTCGATCCCCAGATGCGTGCCGAGGACCTGACGGTGCCCGGCCACATCTTTCCGCTGCGGGCCAAGGACGGCGGCGTGCTGCGGCGCGCGGGCCATACGGAGGCGGCGGTGGACCTCGCGCGGCTGGCCGGCTGCTATCCGGCCGGCGTGATCTGCGAGGTGCTCGACGACAAGGGCGCGATGGCCCGGCTGCCGCAGCTCTACGAGCTGGCCAAGCGCTTCGACCTCAAGATGATCACGATCAAGGACCTGATCGAGTACCGCACCCACCGCGAGAAGCTGGTGCGGCGCATCGCCTCCACCCGGATGCCCACCGACTTCGGCGAGTTCACGGCGATCGCCTTCGAGGCGACGGTGTACGACCGCGTCCACCTGGCCCTCGTCATGGGCGACGTGGCGGGCGACACGCCGGTGCTCGTGCGCATGCACTCCGAATGCCTCACGGGCGACGTGTTCCACTCGCTGCGCTGCGACTGCGGCTCCCAGCTCCTCAAGGCGATGGCCATCATCAAGGACGTGGGGCGCGGGGTCATCGTCTACCTGCGCCAGGAAGGCCGCGGCATCGGGCTGCACAACAAGATCCGCGCCTACGCGCTGCAGGAGCAGGGGATGGATACCGTCGAGGCCAACCACGCGCTCGGCTTCAAGGCCGACCTGCGCGACTACGGCATCGGCGCCCAGATCCTCGTCGATCTCGGGCTGAAGAACTTGCGCCTGCTGACGAACAATCCCACCAAGCGGGCGGGACTCGACGGCTACGGCCTCCAGGTGGTCGAGCGCGTGCCGCTCGAGGTGGAGCCGAACCCCGAGAACAAGAAGTACCTGAGCACCAAGCGCGACAAGCTCGGCCACATGCTCACCTCCAACCTCGACTAGCGATGGCGGGTCGCGCGCCGCGTCCGCCGCAGCGGAACTCCGGCCGGAGCGGCCCGCGTGGACGGTTCGCCGTGGTGGCGGGGCGCTTCAACGAGGACATCGTCAAGCGCCTGGTGGCCGGCGCGCTGCGGGCGCTGTCGGCGGCGGGCCTGGCGGAGGATGCCATCGAGGTCCACTGGGTGCCCGGCTCGTTCGAGCTGCCGCAGGCCGCCCAGCATCTGGCGCGCACGGGGCGCTATGCCGCCATCGTCTGCGTGGGCTGCGTGATCAAGGGTCAGACGCCGCACTTCGACTTCGTGGCGGGCCAGGCCGCGGCCGGGATCCAGCGCGTCGCGCTCGACACCGGCGTGCCCGCGACCTTCGGCGTGATCACCGCGCTGACCGAAGAGCAGGCGCTGGACCGCTCCGGCGGCGAGGTCGGCAACCGCGGCGAAGAAGCCGCGAACGCCGCCCTCGAGATGGCCGCGTTCGTGCAGAATCCGAGGCGCCATGGGAAAAAGGCGTAAGGCACGGGAGGTCGCGCTGCAGTTCCTCTATCAGCTCGACCAGCACGGGGCCGAGGACCCGTCGCCCCACGAGCGCGAGTTCTGGACGCGACACCCCGTCGATCCCGACACGCAGACCTTCGCGGATGCGCTCGTGCGCGGCAGCAAGCAGCAGCAGCCGAAGATCGATCAGCTCCTGGCCCAGTATACCGAGCACTGGGATCTCGACCGCATGGCCGTGGTGGATCGCAACATCCTGCGCATGGCGGTGTACGAGCTCCTGTGGGCGCCCGACGTGCCGCCGAAGGCCGTGATCAACGAGGCCATCGAGATCGCCAAGAAGTTCGGGACCACGGAGTCGAGCCGCTTCATCAACGGCGTGCTCGACCGGATCCTCCGCGAGCATCGCGCGACCTCCGCCTGAAAAGCCCGCCGCGCGTGCGGTACGCCATCCTCTCCGACATTCACGGCAACCTCGAAGCGCTGCGCGCCGTCCTCGCGGACTGCGGCGGCGCCGCCGACGGCGTCCTCTGCCTCGGCGACACGGTGGGGTACGGGCCCGACCCGCTCGCCTGCGTCGAGCTGGTGGCGGAGAAGGCCGAGGCGATCGTGTCCGGCAACCACGAGCACGCGGTGGCCGGCCGCCTGGATCTCGAGTGGTTCAATCGCTACGCGCGCGCGGCGGCCGAGTGGACGCGCGAGCGCCTCGACGACGATCACCGCGGCTATCTCGACGCGCTGCCGCTCGTGCGCGAGGTGGCCGGCGCCACGCTCGTGCACGCCTCGCCGGCCCAGCCGGACGAGTGGGACTATCTCGTGTCCGCCGAGGACGGCTTCCTGGCCTTCGGCCACTTCGCCACCCGCTGGTGCTTCGTGGGACACAGTCACGTGCCGGGCGCGTGGTCGCTGGGCTCGTCGGGGCCCGAGCACCTGCCGGGCGTCACCCACCTCGACAGCGAACGCGGGCGCCGCTACCTGGTCAACGTGGGCAGCGTGGGGCAGCCGCGGGACCGGGACTCGCGCGCGGCCTATGCGCTGTGGGACGCCGAGGCGGGCCGCGTGGAGATCCGCCGCGTCGTGTACGATCACGCGGCCACGCGCCGCAAGATCGTGGACGCCGGCCTGCCGCGCTTTCTCGCCGACCGCCTGGCGGCGGGCGCCTGAGGCCGGGCGGATGCCGCACCGCCTCAGAGAGGCCGCGCTGCTCGTCGGCAGCGCGGTGGTGCTGGCCCTGGCCTTCCCGCGTACCGACTGGGAGATGGCGGCCTGGTTTGCGCTGGTGCCGCTGCTGCTGGTGGCCCTCGAGACCGCGCCGCGCATCGCCTTCGCGTGGGGCTGGCTCTACGGTCTGACGTTCTTTCTCGTGCTGCTGCGCTGGCTCGACTTCACCTTCAGGACCTATAGCGAGATTCCGTGGCCGCTCACGTGGGGCGTCGTCTTTCTCCTCTCGGCATGGTGCGGCCTCTATGTCGCCGCCGTGGCGGGGCTGGTGAGCCTCATCGCGCGCCGCGGCTCGCCGGCGTGGGCGCTGGCCACGGCGCCGTGCCTGTGGGTGGGCGCCGAGTGGCTGCGCGGCCACTTCCTCGGCGGCTTTCCGTGGGGCACGCTCGGGTACTCGCAGTACCTGCGCCTGACGGTGATCCAGGTCGCCGAGCTGGGCGGCGTCCACGCGGTGTCGTTCGTCCTCGTGGCCGTCAACGCCGCGCTGGCCGGCGCGCTGGTGCTGAGCTGGAGGCGCGCCCTCGGCGGCGTGGCCCTGGCGGTGGCGCTGGTGGGCGCGGTGCTGGCATTCGGCGTCGTCCGGCTGCGCGCGACGCCGCCGCCGGCCGAGGCGCAGATCGCGATCATGCAGCCGGCCATCGAGCAGCCGCTCAAGTGGGACCCCGATCACGCGACGGTCGTGCTGAAGATCTACCTCGAGCTGACGCGCCAGGCCGGCGCCACGCAGCCCGATCTCATCGTGTGGCCGGAGACGGCCTCGCCGACGCCCTTGCGCCGTGACGCCGGGCTGCTGGAGACCCTGACCGGGCTCTCGCGCCAGCTCCGGGCGGCCCTCCTCATCGGCTCCATCGACGTGCTGGACGGCGCGCCGACCCGCTTCAGCAATGCCGCCTTCCTCGTCACCGAGCGGGGCATCGTAGGGCGGTATGATAAAATTCATCTCGTTCCGTTCGGAGAGTACGTGCCGCTCTCGGGAGTGATCGGATTTGTCAGGGGCTGGGCCGAGTTCATCGCCGAGCTGGAGCCCGGCGCCCGTGCGGTGGTGTTCCCGGGTCCGCCAGCCCCGTTCGGTATCGTCATCTGTTACGAAGGCATCTTCCCCGACCTCTTTCGCGAGTTCGTGAACAATGGCGCACGCGTGATGGTGAACATGACGAACGACGGCTGGTTCGGCCGCACGAGCGGTCCCGCGCAGCACCTGACGATGTACCCGTTCCGGGCCGTGGAGCATCGCATCGCCATCGTGCGCGCCGCCAACACGGGCGTGTCGGCCTTCATCGCCCCCTCCGGCCAGATCGTCCGTCACCTCGGCCTCTTCCAGCGCGGCGTGCTCAGCGATCGGGTGCCGCTCCGCCGCGGGCGCACGCTGTTCACGCGGCTGGGCGACTGGGTGGCCTGGAGCTCGCTGGCCCTGGCGGCCGCCTCGGTCGGCGTGGCGTCGCGGAGGCCGGCGTGCTGAACGACCTCAAGCGCGAGGTCGGCGAGCTGAGGCGGCGGGTGGACGAGCTCCGGGGGCATCTTTGACCTGGCCGGCAAGGAAGCGCGCCTCGAGAAGCTCGACGCCGAGATGGCCTCGCCGTCCTTCTGGGACGACAACCGCCGAGCCCAGGACCTGATCCGTGAGCGGGCCGACCTCGCGCGCACGGTCGCGCGCGTCAACGAGCTGAGCCGTCAGGCCTCCGACCTCGGCGTCCTCGTCGAGCTGGCGCAGGAGGCCGGGGACGACGGCAGCCTCGACGCCGAGATCACCGAGGGCGCGGCCAAGCTCCGCCGCGAGCTCGACGAGTTCGAGCTGAAGGTGATGCTGTCGGGCTCGCACGACAGCAAGCCCTGCATCCTCTCCATCCATCCGGGCGCCGGCGGCACCGAGTCGCAGGACTGGGCGCAGATGCTCATGCGCATGTACCTGCGCTGGTGTGAGCGAGCGGGCTTCAAGGCCGAGGTCGTGGACCTGCTGCCCGGCGAAGAGGCGGGCATCAAGTCGGTCACGATCGAGGTGAGCGGTGAGTACGCCTATGGCTACCTGCGCGGTGAGATCGGCGTGCACCGCCTCATCCGGATCTCGCCCTTCGACGCCTCCAGCCGGCGGCAGACGAGCTTCGCTTCCGTGTCGGCGGTGCCCGAGGTGGACGACGTCGAGGTACAGATCCGCGACGACGAGCTCCGCGTGGACGTGTTCCGCTCGTCGGGGCCGGGCGGGCAGGGCGTCAACACGGCGGACTCGGCGGTGCGCATCACGCACCTGCCGACCAACATCGTGATCTCCTGCCAGAACGAGCGCTCGCAGCTCCGCAACCGCGACACGGCCATGCGCATCCTCAAGGCGCGCCTGTTCGAGCTCGCCGAGAAGAAGCAGAAGGACGAGCTGTCCCAGCTCACCGGCGCCAAGAAGGAGATCGCCTTCGGCAGCCAGATCCGCACGTACACGTTTCACCCCGAGCAGCGGATCAAGGACCACCGCACCGGCGTGGAGATCGGCAACGTGGAGGCCGTGATGGACGGCGACATCGACGCCTTCATCAAGGCCTACCTGCTGTGGGCCCAGGGACGCCCGGCGTGAGCGAGCGCGACGACAACGACCTGATCCGCCAGCGGCGCGAGAAGCTCGAGGCGCTGCGCCGCCGCGGCCTCGACCCCTTCGGCGCGCGCTACCCGGTCACGCACTGGGCCGGGCCGCTGCACGAGCGGTTCGCCAAGGCCACCGAGGAGGAGCTGAAGGCCGTCGGGCCGGTGAGCCTGGCCGGTCGCGTGGTGGCCCTCCGGCACCACGGCAAGACGTGCTTCGCGCACCTGATGGACCAGTCGGGCCGCATCCAGCTCTACGCGCGGGCCGACCAGCTCGGCGACGATTTCGCGCTGTTCACCGAGCTCGACATCGGCGATTTCGTCGGCGTCACCGGCGAGCTGATGCGCACGCGCACCGGCGAGCTCACGCTCGCCGTCAAGGCCTTCAGCTTCCTGGCCAAGTCGCTGCGGCCGCTGCCCGAGAAGTGGCACGGGCTGAAGGACGTCGAGACGCGCTATCGGCAGCGTTACGTCGACCTGGTGGTCAACGAGGAGTCGCGCCGGATCTTCCAGCTGCGCTCCCGGATCATCCAGGCCATCCGCGCCTTCCTGGACGCGCGAGGCTTCGTCGAGGTCGAGACGCCGATGATGCAGCCGATCCCGGGCGGCGCCATCGCACGGCCTTTCAAGACGCATCACAACGCGCTCGACATGGATCTCTACCTGCGCATCGCGCCCGAGCTGTACCTCAAGCGCCTCGTCGTGGGCGGCTTCGAGCGCGTGTACGAGATCAGCCGCGTGTTCCGCAACGAGGGCGTCTCGACCCGCCACAACCCGGAGTTCACGATCCTGGAGTTCTACCAGGCCTACGCCGATTACACCGACCTCATGGAGCTGACGGAGGCGCTCTTCGCCGAGCTCGCGCAATCGCTGCTCGGCCGCCTGACGCTTCCGTGGGGCGAGCACGCCATCGACCTGACGCCGCCCTGGAAGCGGTTGTCGTTCTTCGACGCGCTCTCCCAGGCGCTGGGGACGACCGTGACGCCGGAGACCGATGCCGCGACGCTGGCGCGCGCGGCCGCCACGCAGGGACTGACCGCCGACGCCAGGGGTCCGGCCGACAAGATCTGGAAGGACGTGTTCGATGAGCTCGTTGAACCGACACTCGGTCAGCCGACATTCGTGACGGATTTTCCCATCGAGCTGTCGCCGCTGGCCAAGCGCAAGCGCGATAATCCAAGGCTGGTCGACCGCTTCGAGGGCTATATCGGCTGCCGCGAGCTGGTCAACGCCTACAGCGAGCTCAATGATCCGATCGATCAGCTCGGGCGCTTCCGCGAGCAGGCCGCGCTGGCCGCGCGCGGCGACGACGAGGCGCACTGGCTCGACGAGGACTACGTGCGCGCGCTCGAGTACGGCATGCCGCCCACGGCCGGCGAGGGGATCGGCATCGACCGGCTGGTGATGCTCTTCGCCGATCAGCCCTCGATCCGCGAGGTCATCCTGTTCCCGCACCTGCGACCGGAGGCGCCAAACTCGTGAAGCGCGGCCTGCCCTACGAGCTGTTCCTCGGCTTCCGCTATCTCGGCTCGCGCGGCAACCGCGCGAACCTCTCGCTGTTCGCCTGGATCGGCGTGGGCAGCGTGTTCCTCGGCGTGGCCGCGCTCATCCTCGTGGTGGCGGTGATGACCGGCTTCCAGGACGGCATCCGCGATCGGATCATCTCCGCCAGTCCGCACCTGCTGGTCTTCCAGTCGGGCGCCGCCGGGATGAGCAATCCCGACCAGGTGGCGGCCAGCGTCCGCCAGGTGCCCGGCATCCGCGCGGCCACTCCCTTCGTCCTGCAGCAGGCGCTCATCACCAGTCCGGGCGGCGACGCCCACGGCGGCCTCGTGCGCGGCGTCGACACTAGCGATCCGTCGGTGATGGCCGACCTGCGCGCGCAGCTCCGGAGTGGACGGCTGGAGGCGATCGGCGAGAACGAGGGCGGCATCCTCCTGGGGGCGGAGCTGGCGCGGCTGCTCGGCGTGCTGCCGGGCGACGCCGTCACGGTCATCTCGCCCAAGGGTGCGCTGACGGCCGTCGGCATGGTGCCGAAGATGCGCCGCTACACCGTGACGGGCACGGTGCAGGTCGGTATGCACGAGTACGACTCGTCGATCGCGTATCTCTCGCTGACGGCGGCGCGCGACTTCGCGGGACTCCCCGGGGTCACCGGCATCGAGGTCAAGCTGGCGGACCCGTTCGCGGCCGGTGAGATCGGGCGCGCGGTCAGCCGGCGGCTGGGATACTCGTACTGGGTGCGCGACTGGCGCGACATGAACCGCAATCTCTTCAACGCGCTCCAGCTCGAGAAGCTCGCGCTCTTCCTGATCCTCACGATTATCTCGCTGGTGGCGGCCTTCGCGATCCTCGGCCACCTCGTCCTGCTGGTGGCCGACAAGCGCAAGGAGATCGGCATCCTCAAGTCCATCGGCGCCACGCGACGCTCCATCACCGCCGTCTTCTTCACGGTCGGGATCGGCATCTACGTGGTCGGCACCCTGGCCGGCAGCGCGGTGGGGTTCGCGCTGATCTGGGTGCAGAACACCTACAAGATCATCCGCCTGGCCGGCGACGTCTACCAGATCGACTACCTGCCGATGCGCCTGGCCGTTCCCGACTTCCTCTGGATCCTCATCGTGACCGGAGGGCTTTCAATCGTCGCCACCATTGTCCCCGCCCGCCGCGCCGGGCGCCTCAATCCCGTGGACGTGCTGAGATATGAGTAAGCGGGTTCTCTTTCCAGACCAACGGGCGGCGGAGCCCTGCGTCGCCGCCCCGACGGCAAAGACGAATGGCTGAGGCGCTGCTGGTCGGCGAGGACCTCGAGCGCGAGTACCGCACGGGACCCGAGACCGTGCGCGTGCTGCGGGGCGCCTCGATCACGGTGGGACGCGGGGAGATGGTGGCGCTCGTCGGCGCCTCCGGCGTCGGCAAGTCCACGCTGCTGCACGTGCTCGGCGCGCTCGACCGGCCCTCGGCGGGCCGCGTGCTCTTCGAGGGCGAGGACCTCTTCGCGCGCGGCGAGACCGCGCTGGCGCGCTACCGCCGCCAGGAGGTCGGCTTCATCTTCCAGTTCTACAACCTGCTCGGCGAGATGTCCGCGCTGGAGAACGCCATGCTGCCCGCGCTGGTCGCGCGCCGCCCGCGCCGCGAGGCGCGCGACCGGGCAGCGGCGGCCCTGGCCGAAGTCGGCCTCGGCGATCGCCTCGAGCACCGGCCCGGCGAGCTCTCGGGCGGCGAACAGCAGCGCGTGGCGGTGGCGCGAGCGCTGATGAACGGTCCTCGCGTGATCCTGGCCGACGAGCCGACGGGTAACCTGGACCCCAAAACCAGCGAAGTCGTCTACGATCTGTTCCTCCAGTTGCAGGCCGCGCGTGGAATCGCGTTCCTCATCGCCACGCACAACCCGGACCTGGCACGGCGGGCCGACCGTATCTATCGATTAGTGGAGGGCCGCGCCCGCGAGGTCGGACCCAGCGGCGAGACCGCGAGGGGCCTGCCGGTGTAGATGGCTTGAGATTCGCAGAGTTAATTGCTCGTGAAGAAAAAGTCTAGCAGCCGTCATACCCGCGGGATATACTGAACTCGGTTTTCACTAACTAGCCGTCTTCGCAGTAAAAAACGGCGCCCAACGGGTGGCCGGAAGGGGTAGGGGGGCCAAGTGTTCGAACGGTTCACCGAGCGGGCGCGACGGGTCATCATCCTGGCTCGCGAGGAAGCGGGCCGTTTCCGCCACGACTTCGTCGGGACCGAGCACGTCCTGCTTGGACTGATCCGCGACGGCGAGGGAATCGCGACGGCGGTGCTCCAGCGTCTCGGGCTCAGGCTGGAGAACGTCAAAGCCGAGGTCGAGCGTGCGCTCGCCGGCTTCCCCAAGACGCTCACCTTCGGCGAAGTACCCTTCACCCCTCAGGCCAAGCGTGTGCTCGAGCTCTCCATCGAGGAGGCGCGGCAGCTCGGCCACAACTACATCGGCACCGAGCACCTGCTCCTCGGCCTCATGAAGGAAGGGCAGTCGATCGCCGCCAAGATCCTCGAGTCGCTGGGCGCCCGGCTGGACGAAGTCCGGCAGGAGACGCTGGCGCTGCTGGGCGATCAGTACTACCCACGTCCCAAGAAGCGCTCGCAGACTCCGGTGCTCGACGAGTTCGCGCGTGACCTCACGCAGCTCGCCCGCGAGAGCAAGCTCGACCCGGTCATCGGCCGCGAGCAGGAGATCGAGCGCGTCATCCAGATCCTGGCCCGGCGCACCAAGAACAACCCCGTGCTGATCGGCGAGCCCGGCGTGGGCAAGACCGCCATCGTCGAGGGCCTCGCCCAGAAGATCGTCACGCACGACGTGCCCGACGTGCTCGTCAACAAGCGCCTCCTGCAGCTCGACCTCGGCGCCCTCGTGGCCGGCACCAAGTACCGGGGCCAGTTCGAGGAGCGGCTGAAGGCCGTCATGAAGGAGATCCGGCAGTCGGAGAACGTCGTCCTCTTCCTCGACGAGCTGCACACGCTCATCGGGGCCGGCGCCGCCGAGGGCGCCATCGACGCCTCGAACATGCTGAAGCCGGCGCTGTCGCGCGGCGAGATCCAGACCATCGGCGCCACCACGCTGGACGAGTACCGCAAGTACATCGAGAAGGACGGCGCGCTCGAGCGCCGCTTCCAACCGGTCATCGTCAAGGCCCCCAGCGTCCCCGAGGCGATCGAGATCATCAAGGGGCTGCGCCACAAGTACGAGGCGCATCACCGGGTGAAGATCACCGAGCAGGCCATCACCGCCGCCGTGATGCTGGCCGACCGCTACATCACCGATCGCCAGCTCCCCGACAAGGCGATCGACGTCATCGACGAGGCGTCTTCTCGAACCCGCCTCATGGCCCTCACGCCGCCCGCCGAGCTGAAGGAGATCGAAAAGGAGCTCGAGCGCGTACGCCGCGAGAAGGACATGTACCTGGAGGCGCAGGAGTTCGAGAAGGCGGCATCCCTCCGCGAGAAGGAGAAGATCCTCCAGCATCGCGAAGAGGAGATGAAGCGGGAGTGGGAGCGGACCAAGGGCAAGGGCGTGCAGTCGGTCGGCGAGGAGGACATCGAGTTCATCGTGTCCCGCTGGACCGGCATCCCGCTGGCCAAGCTCGAGGAGAAGGAGTCCCAGAAGCTCGCCCGCATGGAAGACGCGCTGCACGGCCGCATCATCGGCCAGGACGACGCCGTCAAGGCGGTGTCCCGCGCCATCCGCCGCTCGCGCGCGGGCCTCAAGGACGCCAAGCGTCCCGTCGGCTCCTTCGTGTTCCTCGGTCCCACCGGCGTCGGCAAGACCGAGCTGGCGCGCGCGCTGGCCGAGTACCTCTTCGGCGACGAGAACGCCCTCATCCGCGTGGACATGTCGGAGTACATGGAGAAGTTCTCCGTGTCGCGCCTGCTCGGCGCCCCTCCCGGCTACGTCGGCTACGAAGAAGGCGGGTTCCTGACCGAGAAGGTGCGCCGCCGCCCGTATTCGGTCGTGCTCTTCGATGAAATCGAAAAGGCTCATCCGGATGTGTTCAACATGCTCCTCCAGGTGCTGGACGATGGTCGCCTCAGCGACTCGCTCGGCCACGTGGTGGACTTCAAGAACACCATCCTGATCATGACGTCGAACCTCGGCACCAGCCTCATCGGCAAGCGGACGTCGCCCGGCTTCCTCACGGAATCGGACGAGCACTCCTACGAGAAGATGAAGGACCGGGTCATGGAGGAGATGAAGCGGGCGTTCCGGCCGGAGTTCGTCAACCGGATCGACGACATCATCGTCTTCCACTCGCTCAACGAGCAGCACATCAAGTCGATCATTCGGCTGATGATCTCCAAGATCAACAAGCAGATCACCGACAAGGGACTCGAGCTCATCCTCACGCCGGCGGCGGAGGACATGCTCCTCGAGAAGGGCTACGACCCGACCTACGGTGCCCGGCAGCTTCGCCGGACGATCCAGAAGCACATTGAGGACCCGCTCGCGGAAGCCATCGTCCGCGGCCAACTCGTCGACAGCGCGCGTATCGAGGTCGACGTGGAAGGGGGCAACTTCGTGTTCCGCGAAGCCAGGCCCCAGGCCGCCGACGCGCCGCTCGAGCTTGCTGAGCACTAGTCGGCGGTTCGCGCGAGCCTGAGGTCCGGTGACTCCCGGGGGGTGGGTGTGCCGGACGTTCTTCGTCGCTTTTGCGGCGCTGGCGTTCCTCGTTTCCCTGGCTGACGCGCAGACCCCACCCCGGCTCCAGCCGCCGCCGCCGGGCGCAACCGTCCTCATCAAGGAGCTCACCGTCGAGGGACACCGCCGCGTGCAGGAGGCGGTCATCCTCAACCGCGTCCGTTCCGCCGTCGGCGCCCCCTTCAATCCCTCCCAGGCTTCCGAGGACATCCGCTCGATCTTCGGCCTCGGCTTCTTCGACGACGTCCAGCTCAAGGTCGAGGACTTCGAGGGCGGCGTGAAGGTGACCTTCGTGGTCGTCGAGCGGCCGTTCGTCCGCGACGTGGAGTTCACCGGCAACGACAAGTTCGCGGTCAGCGAGCTTCAGGACAAGATCGAGCTGAAGCTGGGCAGCGTCTACAACCCGGTGGAGGTCCAGCGTGCCGTCGAGCGGCTCAAGGACGCCTATGAGGACGAGGGGTACTTCGAGGTCAAGATCAGCCCCGAGGTCGAGAAGTTCGCCGACGGCGACGTCAAGGTCGTGTTCACGATCAACGAAGGGCGGCGGATCACCATCGACAAGATCGTGTTCCGCGGCAACAAGGGCCTGACCGACAAGCAGATCAAGGAGGTCATGGCCACCAAGGAGCGCCAGTACTTCATCCTCCGGGGCACCGTGCAGCGCCAGCGCCTGGAGGAGGACATCGAGCGGATCGCGGCGCTCTACCAGGACCACGGCTTCGTGCACATGCGCGTGGAGCGCCACGACACCAGCATCGACCGCACGGCGGCCCGGGTCACCATTACGATCGACGTCGTGGAGGGCAACCAACACCGCGTCGGCGTCATCAAGCTGACCGGCGTCACCCTGCTGCCGGAGAGCGAGCTACGACGCCAGCTCGGCTTCAAGAGCGGCGACGTGTTCTCCCGCAGCGCGCTGCGCGACGGCGTGCGGGGCATCGGCGACCTCTACAGCACGATCGGCCGCGCCTCCGCCGACATTCTGCCACGCACCGAGCAGCAGGCGGCCACCAAGACGGTGGACGTCACCCTCGAGATCACCGAGGGGCCCGAGGTCTACGTCGAGCGCATCAACATCACCGGCAACACGCGCAGCGAGGACCGCATCCTGCGCCGCGAGCTGCCCTTCGTGGAGGGCGACCTCTTCACGCTGCAGAAGCTGCAGCGGGCGCGCCAGCGGCTGATCAACCTGGGCTACTTCGAGACGGTCAACGTGGTGACCCAGCCCGGCACCACCAAGGACCGGATCCTCGTGAACGTGGAAGTGACCGAGCGCCCGACCGGCCTCTTCTCGATCGGCGGCGGCTATTCCTCGGTGGACAGCTTCGTGGGCACCCTCGACATCTCCCAGAACAACTTCCTTGGCCGCGGCTGGCAGCTCGGCCTGCGCATCCGGGCCGGCGCCAACACGCAGCAGGGCCAGATCAGCTTCACGGAGCCCTGGCTCTTCGACCGCCCCCTCGCCGCCGGCTTCGACCTCTTCAGCACCATGCGCACGTTCCCGGAGTACCACTACGACACGCTGGGCGGCGCCTTGCGGTTGAGCCATCCGTTCCAGGAGTACTGGCGCTGGAACACGGCCTACCGGCTGACGCAGGACAAGATCAGCGACGTCGTCAACGGCGACCCGATCCTCGAAGAGCAGGAGGGCACGCGGGTGACCTCGGCCTTCGTAGCCGGGGTGAGCCGCGACAGCCGCGACAACATCCAGACGCCGAGCAAGGGCGGCCTCACCGCGCTCACGGTAGACTTCGCCGGCCTCGGCGGCGACTCCAAGTACGTCAAGGCCGTGGCGTCCACCACGTACTTCAAGCCGATCTGGTTCGGCCACATCGTGTCCGGCCGCCTCGAGGGGGGGTACGGCTTCGGCTGGACCGAGGACGGGCTCACCGGCAAGATCGAGCTGCCGGTGTTCGAGCGCTTCTACCTCGGCGGGCCCAACAGCGTTCGCAGCTTCAAGGCGCGGAAGATCTCGCCGTTCGACAAGGCCGGCCAGCGCGTGGGCGGCGATACCTATGACCTGGCCAACATCGAGTACATCATCCCGCTGCCGTTCAATTTCCGGATCGCCGGCTTCTTCGACGTCGGCAACGTGTACAACTCCGAAGATTTCGACATCACGGACCAGAAGTACGGCGTGGGCGGCGGCATTCGCTGGCAGTCGCCGTTCGGGCCCATCCGCATCGACTACGGCATCAACCCCAACCGCAAGTTCACCAACGGTCCCGGCAGCAAGAAGGAAGACTTCGGGGCGATCCAGTTCTCGGTTGGCTCGCCGTTCTGAGGAGGAGTAGATGAAGCATGTCTCGAGCCTCGTGATCGCTCTCGTGATGGCGCTGGGCGCGGCCGCGGTCGCCCGCGCCCAGGCCCCTGCCGCGCCGCCGGCGGCCGCCCCCGCGGGCCCGGCCAGCGGCCTGCAGCGCATCGCCTTCATCGACGTCCAGCGCGTGCTGGCCCGCTCGGCGTCCGGCGTCGCCGCCCGCGAGCAGCTCGAGCGTGACAAGGCGACGATGCAGAAGGAGATGGACGCCAAGCGCGTGGAGCTGGAGAAATTGCGCGACGAGCTCGACAAGAAGGGGGCGCTGCTGACGGCCGACGTCCGGCGGGAGAAGCAGGAGATGTTCGAGCGCAAGCGCCGTGACGCCGCTCGTCTCGCCGACGACTTCCAGAAGGAGCTGGAAAAGAAGGAGTCGCTGCTGCTCCAGAAGGTCCTGCAGGAGGTCTCGGGGATCATCGACCGGATCGGCAAGGAGCGCGGCTACTACCTCATCGTGGAGAAGCGCGGCGCCGGCGTCGTCTTCGCCTCGAACGAGGCGGATCTCACCGACGAGGTCATCCGCGCGTATGATCGGGAGGCCGGGTCCAAGGGAAAGAAGTAGGGGGACATGGCCAAGGCCGGGTTCACGCTCGGCGAGCTCGCGGAGGTGCTGCAGGCGCGGCTGGAGGGCGACCCGGCCCGCGTCGTCGTCGGCGTGGCGCCGCTGGAGAGCGCCGGGCCCGACCAGATCTCCTTTCTCACCGATTCGCGCTATCACGGCGCCGCCCGCGCCTCGCGCGCCGGCGCCTTCGTGGCTCCGCCCGACGTGGCCGACCTGCCGGCGCCCACGCTGCGCTGCGCGGCGCCCCAGCAGGCGCTGATCGATCTGCTCCGCCTCTTCCATCCGCCCGCGCCCGCGCCGCCCGGCATCGACACCACCGCGGTGGTGGCCGCCGACGCGCGCGTCGATCCCGGCGCCGCCGTCGGCCCGCTGTGCGTCATCGAGAGCCGCGCGGTGATCGCCGCCGGCGTGCGCCTGCACGCGCTCGTCCACATCGGGCCCGGCGTGGAGATCGGCGAGGGCACGGTCGTCTATCCGCACGTGAGCCTGCGGGAGGGCGTCCGCGTCGGCCGCCGCGTGGTGATCCACGCCGGCGCGGTGCTGGGCGCCGACGGCTTCGGCTTCGCCTTCGACGGCGTCGGCCATCGCAAGATCCCGCAGGTGGGCGGCGTGCTGATCGAGGACGACGTCGAGATCGGCGCCAACACGGCGATCGACCGCGCGACCTTCGGTGACACGATCATCCGGCGAGGCACCAAGATCGACAACCTCGTGCAGGTGGGCCACAACGTCGAGATCGGGGAGCACTCGCTGCTCGTCGCGCAGGTCGGCATCGCCGGCTCGTCCCGGCTCGGCAAGGGCGTGGTGCTGGCGGGCCAGGTCGGCGTGGCCGACCACCTCACGATCGGCGACGGCGTGATCGCCGGCGCCCAGACCGGCATCGCTTTCAGCCTGCCCGCCGGCGACAAGGTGCTGGGCACCCCGGCGCGGCCGATGCTCCAGGCCAAGCGCATCATGGTGGCCGAAGCCCGGCTGCCGGAAATCCTCCAGCGCCTGCGCGCGCTCGAGCAGCGGCTCGAGAAGCTGGCCGCGCAGCTCGGCGACACCACGGGGGGCGCGCGGTGAGCGAGGCGATCCATCCCACCGCGCTCGTCGACCCGCACGCCCGCCTCGGCGCGCGCGTGCGCATCGGCGCCTACACGCTGGTGGGGCCCGAGGTCACGCTGGAGGACGAGGTCGAGCTCGGCCACCACGTGGTCCTCGAGGGGCGGGTGGCGCTCGGGCCCCGCGTGCGGATCGGCCACGGCTGCGTGGTGGGCGGCATCCCCCAGGACTTGAAGTTCAAGGACGGCACGCCCTCGGGCGTGCGCATCGGCAGCGGCACCGTGCTCCGAGAGTACGTGACCGTCCATCGCGCCACCACGCCCGAGGGCTGGACGGAGATCGGCCGCGACACGCTGGTCATGGGCCTGGCCCACGTCGCCCACGACTGCCGCCTCGGCGACGCGGTGATCGTCATCAACTACGCCGGCATCACCGGGCACTGTCAGATCGGTGACCGCGCCACCATCGGTGGGCTGACCGGCATGGTGCCCTTCACCCGGGTGGGGGTCGGCGCCTATATCGGAGGAATGGCAAAAGTGAACGCCGACGTGCCACCCTACATGATGGTGGAAGGCCAGCCGGCGACCGTGCGCGCGGTGAACGTCGTGGGCCTCCGGCGGGCCGGCATGCCGGCGGCCGAGCGTCGGGCGCTCCAGGAGGCCTACCGCCTGCTCTACCGCAGCGGGCTGGCGCCCAAGCGTGCGGTCGAGCGCATCGAGGCCGAGCTGCCCAGGTGCGCGCCCGTGATCGAGCTGGTGGATTTCATCGCCGGGGCCACGCGCCACGGCATATGCGGCGGACCGCGCGAGACGGCGGCGCCGGACGAGGTGAACTCCTGATGGCAGTGACTCAACCCGTCCGGGCCGGCGTCGTCGGCACCGGCCACATGGGGCAGTACCACGTGCTCGTCTACGCGGAGCTGCCGGGCGTCGAGCTGGTCGGCGTGGCCGACATCGACGGCGACCGCGCCCGCGCCATCGCCGGCCGCTACGAGACGCAGGCGTTCGGCGATCACCGCGACCTGATCGGCCGCGTGGACGTGGCCAGCGTGTCGGTGCCGACCGAGCAGCACTTCCACGTAGCGCGCGACCTCCTCGAAGCCGGCGTCAGCGTGCTGGTCGAGAAGCCGATGACGCCCACGCTGGAGGAAGCGCGCGAGCTGTTCGCCGTCGCCAACCGCAGCGGCGCCATCCTGCACGTGGGCCACGTGGAGCGCTTCAACGGCGCCGTGGACGAGCTCAAGCAGATCGTCACCGCGCCCATCCTCATCGAGTCGCGCCGCCTGGGGCCCTTCATCCCGCGGGTGCAGAAGGACACCGTGGTCATGGACCTCATGATCCACGACATCGACATCGTGCTCGGCCTGGTGGACTCGCCGGCCGTGCGGCTGGCCGCCCAGGGCGGCTCCGTCCACACCGAGGTGGCCGACGTGGCCGCCGTGCAGGTCCGCTTCGCCTCCGGCGCGGTGGCCACGATCACGGCCAGCCGCGCCACGGAGGAGAAGATCCGCACCCTGTCCATCACGCAGCCCGACGCCTACATCGTGCTGGACTATACCGAGCAGGACATCCACATCTACCGCCGCGCCGCCCAGGAATACACGATGAACCGGGGCTCCATCCGCTACCGGCGCGCCTCGTTCGTCGAGCACCTCAAGGTCCATCGCGACAACCCGCTCAAGCTGGAGATCCAGCACCTGATCAGCGCCATGCGGCGCCGTCGGGCCGGCGAGCGCGTGGTGCTGGCCCAGCAGGACGATCTGCGCTCGCTGGCGATGGCGCTGGAGATCGAGCGCATGATCCGGGACGGCGTCCCCGAGGTGACGTGGCGCGAGCCCGACTATTAACTCCGGCGCCCGCTCGCTGGGGCTGATGTGCGGCGCCGGCATCCTGCCCGCGCGCATGGCGGGAGAAGCGCGCCGGCAGGGGTGGCGCGTGGTGGCCTTCACGTTCCCCGGCGCGGGCGACCTCGAGGCCGCGGCCGACACCATCGTGCCCACCACCATCGAGGCGATGGCGCCGGTGCTGGAAGCGCTCGTGCGCGAGAAGGTCTCGGCCGTCGCGTTCTCCGGCAAGTTCTGGATGGGCGATCTGCTCGCCGCCGGCCCGCCCGACGCCGTCCACGCGCGCATGGCCGCGCACGCCGGCGCGCTGCTGGACGGCAACATGACGGAGGTCATCGCCGGCACGCTGGCCGGCATCGGCATCGAGCTGCTCGACCAGCGCGCGTTCCTGGGCGACTGGCTCGGCGCCGCGCGCACGTGGTCGGCGCGCGCGCCCAGCGACGAGGAGTGGCGCGACATCCGCCGCGGCTTTGCGGTGGCCCGCCTGATGGCCGAGGCCAGCGTGGGCCAGACCGTGGTCGTGCGCCGCGGCGCGGTGAGCGCGGTGGAGGCGATCGAGGGGACGACGGAGGCGATTCGCCGCGGCACCACGCTGAGCGGTCCCGGCGCCGTCGTGGTGAAGGCCGTCGCGCCCGGTCACGACTTCCGCTTCGACACGCCGGCCATCGGGACCGAGACGGTGGAGGCGGCGATCAGCGGCGGCGCCTCGGCCATGGCGATCGAGGCCGGACGGGTCCTCATCCTCGATCGCGAGGCGACGATCCGCCGCGCCGACGCCGCGGGCCTCGCGCTGGTGAGCGCGGATGCCGGTGGCTGAGGCGGCGCCCATCATGGTGATCGCCGGCGAGGCCTCCGGCGACCTGCACGGCGCCACGCTGTGCCGCGCGCTGCGCACGCTGGCGCCCGGCCGCCGGCTGATCGGCATGGGCGGCGACCGCATGGCCGCCGCCGGCCTGGAGCGGCTCGCCGACGTGACGGCCGCGGCCGCGATCGGCGGCACCGAGGCGCTGGGCCCGATCCCCACGCTGTGGTCGGCGTGGCGGCGGCTCCGTGTGGCGCTGCGCGGGCCGGTGAAGCCCGCCGCGCTGGTGCTGATCGACTTTCCGGAGTTCAATCTGCGCCTGGCCCGCGTGGCCCGGCGCGCCGGCATCCCGGTCGTCTACTTCATCCCGCCGCAGGTGTGGGCCTGGCGGCCCTGGCGGCTGCGCGCGATCCGGGCGCGGATCTCGCTCGTGCTGGCGGTGTTTCCCTTCGAGGCGGCGCTCTACCGGCGCGCGGGCGCCCGCGTGGAGTTCGTCGGCCACCCCGTCCTCGACGCCCTCGAGGGTGTGCCCGCGCGCGAACCCGCGCGCCGGCGTCTCGGGCTCGGCGCCGACGATCTCGTGATCGGCGTGCTGCCGGGCAGCCGCGGGCAGGAGATCGCGCGGACGCTGCCGGTGCTCCGCCTGGTCGCGGCGCGCATCGCCGCCGCGCGGCCGGGCGCGCGCTTCGTGCTCGGTGCGGCGCCGGTGGGAGCGAGCGGCGCGAGCGCGGGGAGCTTCATCGAAAGTCTCGCCGGCTCGGTTCCACGCATCCAGATCGTCCACGGCGATACCTACGCCGTGATGCGCGCCGCCGATCTCCTGCTGGTGACCTCGGGGACGGCCACGCTCGAGGCGGCGCTGCTCGGCACGCCGATGGTGGTGTGCTACCGCTTCTCGAAGCTCACCGAGGCGTGGGTGCGCCTGCTCGTGCGCGTGCCGTGGATCAGCCTGCCGAGCATCGCCCTCGGCCGGGCCGTCGTCCCCGAGCTCTACCAGCGCACGTTCACGGTCGAGCGTGTCACCGAGACCGCCCTGGCGCTGCTCGCCTCGCCGGCCGCCATGAACACGCAGCGCGCCGCGTTCCGCGAGCTGGCCGCCGCGCTCGGCGAGCCCGGCGTTGGCGCGCGGGCCGCCCGTGCGGTGCTGTCGCTGATCGACGAGACGGCCGCCCCGCGGCGACTGGCGCCGGCGAGCGTGGCGGGTGGGAGCCCGGGGGCATGAGCGTGCTCTCGGCGCTGGCGCCGCCGGTGACCGCCTCCGCCGTCCGCGCGCTCGGCGCCACGCTGCGCTTGCGGACGGAAGGCCTCGAGCTCGTGGAGCCCCTGTGGGCCGCGCGCCGGCCCGTGATCTACGCGGTGTGGCACGCGCGCATCCTCATGGTGCCGTGGCTCAACGCGCGCCTGGTGCGCACGCACGGCGCGCGGCCCCCGCGCGTGCTGGCCAGTCGCTCGCGCGACGGCGAGCTGGTCGCGCGCTGGGCCACGCGCTTCGGCCTGGGCGTCGTGCGCGGGTCCTCCTCGCGCGGCGGCGCCGAGGCGCTGCGTGAGCTGACGGCCGTGCTGCGAGCGGGGGAGGACGTCGCGATCGTTCCCGACGGTCCGCGCGGGCCGCGCGAGTGCCTGCAGCCGGGGGTCGTCGTGCTCGCCGCGCTCACCGGCGCGCCGGTCGTGCCCTTCGGCTTCGCCGCGCGCCCGGCCCGGCGGCTCGCCTCCTGGGACCGCTTCATGGTGCCGCTGCCGTTCGCCCGGGCGGCCGCCGTGTTCGGCAAGCCGTGCGTGATCGCGCGCGACGCCGATCGCGAGACTGCGCGCGCCGACCTCGAGCGCGCGCTGGCCGAGGTCACCGAGTCGGCCGACCGGCTGGTGCGCGCCTGATGTACGGCCTCTACACGGCGGCGCTGGCGACGGCGGTGACGTTCTACTTCCCGGTGGCGCTGGCCCGGCGCGTGACCGACGGCGTGCCGCTCAACATCCGCGAGCGCCTCGGCCTCGGCGCCCACGAGCGGCCGCCGGTGCCGGTGGGCTGGGTCCACGCCGTCTCGGTCGGCGAGTCGATCGCGGCGGCGCCGTTGCTGGAAGGCCTGCGGCGGGCCTACCCGGCGCTGCCGCTGGTCGTGTCCACCGTGACGGAGACGGGGGCGCGTCTCGTGCGCGAGCGGTTCACGCCGCTGGCCAGCCACCGTTACTTCCCGCTCGATTTTCCGCGTGTCGTGCAGCGCGCGATCGACTCGATCGTGCCGGCGTTCTTCGTCTGCATGGAGACGGAGCTCTGGCCCAACACGCTGCGCGCGCTGGCCGCGCGCGGGGTGCCCACGATGATCGCCAACGGGCGCCTGTCGGATCGCTCGTTCCGCCGCTACCGGCTCGTGCGGGGCGCCATGAAGCGTGTGCTCGGCGACGTCACGGTTTTCGGCATGCAGTCGGCCGAGGACGCGCGCCGCGTGATCGCGCTGGGGGCGGCGCCCGAGCGCGTCGTCGTCACCGGCAACCTCAAGAGCGAGCCGCTGCCCGATCCGGCCGGGGCGGCCGATCTGTGGCACCGGCTGCTGGGCCTGGCGGCCAACCAGCCCGTGTGGATCGCCGGCAGCACGCACCGCGGCGAGGAAGAAGCCGTGCTGGAGGCCCACACGCGGGCGCTGCTCGATCGTCCGAATCTCGCCCTCGTGCTGGCGCCGCGGCATCCCGAGCGCGTGGGCGAGGTGCTGGGCGTGCTCAAGTCGCGCGGGCTGGCCGCCGTTCGCCGCAGCGATCTGCCGGCGCGGCGCACGCCCGGCGCGGTCATCGTGCTCGACACGGTGGGCGAGCTCGCCCAGCTCTACGGGATCGCCGACGTGGTCTTCGTCGGCGGCAGCCTGACGCCGCTGGGCGGCCACAACATGCTGGAGCCCGCGCTGCGCGGCAAGCCGGTGTTGTTCGGTCCGCACACGCACAACTTCCGCGAGGCCGCCGGCGTGCTGGTCGATAGCGGCGGCGGCCGGGTCGTCCGCGATGCCAACGAGCTCGGCGGCGAGCTCCGCCGCCTGCTGGCCGACGCCGACCTGCGCGCCCGGCTGGGCGAGGCCGGGCGCGACGCCGTGGCCGCGCAGCACGGCGCCGTGCGCGCCACGCTCGATCTCATCGCGCAGTACCTGCACCCGAAGGGCGATCGATGAGCGCACGCGACAAGCTGGTGCAGGGCTGGGAGCGCGGCTTCACGACCGGCGCCGGACTGCTGGCGGCGGTGGCGGGCAGCTACCGCGGCCTGCTGGGCGCGCGCGAGTGGCTCTACGGGCGCGGCGTGCTCGTCTCGCGCGGGCTCGACTGTCCGGTCGTCTCGGTCGGCAACCTCACCGTGGGCGGCACCGGCAAGACGCCGGCGGTGGAGCTCGCGGTGCGGACGCTGCGCGAGCTCGGTCATCGCCCGGGCGTACTGAGCCGCGGCTACGGACGGCGGAGCGCCGGCATCCAGGTGGTGGCCGACGCCGCCTCGATCCGCCTCGACGCCGAGGAGGCCGGCGACGAGCCGTTTCTGCTGGCACGGCGGCTGCCCGGCGTGCCCATCGTGGTCGGGCCGAACCGCTACGAGGCCGGCACGCTGGCCCGCGAGCGGCTCGGCATCACGGCGCTCGTGCTCGACGACGGCTTCCAGCACCGCACGCTCGCCAAGGACCTCGAGGTCCTGATGGCGCGCGCGGTCAACCCGTGGGGCAACGGCCGACTGCTGCCCGGCGGCCCGCTGCGCGAGCCGCTCACCGGCCTGGCCCGTGCGCACCTGATCGTGGCCACCGGCGCGCGTGATGCCGGCGAGGGCGCGGAGGTGCGCGCGACCGTCGAGCGCGTGGCGCCGGACGTGCCCGTGCTCACGGCCGTCCACGTGCCGACCGAGTGCTTCGAGTCGAGCGCCATGCACTTCGTGCCGCTGACCGAGCTGGCCGGCGCCAAGCTGCTGGCCTTCGCCGGCATCGGCGCGCCCGACGGCTTCTCGCGCACGCTGGGCGAGACGGACGTCGCGCTGGCGGGCTTCGAGCCGTTCGCCGATCACCACTGGTACACGCGCGAGGACCTCGGGCGTCTCGATCGGCGGGCCGCCGACGTCGACGCCGACGGCCTCATCACGACCGAGAAGGACTGGGTGCGCTTGCGGACGCTGCCGCCGCTCAAGCGGCCCGTGTACGTCCTGAGCGTCCGCCTGCGCCTGACGTCCGGCGAGGTCGCCTGGCGCGGCGCCTTCGAGCGCCTGCCGCGGCCGTGATGGCGGTGGGCGAGGCGCGCCCGTGAAGATCTGCGTGCGCCTGCCGAACTGGCTGGGCGACACCGTCATGGCCGTGCCCGCGCTGGCGGCGCTGCGCGCGGCGTGGCCGGACGGCGAGCTGCTGGCGGCCGGACCGTGGGCGCCGCTGCTCGCGGGCCAGGGACTGGCCGGCGTGCTGCTGGCCTACCCGCGCGCGTGGGGCGGTCGGCTGCGCGCCGCCGACAGCGTCGCGCGCTTTCGTCCCGATCTCGCCGTCGTCCTGCCGAACTCGTTCGAGTCCGCGCTGGCCGCGTGGTACTCGGGCGCGCCCCGGCGCGTCGGCTTCGAGCGCGGCGCGCGCGCCGAGCTGCTCACCGAGGTGGTGCCCGTGCCCGACCCGCGTCCCCACCAGATCGACGAGTACCTGCTGCTCACCGAGCGCGCCGGCGCCCCCACCATCACGCGCGAGCCGCGCTTGAATCCGCCGGCGGCCGACACGGCCGAGCGCGTCGAGGCGAGCCGGCTGCTGGCGGCCTGCGGCGTAGCTCCGCGCACGGCGGCGCCGCGCATCGGCATCCAGCTCGGCGCCGCCTACGGGCCGGCCAAGCTGTGGCCGGTGGAGCGCGTCGCGGAGTTCTGCCGGCTCGCCGCCGACAAGGGCGTGACGCCGGTGCTGCTCGGCGCGCCGGAGGACGCGGCGACGGCCGCGCAGATCACCGGCGCCGTCCCGGTCGCCAGCCTGGTGGGACGCGACCGGCCGGCGCTGCTGCCGGCCGTGCTCGCGGAGCTCGACGCGCTCGTCGCCGGCGACACCGGCGTCGCGCACCTGGCGGCCGCGCTCGGAACGCCGGTGATCACGCTCTTCGGCCCCACCGATCCGCGCCTGTCGGCGCCGCGCGGCCGCGCCGCCGTCCTGACGCACCCCGTGCCGTGCGCGCCCTGCTTCTATCGCGCGTGCCCGATCGAGCACCCGTGTCTGCGGCGCATCACGGCGAGCGAGGTCTACGACCGCACGCTCGCCCTCCTGGAGCCCGCCGCGTGAGCGAGCCGGTCCTGCGCGTCCTGCACCTGGCGGCGAACCGGTGGTGGACGGGCAGCGCCGATCCGATCATCCAGCTGGTGAGCGGCCTGCGCGCGCGCGGGCATCACGCGCGGCTGGCGGTGACGCCGGGCGATCGCTTCGAGGCGAAGGCGCGCGAGGTGGGCCTGCCCCTGGTGGACGACGTCCGGCTGCGGCCGCGCGTGGCGCCCATCGATCTCGTGCGCGACGTCGCGCGGCTGCGCGCGCTGGTGGCCGCCGAGGCGATCGAGGTCGTGCACGCCCACCACTCGCACGATCACTGGCTGGCGCTGCTCGTCCGCCCGCGGCGCGCCGACGGCGGACGCGCCGTCGTGGCGCGCACGTTCCACAACGTGCGCTCGGTGCACCGCTCGCTCGCCGCGCGCCCGCTCTATCGCCGCACGGCCGCCTTCTTCGCCGTCTCGCGGCAGATCGAGGCGCGCTGTCGCGAGGCGGGGATCCCGGCCGAGCGCGTGTGGTGGATTCCCGGCGCCGCCGACCCCCGCTTCCGCGCGGCCGGCGACGGGCAGGCGATCCGCGCGGAGTTCGGCCTCGGCCACGCGCCGGTGGTGGTGTCGGTCGCGCGCTTCGCGGCCAACCGGCGGCACGACCTCCTCCTGGCCGGCTTCGGCCGGCTGCTCGACAAGCTTCCCGACGCGCGGCTGCTGCTGGTCGGCAAGGGCGAGCGGCGCGGGCGGCTCGAGCAGCTCGTGGCCGAGCTTGGACTGGACAAGCGCGTGATCTTCACCGGCTATCGCGACCGCGACTTGCCACAGGTGCTGGCCGCGGCCGACTGCTTCGCGCTGATGGCCGCCGGCTCGGACGAGTCCTGCCGGGCGGCGCTGGAGGCGATGGCCGCGGCGCGTCCGGTGGTCGCTCGGCGCGTGGGCGCGCTGCCCGAGACCGTGCTGGACGGCAAGACGGGCCGCCTCATCGACGACGAGCGGCCGGAGAGCGTGGCGGCGGCACTCATCGAGATCCTCGGTGATCCCGTGCGCGCGCGCGCCATGGGCGAGGCGGGACGCCGGCGCGCGGCCAGCGAGTTCAGCCCCGAGCGCTCGGTGACGATCGTCGAGGACGTCTATCGCGGCATCGTGCGCGCGTGAACGTCCTGCAGCTCGTGTCCTGCCGCGGCTGGTCGTCCGACGCCTACTGGGCCGCGCGCGCCACGCGTGAGCTCGAGCGCCGCGGCCACGCGGTGACGCTGGGCTGCCGCCGCGGCACCGAGCGCCGGGTGATCGACCGCGCCCGCGAGGAGGGCGTGAGCCGCGTGGCCACCTTCGACTTCGCGGGCGGCCTCCGCCCCGGCGCCGACCTCGCCGACGTGCGCCGGCTGCGCGCCGCCATCGCCGGCGCCGACGTCGTCCACGTCCACCGCGGCAAGGAGCACTGGCTGGCCGCCGTCGCCGCGCGCCTGGCGGGCGGGCGGCCGATCGTGCGCACGCGTCACATCGCCCAGGCCGTCCGCCCTCACGCGGGCAACCGCTGGCTCTACGGCCGCGCGACGTCGCTCGTCGTCGCCGTCACCGAGGCGATTCGCGGCCAGTGCGTGGCCGCGGGGCTCGTGCCCGCCGCGCGGATCGTCACCCTGGCCGGCGGCGCCGACGCCGAGACGTACCGGCCGCGCGCGGCCGATCCCGAGGTGCGGCGCGCCCTCGGCGCCGAGGACGGCCGCCCGCTCGTCGGCATGGTCTCCGGGCTGCGGGTGATGAAGGGGCATCGCGTGGTGATCGAGGCCGCGGCCCGGCTGGCCGCGCGCGGCGTGCGGCCGCGCATCGTCTTCATCGGGCGCGGCGCCCACGAGAGCGCGCTGCGCGCGTCGATTGCGCAGGCCGGGCTCGACGGACAGGTGATCATCGCCGGGTTCGCGCCGGACCTGCCGGCCGTCATGGCCGCGCTCGACGTGGGCCTCTACGTGCCGCTCGAGTCCGACGGCATGTCGCGGGTGGTGTTCGAGTACCTGGCCGCAGGGCGCCCGCTGATCGCCGCGCGCGTCGGCGTGGTGGCCGAGGTGCTGACGGACGGCGAGCACGCCGCGCTGGTCCCGGCCGGCGACGCCGACGCGCTCGCCGCGACGCTGGCCGCGCTGCTCGACGATCCGGCGCGCCGCGCGCGCCTCGGCGAGGGCGGCCGCCGCCTCGTCGTCGACCGCTACTCGGGGGCTTGCCTGGCCGCCGCGCTCGAGACGCACTACGCGCGGCTGGCCGCCGCGTGAAGATCTCGATCCTCGCCTTCGACCTCTCCGACAACGCGACGGGCCGCGCCGACCTGCTGGCGCGCCTGCTGGCACCGCTGGCGGACGTGGAGGTCGTCGGTCCGCGCTTCGGCGACACCGTCTGGCGCCCGGCCGTCGGCGGCAGCGTCGCGCACCGCGCCCTCGCCGTCGGCGGATCCGCTCGCTACCCGCGCTTCGCGGGGCGGTGGACGGCCCTCGCCGCGCTGGCCGACGGCGACGTCCTCTACGCCTCCAAGCCGCGCGCGACGAGTTATGGCGTCGCGCTGCTGGCGCGCCGCCGCCGGCCGCGGCCGCTGCTGCTCGACGTCGACGACTGGGAGGTCGGCTTCTTTCGGCGCGGCGGCGCCTGGGGCACGCTGGGCCGCGCGCTGAACGTCGGCAACCCCAACGGCCTGCCGTGGACGTGGCTGATGGAGCGCCGCGTCCGCGCGGCCGACGCCGTCACCGTCGCCTCGCGATTCCTGGAGCGCCGCTTTGGCGGCACGCTGATCACGCACGTACGCGACACGGAGGCGTGGGATCCCGCGCGCTATGACCGGGTCGCGGCGCGCGCGGCGCTCGGGCTCGGCGCCGAGCGCGTGGTGATGTTCCTCGGCACGCCGCGCGGCCACAAGGGCGTGGACGACCTCGTGGAGGCGGTCGGCGCCGTCGGGCCCGGCACGCGGCTGGTCGTGGTCGGCGCCGACACGCGCGGCGAGACGGCGCGCCGCTGGGCCGCGCGGCCGTGGGTCAAGGTGGTCGGCGAGATCCCGTTCGACGACGTGCCGCGCTACCTCGTGGCCGCCGACGCCGTGGCGGTGCCGCAGCGGGCCACGACCGACACGGTCGGCCAGGTGCCGGCCAAGATCTTCGACGCCATGGCGCTGGCGCGGCCCATCGTGTCCAGCGCGGTGTCGATGATCCCCGAGATTCTCGACGGCTGCGGCCTGCTGGTGCCGCCCGGCGACGTCGTCGCGCTGACCGCCTCGCTGCGCCGCGTGCTCGACGATCCCGCGACCGCGGCCGAGATGGGCCGTCGCGCCCGCGAGCGCTGCCGCGCGCACTACAGCTTCGCGGCCGCCCGCGCCGCGCTCTTCCCGCTCGTCGAGCGCGCCCTGGCTGGGAGCGGGCGCTGAAGCTCCTGGTCGTCTCGCGGCCCTTCGTCTTCCACGGCGGCGTCGAGCGCGCCACCGCCGGGTTCCTCGCGGCGCTCGTCGCCCGCGGCCACGACGTGCACCTGCTGAGCCCGCGCGGGCCGCGCCCCGTGGCCGGCGTCACGCTGCACACGCTCAAGGTGCTGCCGGCGCCCGCGCCCGTCCGCGTGCTCGTGCTGGCGCTCTCGGTGCGCCTGGCCGTGCGGCGCGGGGCGTGGGACGCCGTGCAGAGCCACGAGCGCACGCTCTCGCAGGACATCTACCGTGCGGGCGAGGGCTGCCATCGCGCGTACCTGACGGCCATGGGACCCCGCCAGCATCGGCGCGCCGGCTATCACCGCCTGCTGTTGGCGCTCGAGCGCCGCGTGTTCACGCGCACGCCGGAGATCGTGGCCATCTCGCGGCGCGGGGCCGAGGAGATCGCCAAGCTCTACGGCGTGCCGCCGGCACGGTTGAGCGTGATCTACAACGGCGTGGACCTCGAGCGCTATCACCCGGACAACCGCGCCCGCTTTCGCGCGGCCGCGCGCGGCGAGGCGCGCCTGGCGCCCGAGGGCTGGGTGGTGCTCTTCGCAGGCAGCGGCTTCGAGCGAAAAGGGCTGGCCACCGCCATCGAGGCGCTCGCGCGGCTCGACGAGCGCGGCGCCAATCTCGTCGTCGTCGGCAAAGGCGACACGCGGACATACGCGGACCTCGCGGGGCGTCTCGGCGTGGCCGATCGCATCGCCTGGCTCGGCCCGCGGCCCGACATCGAGCGCTGGTACGCCGCCGCCGACGCGCTGGCGTTGCCCACGCGCTACGAGCCCTTCGGCAACGTGCATCTGGAAGCGCTCGCGTCCGGCCTGCCGGTGGTGACGACGACCGCCGCGGGCGGCGCCGAGGTGGTGACGCCGGCGTGTGGCGCCGCGGTGGAGCCCGGGGACCCTGTCGCCCTGGCTGCCGCGCTGATGCGTGTGAGAGCCCTCGACCCGGCGCGTGCTGCGGCCGCCGCGCGCACGGCGGCCGAGCCGTTCACCTACGAGCGGCAGGTCGCGGAGTTCGAGCGAATCTACCGCCGCCTGCCGGAGTCCCGGGCTGGTTTTTCCTTGAGAAATCGCTAGTATCACGCTTAGACTTTCGTTGTGACTTCACGCCCCGCCGTCTTCATCGACCGGGACGGGACGCTGACCGACGAGGTGGGCTACGTCAACCATCCCTCGCGCCTTCGTCTGCTGCCGCGCTCGGCGCAGGCCATCCGGCGGCTGAACGAGGCCGGCGTTCCGGCAGTGGTCGTGACCAACCAGGCCGGTATCGCCCGCGGCTACTTCTCCGAGGAGGTGCTGACCGCGGTGAACGAGGCGCTGGTGGCCCAGCTCCGAGGCGCCGGCGCGCGGCTGGACGGCATCTTCGTGTGCCTGCACCATCCGAACGAGGGCGCGCCGCCGTATCGCGCCCACTGCGAGTGCCGCAAGCCCAGGCCCGGACTCCTGCGGCGCGCCGCCGCCGAGCTCAACCTCGACCTGGCGCGCTCGACGATGATCGGCGACAAGCCGAGCGACCTTGTGCCCGGGCGCGAGGTGGGCGCCGCCACCGTGCTCGTGCTGACGGGCTATGGGCGTGGCGAGTGGGAGTACCGGCGGAATCACTTCGAGGTGAAGCCCGATCACGTGGCTGATGACCTGCTCGACGCGGTCGAGTGGGCCCTGGCGCGCGCATGACCCACCGCTTGCTCGACACCGTCGAGACGTTCCGGGGGCGCACCGTCGTCGTCGTGGGCGACCTGATCGCCGACGAGTACCTCTTCGGCAAGCCGGCGCGCATCTCGCGCGAGGCGCCCGTGCTCATCCTGCGCTTCACCGAGCGCGAGGTCTCGCTGGGCGGCGCCGCGAACGCGGCCCACAACGTCCACGTCCTCGGCGTGCGCGCGCTGCCGGTCGGCGTCGTGGGGCGTGACGCGGCCGGCGACGAGCTGCTCGGCCTCTTCCGTGCCACCGGCATCCCCACCGACGGCATCGTGACCGAGAACGGGCGCACGACGCCGGTGAAGACGCGGATCAACGCGGGCGGCTACCAGGCCACGCGCCAGCAGGTGGTGCGCCTGGATCGCGAGCCGGCCGGCGACCTGCAGGCCATCACCGAGGACGCGCTGGTGGCCCGGCTCACCGCGCTGGCCGAGCGCGCGGACGCCTTCCTCGTCTCCGACTACGGGTACGGCACGGTCACGCCGCGCGTGTTCGATCGCGTGCGGACGATCGCGCGCCGCAGCGGCGCCGTCGTGACCGTGGACAGCCGCTACCAGCTCCCGCGCTTCACGGGGATCACCGCGGCCACGCCGAACGAGGCCGAGCTGGAGCAGCTCGCCGGCGACATCGCCGACGACGAGCGCGGCGTGGAGAAGGCCGGCCGCGCGCTGCTCGAGCGGCTCGACGCGCGCATGCTGCTGGTGACGCGCGGCAGCCGCGGCATGGCGTTGCTCGAGCGCGACGGCGGCACCACGTTCATCCCCATCCACGGCACCGACGAGATCGCCGACGTCACCGGCGCCGGCGACACGGTGATCTCCACGTTCACGGCCGCGCTGGCGGGCGGCGCCTCGCCGATCGATGCCGCCACGCTGGCCAACGTGGCGGGCGGCATCGTCGTCATGAAGCGCGGCACGGCCACCGTGTCGCCGGCGGAGCTGGCCCAGGCTCTCGGCGGGGGCTGAGATACCCGGTGGCAATCCCGAGGCGCGCCACGGCTCCGCCGCGGCGCGTCCGAGCCCGACGGGGCTGGGGGCCATGTCGGGGCCCCCAGAACAAGCAGTGAGCGCCGCCGCGCTCAGTCCCGAGGCGGCGGGCGCGCTGGCCGCGCGGCTGCGCGGTGAGGGCAAGCGCATCGTGCTCGCCAACGGCGTCTTCGATCTCCTTCACGTCGGCCACGTCCGCTACCTCTCCGCGGCCCGCGCGCTCGGCGACGTGCTCTTCGTCGGCGTCAACGGTGACGCGGCCGTGCGGCGCCTCAAGGGCGCGGGTCGCCCGCTGATGCCGGCCGCCGAGCGGGTCGAGCTGCTCTCGACGCTGCGCCCGGTGGATCACGTGGTCGTGTTCGAGGAGGACACGGCCGATCGGCTGGTCACGCTGCTGCGCCCCGACGTGCACGCCAAGGGCACCGACTACACGGCGGCGACCGTGCCCGAGGCCGCCAGCGTGCGCGCCGTCGGCGGGCGCGTCGCGATCGTCGGCGATTCCAAGGACCACGCCACGCGCGACGTCATCGCGCAGATCCGGAAGCTCGGCGATGGCCGCTGACGCCCCGCGCATCGCGCTGGTCAAGCTCTCCTCGCTGGGCGACGTCGTCCATGCGCTGCCGGTAGCGGCCACGCTGCGCGCCGCGCGCCCGCATGCCCGGCTGACCTGGATCGCCGAGCGGCGCGAGGCGGCCATCCTGCGGGGCCATCCCGCGCTCGACGAGATTGTCGTTGCCGACACGCGCGGCTGGCGGCGGGCGCGGAGGCCGGGCGCGGTGCGCGCCGCGCTCGGCGAGCTGCTGGCGCTGCGGCGGCGCCTGGCCGCCGCGCGCTTCGACGTCGCCGTGGATCTGCAGGGCCTCATCAAGAGCGGCGCCATCACTGCTGCCACGCGCGCGCCCGTGCGCGTCGGCTTTCACCGGGGCTGGGGCCGCGAGCCGCTCGGCGCGCTGTTCACCAACCGCCACGTGACGCCGCCGGCCTCGGCGCGCCACGTCGTCGAGCAGTACCTCGCGTTGCTCGAGCCGCTCGGCATCACCGAGCGGCGAATCGAGTTCCGGCTGCCCGCCGTCGCCGCCGCCGAGGGCCGGATCGACGAGTGGCTCGCCACCGCGGGGCTCAAGCCGCAGCGCCGGCTGGTCGTGCTGAACCCGGGCGCCGCGCGCGCCGACAAGCGCTGGCCGGTGGCGCACTTCGCGACGCTGGCGGCCCGGCTGGGCCAGGACGCCGGCGCCCACGTGGTGGTGGCGTGGGGGCCGGGCGAGGAGAGCGCGGCGCGCGCGATCGTCGAGGGCGCCGGCGCCGCCGGGCCGCGCGCCTGGCTGGCGCCGCCGACCGATCTCGACGCGCTCATCGCGCTGCTGCGCCGGGCCAGCGTGATGGTCGCCGCCGACACCGGCCCGCTGCACCTGGGCGCCGCGCTGGGCACGCCGTGCGTGGGCCTCTATGGTCCGACGGCGGCCGCGCGCAACGGCCCCTATGGCGCCCGCCACGCCGCGCTGACGGCGCCCGCGGGAGCGATGGCGGCGCTGGAGCCGGCGACGGTGCTGCCCGCCGTCCTGGAGCGTCTCGGATGACGCGCGCCCGGCTCTCCGTCGTCCTGGTGACGCTGAACGAGGAGGAGCGGATCCGCCAGTGCCTGGAGTCGGTGGTGTGGGCCGACGAGACGATCGTCGTCGACGCCGAGTCGCAGGACAAGACGGCGGCCATCGCGCGCGAGCTGACCGATCACGTCATCGTCCGGCCGTGGCCGGGTTTCGCCGCCCAGAAGAACTTCGGCCTGGCGCAGGCGAGCGGCGACTGGATCTTCTCGCTCGACGCCGACGAGATCGTGTCGCCGGCGCTGCGCGCGGAGATCACCGCGGTGCTCGAAGGCCACGGCGAGGCGGCGGGCTACGCGGTGCCCCGGCGCAACATCTTCTGGGGGCGCTGGGTGCGGCACGGCGGTCTCTATCCGGACTGGCAGGTGCGGCTCTTCCGCCGCGGGCGCGGCCGCTTCGTGGAGCGCGCCGTGCACGAGTCGGTGACGATCGACGGCGCCGTCGGCCGCCTGCGCGGGCACCTCGAGCACCGCTCGTATCGCGACGTTGCCGACTTCCTGGCGCGCGCCGACCGCTACGCCTCGCTGGCCGCCGACGAGTGGATCGCCGGCGGGCGGCCCTCCCGGCCGCTGCGCGATCTCGTCGCGCGCCCCGTCGGCCGCTTCCTCGGCATGTACGTCGCGCGCGCCGGCTTCCTGGACGGCTGGAGGGGATTCCTCTTGGCGACGCTCTATGCTTACTATGTGCTCATGCGCTCGGCCAAGATCTGGGAGAGAGCGAGGCGGTGATGTCGGGACGGGAGCGTGTGCTGTCGGGAATGCGCCCGAGCGGGCGGCTGCACCTGGGCAACTACCTCGGGGCGCTGGCCAACTGGGTCAAGCTGCAGGACGACTACGACTGCTTCTACTTCTCGGCCGACTGGCACGTGCTGACCGACCGCACGGACGTCTCCGACGTGCCGGCCAACACGATCGAGATGGCCGCGGACTGGCTCGGCGCCGGGCTCGATCCCGAGCGCTCGACGCTGTTCATCCAGTCGCTGGTGCCGGAGCACGCCGAGCTGCACCTGCTCTTCTCGATGGTGACGCCGGTCGCCTGGCTCGAGCGCGTGCCGACCTACAAGGAGCGCATCGAGCAGCTGGGGATCACGTCGCCGTCATACGGGCTGCTCGGCTACCCGCTGCTGCAGTCGGCCGACATCCTCATGTACAAGGCCAAGTGGGTGCCGGTGGGCATCGACCAGGTGCCGCACATCGAGCTGACGCGCGAGGTGGCGCGGCGCTTCAACGCCGCCTTCGGGCCGGTCTTTCCCGAGCCCGACGCGAAGCTGACGGAGATCCCCAAGGTGCCGGGCACGGACGGGCGCAAGATGTCCAAGTCGTACGGCAACGACATCGAGCTGGCCGACCCGCCGGAGGTCATCCGCGCCAAGATCCGGCCGATGGTGACGGACCCCGCGCGCAAGCGGCGGAGCGATCCGGGCAATCCCGACATCTGTCCCGTCTTCGACCTGCACAAGATCTTCACGCCGCCGGCCGACCGGGAATTCTGCGCGACCAACTGCCGGACGGCGGGCTTCGGCTGCCTCGACTGCAAGGACATCCTGCTCAAGCACATGCTGCCGCCGCTCGAGAAGATCCGCGCGCGCCGCCAGTCGTTTGCCGAGAAGCCGGACACCATCAAGCAGGTGCTCGTCGAGGGCTCGCGCCGGGCGCGGGCGGTCGCTCAAAAGACCATGACGGAGGTTCGGGACGCGGTGAAGCTGCTTCCATGACCCAATCCATCCTGGGATCCGAAGCCGAGCTCCGGCTTCGTGTGGGAGCCTTCGAAGGCCCCCTCGACCTTCTCCTCCATCTGTGCCGCACCAACGAGATCGATCTGGCCGCGCTGCCCGTGCGGGCCATCACCGACCAGTACCTGGCCCACCTGGAGGCGATGGAGTTCCAGAACCTGGAGCTGGCCGGCGCCTATCTGGTCATGGCCGCCACGCTCATCTATCTGAAGTCCAAGCTGCTGGTGCCGCCCGACGACACGGTCGACGAGCAGCTCGACGAGGAAGCGCTGGCGCTCAAGCTGGAGCTGGAGGAGCGGCTGCGCGAGTACGCGCGCGTGAAGACCCAGGGCGTGTGGCTCGCGGCTCGCGAGGCCGAGCAGCTCCTGATCTGGGGGCGTGCCTCGAGCACGCTGCCGCCGCCGGACGACGTGCCGCTCGAGGACCTCTCGGTCCACTGGCTCGAGCGCTCGATGAAGCGGCTCATCGAAGAGCAGGCCCGGCAGCGGCCGCGCGAGGTCGAGCCGAACCCGCCCTCCGTGCTCGAGCGCATGACCGAGATCCTCTCGCTGCTGCGCGACACGTGGTCGCTGCTGTTCAGCTCGATGGCCGGCGGCGAGCGCCGCCGCGCCGACGTCGTCGTCTCGCTCCTGGCCGTGCTCGAGCTCTGCCGCCAGGGCAAGATCCGCACCCAGCAAACCGAACTCTTCGGTGACATCGTGATCGAGCGCCAACCCGACCGCATCGACACGACACCAACGGAGACCGCGACGACCTCAACCGCGACGATCGAACCCACGAACCCCAACACCATCACCGTCCCGACCGCTTCCGCTGGGGGGGTCTAGGGGGGGAGCGGCGACCGCTCCCCCCCTACATAAAGAAAGGACCACGCGTGCCCAACCCGATCGACGTGGCCGAAGCCCTGCTGTTCGCCTCCGACGTCCCGCTCGAGGCCGAGCGCATCCGTGACGTGCTCGACCTCGAGAACGTGGCGGCCGCCCGCGAGCTCGTGCAGGAGCTGATCGCGCGCTACGAGGCGGAGCCGCGCGGGCTGGCCATCGTCGAGGTGGGCGGCGGCTACCGGATGGTCACGCGTCCCGAGCTGGCGCCCTGGCTGGTGCGGCTGGCCCGCGCGCGCACGCGCGTGCGGCTCTCGCGGCCGGCGCTGGAGACGCTGGCGATCATCGCCTACAAGCAGCCGGTCTCGAAGCCGGAGCTCGACGCCGTGCGCGGCGTGAACTCCGACGCCGTGCTCGAAAACCTGCTGGAGCGGCGGCTCATCCGCATCGGCGGCCGCAAGGAAGCGCCGGGCCGGCCCTTCCTCTACGAGACGACGCGCGAGTTCATGGTGGCGTTCGGCCTGCGCGACCTCAACGACCTGCCGAAGATCGAGGGCGAGCTGGTGATCCCGGATCTCGCGCTGGAGCCGGCGGCCGCCGCCGAGAGCCATGACGAAGCTGAGACTCAACAAGATCCTGGCGCAGGCGGGACTGACGTCTCGCCGCGGGGCTGACCAGCTCATCCTCGACGGTCGCGTCGCCATCAACGGCGCCGTGACCCGCGAGCCCGGCACGGTCGCCGATCCCGCCCTCGATCGCATCGTCGTCGACGGCCGCCCGCTGCCGCCGGCGGAAGCGCTGCACTACCTGATGCTCCACAAGCCGCCGGGCGTCGTCAGCACCGTGCGCGATCCGCAGGGCCGGGCGGTGGTCACCGACCTGCTGCCGCGCGAGGTGCGCGCGCGCGTGTATCCGATCGGCCGCCTGGACGCCGACGTCGAGGGGCTGCTGCTGCTCACCAACGACGGCGCGCTGACGCACCGCCTGCTGCATCCGCGCTACGAGCTGCCGCGCGTGTACGAGGCCGAGGTGGCGGGGCGGGTCAGCGCCGCCGATCTGCCGCGCTGGCGGCGCGGCGTCACGCTGGACGACGGCCCCGCCGCGCCGCTGGCGGTGGAGCTCCTGCGCGGCGGAGCCGACACGAGCCGGCTGAGGCTCACGTTCACGGAGGGGCGCAAGCACGAGGTGAAGCGCTACTGCGAGGCGCTCGGCCACCGCGTGCAGCGGCTGCAGCGCGTGGCGTTCGGCCCCATCGCGCTGGGCGCGCTGGCGCCGGGCGCGTGCCGGCCGCTCACGCACCACGAGATCGCTTCCTTGCGTGCCGCGGGCGGCGCGCCTATAATGCCCGGTACTCAATAGAGAGTGTGTGCAGGAGTCCCTATGGACCTGGGCGATTGGCGCTCCAGGATCAGCGAACTCGATAACCAGATCCTCAACCTCCTCAACCAGCGCGCCGAGGCCGCCCTCCGGATCGGAGACCTCAAACGACGGCAGGATGCGCCGTCGTATGTCCCGGAGCGCGAGGCGGCGATCCTGAATCGTCTCGTCGCCGCCAACCGCGGTCCGCTGTCGGCGGCGACGCTGCAGGCGATCTGGCGCGAGATCCTCTCCGGCTGCCGCGCGCTGGAAGGCCCCGTGACCGTCGCCTATCTCGCGCCGCCCGCCACCTTCACGCACCAGGCCGCGCGCGAGCGCTTCGGCGAGGCCGCTGCCTATCACCCATCGCGCTCGATCGCCGAGATCTTCGAGGACGTCGAGCGGGGCCGCGCGCAGCTCGGCGTGGTGCCGGTGGAGAACTCGATCGAGGGCGCGGTCAACGTCACGCTCGACCGGCTGCTCGAGTCCGATCTCACGATCTGCGGCGAGCTCACGCTGGAGATCGGCCAGTACCTGCTCTCGCGCGCCACCGAGCTGCGCGAGGTCAAGCGCGTGCTCTCGCATCCGCAAGGGCTGGCGCAGTGCCGCGGCTGGCTCGCGGCGAACCTGCCCGACGTGCCGGTGGAGGAGACGAACTCGACCGCGGGCGCGGCCGAGCTGGCCGCCGGCGACGCCACGCTGGCCGCCATCGCCTCCGAGATGGCCGGGCAGCTCTACGGCGTGCCGGTGCTGCGCGCGCGCATCGAGGACAACCGGCAGAACACCACGCGCTTCCTCGTCATCGGGCGGCAGCAGCCGGCGCCGAGTGGTCGCGACAAGACGTCGATCCTCTTCGCCATGCCCAACCAGCCCGGCGCGCTCTACCGCATCCTGGAGCCGTTCGCGCGGATCGGGCTCAACTTGACCAAGATCGAGTCCCGGCCCACCAAGCGTGAGCGCTGGGACTTCGTCATGTTCGTCGACTTCGAGGGCCACCGCGAGATCCCCATCGTGGCCGGCGCGCTCAGTGAGATCGCGGAGCGAACCCGTTATCTGAAGATCCTCGGTTCGTATCCCGCCGCATAAGGAGAGAGCATGACCACGCAGTGGGAGTCCCTGGCCAACGAACACATCCTCGGGATCGCGCCCTATGAGCCCGGGAAGCCCGTCGAGGAGCTGGAGCGCGAGCTCGGCATCCACGACGCCATCAAGCTGGCCTCCAACGAAAACCCGCTGGCGCCGTCCGACCGCGTGCAACAGGCCATCCTGGCCGCGGTGCCCAACCTCAACCGGTACCCGGACGGCAGCGGCTACTACCTGCGGCAGGCGCTGGCCAAGAAGCACGACGTCAGCCCGGATCAGGTCGTGCTCGGCAACGGCTCCAACGAGCTGATCGAGCTGATCGTGCGCTCGTTCCTGCGGCCGGGCGACGAGGCGGTGGTGCCGCACCCCTCCTTCGTCGTCTACCCGATGATCGTGCAGGCGGCCGGCGGCATCCGCGTCATGGTGATGCTGAAGGACCACCGCTTGGACCTGGAGGCGATGGCGCGGGCGATCACGCCGATGACCAAGATCGTCTTCATCGCCAATCCGAACAACCCCACGGCGACGATCGTGACGAAGGACGAGGTCGCGCACTTCATGTCGCGCCTGCCCGAGCGTACCATCGTGGTCTTCGACGAGGCGTACATCCAGTTCGCCCTGGGGCCGGACTTCCCCGAGACGCTCGAGTACGTCACGCAGGGACGCAAGGTGGTGGTGCTGCGCACGTTCTCCAAGGCGGCCAGCCTGGCGGGCTTGCGCATCGGCTACGGCGTCGCCGACGCCGACTGCATCGCGCTCATGAACCGCATCCGCCAGCCCTTCAACGTGAACTCGCTGGGGCAGGTGGCGGCGCTGGCCGCGCTGGAGGACGAGTCGCACACGCTCGAGTGCGTGCGGATGATCGAGGCCGGGCGCCACTACCTCTACGACGAGTTCAACGCCCTCGGCGTCAAGTACGTGCCCTCGCGCGCCAACTTCATCCTCGTCGACGTCGGGCGCAGCGCCTCCGACATCTACCAGCGGCTCCTCAAGGAGGGCGTCATCGTCCGCCCGATGACACCGTTCGGCATGGAGTCCGCGCTGCGCATCACGGTCGGCACGCCGCAGGAAAACCGGCGCCTCGTGAAGGCGCTGCGCGCGGTGCTGGGGAAGAGCTCGGCGTGATCGAGCGGCTGGCGATCGTCGGTGTCGGGCTCCTGGGCGGCTCCGTCGCCAAGGCCGCGCGCGCCCACGGGCTCGCCCGCGAGATCGTGGGCGTGGGGCGCGACCAGGCCCGCCTGCGTCCGGCCGTGACGGACGGCACGCTCGATCGCGCCACCACCGATCTCGCCGAGGGTCTCCGTGGCGCCGAGCGCGTCATCCTGGCCGCCACCGTGCTCGCCAACGAAACGCTGCTGCCGGCCGCGTGGCGGGCGGCGGCGGCGGGCGCGATCATCACCGACGTCGGCTCCACCAAGCGGGGGATCGTCGCCGCGGCGACGCGCCTGGCGCCGAGCCGGCGCGACGTGCAGTTCGTCGGCAGCCACCCGATGGCCGGCTCCGAGAAGAGCGGCTACGCGGTCTCGCGCGCCGATCTCTTCCAGAACGCCACCGTCGTCGTCACGCCGTCCGAGCTCAACGACCCGGCCGCCGTGAAGAGCATCGGCGAGCTGTGGGCCGGGCTCGGCGGCCGCGTCGTCACGCTCGATCCCGAGACGCACGATCGCGCGGTGGCCGCCATCAGCCACCTGCCGCACGTCGTGGCGTGGGCGCTGGTGGACGCCGTCGCGCGGTTCGAGCCGGACGCCTTCGCGGTGGCGGCCCGCGGCTTCAAGGACACCACGCGCATCGCCGCCTCCGACCCGGACGTCTGGCGCGAAATCCTGCTGGGCAATCGCGACGCCGTCGTCGCCAGCCTGGCCGCCTTCCGCGTGGCGCTGGACGAGCTCGAGCGGCTGGTGGCGCGGGACGACGGCGCCGCGCTGACGGCGCTGCTGGCGCGGCTGAAGGCCGCGCGGGAGAAGCTGTCGTGAGGTTCCGCGTCCGGCCGGCGCGCGCGCTGCACGGCGAGGCCGAGGTGCCGGGCGACAAGTCCGTCTCGCACCGCGCCGCGCTGCTGGGCGCGCTGGCCGAGGGCGTCAGCGAGGTCCAGGGCTACCTCGAGGCCGAGGATTGCCTGCGCACGCTCACGGCCGTGCAGGCGCTGGGCGCGGAGGTGACGCGCAAGGGGCCTGGTCACTACCGGATCGCCGGCGGCGGGCTGCGCGGGTTGAGCGAGCCGGGCGACGTGATCGACTGCGGGAATTCGGGCACCGCGGCGCGGCTGCTGTGCGGCGTCCTGGCCGGCCAGCCGTTCTGGACCCTGATGACGGGTGACGCGTCCATGCGCCGGCGCCCGATGGGGCGCATCGCCGATCCGCTGCGGAAGATGGGCGCCACGCTCGTCGGCCGCGCCGAGGGCACGCGGCTGCCGCTGGCTATCCGCGGCACCGCCACGCCGAAGGCGATGGAGTACGCCACGCCGGTGGCCTCGGCGCAGATCAAGTCGGCCGTGCTGCTGGCCGGTCTCGGCGCCGACGGCCCGGTGACCGTGATCGAGCCGGCGCCCTCGCGCGATCATTCCGAGCGCATCCTGCGACGCTTCGGCGCCCGTGTCACGACCGACGAGCGAGCGGTCACCCTCACGCCGGGGCCCCTGCGGGCGACGACCGTGACCGTGCCCGGCGACATCTCGTCCGCCGCATTCCTGCTCGTGGCCGGCCTCATCGTCGGCGACGCGCAGGTGACCCTGCACCGCGTCGGCGTCAATCCGACACGCACCGGCGTCCTGGACGTCCTGCAGGCCATGGGGGCGCGCATCGCGACGACACGGGCGGCCGACGAGGGCGAGCCCACCGCGTCGCTCACCGCGGCGAGCACTGCCCTGCGGGCGACTGAGATCGGCGGCGCCCGGTTGATCCCTCGGCTCATCGACGAGGTGCCGATCCTCGCGGTGGCCGCCGCGGTCGCGTCCGGCGTGACGGTCGTGCGCGACGCGACCGAGCTGAGGGTCAAGGAATCCGACCGGATCGCCGCCATCGGCCGCGAGCTCGGCAAGCTCGGGGTGCCCATCGAGGAGCGCCCCGACGGCATGGCGATCACCGGCGGCCACCGCCTGCGCGGCGCCGTCCTTAATAGTGGAGGCGACCACCGCATGGCCATGGCCCTCGCCGTGGCCGCCCTCGTCGCCGATGGTGAATCCGTAGTAGATGACGTCGAGTGCGTGAACACCTCCTTCCCGCAGTTCACAAAGACGATCAACGACCTGGCGGGTAGCCCTGTCATCACGGTTGAAGCATGATGCGCAAATCCGAAGCGATGGGGGGTATGGGGGGAGCAATGCCGTGCTCCCCCCATATATAAATGGGCGGGAGAGAACCCGTGATCGCCATCGATGGCCCTGCCGGCGCCGGTAAAGGCACCGTCGCGCGCCGTCTCGCCGCCCGTCTCGGCTATCGCCTGCTCGACACCGGCGCCATGTACCGCGCCCTGGCGTGGTCGGTGGCGCGCGCCGGGCTGGCGCCGGAAGACACGCCGGCGCTGCGCAAGCACGTCGAGCGCGTGCAGATCGACCTCGAGGGGGATCGGGTGGTGGTGGACGAGCGCGACGTGACGGACGAGATCCGCTCGCCGGAGATCGCCACGCTGACCTCGCGGCTGTCCATGCTCGGCGTCGTCCGTGACAAGCTGACGCCGGTGCAGCGTCGGATGGCGGCCACCGGCGGCGTCGTGCTGGAGGGCCGCGACACGGGCACCGTGGTGGCCCCCGACGCCGAGGTGAAGTTCTACCTCGACGCGTCGCTGGAAGAGCGGGCGCGCCGGCGACAGCTCGAGCTGCGCGCGCGCGGCGTGGAGGTCGACACCGACACGGCGCGGCGCGACATCGCGGCGCGCGATGCCCAGGACTCCAGCCGGGTGTTGGCGCCCCTGCGCAAGGCCGACGACGCGATCGAGGTGGACACGACCGGGCTCTCGGTGGACCAGGTGGTCGGCGTGCTGGCCGAGATGGTCGAACGTCGGCGGCGCGAGGGATGCAGCTAGATGCTCTACGCGATCTGCAAGCCGATCGTGGTGGTCATCATGAAGCTGCTGTTCCGCCTGGAAGCTCACGGTACCGAGCACGTGCCGGCGACCGGCCCGTTCCTGATCGTCGCCAACCACTCGAGCTTCCTCGACCCGCCGCTCGTCGGCGGGATGACGCCGCGGCGGCTGACGTTCCTGGCCAAGGCCGAGCTGTTCCGCGTCCCGGTCTTCGGCGCGCTGATCCGCCGCCTGGGCTCGCAGCCGCTGCGCCGCGACGGCGGCGACGTCGCCGCGCTGCGGACGGCGCAGCGCGTGCTGCAGGACGGCGGCGCGCTGCTCGTGTTCCCCGAGGGTACGCGCGGCGACGAGGGCGTGCTGCGGCCGGCGAAGCCGGGCGCGGCGCTGCTGGCGATGCAAACCGGCGTGCCGGTGGTGCCGGCGTACGTCCGGGGCAGTGGCCGGGCGTGGCCGCGAGGGCAGCGGCTTCCCCGGCCTGCTAAGGTGGTGGTGACATTCGGTCCACCGCTATCGTTCGCACGGCCAACGGGGGCCGACCGAAAGGCGCAATATGAGGCGGCGAGTCGTCGCATGATGGCGGCGATCGCGGAGCTCAAGGATGAAGCGGTCCGCGGAGCGGGCGTTGCCGGAGCCCGGCGTCCGCTCCAAATACATTGAACGGAGGAACTGGCGGCATGGCTGACGAAACACGCAAGAACTTCGGCGCACCCCGTGGGGAGGGCGAGGGGGCCGAGGAACGCATGGAGGACTGGTTCAAGGAAGACGCCAAGACCAGCGAGTTCGAGGAGGGCGAGGTCGTCCGCGGCCGCGTGGTGCACGTCGGCAGCAGCGAGGTGCTGGTTGACGTCGGCTACAAGAGCGAGGGCGCGATCCCGATCGAGGAGTTCCACCGCCACGGCGGCCTGCCGAAGGTGGGCGACGAGATCGAGGTCTACCTCGAGGCCAAGGAAGACTCCGAAGGGCTCATCGTCCTCTCGAAGGACAAGGCCGACAAGATCAAGGTCTGGGACGCGATCACCCAGGCCTACGAGAAGGGCTCACCGGTCGAGGGCCGCGTCGTGGAGGTCGTCAAGGGCGGCCTCAGTGTCGACGTCGGCGTGAAGGCGTTCCTGCCAGGCTCGCAGGTGGACCTGCGGCCGGTGAAGAACCTGACCGCCATGATCGGCCAGCCGATCCGCGCCAAGGTCATCAAGCTCAACCGCCGCCGCGGCAACGTGGTGCTCTCGCGCCGCTCCGTGCTGGAAGAGGAGCGCGAGGAGAAGAAGAAGCACACGCTGGAAGTCCTGGCCGAGGGCATGGTGCTCACGGGCACGGTGAAGAACATCACGGATTATGGAGCCTTCATCGACCTGGGCGGCATCGATGGCCTCCTCCACGTGACCGATATGAGCTGGGGTCGTGTCGGTCACCCGTCCGAGATCTTCCAGGTCGGAGATCAAGTCGAAGTCGTTGTTCTCCACTTCGACCGTGAGAGCGGCCGCGTGTCGCTCGGCTACAAGCAGAAGTCGTCCGACCCGTGGGAGCGCGTCGAGCAGACCTACGCGCCGGGCACCAAGGCCCGCGGCCGCGTGGTGAGCCTGACGAACTACGGCGCGTTCGTCGAGCTGGAGGCCGGGGTCGAGGGCCTCGTGCACGTCTCCGAGATGTCGTGGACGCGCCGGGTGCGCCACCCCTCCAAGATCGTCAACGTCGGCGACGAGGTCGAGGTGATGGTGCTCGAGGTCAACCGCGGGGCCAAGCGCATCTCGCTCGGCATGAAGCAGGTGGAGGCCGACCCGTGGGCCACCATCGACGAGCGCTACCGCGTGGGCAGCCGCGTGCTGGGCAAGGTGCGCAACCTGACCGACTTCGGCGCCTTCATCGAGCTGGAGTCCGGGGTGGACGGCCTGCTGCACATCTCCGACATGTCGTGGACGCGCAATGTCGGACATCCGTCGGAAGTACTGAAGAAGGGACAAGAGCTCGAGACGCAGATCCTCAACATCGACAAGGAGAACAAGCGGATTTCCTTGGGCCTCAAGCAGATCCAGCCCGACCCGTGGACGACCGTGGCCCAGCGGTATCCGATGGGCTCGCGCGTGACGGGCAAGGTGGTACGCCTGACGGACTTCGGTGCCTTCGTCGAGCTCGAGCCGGGCGTGGACGGCCTGCTGCACATCTCGCAGATGTCCAACCGCTCGGTGGGCACGCCCAGCGAGATCGTCAACGTCGGCGACGAGCTGACGCTGCTGGTCATCCGCGTCGATCCCAACGAGCGGCGCATCGGGTTGAGCCTCAAGGAGCTCGCGCACGCGGTGGCGCCGCCCGAGGTCACGGAGGACCCGTCGCGCGCCGGCGGCCGTCGTCGCAAGGGCAAGTCACGCGAGTACGACTACGACGAAGAGAACTAGCGTGCGCCGGCGGTTGACGATCGTCGCCGCGACCGTCCTCGCCTGGCTCGCCGTGGCCGGCCTGTTCGTGATGGTCGTGGGCGGCGCACGGAGCAGCGAGGGCGGTAGCTCATCGCTGTTCGGGCCGCGCGTGGCCATCGTCGAGCTCGAGGGCATCATCACCGACGTGGACGACATCGTCCGCGACCTGAAAGCGCATCGCGAGAACCCCGCCGTGCGCGCCGTCGTGGTGCGCATCAACAGCCCGGGCGGCGTCGTCGGGCCCACCCAGGAGCTGCACGACGCCATCATCCGGATGCGCCAGGCCGGCAAGCCCGTCGTGGCCTCGCTCGGCGCGGTGGCGGCCTCCGGCGGCTACTACACCGCGGTGGCCTGCGACCAGATCTACGCCAACCCCGGCACGCTCACCGGCTCCATCGGCGTCATCATGCAGCTCGCCAACGTCGAGCAGCTCATGAAGAAGGTCGGCGTTGACTACGTGGTGGTCAAGTCGGGTGCGCTCAAGGACATCGGCAACATGGGCCGCGCCATGACGCCCGAGGAGCGCCGCGTGCTGCAGGCGCTGCTCGACGACATCCACGCGCAATTCATCGGCGCGGTGGCCGCCGGCCGCAAGCTCGAGCGCGACGAGGTCGCGCGCTTCGCCGACGGCCGCGTGTTCTCCGGCGTGCAGGCCAAGAATCTGAAGATGGTGGACGCTCTCGGCGGGCTCGAGGACGCCGTGCTGGCCGCCGCCAAGCTGGCCGGGCTGCCGTCGCCGCCCAACGTCATCCAGCCCAAGCGGCATTTCTCGATCATGGACCTGCTGCGTAACCAGTTCGGCGGCTCCGCGGCCGGCGCCCTGCTGCGGCCCGGGCTTCCCACCTTCAAGACGCCTCTCTACTTGATGGATTGATTGACTACATGGGGGGCCCAGAGATGGCCCCCCAAACCCCCCCAATCGTTCGGGCCGGCCCGGCGAAGCCGGGTCGGCCCTCTACCCCTTGTCTCCTCTCGGTCGTCTGCTCTCGGTCGTCTCCTCTGGGCTGGTCGCTTGGGCATTCGGCAGCCCTCTCTGTTGGGTGCGGTCTAACCCCTCATTCCCGTTGACATTCTCGAAAAGGGCGTGCTAGCGTGCCCTTTGGTTTGATGCTCGCCGAGGGTAAGCCGCAGGGGCTGCTCAACGCGTGACGCGCCGAGGGTGGAGACGATGACGAAAGCGGAGCTGATCGACGAGGTTTCCAAGATCTCCAATCTGACGAAGAAGGAGACGGAAACCATCGTCAACACGGTCTTCGACAACATCACCGACGCTCTCGCCAAGGGGGACAAGGTGGAGCTGCGGGGATTCGGAAGCTTCCGGATCCGCCACCGCAACTCGCGAAAAGGCCGCAATCCCAAGACCGGGAGCGCCGTCGACGTCCCCCAGAAGCGCGTGCCCTTCTTCAAGGTCGGCAAGCGGCTGCGCGAGCTCGTCAACACGTGAGGGTTCGTTCGGGGCAGTGAGGCGCCTGTGGGCGCCGTGGCGCATGGCCTGGATCGGTGCGACGAAGGCTCCGGCCGGCTGTGTCTTCTGTAATGCGCGTGACCATCGCGACGACCGCAAGGATCTCGTCCTCGAGCGCACCGAGCACGCGTTTCTGATCCTCAACGCCTATCCCTACGCCTCCGGCCACGTGATGGCGGTGGTCAACCGCCACCTGGGCGCGCTGACCGCGGCCGAGCCGGTCGAGCTCACCGACATGATGCGGCTCGTGCAGCGCGCCGTCGGCGCGCTCAGCGTGGAATATCGCGCCGAGGGCTTCAACGTGGGGATGAACCAGGGCCGCGCGGCCGGCGCCGGCATCGAGGACCACCTGCACGTCCACGTGGTGCCCCGCTGGAACGGCGATTCGAACTTCGTCAGCGTCCTCGGCGACACGCGCGTGCTGCCCGAGACGCTGGCGACCACCTGGGAGCGACTCAAGGGACGGCTGGGTGGCTGAGGCGGCGACACCGATGATGGTGCAGTACCGGGAGCTGAAGCGCCGGTACCCGGACCACCTGCTGCTCTTCCGGCTCGGGGATTTCTACGAGTTCTTCGCCGAGGACGCCGAGCTGGGGGCCCGCCTGCTGCAGATCACGCTCACCTCGCGGCAGAGCGTGCCGATGGCCGGCATCCCGCACCACTCGGCCGACGGCTACATCGCCCGGCTCGTCCACGCGGGCCAGAAGATCGCCATCTGCGAGCAGATGGAGGCCCCCGGCGCCGGGCGCAAGCTCCTGCGGCGCGACGTCGTCCGCGTCGTCACGCCGGGCACGCTGACCGACACGGCCTATCTCACGGGCGCCGCCAACAACTTCCTGATGGCGCTGGGGGGGAGCGGCTCCGCCACCGGCGTGGCGCTGCTCGACGTCTCCACCGGCGACTTCTGGGTGGGCGAGGACGGCCCCGGCGAGGACGCGGTGCTGGCGGCCGCGCTGCTGCGGCGGCCGGCCGAGGTGCTGCTGCCCGAAACGCAGCGCACCGGCGGCGACCTCGTGGCGCGCCTGCAGGCCACCGGCACGGCGCTCACCTTCGCCGATCCGGCGCTCTGGAACGCCCGCCGTGCCGCGGCCGATCTCGCCGCGCACTTCGGCGTGACGTCGCTGGACGCCTTCGGTGTGGGCGACCTCGGCGCCGGCCTCGCCGCCGGTGCCGCCGCGCTGGCATACGTGCGCGCCACGCAGGGCGACCGGCTCGGCCACCTGGTGCGGCTGCAGCGGCTGCGCCCCGCCGACTGCATGACGCTCGACGAGACCGCCGTGCGTACGCTGGAGCTTCTGGAGGCCAGCGACGGCCGCGCGCGCAACTCGCTCTTCGGCGTGCTCGACGAGACGGTCACGCCGATGGGCGCGCGCCTGCTGCGCCAGTGGCTCCTGCAGCCGCTGCTCGACCGCGCCGCCGTCGCCGCGCGCCAGGACGCCGTGGCCGCGCTGATCGAGGCGCCCGACACGCGCGCCGCGCTGCGGCGGCTGCTCAAGCCCGTCGGCGATCTCGCGCGTCTCACCAGCCGCGCCACGCTCGGCGTCGCCCACGCGCGCGACCTCGTCGGGCTGCGCGGCTGCCTGGCGCCGCTCGAGGCGGTCCGCGAGGCGAGCGCGAAGCTCGGCGTCCCGCTGCTGAGCGAGGCGCGCGAGGCGCTGGCCGACCTGGCCGATCTGCGCGAGACGCTGCAGGCGGCGCTGGTCGACGAGCCGCCCGCGACGCTGACCGACGGAGGAATCATCCGCGCGGGCTGGAGCGAGGCGCTCGACGCCATCGTGAGCGACGCCACCGAGGCGCGGAGATGGATCGCCGGACTCGAGGAGCGCGAGCGCGCGCGCACCGGGATCTCCACGCTGCGCGTCCGCTTCAATCGCGTCTTCGGCTACGGCATCGAGATCACGCACGCCCAGGCGGCCAAGGCCCCGGCGGAGTACATCCGCCGCCAGACGCTGACGGGCGCCGAGCGCTACGTGACGCCCGAGCTGAAGGAGTACGAGGCCACGGCGCTGGGCGCCGACGAGCGGCGGCACAAGCTCGAGTACGCGCTCTTCGACGAGCTGCGGGGCCGCGTCGCCGCGCGCGCGGCCGACCTGCTCGGCACGGCCCGCGCGCTCGCCTTCCTCGACGTGGCGGCCGCGCTCGCGGAGGTGGCCCACGCGCGCGGCCACGTGCGGCCCGTCGTCGACGACAGCGGCGTGCTCGAGATCGTGGAAGGACGCCATCCCGTGCTGGAGGCCCGCTCGGGGCTGCCGGTGACTCCCAACGACCTCGCGCTCGACGGCGAGGCGCGCGTGATCATCCTGACCGGCCCCAACATGGCGGGCAAGTCGGTCTACCTGCGCCAGATCGGCCACATCGTCGTGCTCGCGCAGATGGGGGCCTTCGTGCCGGCGCGCTCGGCACGGATCGGCCTGGTCGATCGCGTGTTCACGCGCGTGGGCGCCCAGGACAACCTCGCGCGCGGCCAGTCCACCTTCCTCGTCGAGATGGTCGAGACCGCGTCCATCGTGACCAACCTCACCCCGCGCAGCCTGGTGCTCCTGGACGAGGTGGGCCGCGGCACGTCCACCTTCGACGGGCTGGCCATCGCGTGGGCCGTGGTCGAAGAGCTGCACGATCGCGCGGTGAAGCCGAAGGTGCTCTTCGCGACGCACTTCCACGAGCTGACGCAGCTCGCCGGCCGGCTGGGCGGGGTGCGCAACTTCCACGTGGCGGTGCGCGAGTGGAACGACGAGATCGTGTTCCTCCACAAGGTGCAGGCGGGCGGCACCGACCGCTCGTACGGCATCCAGGTGGCGCGACTGGCCGGCCTGCCCACGCCCGTGATCGCGCGGGCCAAGGCGCTGCTGGCGCGCTTCGAGGACGAGGGCCAGGCGACCACCGACGCCACCGACGCGGTGCAGCTCGGCCTCTTCGCGCCGGCCGCTTCGCCGCTCGCTGAAGAGCTGGCCGCGATCGACCTCGCCCACCTGACGCCGATCGAGGCGCTGAACTTGCTCGCCAAGTGGCAACAGAAAGTCGAAGGGGGCCTCGACGGCCCCCTCCGAGCCTCCCCCAGGACAGGATTGCGCGGGCAAAGCCCGCGCTCGGAACGCGATGAAGATTCGTCGGCTTCCTGACTCTCTGGTCAACAAGATCGCGGCGGGCGAGGTCGTCGAGCGGCCGGCGTCCGCGGTGAAGGAGCTGGTGGAGAACGCGCTGGATGCGGGCGCGCGTACGATCAGCGTCGACCTGCGCGACGGCGGCGCCGCCCTGCTGCGCGTGACCGACGACGGCCACGGCATAACGGCCGAGGAGCTGCCGCTGGCCCTCGAGCGCCATGCGACCTCCAAGCTGGCGCGCGACGAGGACCTGGACGCCATCGCCACCCTCGGCTTCCGCGGCGAGGCGCTGGCTGCGATCTGCGCGGTCTCGCGCTTCACCGTCACCAGCCGCGCGCGCGGCGCCGCCGAGGGCTTGCGGCTCGGCGGCGAGGGCGGCGCAATCAGCCAGCGTCTCGGCGTCCCCGGCGAGCCGGGCACGACGGTGGAGATCCACGATCTCTTCTTCAACACGCCCGCGCGGCTGAAATTCCTCAAGGCGCCCGTTACCGAGCTCTCGGCCAGCCTGCGCACGATCGCGCAGCTTGCGCTCGCGCACCCGGCCACGCAGTTCCGCGTCACCAACGGCGGCCGCGCCGTGCTGACGGCGCCGGCTGCGGCGGATCTGCGCCAGCGCATCGGCGCGCTGTGGGGCTGGGAGACGACCGAGCGCTTGCTGGCCGTGGACCGCGCCGAGCACGGCGTGCGCGTGGCGGGCTGGGCCAGCCCGCCCGACGTCACGCGCGGCAGCCGCGACGACGTCGTGCTCATCGTCAACGGGCGGCCCGTGCGCGACCCGGCGCTGCTCCAGGCGGTGCTCGCCGCGTACCGGCCGCTGCTGCCGCGCGATCGCTTCCCGCTCGTCGTGCTGGCGGTGACGCTGGCGCCCTACGACGTCGACGTGAACGTTCATCCCACCAAGGCCTGGGTCCGCTTCCGGCAGCCGCGCCTCGTGCAGGAGATGCTGGTGGCGGCCCTGCACGAGGCGCTGCGCCGGCCCGGCGTGGTGCCGTCGCTCGGCGCGGCGCCGACGGGGCCGGCGGCCGTTGCCGAGGCGCTGGCCCCCGGCGCCCCGCCGAGTGAACAGGCGGCGCTCTTCCAGGAAGCGCCCGCGCCCTACACGGCCGCGCGGTTCGGGCGCGTGCTCGGCCAGGTGCAGGAGACGTTCATCGTGGCCACGACCGACGACGAGGTCTTCTTCCTCGACCAGCACGTCGTGCACGAGCGGGTCGTCTTCGAGCAGGTGCGCGCCCAGCTCGACGCGCAGCCGCTCGCGTCGCAGGCGCTGCTCTTTCCCGAGACGCTCGACCTCGGGCCCGCCGCGCGCGCGCTGCTCGGACGCTGGCGCGCGCCGCTCGAGCGCCTGGGCTTCGCCTTCGAGGAGTTCGGCGCCGACGCGGTCGTGCTGCGCGCAGTGCCCACGCTGCTCAAGGGGGACGAGCCCAAGCGGCTCGTCGAAGCCGTCCTGGAGGAGCTAGGCGATCCGAAAGCCGGCGAGCCCACCCTCGATCGCGCGCTGGCCTTCGTCGCCTGCCGCGCCGCCGTGAAAGCCAACACGCCGCTGGCCCCCGAGGAAATGGAACGCCTGGTCGCCGACCTCGAACTGACCGAGACACCCTACTTCTGCCCCCACGGCCGCCCCATCGTCAGCCACGTGGTAATGCGAGCCGCAGCCGCCAGGCGAGGCGAGCCTGCGAGAATCATGCGAGCCGCAGCCGCCAGGCGAGGCGAGCCTGCGAGAATCATGCGAGCCGCAGCCGCCAGGCGAGGCGAGCCTGCGAGAATCATGCGAGCCGCAGCCGCCAGGCGAGGCGAGCCTGCGAGAGTCATGCGAGCCGCAGCCGCCAGGCGAGGCGAGCCTGCGAGAATCATGCGAGCCGCAGCCGCCAGGCGAGCCCGAGATGAATCCTGGCGGGGGTACACTTCAGACGATGCGTGACGCGAAGCCGCCCCTATTGGTGATCGCGGGGCCGACGGGCGTGGGCAAGACGGCGGCGGCCGTGGCGCTGGCGCGTCGCGTGCCCCTCGAGGTGATCAGCGCCGACTCGCGCCAGGTCTATCGCGGCATGGACCTCGCGACCGGCAAGCCGACCGCCGAGGAACAGGCCGCCGTCACCCACCATCTGATCGACGTCGTGGACCCCGGCGATCGTTACCACGCCGCGCGCTTTCGCGCCGACGCCGAGCGCGCCATCGACACGGTGCGCGAGCGCCGGCGTCTGCCGGTGATCGTCGGCGGCACGGGCCTCTACATCCGCGCGCTGTTGCGCGGGCTCGACCCGGCGCCGCCCGCCGACCCCGCGTTCCGCCACGAGCTGGCCGGCATCGCGGCCCGCGAGGGGCGGGCGGCCCTCCACGCACGCCTCGAGGCGGTGGAGCCCGTGCTGGCCCGCCGACTGCATCCCAACGACGAGATCCGCGTGGTGCGCGCGCTGGAGCGCCTGCGGGCCGGCAGCGCCGTCGGCGAGGCGCTGGTGCGCTGGCGCGGCAGCGAGAGCCCGTGGCGCGTGATGTACGTCGGGCTCGGGCGGGAGCGTGGCGCGCTGGCCCGCGGGCTCATCGCGCGCGCCGCGGGGATGGTGGAGGCAGGGCTGCTCGACGAGGTGCGCAGCCTCCTGGCCCAGGGGTACGATCCCGGCATGCCGGCCATGCAGGGCATCGGTTACCGGCAGTTCGCGCAGGTCGCATTCGGCCGGATGGACTCGGTGCGCGCGCTTGCGCTGATGCAGCGGGACACCGTGCGCTACGCCAAGCGCCAGGTCACCTGGTTCGCGCGCGAGCCGGACGTGCGCTGGCTCGACGTGGCGGCCGCCGGCGACGCCGAGGGCGTGGCGGCGCAGATCGAGACGATGCTGACGAGGGAGGGCGTTATCGAGTGAGTCGACCGCGACGGAATGGAAGGAACGGCCATGGCACGCGGCGGGGGCCGGAGCGCGCGGTGATCGCCGCCGTGCGGTTGCCCAGGCAGCAGCGCTGGGAAGTCGAGGAGTCGCTCGAGGAGCTGGCCGGTCTCGCCGCCGCGGCCGGCGCCACCGTCGTGCATCGCGTGATCCAGGAGCGCGGCTCGCCGAGCCCGGCGCTCTACTTCGGCAGCGGCAAGGTGGAGGAGGTCGGCGAGGCCGCGCGCGCGGTGGGCGGCAACCTCTTCATCTCCGACGATCCGCTCTCGCCCATCCAGGAGCGCAATATCTCCGAGACGCTCGGCATCAAGGTGATCGACCGCACCGCGCTGATCCTCGACATCTTCGCGCAGCGCGCGCGCACGGCCGAGGGCAAGCTCCAGGTCGAGCTGGCCCAGCTCACGTATCTGCTGCCGCGCCTGGTGGGCCAGTGGAGCCACCTCGAGCGCCTCGGCGGCGGCATCGGCACGCGCGGCCCCGGTGAGACGCAGCTCGAGTCCGACCGCCGCGTGATTCGCCGGCGCGTGATGCAATTGCGGCGCGAGCTCGAGCACGTGCAGTCGCACCGGCGCCTGCAGCGCCAGGGCCGGCGGCGCGCGGGCGTGCCCGTCGTCGCGCTCGTCGGCTACACCAACGCGGGCAAGACGACGCTGCTCAACCGGCTCTCGGGCGCGCGCCTCACGGCCGCCGACCAGCTCTTCGTCACGCTCGATCCCGCCGCGCGCCTCGTCGAGCAGGGGCCGCGGCCGTTCATCCTCACCGACACCGTCGGCTTCATCCGCAAGCTGCCGCACGAGCTGGTCGCCGCCTTCCGGGCGACACTCGAGGAGCTCAAGGACGCCGACGTCATCGTGCACGTAGTGGACGCCAGCCATCCCGCCGTGGACGAGCACATGGACGCCGTCGATCGCATCCTGGGCGAGCTGGAGGTCGTGCACCGTCCGACGGTGCTCGCGCTGAACAAGATCGACCGCCTGGAGCACGGTCCCGCGCTGGAGGCCCTCACCGCGCGCCGGGACGGCGTGGCCATCTCGGCGGTCACGGGGCAGGGGCTGCCCGACCTGCTCAAGGCCATCGACCGCGTGCTGCCGGTGAGCGGTGCGATCACGCTGCGCATCCCGCACGCCGACGGCGCGGCGCTCGCGCTCTGCTACGAGCGCGGGCGCGTCCTGGCCCGGGTGGACGAGCCGCAACACGTGGTCGTGGACGTCGAGATGCCGCAGGCCTGGGCGGGCTCCGTGGCGGCCTACCGGGTGCTAGACTAACGTCTTCCATGGGACTGGCGAACTGGCTGACCGTTCTTCGCATTTTGCTGATTCCGGTCTTCATCACGCTGCTCGTCTACAAGCAGCGTGGGCCGGCGCTGGCCGTCTTTCTCGCCGCCGCGCTGACCGACCTCCTGGACGGCTATGTCGCCCGCCATCGCGGCAGCCAGAGCCGGCTCGGCGCGTTCCTCGATCCCATGGCCGACAAGCTCCTGCTGATGTCGTCGTTCGTCACGCTGACGTGGCTCAGGGTGCTGCCGTTCTGGATCGCCGCCGTCGTCATCAGCCGCGATCTGATCCTGGTCATCGGCGCCCTCGCCATCCACATGGCGGGCGGCCGCATCACGCCGCGGCCGACGCGCGCGGGCAAGCTGGCCACCTTCTTCCAGGTCGTCACGGTCTTCCTGGGGCTGCTCGCGCCGTTCTATCGCTGGCCGGCCGGGCTCAGGGGCGTCATCTGGCTGGCCGCGATCTTCACGATCTACTCGGGGCTGCAGTACATCGTGCAGGGGATGCGCTTCCTCAACGCCACGCACGCGGATGAGACCCGCGAGCCGGATGAAACCAGGCTCTTCCACTGAGGGCGTCGTGGTGGCGGCGGTGCGCCCCCGCACGGTGGGCGCGGCCGCCGGGCTGGCGGCGGGCGATCGGATCCTCACGATCAACGGCCGCGCCCTGCGCGACGCCATCGACTTCCAGTTCTACGGTGCGGAAGAGCGCCTCGACCTGACGCTCGAGCGGCAGGGGCGCCGGCGCGCGCTCGCGCTCACGCGGCGGCCGGGCGCCGACCTCGGCCTCGAGCTGGAGGCGCCGAGGCCGGGCGAGATCGCCACCTGCGCCAACAAGTGCGTGTTCTGCTTCATCCACCAGCTCCCGCGCGGGATGCGCCGCAGCCTCTACGTCAAGGACGACGACTTCCGCCTGTCGTTCCTGCACGGCAACTACATCACGCTGAGCGATCTCGACGAGGCGTCCTTCGAGCGGATCCTCGAGCAGCGCCTGTCGCCGCTGTACGTCTCCGTCCACGCGACGGATCCCGAGCTGCGCTGGCGCCTGCTGGGCCAGCCGCGCCATCGCGTGGAGATCCTGCCGCGCCTCGAGCGGCTGGCAAAGGCGGCGATCCGGGTGCATGCGCAGATCGTGCTCTGCCCCGACTGGAACGACGGCGCGCACCTCGAGCGCACGGTGCACGAGCTGACGCCGCTGCACCCGCATGTCGTCACCACGGCGATCGTGCCCGTCGGTCTCACGCGTCACCGCGAGCGGCTGCCCGCGCTGCGCACGCTGACGGACGGCGAGGCGCGTGCGCTGGTGGACACCGTGGACGGCTGGCAGGCGCGCTTTCTCGCCGCGCTGGGCAGCCGCTTCGTGTTCCTCGGCGACGAGGTCTACCTGCAGGCCGATCGGCCGCTGCCGGCGGCCGAGTGCTACGAGGGATTTCCGATCGCCGAGGACGGCATCGGCCTCGTGCGGCGCTTCGAGGACGACTTCGCGCGGGCGCTCGCGCGGCGGCGCTCGACGCGCCCCGGCCGGCGCGTGACGGTCGTCAGCGGTGGGATGTACGCGACGCGGCTGGCGCGGCTGCTGGCCGCCTCGCCGCTCGGCGCTGCCGCGCGCGTGGTCGCCGTGCCGAACGTCCTCTTCGGCGGCAGCGTGGCCGTGGCCGGTCTCCTCGCGGGCCAGGACATCCAGCGCCACCTCGCCACGCTCGGCGACCTCGGCGAGGCCGTGCTGGTCCCCGCGGTCGCGCTCCGCGACGGCGACGGCGTCTTCCTCGACGACCTCACGCCCGCCGACCTCGCGCGCGCTCTCGGCGTACCGGTGGTGCCGGTCGAGCCGGAGCCGCGCGCGCTGCTGAACGCGTTGAGCCGAAATTAAGGTGATGGTGGTCGAGCGCAGTGCTCGGGGGTCCGCGATCCTTCGACCTATCATTGCGATCGTCGGCCGGCCCAACGTCGGCAAGTCCACGCTGTTCAACCGGCTGGTCGGCCAGCGGCGCGCCATCGTGCGTGACGTGCCCGGCGTCACGCGGGATCGCCTCTACGGCCAGGTCGCCTTCGAGCGCTGGCAGGCCACCGTCATCGACACGGGCGGCTTCGATCCCTCGTCGGAGGAGCCGCTGATCGAGGGCGTGCGACGCCAGGTGCTCACCGCCGTGGAGGAGGCCGACCTCGTGCTCTACGTCGTGGACGCGCGCGCGGGCGTCACGGCGCTCGACGCCGAGATCGCCCGCGTGCTGCGGCGCAGCGAGCGGCCGGTGGTGCTGGCCGCCAACAAGGTGGACGCCGGCGGGCAGGAGAGCGTGCTGGCCGAGCTGTACGGCCTCGGCTTTGGCGAGCCGGTGCCGGTGTCGGCCGAGCACGGGCGCGGCGTGGCCGAGCTGCTGGAAGTCCTGCGCGCGCGCACCCCGGCGGCGTCGGCGCCGGTGGTGCCCTCCGGCGTCGTGCATCTCGCCGTCATCGGCCGTCCCAACGTCGGCAAGTCCTCCCTCGTCAACCGGATGATCGGCGCCGAGCGTGTGCTGGTCCACGAGGCGCCCGGCACCACGCGCGACTCCGTGGACACGGCCTTCGAGCGCGACGGCCGTCCCTACGTCCTGGTGGACACTGCCGGCATCCGCCGCAAGGGCAAGGTCAGCGAGGCGCTCGAAAAGCTGGCGGTGGTGATGGCCCTCCGCAGCCTCGAGCGTTGCCAGGTGGCCCTGCTCGTGCTCGACGCCTCGGAAGGGCTCACGGCGCAGGACGCGCACATCGGCGGCTATGCTCACGAGGCGGGCCGCGCGGTGGTGATCGTCGTCAACAAGTGGGACCTCGTACCGCACGGCATGGTGCGCAAGGCCGAGGTGGTCGAGCAGCTGCGCGAGCGGCTGCCGTTCCTCGACTACGCGCCGGTGTGCTTCACGTCGGCCACCCTCGGCGACGGCGTGCCCGATCTCTTCGACACGGTGGACCAGGTGGCCGCCGAGGCGCAGCGGCGGCTGCCGGCCGGCGACGTCACCGAGACGCTGCGCCGGGCGATCGAGCGTCGGCCGATCTCCGTGCGCGGCGAGCCGCTGACGCTCGGCTCCGCGAGCCAGGTCAGCGTGGCGCCGCCCACGTTCGCGCTGCGCGTGAATCGCCCCGACGAGGTCCATTTTTCCTACGAGCGCTATCTCGTGCGCTCGCTGCGCCTGGCCTTCGGCCTTACCGGCTCGCCGATCCGGCTCTCGTTGCGCCGCGCGCCCACCACCCGCGCGCGGCGCGGAGCGCGACGCTGAAGCGGCGGCGCCAGAGTCGCGCGGCCGGCTTCAAGATCGCGCTCGGCGTCGTCCTGCTCGTGGCGGCCGGCGCCGGCGTCCTGCTCTCGAACCCGCGTCACCGCGCCTTCTACTTCGGCCAGCCGAGCCGCAGCGCGGCCTTCCCGCCGCCGACACCGTTCGCGCTGCCGATGCCGTCCGGCTTCGCAACCGCGACGGCGGCGCCGTCCGTGGGCCACGTGGTCTCGGCGTCGCTGCCGGCGCCGCGCGTGCCCGTCCCCGACGGGCAGGGGCGCGTGCGCGTGCCGATCACCGACGATATGCCCGGCCACCTGCCGGCCCCGGGCACGCCGCACGGCTGGGAGCTGAAGGAGTTCGTGGGCGACGCCTCCGTCGAGCTGGTGCGCAACGAGGGCCGCGTGGCGCTGCGGCTGCGCAGCGACCGCACGTCGTTCGCGCTGCATCGCGACGTCGTGCTCGACGTGCGTCAGTACTCCACGCTGGCGTGGTCGTGGAAGGTCACGCGGCTGCCGACGGCCGGGGACGTGCGTGATCCCACCCGCGACGATCAGGCCGCGCAGGTCTACGTGATCTTTCCGCGCTGGCCGGCGCCGCAGACCTCCAGCGACGTGCTCGGCTACGTGTGGGACAGCCACGCGCCCATCGGCACCACGGTCAAGAACGCCAAGGCGCCCAACGTCCGGATCATCGTGGTCGAGTCAGGGACGGCCCGGCTCGACACCTGGCAGCGCCAGGTACGCAACGTGGCCCAGGACTACCAGACCCTGTTCGGCCGCCCGGCCCCCCGGGTGGGGAAGGTGGCCCTGATGATCGACACCAACGATACCGGGGGGGAGGCCGAGGCCCTGTTCGGGGACCTGACCTTCCTCCGGCCCGGCGTGGCAGGCATGGAAATCCCTATCACCATGCTAAGATGAGCCGCATGACGAAGGTCAAGCGTGTGACACCGAGGCCTTGGTGAGCGAGCACGACGACCCGAACGAAGAGCTGTACGAGGAAGTCCCGCCGCGGTCGGTCTTCGCGGCGACCTGGTTCCGCGTCGTCCTCGTGGTGATCGTCATCGGCATCATCGGCGCGGTGGCGATTCCGTACGTGCTCGACTGGATGAATCCGCCGCCGTCGCGGCCCGCCGTCGCGACGAAGCCGCCGATGATTCCGTCAACGCCGAGTCCGTCATCCGTTTCCGACTCGTCTTCGACGTCGGAGAAGAAGGACTCGACGCTGATTCCCGCGCCGGCGCCGACGGTGGCGCCCACACCCGCGCCGCCGAGCGCGCGGCCGGTGGAGACGAAGCCGAGCGTTCCCAAGGTCGAGCCGAAGACGGCAGCCGCGCCCGCGGACACGAAGAGCAAGAGCGCCATGGCCGTGACGGAGACCACCCCGTCGGTGCCGACGGTGAAGCCGCTGCCGACGAAGCCGGAGCCGTCGGCCAAGCCCGACACGACAGCCAAGCCCGACACGACGACGAAGCCCGACACGACGGCGAAGCCGAGCACGACGGCGCGGCCCGCAACGGCGGCCAAGCCTGAGATGACGGCGAAGGCGGACACAACCGCGAAGTCCAGCCCGACAGTCAAGCCGGAGCCGCTCGCAAAGTCGGACGGCGCGAAGCCCGCCACCGCGTCGAAGGACGACGCCAAACCCGCCGTCGCCGCCAAGTCCACGCCGACGCCGAAGCGTGCGGCGACGACCGCCACGGCCGCGAGCGCGACGGGAAGCGGCACGTACTGGGTGCAGGTGGGCGCGTTCAAGGACGCCGAGACCGCGAGGCGTCTGGCCGCCAAGCTGCGCGAGGACAACTTCAAGGTGGAAGAGTCGCTCACGCGCGGCAGTGCCGCTGCCAGGAGTGCGCCGAAAGCGCCCGTGGCCACGAAGGCGCCGAGCACGGATCCGGGCTCCGATCAGTACGACGTGATCGTCAGCGGCCAGACGCCGGACGAGCTGACGAAGCGGTTGTCCGCCAAGGGGCTCTCCGCCGAGGCGTCGGGCGCCGGCATGCTCGTCAAGCCGAGCCTGCCACTGCGCGACGCCGTGGCGCTGTCGAAGGATCTCGCCGTCGAGGGCTTCAAGGTCCAGGTGCGACGCACCGCCGGCTCGGCCGCGCCGTCGGCGTCGGCTCCCAGTACACCGGCCGTCAGCGAAGGCGGCAGCGGGCTGCACCGCGTGCGCGTGGGCGCGTTTTCCGACCGCGTCGCGGCCCAGGAGGCCGCGCGCCAGCTCGAGGCCAAGGGTTACAAGCCGTACATCGCGCGGGGCGACCAGTGAGTCACCCCGAAGGAGGTGACGCTTCCCAGTGACCAAGAACGATCTGGTCAACGCGGTCGCCAATCACGGCCTGTCGAAGCGGCAGTCGGCCTCGGTCGTCGAGTCGGTCTTCGACATCATCTTCCGCTGCTTCGAGAAGGGCGAGGACGTGAAGATCGTGGGCTTCGGACACTTCCGCATCCGGCGCAAGGCCTCTCGGCGCGGTCGCAATCCCCAGACGGGCGACAGCATCGAGATCACCGCGCGCAAGGTGCTCACGTTCAAGCCCAGCAAGGGCCTGAAGCAGCGGATCAACGCCGGCGCACAGTGAGTGTCGTGGTCCCCGACGCCGCCGAGAAGCTGTACTACCGGATCGGCGAGGTCGAGCAGATCACGGAGGTGCCGGCCTACGTCCTCCGGTACTGGGAGTCGGAGTTCAAGCTGCTCCGGCCCAAGAAGAACCCGGCCGGCCAGCGCCTCTACCGGCCGCGCGACGTCGAGCTCGTCCAGCGCATCAAGACGCTGCTCTACGACGAGCGCCTCACGCTGGAGGGCGCCAAGAAACGCCTCCTCGCCGACTCGCGCAAGACCAACCAGCTCGAGCTCGGCCTGCGCGAGACTGCCTACGCCGACGCCCTGCGCCGCGTCCGCGACCGCCTGACGGCGCTGCGCGAGCGCCTGAAGCCCTGACCCGAATACGCAGGCCCTGAGAACGCACAAAGGACGACTCCCGGCCGCCCCACCCCTCCCGAAAGCCATGGTATAAGTTGAGTCTTCGCTGACATCGGGGCGTAGCGCAGCCCGGTAGCGCACCGGACTGGGGGTCCGGTGGTCGCTGGTTCAAATCCAGTCGCCCCGACCATAACCTCGGCGGGGGGCTTTGCCCCCCGTCCGACGGTCGTCGCCGCACCTGCGGCGCGGCTCCTCCCTGCCACCCCCCAGAACAAGGACAGGATTGCGGCGGCAAAGCCGCCGCTCGAACGCGCCGACATCTGCAGCGTGCGTGGTAGCATTTTTCCACCATGGCGGTCCTGCTGGTCACCAATGATGATGGCGTGCATGCGGCGGGACTGGTGGCGCTGGCGGAGGCTTTGGAGCCCTTGGGTGAGGTGTGGATCATTGCGCCCGAGCGGGAGCAGAGCGCATGCGGGCACGCCCTGACCATGCACTTGCCGCTGCGGCCCCGCCGGCTGGGCGAGCGGCGGTTCTCGCTCAACGGGACGCCGTCGGATTGCGTCAACCTGGGCGTCCTTGGCTTCCTGCCGGAGCGGCCGGCGCTGATCGCGTCCGGGATCAATCATGGCTCCAACCTGGGTGACGACGTGACGTACTCGGGGACGGTCTCGGCGGCCATGGAGGGCACGCTGCTCGGGGTGCCGTCGCTCGCGTTCTCGCTGATGGACGGCCACGACCAGTTCACGGCGGCGGCGCGCGTGGCGCGGCTGGTGGCCATGCGGGCGCTGGTCGAGGGCCTGCCGCCGAAGACGCTGCTCAACGTGAACGTGCCGGCCGGCGAGCCGCGGGGCTTGCGCTTCACGCGGCTCGGGCATCGCGTGTACAGCGACAAGATCGTCGAGCACGTGGACCCGCGCGGGCGCACACACTACTGGCTCGGCACCGGCGAGCCCACGTGGGAGGCGCTCGACGGAACCGACATGGGCGCCGTCCACGACGGCTTCGTCGCCGTCACGCCGCTGCATCTCGACCTCACCAATCACCGTGCGCTGGCCGTCATGACCGACTGGGCGCCGGCGCTCGACGGCCAGCTTCGTCGTCGCGAGGCCGCCGTGCCGGCGGCGCCCGCCGTGCGCAAGCGAACGCGGAGGCGCTGAGTGGAGCGCGGCCACGGCGAGATGGAGCGCGACGACGGCCGCTACGGCCGCGAGCGCGAGCGCATGGTGGAAGACCAGCTCGTCGCCCGCGGGGTGACCGATCCCCGCGTCGTCGGCGCGCTGGGCCGCGTGCCGCGCCACCGCTTCGTCCAGGAGGCGCTGCGCGAGCGCGCCTACGGCGATCATCCGCTGCCCATCGGCGAGGAGCAGACGATCTCCCAGCCCTTCATCGTCGGGCTCATGACTTCGCTGCTGGAGCTGACCGGGCGCGAGAAGGTGCTGGAGGTCGGCACCGGCTCCGGGTATCAGACTGCGGTGCTGGCCGAGCTGGCCCGCCGTGTCTGCTCGATCGAGCGGCTGCCGCGCCTGGCCGAGCGGGCCCGGGCCACGCTGGAGGCGCTGGGCTACGACAACGTCTGGGTGCGGGTGGGTAACGGCACGCTCGGCTGGCCCGACCAGGCACCGTTCGATCGCATCATCGTCACGGCGGGCGGCCCGGCGGTGCCGCCGCCGCTGGTCCAGCAGCTCGCCGAGGGCGGGCGGATGGTGCTGCCCGTCGGCAGCACCGACAACCAGGTCCTCACGCTCGTCGAGCGGGTCGACGGGCAGATCCGGGAGCGCGCCCATAGCGAGTGCAAGTTCGTGAAGCTGGTGGGCAAGTACGCCTGGGAGCCATGAGGCCCGGGCGGCGGCGGTCGTGTACAATGGCCCGGTCACATCGGGGCGTAGCGCAGCCTGGTAGCGCGCACGGTTCGGGACCGTGAAGTCGGAGGTTCAAATCCTCTCGCCCCGACCATCGTCGCCTCCTGCCGGTCGACGACCGCCGGCCGGCGGGGGGGCGACCTCGCCATGAGCGCACCGGACACCGCCGCCGAGATCCTGATCGAAGGCCGCGTGCAGGGCGTGGGTTACCGCGACTACGCCCGCCGCCGTGCGTCCCGGCTCGGCCTGGGCGGATGGGTCATGAACCTGCGCGACGGCCGCGTGCGCCTGCGTGCCGAGGGCCCGCGCGCCCGCATCGAGGAGCTGGTGCGGGCGCTGGAGCAGGGCCCGCCGCTGTCGAAGGTCGAGCGCGTGGACGTGCGCTGGACGGATGCGACCGGCGGCTTTGCCGACTTCGACGTCCGCTTCGCGGAGCAGGAGGCGTGATCCACCCTCGGAGCGTACGTGCACGGTACGTGGCGGTGGCCGCGCTCGTCCTCCTGGCCGGCGGCGTCCACGCCGCCGACACCAAGCGTGCTCCCGCCCCGGCCGCCGAGACACGCGTGCACGTCGTCGTGCGCGGCGACACGCTGACCGGGATCGCGGCGCGCTACGGCGTCAGCGTGGCGGCGCTGGTGGCGGCCAACAACCTCGGTGACGACAGCGGCGTGCTGCGCATCGGCCAGCGCGTGGTCGTGCCGAATCCGAGCAGCGCGCTTGCCTCGACGCCGCCCGGCGAGCGCGTGAAGCCGAAGGACACCGCCGTGCGCGAAGCGCGCGCCTGCTGCCGCCCGCCGCGGTGCTGCGGCCCTCGCAACCTCATGCTCTTCGTCCCCGACTTCATCGACGTCTCGCCGATGTTCGCGTGGCCGGTGGAGGGCCCCATCACTTCCACGTTCGGCCGCCGCCGTTCCGGCTGGCACCGCGGCATCGACATCAAGGCCGGGCGCGGCGCGGCCGTCTTCGCCGCCGCCGGCGGCGTCGTGATCACCAGCGATCGCGAGCCGCGCTACGGCCGCGTGGTGAAGATCGAGCACGACGGCGGATTCCTCACCGTGTACGCGCACAACGAGGAGAATCTCGTCGATGCCGGCACGCGCGTGGCCGCCGGCGATCCCATCGCGACGATCGGGCGCACCGGACGCGCGACGTCCTATCATCTGCACTTCGAGATCCGGCACGACGGCTCGGTCTACAATCCGCTCTACCTGCTGCCGCTGCCCCCGCGCATCAACCAGGTCGAGGAGAGCGAGGAGACCGAGGAGGAGCATGACTGAGGCGGACGAGCGCGTGCCCGACGAGCCGCTCGAGCCGCTGCTCGACGCGGAGGACCTCGACCAGCACGAGGACACGCGCGACACCAGCCGCGCCAACCTGGCCGTCTACCTGAACGAGATCTCGCGCATCCCGCTGCTGACCCGCGAGGAGGAGATCGACCTCGCCCGCCGCGCCGCCGCCGGCGACGGGACCGCCAAGCAGCGCCTGATCGAGTCCAACCTGCGCCTGGTCGTGCAGGTCGCGCGCCGCTACGTGAACCGCGGCCTGCCGCTGCCCGACCTGATCGAGGAAGGCAATCTCGGCCTCATGCGCGCCGCCGAGAAGTTCGACGCCGAGCGGGGCGTGCGCTTCTCGACGTACGCGACGTGGTGGATCCGCCAGGCGGTGAGCCGCGCGCTGGCCAACCAGGCGCGCACGGTCCGGCTGCCCATCCACGTGCAGCTCCTGCTGGGCCGCTACGCCAAGGAGCAGCAGCGGCTGACGCAGAAGCTCGGGCGCGCGCCCTCCACCACCGAGCTGGCCCAGGCCCTCGGCATCACCGAGGAGCAGGTGAGCGAGCTCGAGGAGCTGCGCCAGCAGCCGCTGTCGCTCGACGCGCCGGCGGGCGGCGACACGCGCCGCCTGAGCGACGCGATTGCCGATGCCGGCGCCGATCCGGCCGCCGTGCTCACGCGCCTCTTCCGCGCGCGCGCCGACCTGGTGGCGGTGCTCGACGACCTCGCGCCCAACGAGCGCACCGTGCTGCGGCGCCGCTTCGGCCTGGAGGGCGACGAGCCCGAGACGCTGGAAGCGATCGGCCAGCGCCTGGACCTGAGCCGCGAGCGGGTGCGGCAGATCGAGACCGCGGGCTTGCGCAAGCTGCGCGCGCTGCTGGGGGCGCGCGGCGTCGACGCCGCGGACTTCCTCTGAGCCGAGCGCCCGCGCCGGCATGACGCGCGGGCGCTGGTGGGCGCTGGCCGCCCTCGTCGTGATTCTCGTGCTCGCCGGCCGCTACCTGGTCTGGATCGACCTCGCCAACCGCTGCGTCATCCGCATCCGCCCCTCGCTGGTCGGCTACGACAACACGATGGTCAAGCGCGCGCTGGACACCCTGCGCCACGGCTCGCCGGCGGACTACCGCAACGTCTGCATACACGTGGCCACGATCAATCCCAATCCCGCCTGCGGCGGCTTCGGCGGCGGCTGCTTCTGGCATCACGAGGGCCAGAAGGGCCGCGCCACGATCGACATCAGCACGGAGCACGGCCTCATCTGGACGGTCGCCATCATCGTCCACGAGACGTGCCACGCCATCCAGTACCACGAGGGCCGCCCGCCGCGCTTCGACCTCGAGCACGAGTGCTACAACGAGGACGACCGCATCATGCGCGCGCTCGTGCAGTTCGAATGACGCGCTACGCGGTGATCGGTGGCGTGCTGGTCGTGCTCGCGTGGGGCTGGCTCAGCGCGTTCTCGTGGTTCGACGCGCTTGCCCTCTGCCGCGTCCACCTCGACGTGGATCTGCTGGAGGGCGATCGCGCCTCGATCAAGCAGGCCATCGCGCTGGTGCGCCGCGAGGACCCGCCGGCCTACCGCGATCTCTGCAACTGGGTCGATCGCATCCAGGAAGAGCGCGAATGCCGTGCCGGCGACCCGCAGGCCAACCCGCGCTTCCGCGGCGCCGTGGTCCCGATCGAGTGGCTGGAGCCCGCCCAGCGCCGCGCCCGCGAGGCTGCCGCCTGCTACGTCCGCGGCTCACGCATCGTCGTCATGCGACGCGCGCGGGAAGGCGAGAACCCCGCCACGCTCCTCCGCGAGCGAGCGGAGGCCGTCAAACGCACCGCCGGCTACAGCCGAATGTTCTGGACCGACGCCCCGCGGTAGCTCCTCCCCGCGCGCCGTGACTTGACTGCCGCACAGCTTGGCGGTATTGACTGGACCCGCTGTCGATCGGGAGGCCGAACCATGAGGAGGCCGACCATGCAATCTCGCCGTCTGCGCCGGGTTCCTGCGATGCTCGCCACCCTAACGTTCCTGCTCGGCCTGGTCGCGCCCGGCTGGTCGGCCGATCCCGAGATCGACACCATGCTCCGGAGCCCCGTCGGCAAGGACTGGATCACCAACGGCGGCAACCTCACCAACCAGCGCTATTCGACCCTGACCCAGATCAACGCGACCAACGTCAAGGAGCTCAAGGGTGCCTGGATGACGCGCCTCAAGGGCTCCGGCGTCGGCGGCAAGTACTCCTTCGAGGCCTCGCCGCTGATCAAGAACGGGGTCATGTACGTCGTCACGGGCAACGACGACGTCTTCGCGCTGAACGCGAAGACCGGCCAGATCCTGTGGGAGTACTGGTCGGGCATCGATCAGAAGATCTCCACGGTGTGCTGCGGCTGGGTCAATCGCGGCCTCGCCATGGGCGAGGGCTTGCTCTACTTCGGCCAGCTCGATGCGCAGGTGGTCGCGCTGGACATGAAGACGGGCAAGGTCGCCTGGAAGACTGCGATCGAGAAGTGGGAGAACGGGTACACGATCACGAGCGCGCCGCTCTACTACGACGGCATGGTCTACAGCGGCATCTCCGGCGGCGAGTTCGGCGTGCGCGGCCGTCTCACCGCCCTGAACGCGAAGACCGGCGAAGTCCTGTGGCGGTCGTACACGCTGCCCGGTCCCGGTGAATTCGGCAGCGACACGTGGCCGCCCGGTACCGACCATTCGATGCGCGGCGGCGCCACCATCTGGAACACGCCCGCGCTCGATCCGCAGCTCGGACTGCTCTACTTCGCCACGGGCAACTGCGGGCCGGACTACGACGGGTCGATGCGCGAGGGCGACAACCTCTTCTGCGCCTCCATGATGGCCGTGAACGCCAAGACCGGGAAGTACGTCTGGCACTTCCAGCAGGTCCATCACGACATCTGGGACTACGACGCGGCCAGCCCGGTCGTGCTGTTCGACACCGTGATCGACGGCCAGCCGCGCAAGGGCATCGCGGAGGCCGGCCGCACGGGGTGGGTCTACATCCTCGATCGCACCAACGGCAAGCCGCTGATCGGGATCGAGGAGCGGCCGGTGCCCCAGGAGCCGCGGCAGAAGACGGCCAAGACGCAGCCGTACCCCAAGGGCGACGCGACGGTTCCGCAGTGCGCCGAGCCCATGCCGGGCTTCGAGAAGGCTGGGTGCATCTTCGAGCCGTTCTGGGAAACGCCGGTGATGATCCAGCCCTCCGGGCTGGGCGGCACCAACTGGTCGCCGGTGCCGTACAGCCCCGACACCGGCTACTTCTACGTTCCCGGCACCGTGCGCGCGGGCTCCTTCGGACGGTTCGGAGACGAGTTCAAGACCGGCCAGCGCTACGTCGGAGGCACGCAGGCGGCGCCCATCGGCACCAAGATGAGCGGCACGTTCACGGCCATCGACAGCAAGACGAACAAGATCGCCTGGCAGCACAAGACGTCGCACCGCATCGGTGGCGGCGGCGGCTCGTCGGTCACCGCCGGCGGCCTCGTCTTCCGTGGCGAGCCCGACGGCAACTTCCTGGCCATCGACGCCAAGACGGGTCAAGAGCTGTGGCGATTCCAGACCGGCTTCGGCGCCGACGCACCGCCCGTGATCTACGAGGTCGACGGCGAGCAGTACATCGCCATCGCCACCGGAGGCAACCAGCTCCAGGGCAGCGCGGGCGGTGACGCCGTGTGGGCGTTCTCGTTGAAGGGACAGCTCGGGCCGCTGTGGCCGCCGCCGCCGCCGCAAACCGTCGCCGGGCCGGTGGGGCCGATCGTCGCCGGCGTGGACACGATCAAGATTGGCGGCAACAACGTGGAGTACAGCTTCGTGCCCGGCCGCGTGCGCATCAAGGCGGGGAGTACGCTGAAATTCACCAACGTCGGCGACCTGCCGCACGGCGCCACGGCGTGGCAGACGGGCGATTGGGACACCGGCGTGCTGCCGAAGGGCCTCGAGAAGTCGATCACCTTCGAGCAGCCGGGCGTCTACTACTACATCTGCACACCGCACCCGTGGATGTACGGGCAGGTGATCGTGGAGTAATGCGCGGAATGGCGAGCGTGGCGCGCGTCCTGCGCGCCACGCTTCTCGTCGCCGCGGCCGTCGTCCTCGAGGTCGGAGTGACGGCCGCGGGTCAGTTGACGCCGCCGCCGGCGGGCGTGCTGCAGCCGCTGATCACGACGTCCGAGCTCGTGGTCGGCCGCAATCGACTCGCCTTCGCGCTTCTGAGGCACGGCAACCTCCTCGCGGACGCGGACGTCGCGGTCCGCGTGTACGACACCCGCGATCAGGATGCTCAGCTCGTCGCGGCGTTGCCGGCCCCGTACTACAAGCTGGAGGTCATCGAGGGAGGCCGCCAGGTCCACATCCATCCCGACGGCACGCGGCACGTGCACGCCACGCCGACCGACGTGCAGGGGATCTACGTCGCCCAGGTGAGCTTCGAGCGTCCCGGACCGTGGGGCCTGGAAATCCTCGCAAGGACGGCCGACGGCGCGCTCGAGTCGGCGCGACTGAGCATCAACGCCCTGGAAGTCTCGCGCACGCCGGTGGTCGGCACACCGGCGCCACGCAGCCGCAACGTCATCGCCAGCGACGTCAGCGACCTGCGGCAGATCGATTCGAGCGAGCTGCCGGATCACCGGCTGCACCAGACCCGCATCGCCGACGCCATCGGACAGGGCAAGCCCCAGGTGATCGTGTTCGCGACGCCGAAATACTGCACCAGCCGCGTCTGTGGCCCCGTGTTGGACGTCCTGCGCACGCTCATCCCGACCTACGGCAAGCGCGTCGCGTTCGTCCACCAGGAAATCTGGCAAGGCGGTCCATCCCAGATCATCGCCCCCACGGTCGAGGAGTGGAGCCTGCGATCCGAGCCCTGGATCTTCCTCGTCGATGGCCAGGGTGTGATCCGCGCCAAATTCGAAGGCCTGACGACACGGCGCGAGCTCGAACCGCCTCTGCGGCGGATGCTCGGCCTCGAGTAGAGCCGCCGGCTCAACTGGTACACTGAGGCGTCGACGGCTCGCGCGAGTGGACGCCCCCGTAGCTCAGGTGGATAGAGCAGCAGTTTCCTAAACTGCGTGCCGGGTGTTCGAGTCACCCCGGGGGCACCACCTCCTTCAAGAACTTACGGCGCGGCGTCCTTCTGGCTGGCGGGGTCAGGTCGCGGCATCTTCAAGGTCGGCGAGGCGCCGGCGCCCGCGCCGACTGCGGTAACATCGCGATGACCAGCATGGAAGTAGAATTCGTACGTCGGCTGTTCGGCTTGCCGACCGGAGCGCGAGCGGGAGGTCACAGTAGCGCCGTGGATGCCAACGTCCCGGGCATGCGCGAGCCAGGCCGTCGCGATCTGGTGTTTCATCACCATCGCGGAAGGAGTAACGGAATGCGAGCTATACCTGGGGGCGGCACGTACCTCGGGGGCGGCAAGAGCTCACGATGCGCCCGCTGCTGCGCTTCAGCGCGCGTTCAGGCGGGCTTGGGATAGCAGTAGGTGTGCGGCCGCATGCCGATGGTTACGCCCACGTCGCAGCTGTAGCCGCCCTGCTGCATGCAGGCCTTCATCGCGCTGAAGTCGACGCCCTCCTGCGTCCAGTAGTGGACGCGCCCGGTCACGAGCAGATCCTCCATCGTGGCCGAGGGGGCCGCCGTCGACTGGCACGCGTGGAAGGCCGTCCATCCCCGGTCCTGCTCCGGCGTCAGGCCGGCGCAGCCGGCGACGGCGGCGGTGAGAACGACCGTGGAGATCAGGCGTGTCGTCTGTCGGCTCATCGCTCTCCTCGTATTTCCTAGAGGCGGCACTGCAGCGCGGTCACGCGGTCGTTCATCCTCTGCGAGAGGAGGGAGGACCGCGATCTCCTTGCCGGGCATTATACTTGGGCCTCGAATGTACCTGGAGACGCCACGTACCTGGAGGGCGGCAAGAGCCACCCGCTAACGATGAGGGGATGACCCTGAAGACCTCGTAGCCGCCGCCGGGTCGCGACCACTTCGAGAACGTAGCCCGCAGCTCGCGGCTGGGCGTGGTCCGGCGCATCCAGGTGAAGCCGCCGGCGGTTTTCATCTCGCGGGCGCCCTCGAGGAATGCGGCCAGCGCCAGCCGGGAGAGCGATCCGCCGATGCTGATGCGCTTGACGCCGGCCTCCGCGAGCTCGGAGACGACACGAACGAACTACCCCGGAGGGCACCATGATCCGCTGGATTGTTGCACTCGTTCTCCTGGCCGCCTCAGTCGCACCGGTCCAGGCGTTCGCAGAGTGCGCGTGTCTGCCGCTACGGACCTTCACGCCGGAGGAGCGCCAGCAATTCGAGACGCAGTACGGCATCGACTGGTGGAAGGTGATGGGCCTGATCCCCGGCCCCTCGCAGCCGGGCGACTGGGTGGAGCGGTGGTGGGGCGACAGCTCCAGGACGTTCTATGTGCCGCAGCAGTTCTGGGACCCCCGGGGTTGCGCAAGCAGTGGCGAGAAGCTGGCGCGACCGAGACGAGGCACCTCTACGTGAACGCGCGCTTGGCGGCTTCTCTACGGGCGAAGCCGGGCGACTCGGCGCCTATCCGGCGCTGTCCCGACTGACCGCCGGCGGCTCTTCGCCGGCCCTGACGTCTAGTCATCGAGCGCGCCGAACCGCATTATCAAGGCGTCGGGGGTGGGTCGGGATTACCCCCTCTCGCCAACGATGAGCGGTTGGCCTAGAATCCCGCCCAGCATTCCCTCGGACCGACTGATGCATGGCGGAGGCACAATGCCCGCTCGTATCTCGGTGGCAGCCATTCCCGCCTTAGTGCTCGTGTCCGTCGTCGTCGTCGCCACGCTCGGCGCAGTTTCAACCGGCGCACAAGCGGCACCGCCGACCGACGTCAAGGTCTATTGCGCCAGCAAATGGACCGACTACAGCATGCAGGCCTTCTGCATCAAGCAAGAGCAGGCGGCGCAGACACGGCTTTCGCGCGGTGTCGATGACCAGGCGATTTGGTCGCGTTGCTACCACAAGTGGGACAGCTGGGAGATGGTCGACTTCGGTGTCGGCCAGATCGCCGAGGGCATGCACCGGGCAGGCTGGGACCTCCAGCTCACCGAGTACCGCGACGGCCACTGGCGGGCCACGTTCTACGTCACCGGGCAGGCGCACTCGATCGTCGGAGGCTCGGCGTGGGAGCTAGCGCCGTGGACGGCGGTGCAGCGGGCGGCGTTGGCGGCGCTGAGCGAGAAGACGCAATGAAGAGAAGAGGACAGGCGAAGCGTCGTCGGAATAGGAACCGTGACAAGAGAAAGTCAGCCGGCGCGCCGGAGGGTAACCGGCGCGCCGCCGAAGCAGGCCGCGTCAAGGCCGAGCAGGCGCGCGACGGCCGAGGCTGGACGGCAGGCGTCAGAGGCCAAACGCGAGCATGCCGAGGTCGCACGTCGAGAGGCCGAGGCAGCCCGTCGGGCGTCGGAATCCGCTCGACGGCACGCTGAAGCGGCGAGGCGGGCGAGCGAGGCGTCTCGGGAAACGCAGGAGCAGGTGAGGATTCTCGCGGACCAGGTCCGTGAAGCTGCGGAAGATGCCAGAAAGGCCGCAGACTACGTGCGCAAAGCCAGCGAGGAGCAACGAGCGATCGCCGAAGAGATTCGCCGAACGACGGACGAATATCGGGCCCGGACCGGGCAGTAGGGAGTGGAGATGTGATAGGCTCGCGCTCTCTCGTTTGGGGGGTGGGGTATGGGCGAGCAGCAGCGTGCCGATTTGGACACATTGCTGCGCGCCAAAATCGCCGCTGGAACGCTACCCTTGCCGAGTGGACCGCCTGGAAAGGTGTGGGTGGGCAAGGGTAATGGACGTATCTGCGACGTCTGCGACGAGCCGATCAACGACATCGACCTTGAGTATGAGGCGGACCTCTCCGACGGGCATACCCTCCGATTCCATCAGAAGTGCCTCGGCGTCTGGCATCAACAGCGGATGGCGCCGCCCGAGATTAGCGGCGGCTGCGCCCCGTCCGCTTGGACGTTACTGTTCGACCTTCGGGCCGCTCGCCGCGCCGCCGGCACTCGGGGCGCATTCTTGGAACTCCGTTCGGCGGTAGCGGAGTCGGTGCTCAGTTCGTCGCAGACGCGCGCGCGGAGTCGGACGATACGAGCGACGAGCGTGGTCTTGCGCGCTCACTCCGAATCCGTTAGATCCTGGCTCTGTTGACATCGGGCGCCTGCTCTCGGAGGACCAGCCCCACGTCGACGGTCAGGACTTCCCTTATCGAAAATACCCCCGTTCAGGGGTTACCGATCATCGGGCAAGTCCGGTACAGACTCATCAATGGCTCGTGGGACAGTTCGCATCCACCTCGTCGAGCGCGCGTGGGTATTGGGGCTCCAGCCCCGCCGAGCGGCGGCGCCAGCGCCCCACCCGATGGCACGGACCATCCTTGAGCGCGCCGTCCCGAGCCCATCTAGTCCTCCTGCCGGCCGCATTCTGACGTGCACTGTCGATGAGGCGCGAGCGTTGCTCGACCACTTCGGCGGGTTGACGGAGACGCTCACCGGTCTCGGTGATCCCGATGCCGCAGTCTGCGCGGCGGCGCGTGACAGCATCCGACGGGCACTCTTGGCGGTGGGCGCATAGTCCTCGTTCTCCATTGCGGCCTCGGCTCGCTTCGGCTACGCTTGCAGCCTCAATCGAGCTGTTCGTCAGTGGGCCAACAATGGCCGGCGGATCGACCTGAACAGGGTCAAGTCATGAAGGTCGAGGTCGATCGGCTCGCGCTCCTGCTCCAGGCCGACTACCCGTACACCTACTGTTTCAGCTGTCTCGCGTCGCGAATGGGTATGGCCCAGACGGCCGTGCGAGATACCGCGCAGGTGCTCATCCTTCGCGACCACCAGCTCTTCGCGGTCCGGCGCCGTGTCTGCATCGGCTGCCGTGCGGTCGGCGACTTGTTGGTCTATAGCAAGCCGGGCTCGTGATGGGTCGAGTTCCCTCGCTGCATGGTCTGTCGCGTCGCAGTTGAGGAGGGCCAGGCCGTTGTCTTTCGTCCGGACGGCCGCATCGAACACGTCGAATGCCCGCCGGTGATCTGTCCGCTGTGCGCTCGGCCGATCCTCCCGCACGACCCAATTCGTCGGGACGGCAATCGTGTGCTCCTGCACAGCAACTGCTGGACGACGCGGCACCGGGCAGCCGGTCGAGGTCGCGACACCGCCGGTCTTCATCGTCTTCGACCTCCTCTACCTGAAGGGCCGGGACCTCTCCGGGAAGCCGCTGCGCGACCGCAAGTCCTAGAGCGCGGCTACGAGGGCCTCGTGGCGAAGGACGACACGAGCCCGTATGTCGGCGGACCCACGCGGTCCTGGTTGAAGGTGAAGCAGGCAAACTGGACTCAGGGCGAACATAGGTGGAGACGCACGCCGTCAGTACAACAGGATCGCCGCCGTTGACGCGCTCGACAGAGCAACGCATCGACGACCGGCGATCCCTGTACCCGGTCGATCGGCGAAGCGCGGGCGCTAAAACCTAAACGTTACGCCTGCAAGAAGATGGTGCGAATTCAGCTTCGGCTCGGTATCCGTCCCGAGGTTGTGAAATTTCGGGCGATTGTACGTGAAGCGGTATTCGGCGAATGCGCCGATGTTCTTTGTAAACATGAACGTGACGCCGGTTCCAGCCGTGAACCCGACATTCGCATCCGTGTCGTCGTCGCTGCCGCCGCCGGAGACGTCGACGTTGAAGCGGCTGATGAATAGCGTGGGCCCCGCGAAGATATACGGTTGAAGGGCGCCGTCCGGTACAGTGGTCGTCTTCATGAATTGCCCGCGCAACATTCCATTTACCCCGATTCCGACTACGTCCAAGTCGAAGTCGATGCCAGAGAAGCCTTTGATATCGGGGTTAGGCCGAAAGTAATCGACGTCGAGATTGACGCCGAAGAAGCCGAACCAGTAGCCGGCACGACCGCCGACGCTCAAGGACGTCTTGAAGTCAGAATCGAAGGTGGCGCTTAAGCCGGGCACACTGAGCTTCACGTCATTGGAGTCCGTGAATGCAGCGCCGGCGAAGAGATCGAAGAAGGGCTCGGCAGCAGCGTCGCTTGGTGCAACCGCGAGGATAACTAACAGCAAGAGCGGGGCAACCCACAGTGGTTTGCGCATCGGTCGGCTCCTTCTGCTCGCCCGTGCACTGCACCCGATTGGTGGCGGCATCATACTCCGCCGCTCGGCAGCGTCAACACGCGCTTGACGAAGAGGAGTTGTGAGTCCTGGCGGCGTTGTGCACCCGGCTGTAGAATCCGTGCGGAGCGCGCCAGCGCGCAATGGCTGGCCGTCGGGAGGTCGCCATGCTGGAGCGATTCACGAGTCGGGCGCGCCAGGTCGTCGTCTTGGCGACCGAGGAGGCGCGCCGCCGCGGGCACGAGAGCGTCGGCCCCGAGCATTTGCTCATGGGCATCTTGCGTGACAGTGATGGCATGGCCGTCAAGGTGCTTGAGCGGCTCCAGGTGGCGCCCGAGACCCTGCGTGCTGAGATCGAACGAGTTCTGAGCGAAGGGGCACGCTCGTCTATAGGCTCCGAACCCGCCTTCTCGCCGGAACTGAAGGCCGTGTTCGAGGCCGCCCTCCAATCGAGGCGTCACCCGCACATGGTCGGCACTGAGAACCTGCTGCTCGGATTGCTGGCCTACGAAGGCCCTCAGGCGAGCCGGGTCTTGCGTGGGGCTGGCGTCGATGCCGAGGCAGCCCGTGGCGTTATCTCGCTCTTCTATGACACCGCCGCTGCACCGCTGACCACGCAGAGCATCCGCTCCATCATCAAATCGAAATGGGGCGTGCAGACGTAGGCGCCCGAAGGCGGGCCATTCCCGCCATCAGCTCTTCAGCGCCCCGCGCGTCAGCCCCGCGGCCATGTAGCGACGAAGCGCGTAAAAGATCGCGATGGGCGGCAGTGAATAGAGGAGGGCGGTGGCCATCATGTAGTTCCAGGGAGCCTCGTCGCTGTTGAAGAACTGCGCGATGGCGACGGCCACCGTCATGTTGCGCGTCGAGGAAAGCAGCACGTACTGGTAGAGGTACTCGTTCCAGGCCAGTAGCAGCGCGAAGGTCCCCACGGCCGCCAGGGCCGGTGCCATCAGCGGAAGATAGATCAGCCGATAGACGCGCACAGGGGAGGCGCCGTCCACCCGCGCGGCCTCGTCGAGCTCGAGCGGGATCAATCGGGCGTACTGCCGCAGGATCAGGATGGCGTAGGGCGTGGCGAAGGTGACGTTGGCCGCGACGATCGCCCACAGGCTGTTCGACAAGCCGTAGCTCGCCATCAGCCGGGTGAACGGGATGACCAGGAAGGACGCCGGCACCGCATAGGTCAGCAGCGGCGCGTTGACGAGCAGCCAGCCCCGGCCGAAGCGCATGCGACCGATGGCGAAGGCGGCGAGCGAGCCGATCGACACGGTCAGGCCCATGGTCATCAGCGCGATGAAGAAGCTGTTGCCGAGCTGATGCCAGAAGTCCTCGACGAGCCAGTAGCTCTGGGTCACGACGGCATGAAAGCTGTGGAGCGACGGCTCCGGCGGCCAGAGAATGCCCGCGAACTCGATGTCGCCCTCGTCGCGGTCGAGCGCGATCAGCAGCATGTTGTAAACGGGCGTCAGCGACCAGACCAGGAGCGCCAGGGCCAGTGCTGCCGAGGCCGACTCGAGGAACAGCCGCCGCAGCCACCGCTTCCCGCCGGCCGGCCGGGGCCGGGTCACAGCTGCACCTGCCTGAGGTGCAGCGCGCGCATCAGGAGCACGGTGACCGGGACCAGGACCGGCAGCGCCGTCATCACGGCGGCGACGCCGAGCGCGGGCTGGGCGGCGTCGAAGGCGTACTGGAAGCCGAGCGTGGCCAGCACGTTGGTGGAATACGCGGGCGCACCCTCGGACACCAGGGACACGGTGGTGAAGTCGCCGACCGTCCATAGCGTGTCGAGCAGCGTGCAGACCAGGTAGAGATTGGCCAGCAGGGGCACGACGATGTGGACGAAGCGGCGCGCGCCGCCGGCGCCGTCGACATCAGCGGCCTCGTAGACGTCACGGGGAATCGCCATCCGGCCAGCCAAGAAGGTCAGCGTCCAGAAGGGCAGCCATTTCCAGACGGCGGCGACGACGTTCCAGGCGAGGGCGAGCCAGCGGTTATTGAACCAGAGCGGACCGGGCAGCGCGAACAGCACCCACAGCAGGCGATCGACGAGCCCTTCCTCTCCGATGAGCATCCAGTGGAACGAGACGAAGGCCGGAATCGACGGCAGGGCCCACGGCAGCATGAAGACCGGAAGCAGGGCCCGGATCCACCAGCGCCGGCGCATGAAGAAGCCCGACAGCAGCAACGCCAGGAACATCTTCACGTTCACGCCGAGGCCGACGTAGAGGGCGGTGTTGACGACGGTGCGCGCGTACAGCGGGTCGGCCAGCAGCGCCCGATACAGGGACGGGTCGCGCGCCATCCAGAGACCACGGGCGACCGGATAGACCACGAAGGCGATGAAGACGACCACGTAGGGCACGACGAACGCGAGGGTCCACGTCAATTCCGAGCCGAGGAGCAATCGGAGCCTGCCCGGGCGCCGCGCTCCGCGGAGCGCGGCGGGCCGGGAGACGATGACGTCCGGCGTGCTACTCAGCCCTTGACCCCGCCCATCGTCAGGCCGGCCGCCATGCGCCGGCGGAAGGCGTAATAGATCACCACCGGGGGTATCGCGTAGATGATCGCCGTCGCCATCATGTAATTCCACGGCGACTGGTCGCTGCTGAGGAACTGCGCGAGCGCCACCGGCACCGTCATGCTCGACTTCGAGGACAGGAGCAAGAACTGATAGAGATACTCGTTCCAGGCCAGGAGCAGCGCGTAGGTGCCGACCGCGACCAGCGCCGGCGCCATCAGCGGGAGGTAGATCTTCAGGTAGATCTGCGGCGGCGAGGCGCCGTCGATGCGCGCGGACTCGTCGACCTCGATCGGGATGCTGCGCCCGTACTCCTGGAAGACGAAGATGGCGTACGGCGTGGCGAACGACACCAGCGCCGCGATCACCGACCACGGATTGTTGGCCAGCCCGTAGTTCTGCATGATCCGGTAGAAGGGGATGGCCAGGAACGAGGCCGGGATCACGTAGGTCAGCAGGGCGGCATTGCTGACCAGCCAGCCGTGGCGGACGCGCATCCGCCCGATGGCGAAACTGGTCAGCGAGCCGAGCAGCAGCGCGAAGAACGTCACCATGGCGCCGATGAAGAGGCTGTTGGCAAACTGGCGCCAGAAGTGCTCGAGGTACCAGTGGCCCTGGGTCAGCACGCCCCAGAAGCTCTCCACCGAGGGCACCCTCGGCCAGATGTGATCGGTGAAGACGTCGCCCTCGGGCTCGAGCGAGATGAGCACCATGTTGTAGATCGGCGCGAGGGACCACACCACCAGCGCCACGGACAGCACCGCCGTCCCCAGGCGGTTCAGGTAGCGGCGGCGCCGGACGGCGCTGCTCGCGCGAGCGACGGAGCGAGACGACAGCCTGGCTTCGGCCGTGATCGTGCTCATAGCTGCACCTCCGCGGTGCGCAGCTTCCGCATGAGGACGATCACCAGCGGGATGACGAGTGGCAGGGCGGACATCACGGCCGCCACCCCGAGGCGCGGGTGCGCGATCTCGAAGGCATCGCGGATGCCCAGCGTTGCCAGCACGTGCGTCTGGTTCGCGGGCCCGCCGCCGGAGACGAAGGTGACCGCGTTGAAGTCGCCGAGCAGAAAGATCGTCGACAGCAGGGTGCAGATCAGGTAGAGGTTGGCCAGCAGCGGAACGGTGATGTGGACGAACCCGCGCAGGCCGGTGGCGCCGTCGACCCGCGCGGTGTCGCGGATCTCCAGCGGGATCGCCATCCGGCCGGCCAGCAGGATCAGCGTCCAGAAGGGCGTCCACTTCCAGATGTGGGAGACGATGACGGACCCCAGGGCCATCCAGCGGTCGTTGAGCCACGAAGGGCCCTCGACGTGCGCGAACCGGTAGATCACGTTGTTGAGGAATCCCCACTCGCCGTTGAGCATCCAGTGAATCGAGATGAAGGTCGAGATCTGCGGCACCGCCCACGGCATGACGAAGATCAGCAGCAGCACCTTCGTCCACCGGCCCGGCCGCATGAAGAAGCCCGAGAGCAGCAGGGCCAGGAACATCTTCACGTTCACGCCAAGCGCCAGGTAGAGCACGGTGTTCACGACCGAGCTCTTGTAGATCGGGTCGGCGAAGAGCTCCCGGTAGAGACCGGCGTCGCTGCCCATCCACAGCCCGTAGACGACCGGGTAGGCGACGAACGCGAGGAAGACGGCGATGTAGGGCACGACGAAGGCGACGGCCCACGTGTACTCACCGCCCTTGAGCCCCCCGCGCATCGAGCGCGAGAGGGTGCGCCACCCGAGGGCAGGGCGGCCGGCGTCGGCGACGGATGCGGTGTCGATCATGGCTCTCTTCGCTCTCTCACGCCGTCTTATACTTGGCGAAGATCTCTTCAATCCGCTTGAACGCCTTCTCGACCGCCGCCTCGGGCTTGACGCCATCCTTGGCGACGTCGATCATCGCCATGCTCCAGACGTGCTGCGTGCGGACCTCGGCCATCGCCAGGTTGTACACGTAGTAGTCCGGCACGGTCGGGCCGAGGAGACCCTGCTGCACGTACCCCTTCAGATGAGGGTCCTTCGGATCCTGCCAGAACGGGCTCTTGGCGAGCGACGGCATGACCGGCAGCCAGCGGCCCAGCCCCAGCTCGACGAACTCCCCGATGACCTTCGGCTGGATGAAGTACTTGAGGAATTCCTTGGCGACCGTGACGTTCTTCGCCCCCTTGGGGATCAGGCCCTGGGTGACGCCCACCACGCTCGGCACGGTCTTGCCCGCGTTGTCGGTCGGATAGCCGATGCCGTGCGTCACCATGTCCTTGAAGTACCACTCCGGGTGCTTTTCCTTGACCGCGACTTCGGTCGACAGCGTCCCGTCGACGTCCATCACCATGAGCTTGGCGTGGAAGGCATTGTTGTCGTCGGCGTCGTTCCAGTTGATCGCGCTGGGCGGCACGTAGCCGTCCCGGTAGGCGCCGCCGAGGTAGGCCGCCGCCTTGATGGCCGCCTGCTTCACCTGTGGATCGTCGAGGTGCAGCTTGCCGTCCTTGGTGACGACGTTCTGGCCGCCGTGGGCGATGAGAAACGCGGTGAACAGGTTGTAGGGGTCGACCCCGTTCGCCGTCACCTGGAAGCCCAGGCCGTACACCTTGCGCTCGCCCTGCTTGCGCAGGTTGTCCTGCACTTTCTTGAAGAAGTCGAAGTAGGCGTCCCACGTCTTCGGGATGTCCTCGATCTTGAAGCCGGCCTTTTCCACCAGCGGTCGCCAGATGTGGCAGGGGACGACGGCCGCCCGCAGCGGCACACCGTACGTGCCTCGCTTCTTCGTGACGCTGTTGTAGGCCTGAGAGGATTGCAGCGCGGTCTCGCTGAACTGGGCCTTCTGGGTCTCCACGACGTCGCTGACGTCGACCCAGCGGTCTTGCCAGGCGTAGATCTGTAGTATCTCGTTCGGGTTGGAGTCGACCAGGTCGGGCACGACGCCGCTGGTGATCGCGGAGATGATCTTCTGTCGTTCCGGTGCGAAGGGAAT
>QHRW01000083.1 GCA_003220265.1 Candidatus Rokuibacteriota bacterium | reverse complement strand
TGCCCGCCAGCGCCTTGCCGACCTGCTCCTGCTGCGCCGGCATCGTGACGGCGGAGAAGAGCTCCTGGAAGTTCGGGTGCGTCACGCCGCTGCCGATGAAGGTATAGCGCCTACCGGGCCGCGCGCGCCGTGATCGAGGGCATGCTGGCGGGGCCGCGGCTCAGTGCGGCAGGCCCAGGAGGAGCTGGGCGTTGTGGTTCAGGATCCGGTCGACGTCCCCGGCCGGCAGGCCCGCCTCGGCGACGTAGTGGAAGCGCCGCGCGGTCACGCTGGGGGGCTCGGGGAGGTCGGGATACTGGCGCGGCGCCTGGTTGTCGAGGCGCTGTAGCTGCATCGGGATGAGCCCACCGAGGTGCGGGATCACGTACGTGATGTCCGGGTAGCGCGCGTGGATGCGCCGGGCGATCAGGTGCAGGACGATGACCGCGTCTTCCAGCGAGGCGCCGACCGACACGGTGAACTTGTAGTCGTTGATCAGCGGCGAGCAGATGCCGTTCTGGATCGGATGGTAGTTCAGCAGCGCGCGGCGGCGATGCATCTCGGCGTAGAGGGGCTCGAACTCGGCCTCGGCGGTCGAGCGGTCGAAGCACGAGCAGGTCATCGACACGCCGGCCATGCCGAGCTGATCCAGCCCGCGCTCCATCTCGCGCAGCGCCGCGTCGATGTGCGGCAGCGGCAGCGACACGACGGCCGTGAAGCGGCCCGGGTGCTTCGCGGCCAGCTCGGCGTAGGCGTCGTTGATGAGGCGCGCCGCCTCGACGGCGTCGGCCTCCTTCTCGGCGTACGGCGGGCTGGCGGCCGGTGAGAGCACCTGCATCTGCACGCCGGCGTCATCCATGCGCTCGAGCCGCGTGGCGATCTCCGCGGCATCGTCGTGGCGCATGGGCCGCGCGGTGAGCGCGCGAGCGGCCTCCGGCAGGCTGCGCCCGCCGATCCGCACGAGCAGGTCGTTGTACGCCCTCGGGAAGTAGTGCGCGTGGATGTCGACGATCACTTCAGGCCCACGGTCTCGCGGAACCGGCGAAGCATGGCGACGTGATCGTCGGGCTTGGCCAACTTGAGATTCATGGTGCTGACGCACAGGTGCGTGATGCCGCGCATCGCGCGCCAGGCCTCCAGCTCCTTGGCCCACTCGCTCTCGGGGATCTGCGAGAGCGTCATCCGCCCCTCGACGCCGAACGCCTTCGGATCACGGCCCGCATCCTGCACCATGCCGTGGATCCGATCGACCGTGGCCTGAGCGGCGGCGCCGGGACGGAAGTGCGGCATCCAGCCATCCGCGAGGCGCGCCATGCGCTTCTGGACCACCTCGCTCTCGCCGCCCATCCAGATCGGGATCGGCCGCTGCACGGGCAGCGGGTTGAGCCCCGCGTCCGGCACGCGGTGATACTTGCCGTTGAACGTCACCAGCTCCTTCGTCCACAGCGCGCGCATCAGCTCGATCTGCTCCTCGATCCTGGCGCCGCGCGTCTTGAAGTTCTCGCCGAGCGCCTCGAACTCGACGGGGTTCCAGCCGACGGCGACGCCGAGGCGCAGGCGGCCGCCCGAGAGCACGTCGACGGCGGCGGCCTGCTTGGCGACGAGCGCGGTCTGGCGCTGCGGAAGGATGATGATGCCGCTCACCAGCTCGAGGCGCTGCGTGGCGGCGGCCAGGAACCCGAACAGCACGAACGGCTCGTGGAACGCGTGGCGGTACGTGTACGGGCCCTTCCAGCCGCCCGGGCGCTCGGGATTGGCGCCGAGCACGTGGTCGAACACGAGCGCGTGCGTGAAGCCCATTCCCTCGACCGACTCCGCATAGGCCTTGATGGCGGCCGCATCGTTGCCGATCTCCGTCTGCGGCAGGACGACGCCGATCTTCATGGCTGCCTCACTTGCTCCCCGGCACGGTGCCGGGCGCGAGCGACTCGACGTGGGCGCAGATGTCGCGTGGGCGCGTGAGCCAGACGCGATCGCGATGCGCGAGGATGTGCTGCAGCGCGCGGCGCAGCCGGCGGATGCGGTAGGGGCGGCCGAAGACGAACGGGTGCAGCGAGATCGGGCACACGAGCGGCTGGCGCGCCGACTGCGCGAGCATCTCGTCGAACTGGTCCACGATCATGGCGGCGAACTCTTCCGACGTGTAGTGGTACCAGATGATGCCCCGCGTGTCGTTCACCTCGATCGGATACGGGATGGCCAGGATGCGGCCCTTGCGCGTGCGCATCCAGATGGGCTGATCGTCCATCGTCCAGTCCATGACGTAGCGGTAGCCGGCCTCCTGCAAGAGGTCCAGTGTCACCGCGCTGTTGGAGAGCCACGGGCTCATCCAGCCGATCGGCTTGGCGCCCTCGTGCTTGGCGATGGTGTTGGTCACCTCGTCGATGAGCGCGCGCTCCCTGTCCTCGCCGAGGTGGCCCTGCTCGTCGGAGTTGGTGACGCCGTGGCCCAGGATCTCGTCGCCGCGCGCGCGCAGCCGCGCGGGGACGTCCGGCGCCATCTCGTAGACCGCCGTGTTCATCTGCGCCTCGGCCGGCATCCCCAGCTCGTCGAGCAGCTCGAACAGCCGCCAGATGCCCACGCGGTTGCCGTAGTCGCGCCAGCTGTAGATGCTGTGGCTCTGCGCCTGGTCGGGCGGCGCGATGGCCGCGCCCTTGCCGACTCCGAAGCCGAAGGCCTCGATGTTGAGCGCCAGGTAAACGGCCAGCTGGCGCCCGCCGGGCCACGTGTAGTCCGGCCGCGTCGTGATGTTCGAGTACTCGTAGCGTCCGTGGGTCGGCAGCATGGGTCCTCCTCCTAGCGCGCCTTCAGCCGTACGTCCTCGTAGGGCGCCGAGAACGCGTAGCCGGCGATGAGCCCGAGCCCCGATTCCTCCACCCGGCGGCCGACGCCGTTGACGAAGGCCAGGTCGTAGAGCGGCGCGAACATCGCGCGCTCGTGCACGAGCTGCTGCAGGCGGCGCAGGGTCGCCTCGCGCTTGCCACGATCCAGCTCGGTGGCCTGCTCGCGCAGGAGCGCGTCCAGGTCCGGCGCGCCGCCATCCGCGAATGTGCCGCCCGAGGCCAGGTAGGCCTCCAGCCGGGTCGCGGTGTTGCCCGAGGTGCCGGCGATGATCTGCACGAGGTTGCGGAGCTTCTTGTCGGCGAGGCTCTTGTTGAACGCGGCCCGCTCGAGGGGGCGCAGCCGCGCGCGCACGCCGACGGCCTGCAGGTAGCCCATCACGGTCTCGGCCGCGTCGACGGACGTCATGTCGCAGTAGTAGTCGCCGGCGTCGAAGCCGTTCGGATAGCCGGCTTCCGCCAGCAGGCGCCGCCCGCGTGCGGGATCGAAGGCGATCGCCGGCGGCTGCCAGAAGAAGTCCATGGTCGCCCCCACGATGCTCCCGGTGATGCGCGAGAGTCCGCCGGTGCGGGCCTGGTCGATCGCGTGCCGGTCGATCGCGTGGTTCGCGGCCAGCCGCACCCGCCGGTCGTGCCAGGGCGACTTCGGGTCCCACTGATCGGGAAACGAGACCCAGTGGGTCGACGGGTACACCGGCTTCAGCGAGAACCCCGGCATGCGCCGGAGCTCGTCGGCCAGCTCGCCGACCATCGAGAACGCCACGTCGGCCTCGCCGCGCTTGAGCGCGACGAGCCGGGTGGAGGGATCGGGGATGACGCGGAACACCAGGCGCTTCACGGCGGGCACCTTGCGCCAGTACCCCTCGAAGGCCTCGAGCACCAGCTCGATGCCGGGCGTGAACGACACGAAGCGGTAGGGGCCGGCGCCGATCGGCGCCTTCTTGAAGCCGTCGTCGCCGACTTTCTCGAGATACTTCCTCGGCACCACCCAGGCGGCGCTGGTCGTGACCGTGCCGAGGTAGGTCATGAAGTCGGGCCACGGCTGCTTGAGACGGATCCGCAGGCGGCCCGCCTCCGGCGCCTCGACCGCCGCGACGCGCTCCCTGAGCGTCTTGGCGTAGATGCCGCGATAGCGCTCGAACGAGAACTTCGCATCGTCCGCGGTGACCGGCTCGCCGTTGTGGAAGGTCGCCCCCTTGCGCAGGACGAACTCGTAGAGCAGCCCGTCCGGCGACACCGTCCACGACTCCGCCAGCGCGGGCGCCACGCCCTTGCCCGGCAGCGGCTTCACGAGCGCGTCGTGGATGCCGTAGAGCACCATGAACGACGTGCCGATGATCGTCTCGGCGGGATCGAAGTACGACGGCACGAGCGTCGTGTGCACGGCCCAGGTGAGCTGCCCCTCGGGCGCCGCCCCGGCCGGCACGACGGCGAGCAGCAGGGCCAGGACGACGAGCACGGCTGCGCGGACAGCGGGCGCCACTCTAGCGCGCCGCGCGCCGGCCGAGGGCGGCGGCGATCTCGCGCGCCGTCACGGCACCGCGCTCGGCGAACTGGCGGCAGAGTCCGGTGTAGCGCGCCGGGTCCAGCAGCGCCTCCACCTGGGACGGTGTGAGCCCGGCGCTCACGTGCGGGTCCGCGGCGAGCGTCTCGCGGAACGGGCGCGACTGGGTGACGGCCGCCTGGGCCGCCTCGTAGACGGCGTCGTGCGCGCGCTGGCGTCCGATCTGCTTGCCGAGCTCCAGCATCAGCGCCTCGGCCATGATGAGCCCGCCCGAGAGCTCGAGGTTCTCGCGCATGCGCTCGGGGAAGACCTGCAGCCCCTCGAAGAGCGCGATCATCCGCTGCAGCATGTCGCCCGTGAGCTCGCAGGCCGGCACGAGCGCGCGGCTCATCATGATGCTGGTCGTGCGGTCGGCCTCGTGCTCTGTCTGCATGGCCTCCAGCGCGAGCGGCACGAGCGCGCGGATCTGCGCGGCGGCGGCGATGATGTCCTGCGAGAGCTTCGGATTGCGCTTCTGCGGCATGGTGCTGCTGCCGACGGTGCCGGGCGGCACCGGCTCCTCGACCTCGCCGAACTCCTGCTTCATCAGCGTGTAGATCTCGCGGCCGATCTTGCTGCTGGTGGCGGCGAGCATGCCGAGGAGGAGGACGTACTCGGCCTGGTGGTCACCGATGGTGCGCGCGGGCATGGGCATGGCGCGCAGGCCGAGGCGGGCCGCCATCTTGTCCTGCGTGGCCAGGCCGGCCTCGCCCAGCGAGGCGAGCGTGCCGGCACCGCCGCCCAGCATGGCCACGAACACGCGGCCCTCGCAGCCGCGCAACCGCTCGACGTGACGGCCGAGCTCGTCGATCCATACCGCCACCTTGAAGCCGAAGGTGGCCGGCACGGCGTGCTGGCCGTGCGTGCGCCCGGGCAGCAGCACGTCCTTCGTCTTGTCGGCGAGGTCGGCCAGCGCGACGAGGATGGCCGCGAGCTGGCGGAGGAAGATGTCGTGCGCGCGGCGCGTCTGTAGTAACTGGCCCGTCTGGGTGACGTTCTGCGTGGTCGCGCCCCAGTGCACGTAGCCGCCGGCGTCGCCGTCGCACGCGCGATCGAGCGCCCAGATCACGGGCACCAGGGGATGCCCGGTCTTCGCCAGCCCCGCCCGCACGGCGGCGAGGTCGAGGTACTTGAGGTGGGCCTTGGCGGTGATCTCGCGCGCGGCCGCCTCGGGGATGATGCCGAGCTCGGCCTGGGCCTGCGCCAGCGCGGCCTCGACGTCGAGCCACGACTGGAAGCGTGCCGTCTCGGTGAAGAGCGCGCGCACGCCCGGGTCCTCGATCCGGAGGGACGTCGGCTCCTCAAGCATGGGCGTCCAAGGTGGTCTAGAATCCCGCCGTTGTCCAGCCGGCCCGAAAGGAGCTGTCCCATGAGCGCTCGCCGATTCAGCCGCCGCACTTTCTTGGGGAGCGTGGTCGCCGGCGCCGCCGCCGGGCCGTTCGTGTGGACGCCGGCGCGCGCCCAGGGCTTCACCTGGAAGCGCTTCCAGGGCAAGGAGCTCTTCCTGCTCCTCACCAAGCATCCGTTCATCGACGTGCTGGAGAAGAACATCCCCGAGTTCGAGTCGCTCTCCGGGATGCGGGTCAAGTGGGAGACCCTGCCGGAGATCCAGGCGCGCCAGAAGATGACCGTCGAGATGACGGCGAACTCCGGCGGCATCGACGCCTTCTTCACCTCGCTGCACGTCGAGAAGAAGCGCTTCTGGAAGGCCGGCTGGTACCACCCGCTCAACAAGTTCCTCGCCGACACGTCGCTGACGAGCCCGGACTTCGACTGGAACGACTTCACGCCGGGGGCGAAGGCCGGCGTGACGCAGTCCGATGGCAGCATCTCGGCGCTGGCGGCGTTCGTGGACGCGAACGTCTTCTTCTATCGCAAGGACCTCTTCGGCCCGAAGGGCCTCACGCCGCCGAAGACGCTCGCCGACCTCGAGCCGCTCGTGCAGAAGCTCCACGCGCCGCCCGGCACCTACGGCATCGTGCTGCGCGGGCTCAAGAACGCCAACGCCACGCAGTATCCGAGCATCCTGTTCCCGATGGGCGGCACGTACTTGAAGGACGGCAAGGCGGCGCTCGACAGCAAGGAGCAGGTGGCCGCGCTCGAGATGTACACGCGGCTGCTGCGCCAGTACGGGCCGCCCGGCGTCGTGAACTTCAACTGGTACGAGTGCTCCGCGTCCTTCATGCAGGGCCAGGTGGCGATCTACATGGACGGCGTGAACTTCGCGAGCCAGTTCGAGGACGCGGCCAAGTCCAGGGTCGTCGGCAAGGTCGGCTATGCCGTGCTGCCGTCCGGGCCCGGGGGACATTTCTCGCCGATCTACATCACCGGCATGGCCGTCTCGTCGCAGAGCGCCAGCAAGGAAGCCGCCTATCTCTTTACCCAGTGGGCCACGAACAAGGCCAACATGATCCGCGAGCTCATGGCGGGCGTGGGCGTCGGCCGCACCTCGACGTGGGACAGCGCGGAGGTGAAGGCCAAGCCGAAGATGCCGGCGGACTGGTACCAGGCCTACCAGGCCTCGCTCAAGATCGGCCGGCAGGGGCTGCCGGAGATCGTCGGCGTCACCGAGTACCGCGACATCATCGGCGTCGCCATCCAGAAGGGCATCGAAGGGGCGCCGGCCGCGCAGGTCCTCGCGCAAGCGCAGAAGGACTTCCAGGACTTGCTGAACAGGACGGAAGGCTAGCGCGCGCCGAAGTGCCGATGTCCCTCGGCCGCCGCGCGCACCGGCATGCGGCGTGGCTCTTTCCGGCGCCGGCCGTGCTGCTCGTGGCGGCGATCATCGTCTACCCGATCGTCTACACGGGGTGGATGAGCCTGCAGGAGTGGTTCGCCTCCAGCCTGACCCGGCCGCGCTTCATCGGGCTGGCGAACTACGGCAAGATCGTCCTGGGCGACGCGCGATTCCGCGAGGCCGTCGCGCGGACGGTCTACTTCACCATCGTCGCCGTCGCCGCCGAGACGCTGCTCGGGGTGGCCATGGCCCTGCTCTTCAATCGCGAGTTCTGGGGCCGCGGCCTGCTGCGCACGCTGGCGATCCTGCCCATGGTGGCCACGCCCACCGCCATCGCGCTCGTGTTCGTGATGATGTACCACCCCACGCTCGGCGTGGCGAACTACCTGGTGACGACGGTCGGCCTCTCGCCGTTTCGCTGGACGTACTCGAGCGACACGGCGCTCTACGCGCTGGCGCTGGTGGACGTGTGGCAGTGGACGCCGCTGATCATGCTCATCGCGCTGGCCGGGCTCGCCAGCCTGCCGCGCGAGCCGTACGAGGCCGCGCACCTCGACGGCGCCTCCGCGCGCCAGGCCTTCTGGCACATCACGCTGCCGCTGCTGCGGCCCACGCTGGTCGTGGCGATCCTGTTCCGCGCGATCGACGCGCTGAAGACCTTCGACATCATCTTCGTCATGACGCAGGGCGGCCCCGCCAACGCGACTGAGACGATCAACCTGCTGCTCTTCAACCAGGCGTTCTCCTACTTCAACATGGGCTACGCCGCCTCCATGGCGGTGGCGCTGTTCGCGCTGGTCATGGGCTCCTCGTTGATCCTCATCAAGGTACGGCGGAGCACGGCATGGTGAGGGGCGGCGCGTGGCGCCGGCGCCTGTCCACCGCGGGCTTCTACGCGCTCGCCGGCGTCTTCATGCTGCCGACGGTGTTCGTCTTCTACTGGATGCTCACGCTCTCGCTCAAGCCGCAGATCGAGGCGACGGCCTATCCGCCCTCGTTCGTGCGCTTCACCGTCACGCTGGCCGGCTATCGCGAGGTCTTCACGAAGTACCCGTTCTTCCTCTACACCTGGAACAGCCTGGTGGTCGCCACCGGCTGCACCCTGCTGGGGCTGGCCGTCGGACTGCCGGCGGCGTACTCGATCGCCCGCTGGCGGCAGCAGCGGCTGGCGGTCGTCATCCTGGTGGCGCGGATCATCCCGGGCATCGCCTATCTCATCCCCTGGTACATCTTCTTCCGCAGCCTGCGGATGGTGGACACGTACGGCGCGCTGATCCTGACGCACCTCATCGTGGGGCTGCCCATCATCATCTGGGTCATGATCTCGTTCTTCGAGGACGTGCCGGCCGACCTCGAGGACGCCGCGCTGATCGATGGCTGCTCGCACCTGGGCGTGTTCTGGCGCGTCGCGCTGCCGCTCGTGAAGCCCGGCGTGGTGGCGACGGCGATCCTGTCGTTCGTCTTCTCGTGGAACAACTTCCTGTTCTCGGTGATCCTGGCCGGCCGGCAGACACGCACGCTGCCCATCGCGGTCTACAACATGATCTCGTACGAGGAGATCAACTGGGGCACGCTGGCCGCGGCCGCCACGCTGATCACGCTCCCGGTGCTCCTCGTCGCGCTGCTGGCGCAGCGCCACATCGTCACCGGCTTGACCTTCGGCGCCGTCAAGCAGTAGCCGGCGGTCGCGCGGTCGGCGTATATGGGCTGACGAGGGCCGCCACGGCTCCGCCGGGGCGGCCCGAGCGTTGGGGGGTGTGGGGGCCATGTCGGGGCCCCCACGTTCATTGAACGGCCGGCAGCACCTCGCGGCCGACCATCTCGAGGGCGGCGCGGGCCTCGCGCGGGTCGCGCGTGGTGACCGAGATCACCAGCGTGTCCGCGCCGGCCTCCGCGAACGCGCGGGCGTTCTGCACGACCTCGGCCGGCTTGGTGCCGAGCGCATGGCGCCCTCGCGCGCCCGTGCCCACCGACATCGAGATCGCCACGGGAATCGCCGCGGCGTCGCGGCCGCAGGCGCGCGCCTCCTCGCGCAGCGTCGCGATCCCCTGCGCCAGGGCCTCGGGCGAGAAGCCCAGCGGCTGCCAGCCGTCGCCGACCCGCGCCGCCCGTCGGATGGCCGCGCGGCTCACGCCGCCGATCACGATCGGGATGGGCTTCTGCAGCGGCTTGGGCGAGAACTTCATGCCGGCGAAGCGCGAGTAGCGGCCCTCGAAGCGCGGGTCCTCCTGCGTCCACAGCGCGCGCATCGCCTCGATCGCCTCGTCCGTGAAGGCGCCGCGCTGCTTGAACGGCGTGCCCATCGCCTCCATCTCGTTCTCGATCGCGCCCACGCCGACTCCGAGGATCAGCCGGCCGCCGCTCAGGACGTCGAGCGTGGCCGCGGTCTTGGCCAGGCGAATGGGATTGTGGTACGGCAGGACGAGGACGGAGGTTCCCAGCCGCACGCGGGTCGTGCGCGCGGCCACGAAGCTCAGCAGCGCCAGCGGCTCGTAGTAGGGCTTGTCGCCGATCCGCTCGAGCACGTGGCCCACGTTGAAGACGTGGTCGTGGACCCACACGGAGTCGACACCCAGCTCCTCGGCCCGGACCGCCAGGCCCACCAGCGCCTGCACGTCCTCGATCCCCTGGTTGTTGAGCAGCGAGAATCCGATCCTCATCGCGGTTGCTCCCCGGCGCCGATGGTTGCGCTATCGTACGCGGGAGGTCAAGCGCGACAAGGAGGGAGCGTGGCGCGGATCGACCTGGTCGGCGTCGGCAAGACGCTGCACGACGCGGTGCCGGGCAGCCGGCAGCGCTCGACGTTCGCCATCCACGACCTGACGCTGCGGATCCCCGACGGCAAGACCATGGTCGTCCTGGGGCCGAGCGGCTGCGGCAAGACCACGCTGCTGAAGCTCATCGCCGGCCTCATCACCCCCGACGCGGGCGTGATCCGCTACGACGACGTGGACGTGCGCGACGTTCGCCCCGGTGATCGGCGCATCGGCATGGTCTTCCAGAGCTACGCGCTCTATCCGCACATGAGCTCGCGCACCAACGTGCTGTCCTACTTCCTGTTCCGCAAGAAGACGCCGGAGCTGGACGCCCTCGCCCGCGCGAAGTACCAGCGGACCAGCGAGCTGATGGGCGTCGAGCTGGCCTACCTGCTGGATCGCAAGCCCACCACGCTGTCGGGCGGCGAGAAGCAGCGCGTCGCGCTCGGCCGCTGCATCACGCGCGACGCGGCGCTCTTCCTGGTGGACGAGCCCTTCGCCAACCTGGACCAGGCGCTGCGCGAGAAATACCGCGTGAACCTGAAGATCCTGCTGCGGCAGTTCAGCATCACCACCGTGTACGTGACGCACGATCACCACGAGGCGTTGATCCTGGCCGACCTCGTCGCCGTCATGGACCGCGGGCGGATCGAGCAGGTGGGAACGCCGCAGGACATCTACGAGGCGCCCAGGAACGTCTTCGTGGCCGGCTTCCTGAACCTGCACACCGGCAGCCCGCCGATCAGCCTGCTCGACGGGTCCTCCCTGCCGCCGGGTCAGGCGCGCGACGGCGTGCTGGTCGGCGTGCGCCCCGAGGACGTGGAGATTTCCCGGGAGGACACGGGCCGTGGCCTCACGGGCGTCGTGGCCGACGTCGTGCGCATGCCGCCGCTGGACACCCTGCACGTGGCCGTGCGCGTCGGCGAGCACGACGTGCACGCGCGGATCGGCGCCGCCGAGAATCTCCAGGCGGGCGCGCCGGTCCGCCTCACCTTCAAGAAGCACCACCTGTTCGACAAGGCGTCAGGCGCGCGCCTGACCGACGCTCGCTGAGTCACCCGGCGCCAGCCGCGCCGCGTCGAAGCGATAGACGCGCGCGGCCGTGGCGCCGGCGATCTTCGCCTGCTCGTCGTCCGGCACGCCGGCCAGGATCGCCGCGAGGATCTTGCGCGACTGGGGAAACGTGGACTCGCTGTGGGGATAGTCGGAGCCCCACATCAGGTTGTCCACGCCGATGGCGTCGCGCAGGCGGATGCCGAGGGCGTCCTCCTGGAAGCTCAGCACGACGTTGCGCCGGAAGAAGTCGCTCGGCGTCATCCCGTCCTTGAAGCGGTAGAACGCCTCCTCGTGGCGCTCGCGATACGTGTAGTCCATCGCCGAGAGGACGTGCGGCGCCCACGACAGCTCGAACTCCACGATGGCCAGGGTGAGGCGTGGATAGCGCTCGAAGACGCCGGAAAAGATCAGGTCGCACATCGACAGCGCCGGGTAGAACGCCTTCGTCGCGCGGCTGCTGGCATCCCGCAGCGTCTGCGGCCCGGCGCCGCGGATCTTGCCCTGGCGCCGCGTCGCCGTGTGCAGGCTGAGCGGCACGTCGAGCGCCTGCGCGGCAGCCCAGAACGGCTCGTACTCCGGCTGGTCGTAGCGCCGGTGCTCGAGCGGGTACTCGGTGATCATCGCCCCGGCCAGGCCCAGGCGCGCGGCGCGCTCCAGCTCGCGGACCCCGTCGCCGACGTCGTCGAGGTTGATCATGGCGATGCCTTTGAGCCGCGCCGGGTCCGTGCGGCAGAACTCCGCGAGCCAGTCGTTGTACGCGCGGAAGATCGCCGACATGAGCGCGCCGTCCGCGATGCGGAAGTAGAACAGCCCCTGCGAGGGATAGAGCACCTCGCCCGCCACGCCGTCGAGTCGCATGTCGGCCAGGTGCTGCGCCGGATCGTAGCCGCCCCGGTGCACGTCCTCGAAGCGCCCGCGCCCGGAGATGGTCTCGGGCGCCTCGAAGCGCGCGCCCGCGTTGGAGATGAGCCCGATGCCGGAGAGGACCTGGTCCTTCTCGATCACGATCTCGTCGGCGCCGTCGATGCGCTGCATGCGCGGCGCGCGGTCGCGGAAGGCGGCGTCGATGCGCGTCGCCCACAGGTCGGGCGGCTCGAAGACGTGCGAGTCGGAGGACAGGATCAGCGCGGGCAGCATCGCCGCTCCTTTCTGCTCACTTGAACGCGGGCATCACCTTGTGCGTGAGGAGCTCGAGACTGCGCGTCTCCAGCTCCGGTGGAATGAGGCCGCCCGGGTTCAGCTCGGCCACGATGCCGTCCAGCCCGAGCTGCTCGCGCAGCTCGGTGAGCCGGTCGATCACGCCGGCGACGGTGCCGAACGCCACCTTCTTGGCCAGGATGTCCTCGTACGACAGGCTGGCCATCCGCTCGGCCTGCTGGCGACGGCGGTCGGCGGGGCCGGCGCCGGCGCGGCCGACCGCCGCACGCGCCAGCTCAGTCTGTCGCGCGAAGAACGCGGTCAGGCTCTCGCGCGGCTCCTCGACGGCGCCGCGCTCCGTCGTGGAGACGTAGACGGGGATTCTCAGATAGACGCTGGGCGGCCCGGCATGGCCGGCCTCGCGCCAGGCCTGCCGGTAGGGCGCGAGCTGACGCTGCAGGTCGGCGATCTCCGTGGCGCGCAGGCCGACGAAGATGGGCAGGCCCATCTGGCCGGCCGCCCCAAACGTCTCGTCGCTGGTCGTGGCCATGCGGATCGGCGGGTGCGGCTGCTGATACGGCCGCGGCACCACCGTGGCATTCTGCACGCGGTAGAACTGTCCCTCGTAGCTGAACGGCTCGCCCTTCCACCCTTGCCGGATGATGTCGAGCGCTTCCCGGAAGCGGGCCTGGCTCTCGGCGTAGGGCACGCCGTAGACGTCGTAGGTGCGCACGACGCCGCTGCGGCCGATGCCGAACTCGAAGCGCCCCTCGCTGATGTGATCGACCGTGGCCACTTCCTCGGCGATCCGCAGCGGATGGTTCAGCGGCAGCACCTGCACCGCTGTTCCCACCCGCAGGCGTCGCGTGCGAGTCGCGATCGAGCTGGCCACCTGCAGCGAGGCGGAGATCACCGAGCGCACGGGCGTGAAGTGGATCTCGCCCAGCCACACGCAGTCGGCGCCCCACGCCTCCGCCCGGTCGGCCAGCTCGAAGACGTCGCGGAAGGCTCCGGCCTGGCTGGCCCCTTGCCGCATCTCCTCCACGAAGATCCCGAAGTGCACGGTCCGCCTCCTCCCGGATGGGTGGCTATCCGCCGGTGGCCGCCTTCAGGTCGTCGAGCTGGCGGCGGACGCCGGCCACCATCGAGGCCAGGTCGGAGGTCAGCATCACGAGGTCGAACCCGCGCTTGACCGCGCCCGCCGCGAAGGCCGCGCTCGCGCAGTGCATGCACGCCTTCTTGCCGTGCTTGTGCGCGGTGTCGCGGATCTGGTCGCACGTCGCCATGTGCTTGGGATCGGGATTGTCGGGGCGCGGCGTCATGTCGAGTGCGAAGGCCAGGTCGGAGGGCCCGATGTAGATGGCGTCGAGCCCCGGCGTGGCGCAGATGGCGTCCAGATTCTTGAGCCCTTCCTTGGTCTCCACCATGCCCATCACCACGATCTCGTCGTTGGCCTTGGCGACGTAGTCGGCGCCGCCGTAGTGGATGGCGCGCACCGGGCCCGACGAGCGCATCCCCACCGGCGGATAGCGGCATGCCGCCACGGCCTTCGCCGCATCCTCGGCGGTATTGATCAGCGGCACGAGGATGCCGTAGGCGCCGAGGTCGAGCGCCTTCATGATCGCGGCCGGGTCGTTCCACGCCACGCGCACGACGGGCGCGGTGTCGGTCTGGGAAATGGCCTGGAGCATCGGCCAGAGGTTGGCCATGTCGGTGAGCCCGTGCTGCATGTCCACGACGAGGGCGTCGAAGCCCTGGCGGGCCATGACCTCCGCGGTGAAGCCGTTGGACAACGAGAGCCAGCCCATCGTCACACAGCGGTTCTCGCGCCACATCTGCTTGATCTTGTTCGGTCTCATTTTTTGGGGAAGGGCACCCTCGGAGGGTTCCCCTCTTCCCCTCCTCTCTTGCGTGATGGGATGGCCGGTCGCCCGGCGAGCGCCGCGAAGCGTAGCACACGTGAGGACGTCAGGCGGGATAGCCGGAACAGTGGTCGCCTAAACGCGGTCCTCACGATCCTCGTCCAGGGTCGTGGACAGCGGCGGATCGAAGATCGGCATCGTCCGCCGAAACGCGGCGAGATCGGGGAACCCCGTGCCCTGCGGACGCTCGACGCTGACCAGCTTCGCCACGGGGCGCCCGCGGTCCGTGATCACGATCTCCCCGCCTTTCTTCACCTCGGCAAGGAGGGCGGACAGGTTCCGCTTCGCTTCGCTCACGCCGACGACTCGCATGACGCAAGTGTGCTCCCTTGCGCCCACTCACTCAAGGATGCTGCGCGCCCCGCGCCGTCGATTTTGGCGTCACCATTCGGATACGGTATCGTCTGGGCATCGTGACCATGCGCTTCCGTCGGACGACGTGGTGGAATGCCGGTCGCTGGCTGGCCCTCACGGCGCTGGTCGGCGTCCTCTCCACGGCAGCGTCCGCGCGCGCCGCGGCCCCGTGCGCGATGCCGCGCAAGCCGGCGGGCCTGCACCCCGTCTCGGTGGTCCGCGTGGTGGACGGCGACACGATCGTCGTCCATGCCGCCGACGGGCGAAACCAGCGCGTGCGGCTGATCGGCATCGACTCCCCCGAGGTGCACGCGAGCGACAAGCTGCGGCGCGACGCGCAGCGCTCCGGCCGGGACGCCGCCGCGATCCAGGCGCTGGGGGCGAAGGCCTCGGAGTTCACCAAGAAGTACCTCGCGGGGCGACAGGTCGAGCTCGAGCGCGACGTCACGCCGGCGGACCGCTACGGGCGGACGCTGGCGTACGTGTGGCTCGGCGAGGAGCTCTACAACCTGGTCATCGTGCGCGATGGCTACGCGGGCCTCTTGACGCTGCCGCCCAACGTCAGGTACGCGAGCGTGCTCGCGGCCTGCCACCGGACTGCGCGGGAATCTCGCCGAGGGCTCTGGGCGCTGAACGAGTGACCGTGCGCGCGGCAGATCGGCGTATCCTACGTCGCCGGGAGGCCCACGATGCTGGACACGCCGTTCCGCTCCGCCACGCAGCTCGCCGCCGAGATCCGCAAGAAGAAGATCGGTTGCCTCGAGCTGCTCGACCTCTACCTCGCCCGCGTGGCGAAGTACGACGGCGCGCTCAACGCCATCGTCGTGCGCGACTTCGAGCGGGCGCGCGCGCGGGCCCGCGCGGCGGACCGCGCGCTGGCCAAGCGCCAGGTGTGGGGCCCGCTGCACGGCGTGCCGATGACGATCAAGGAGTCGTACGACGTCGCCGGCCTGCCGACCACGTGGGGCGTGCCGGCCTACAAGGGCAATCTCGCCACCACCAACGCCGTGGCGGTGGACCGTCTGCTCGGCGCCGGCGTCGTGCTCTTCGGCAAGACGAACGTGCCGCTCTATCTCGCCGACTGGCAGTCCTTCAACGCCATCTACGGCACCACGAACAACCCGTGGGACGTGACGCGCGCGCCGGGCGGCTCGTCGGGTGGCTCGGCGGCCGCGCTCGCGGCCGGGCTCACCGGTCTCGAAGCGGGCAGCGACATCGGCTCGTCCATCCGCAACCCGGCGCACTTCTGCGGCGTCTACGGCCACAAGCCCACGTGGGGCATCGTGCCGCGCACCGGCCAGGCGCTGCCCTGGCAAAAAGCACCGGTCGACATCGACGTCGTCGGGCCGCTGGCCCGCAGCGCGGCTGACCTCGACCTTGCGCTCTCGGTGATGGCCGGGCCGGAGGCGATCGAGGCCGCCGGCTGGCAGCTCCGGTTGCAGACGCCCAAGCAGAAGCGCCTGCGCGATTTCAAGGTGGCGCTGCTGCTCGACACCCCGGAGATCGCCGTGGATCGCGAGGTGCAGGACCGGCTGCTCGCCCTCGCCGACTTCCTGCGCACGCAGAAGGTGAAGGTGGACGACCGCGCGCGCCCCGCCATCGACACGGCGGAGGCGTGGGCGGTCTACACGCGGCTGCTTCGTGCCGCCACGTCCGACCGCCAGACGGATGCCGACTTCGCGAAGAACCAGGCGGCCGCGAGCGCGCTGAAGCCCGAGGATCAGAGCTACTACGCGCGCGCCACGCGCGCGGCCGTGCTCTCGCACCGCGACTGGCTGGCGGCCAACGAGGCGCGCCACCGCATGCGTCTGGCGTGGGCAGAGTTCTTCACGTCGTACGACCTGCTGCTCTGCCCGGTGGCGAGCACGGCCGCCTTCAAGCACGACCAGCAGGGCGAGCGCTACGACCGCACGCTGGTGGTGAACGGCCAGAAGGTGCCGGTGACCGATCACCTGTTCTGGGCCGGCTACACGGGCGCCTCGTACCTGCCCTCGACCGCCGCGCCGTGCGGCTTCACGCCGTCCGGGCTGCCGGTGGGCGTGCAGATCGTGGGGCCGCAGTACGGCGACCTCACCTGCCTGGGCTTCGCGCGCCTGCTCGAGCGCGAGTTCCAGGCCTTCGTGCCGCCGCCCGGCTACGCGTGATCGGCTCGCGACTGGGCCATGCGCCGTTCGCGCTCTTCTGGTCGTCGCGGGTCCTGGCCACGCTGGCGCTGCAGATGCAGACCGTGGCGGTCGGCTGGCAGCTCTACAGCCTCACGGGCAGCGCGCTCGACCTCGGCCTCGTCGGCCTCGTTCAGTTCGTCCCCACGATCGTCCTGACGCTGATCGTCGGCCAGGTCGCCGACCGCTACGATCGCCGCCTCGTCGTCGTGGCGTGCGAGCTGGCCCAGGCCGGCGCCGGTGGCGTGCTGGCGCTGGGCAGCCTGGGCGGCTGGCTCACGCGCGACGGCATCCTCACGCTGGTCGCGATCCTCGGCGCCGCCCGCGCGTTCGAGAATCCCGCGCGCGCGGCCTTCGTGCCGCGCCTGGTGCCGCTCGCGCTGCTCCCGCGCGCCATCGCCAGCGTGACGTCCGCCGGCCAGACGGCACGCATCGTCGGCCCGGCGCTCGGCGGCGTGCTCTACACGCTCGGGCCCGCCACCGTCTATGCCGTGGTGGCCGCGCTGTACGTCGTCGGCGCCACGCTCATCGCCTTCGTCCGCGACGACCAGCCGGCGCGCGTGCCGGACGAGCTCACGCCCGCGTCGCTCTTCTCCGGCATCGCGTTCATCTGGCGCCAACGCCTGCTGCTCGGGCTGATGTCGCTCGACCTCTTCGCCGTGCTGCTGGGCGGGGCCACGGCGCTGCTGCCGATCTACGCGCGCGACATCCTGGACACGGGGCCGTGGGGCCTCGGGCTCCTGCGGGCGGCGCCGGCGGTCGGCGCGCTGGCGATATCGCTGGTGCTCACACGGCATCCCGTCGATCGCCGCGCCGGCCCCGTGCTCTTCGCCGCCGTGTTCGTGTTCGGTCTCGCCACGCTCGTCTTCGGCGTATCGACGAGCCTGCGCGTCTCGCTGGCCGCGCTCGTGGTCCTCGGCGCCTCCGATCTTCTGAGCGTCGTCATCCGCCAGTCGCTGGTGCAGATCCGCACGCCCGACGGCATGCGCGGCCGCGTGAGCGCGGTGCACTCGCTGTTCACCGGCACCTCCAACCAGCTCGGTGAGTTCGAGTCGGGGCTGCTGGCGGCGCTGTTCGGCGCCGTGCCGGCCGTGCTGATCGGCGGCGCCGGCACGCTCGTCGTGGCCGCGGTGTGGATGTATCGCTTCCCCGAGCTGCGCCGCTTCGAACTGGCCGGCTGAGAGGCGGAGCCGCGCTCACGTTGTACGATTTTCCGCGGCCGGTACACTGGAATCAGCGGAGCCGAAACACCTCAAGCGCCACACCCAGATCGCCTGGCTGCTGGTCAGGCACGCCCGGTCCGATCTCGTGCAGGGGGCCGGCCTCGACGAGGTCGTCGCCGACAGCCCTGCCGGCCGCGAGATGGCCGCCGAGGCCGAGAGCCTCGCCGCCGACCTCGAGAGCCTGGGGCCGACGTTCGTCAAGCTGGGCCAGCTGCTCTCGACGCGCCCCGACCTGCTGCCGCCCGCCTACCTGACGGCGCTGGCCCGGCTGCACGACAAGGTCGAGCCCTTTCCCTTCGCCGAGGTCGAGCAGATCGTGGCGAGCGAGCTCGGCGTGCGCCTGTCCAAGGCCTTCGCGGAGTTCGAGTCGACGCCCCTGGCGGCGGCCTCGCTCGGCCAGGTCCACCGGGCGCGCCTGCGCGACGACCGGCGGGTGGCCGTGAAGGTCCAGCGGCCGGGCGTCCGCGAGCGCGTGATGGCCGACCTGGAGGCGCTGGACGACATCGGCCGCTTCCTCGACAGCCACACGGAGGCCGGCCGCCGGTACGAGTTCGCGCGCCTGCTGGAAGAGTTCCGCCGCAGCGTGCTGCGCGAGCTGGACTACATCCAGGAGGGCGGCCACCTCGTCACGCTCCGCCGCAACCTCGCCACGTTCCCGCGCCTGTTCGTGCCGGCGCCCATCGAGGACTACACGACCTCGCGGGTGCTGACGATGGAGTACGTGACGGGCACCAAGGTGACGGCGCTGAGCCCCATCGTCCTGCAGGAGGTGAACGGCGTCGAGCTCGCCGAGGAGCTGGTGGCGGCCTACCTCAAGCAGATCCTCGTCGACGGCTTCTTCCACGCCGACCCCCACCCGGGCAACGTCCTGTTGACGGAAGACGGGCGCCTGGCGCTGATCGACCTCGGCATGATCGGCCACGTCACCCCGCGCATGCAGGACTACCTGCTGCAGCTCCTGCTGAGCGTCAGCGACGGGCGCCCCGACGAGGCGGCCACCTACTGCATCAAGCTCGGCCGGCCGCGCGAGGCTTTCAACGAGGCGGACTTCCGGCGCCGCGTGGCCGACCTGGTGGCGCAGAATCGCGACGCGACGGCCGAGGAGATGCCGGTGGGCCGCGCGGTGCTGGAGCTGGCGTGGCTCTCGGCCGAGTGCGGCCTGCGGCTGCCGCCCGAGCTGGCGATGCTCGGCAAGACGCTGCTCCACCTGGACGAGATCGGCCGTCGCCTCGACCCCGGCGCGAGCCCGAACGCCATGGTGCGCCAGCACTCCGCCAGCATCATGCAGCAGCGCCTCGTCCAGTCGCTGTCGCCCGGCAATCTGCTGTCCGGCGTGCTCGAGACGAAGGAGCTGGCGGAGCGGCTGCCGGAGCGTCTCAACCGCATCCTCGACCGGCTGGCCAACAACGAGATCGCGATCAAGGTCGACGCGATCGACGAGAACGTGCTGATGGTGGGCGTCCAGAAGGTCGCCAACCGCATCACGATGGGCCTGCTGCTGGCGGCGCTCATCATCGGCGCCGCCATGCTCATGCAGGTGGACACGACCTTCCGGCTCTTCGGCTATCCCGGCCTGGCGATGATCTTCTTCCTGCTGGCCGGGGCCGGCGGCGTCGTCCTGATGGCGATGATCCTCTTCCGCGACAAGAAGTAGGGCTAGGCCGCGCGCCGCTTGCCGGACTTGCGCCGGCTCGCGCCGGACCGTGTCGTCCGTCGCGCCGGGCTCGTCGCCGACCGGGTCGCCTCGCGGGCCGTGTCGGTTGCCGAGCGCGTGAGGTCGCGGGTGCTGTCGATCGCCGCGCGCGTCATCTCGTTGGCGGTCTTCACCGACCGGCGGGCCGCCGGCGCCGCCATGCTGGCCATCGCGCGCCCCAGCTCCTGCATGCCGCCGAGCGCTGCCTTGGCGGTCTCGGTGGCGACCTTCACTGCGTTGACCGACATGTCCTTCGCCGTGTCGGCGAGACTGTCGGCCGTGCTCTGACGATTGGTCGAGATCTGGCTGGTCCGGCGCATCCGTCGCTTGGCCATGGCGTGCTCCTCCAACCTTCGGTGCCGAGCAAGGCAGATGCCACCGGTCGATGGCCCTGCGCGTGTATCAGTCCTCATCGAGGAGATGACGCCGATGCTCCCGCGCTCGCCCTGGTCGGGCATGCTCGCCGGTCTCGTGGGCGGCCTCATCGCCGCGGGCGCGATGAGCCTCACGCACAAGGCGCTCGCCGAGAAGAAGCCACTGGCCGAGGCCGGTGACGACGCCACCGTCAAGACGGCCGACGCGATCATGCGCACGGTGCTACGGCAATCGTTGCCCGAAAAGAAGAAGCCGCTTGCGGGCACGCTCGTGCACTACGCCTTCGGCGGCGTGATGGGAGCGCTCTACGGCGGCCTGGCGGAGGTCGTCCCTCGCGCCGCCGCCGGTTTCGGGCTGCCGTTTGGCGCCGCTCTCTGGCTTGGCGCTCACGTGATCACCGTGCCCGCGCTGGGCCTCGCGGAGCCTCCGACGCGCCAGCCGCTGTCCGGGGAGGCTCAGGAGCTCGGCCTGCACCTGCTCTACGGCGCCGTAACCGAGTTCGTGCGCCGTCTGCTGCGCGGCGGGGCCTGGTGACGCTCAGAAGCGCCAGATCAGCACGATCCCGCCGATCAGCAGCAGGCAGCCGGCGACCCGCCCCACGCTGACGGCGTGCTCGGTGAAGCCGACCGCGCCGAAGTGATCGAGCGCCACCGAGCAGACGAGCTGCCCGGTGACGACGAGCGCGGTGAGCGTCGCCGCGCCGAGCGTCCGGGCCAGCAGCACGGTCGCAACCGCATAGACCGCGCCGAGCGCGCCGCCGAGCCAGCCCCACCACGGCACCCCGGCCAGCGTGGCCGCGGACGGCCACGACGATCGCCCGATCAGGGCGACCGCGGCCAGGATCAGGACGCCGAGGGAGGAGCTGACGATCACCGCGGGCAACGCCTCGCCGAACGCTTCCTTGAGGCGGGTGTTGGCGCCGACCTGCACGGTGATCAGGGCGCCGATGAGAAACGCGACGGCGAGCGAGAGCGAGGTGGTCATGGAGCCTCCCGAGACGTCACATGAGCAGCGCCAGCGGCTCCTCCACCAGCTCGGCGAGCGCGCCCAGGAACTGCGCAGCTCGGGCGCCGTCGAGCGCGCGGTGGTCGCAAGACAGTGTGAGGACCATCGACGGCTGCACGGCGGGCTGGCCGTTGAGGGCGACCACGCGGTCGGTGATGCGGCCGACGGCCAGAATGGCGGCCTGCGGCGGATTGACGATGGCGTTGAAGGCGTCCACGCCATACATGCCGAGGTTGCTGATCGTGAACGTGCCGCCCTGGATGTCGGCGGGCCGGAGCTTCCCGGCCTGGGCGCGGCTCACGAGGTCCTCGCGCCGGGTGGCGATCTCGGCCAGCGTCAGCGTGTCGGCGCGGTGCAGGACCGGAACGACGAGGCCCTCCTCGATGGCCACGGCCAGGCCGATGTTGACGTCGGCGTGCTGGACGATCGAGCGATCCTTCCACGAGACGTTCACGCGCGGATGCTGCGCGACGGCCGCGGCGACGATTCGCACCATCAGATCCGTGTAGGTGACGCGGGCGCCGCTTCGCTGGGCGACGCGCTCGCGCCAGGTGGCCAGGCGGCTGACGTTGACCTCGCGCACCAGGTAGAAGTGCGGCGCGGTCGTCCAGCTCTGCGTCATGCGCTCGGCCATGATGCGCCAGACATTGCCGACGCCCAGTGCCGGCGAGGCCACGCGCTCCGGGGCGGCGCGCTCCGCCGGGACGTCGCCCGCGAGGACGGCGCCGCCCGGACCCGAGCCGCGCACCACGTGCAGATCGACGCCGCGCTCCGCCGCCAGCCGGCGCGCCTTCGGCGAGGCCGGCGCCAGGCGCGCGGCTGTTGCGACGGCGCCCTTCTGGCTGTCCACGAAGGCGAGCACGTCGGCCTTCTCGACGCGCCCGCTGGCCGTCTTGATCCGCGCGATGTCCACGCCGTGCTGCTCGGCGAGCTTGCGGGCCAGCGGCGAGGCCTTCACGCTCGACGGCGTCGCCGCGTTGACCGCCGACGCCACGGGCGTGGCCGGCACGGCGCCGGTCGACGCCGCGCTGGCCGGCGCCGTGACCGTGGCGCCGACTTCGCTCGCCGAGAAGATCTGGGCGATCGTCTGCCCGACCGGCACGACGTCGCCTTCCTGCGCCGTCACCTCGCGCAGCACGCCCGCGGCGGGCGCCTCCACCTCGACCGTCACCTTGTCGGTCTCGATCTCGACGATGGGCTCGCCTTTGCGGACCGCGTCGCCGGGCTTCTTGAGCCAGCGCAGGACCTTGCCGGTCTCCTGCGCCAGCTCCAGCGCGGGCATGATGACGTTGGTCGGCATGAGCGCGCCCGCCCCTACGGCTTCTCGGCCATGCAGGCCGACAGCGCCCGGATGGCCTGTTGCATCCAGGGCCGGCTCAGCGTCTCGACTTCGTTCCCAGGGTTGTGCGCGAGGTCGTCGACCCACTGATCGAGCTCGGCATCCGACGCATGGTCGGTGATCGCCTTCGTCTGGCAGTCGCAGACGGTCTTCGCCTTGCCGAAGACGCGCGAGCCGATCTGGTAGAGCCGCTTCATGCAACCAAGCGTGAAGTCGGCGTTGCGCTTCTCGATCCGCATCTCGGAGCTGCTCTCGAACAGCGGTGCCAGCACGCTCGCCTCGTCGGGCGCGATGGTCTTGAAGCTCTCCTTGGCGCTGACGAAGGACTGGCAGGCCCGCGCGCGCCCCGCGTCGTCGAGCCTGGCAAACGCTGTGTCGAACTCGCGGGATTGCTTCTCGCGCGACGCGGCGGCCGCCTGTCTCGTCGATTCCGGCGCGTCACGCAGGACCCTGGTCGCTACGAGCGAGTACGGAAGATTGTCCACCTGCCAGAAGTAGTCGGCGAAGAAGAACACGTCGGCGCGCGTGGGGAAGTACGCGGCGCACGTGCCGAAGACCCGGTGCATGTGCAGGTTTCCGTTGTAGGCGCCGACCGCCGCGCTGACCAGCCCCCCCGGGGAGGCGGCCAGCAGGGACAGGCTTACCACGAGCGCCATCGGCGTCATGCCCTCGAGCAGAGCGCCCTGGCCGCCTCGAACACGGCCTTCTCGTTCGGCACCGTGAGGTCCTCCAGCACCGGCGAGAACGGCACCGGCACGTCCATGGCGCCGATCCGCTTGACGGGCGCGTCGAGGTGATAGAACGCGCCGTCGGCGATGACCGCGGCGATCTCCGCCGTCACGCCGTAGCGCTCGTAGCCCTCGTCCACGACGATCGCGCGCGAGGTCTTCTTGGCGGAGTCGATCAGCGCCTGCTTGTCGAGCGGCCACGTGGTGCGCGGGTCGATGACCTCCGCGCTGATCCCGACGTCCTCCAGCATCTTGGCCGCGGCCATCGCGACGATCACCATGCTGCTGGTGGCCACGATCGTGATGTCCTTGCCAGCACGCTTGATCTCCGCCACGCCGAACGGGATCGTGTAGTCGCCCTCGGGGACCGGGCCCTTCACGCGGTACATCATCTTGTCTTCGAAGATCACCACGGGGCTGTCGTCGCGGATGGCCGTCTTCATCAGGCCCTTCGCCTCGTAGGGTCCCGACGGCAGCGCTACCTTGAGACCGGGGACGTGGCTCACCCAGGCGTGCAGCGACTGCGAGTGCTGGGCGGCCGAGCGGCGCGTGGCCCCGAGCGTGGTGCGGAACACGATGGGCACCTTGATCTTGCCGCCCGACATGTAGTGCGCCTTGGCGGCCTGGTTGACCATCTGGTCCATCGTGAGCGTGATGAAGTCGCCGAACATCACGTCCACGATCGGCCGCATGCCGGTCATGGCCGCGCCCACGCCGATGCCCGCGTAGCCCGGCTCGGAGATCGGCGTGTCGATGATGCGCTTGGTGCCGAACTCGTTGACCAGCCCCACCAGCGTCTTGAACGGATGGCCGGCCTCCGCCACGTCCTCGCCGATGAGGAACACGCGCGGGTCCCGCCGCATCTCCTCGGCGATCGCCTCCCGCACCGCCTCGCCGTACGTCAGCTCGCGCTCACTCATGACGGCTCCTCATTGCGCTGGATGGACCAGGATCTTCGCGTGGCGCTCGGGTGAGGCAAGCTCCTTGAATGCGCTGGCCACGCCGCCCACACCGACGTGGCCGGTGATCAGCGGCGTGGTCGGGATCTCGCCCTCGGCGATGTGGCGCAGGGTCGCCGCGAACTCCTCGGGCGTGTAGCCGAGCACGAACTGGAGGTTCAGCTCCTTCACGATGCCGATCAGCGGATGGATCGTGTCGGGCTCCATGCAGACGCCGACCACGACGATGCGCGTGCCGCGCGGGGCCGCGGCCATCACCTGGTCCAGCACGCCGGGCACGCCGACGCACTCGAAGACGACGGGCGGGCGGCCGGCGGGGCGCTGCTCCCACACGGTGGTCTTGACGGGATCGATCACGACGTGGGCGCCCAGCGTGGAGGCCAGCTCGCGGCGGCGCGCCGAGAAGTCGGCGGCCACGATGGGCTCCATCTTGGCCAGGCGGAGGGCGGCGATCACCGCGAGGCCGACGGGGCCGCAGCCGATCACCAGCGGCGCGTCCTCCTGGGCCAGGCGCGCCTTCTGCACGGCGTGGACGCCGACGGCCATCGGCTCGGTGAGCGCTGCCTGATCGGTCGCCAGGCCGTTGGGCACCGGCAGCAGGATCGCCTCGCTGAGGCGCATGTACTGGCCGTAGCCGCCGGGGTTGTCGTTGGAGTAACCAATGGACTGCGGCCCCGACTCGCGCAGCAGCGTCGGCCGGGAGCAGACGCGTGTGCCGACCGGCAGCGCGCGCGTGGTGGACGGCCCGTGCTCGACGATCTCGGCGCAGAACTCGTGGCCCATGACGACGTCGCGTCCCAGGTCCATCACGCGCGGGTTGCCGGCGCGCCGCGCGGTCTCGACGAACTTGTCGGCGTGCTTCAGCGCGTGGAGGTCGGAGCCGCAGATGCCGCAGGCGAGCGTGCGCACCAGCACGTCGCCCGGGCCGGGCTCCGGCATCGGGACGTCGGCCACCACCAGCTTGCGGTCACGCATCACGGCCGCCCGCATCAGGTCCATGGGCCCCCGAGGCTGCGGCAGACCGGGCCCGCAGTCAAGCGGGCCGAGGGCGAGCCGAGACGTGCTATATGGAGAGGCCTGGGGGGATCAGCATATGCCTATCGCGAGCCCGGAGATCTACGGCGAGATGCTCAATCGGGCGAAGGCGGGCGCCTTCGCCTACCCGGCCATCAACGTCAGCTCGTCGCAGACCCTGAACGCCGCCCTCAAGGGCTTCGCCGACGCGGGCAGCGACGGCATCATCCAGGTCTCCACCGGCGGCGCCTCCTATCTCTCGGGCGCCAAGGTCTCCGACATGGTCGTGGGAGCCTCGGCGCTGGCCGAGTACGCCCACGTGGTGGCCGCGCGGTACCCCATCAACATCGCGCTGCACACCGATCACTGCCCGAAGAACCAGCTCGACAAGTACGTCCGCCCGCTCGTCAAGATCAGTCAGGAGCGCGTGGCGCGGGGCCAGGGCCCGCTGTTCCAGTCGCACATGTGGGACGGCTCGGCGGTGAGCCTGAAGGAAAACCTGGAGATCGCGCGCGAGCTTCTCTCGGAGTGCAAGAAGGCCAAGATCGTGCTGGAGGTCGAGATCGGCGTGGTCGGCGGCGAAGAGGACGGCGTGGTGGGCGAGATCAACGAGAAGCTCTACTCGACGCCGGAGGACGCCCTGCTGACCGCCCAGACGCTGGGCACCGGCGAGAACGGACGCTACCTGCTGGCCGCCACGTTCGGCAACGTGCACGGCGTCTACCAGTCGGGCCACGTGAAGCTGCGGCCGCCGGTCCTCAAGCAGATCCAGGACACGGTGGGCAAGAAGCTCGGGAAGGCCAAGCCCTTCGACCTCGTCTTCCACGGCGGCAGCGGCTCGCTGATCGAGGAGATCCGCGAGACGCTCGACTACGGCGTGGTGAAGATGAACATCGACACCGACACGCAGTACGACTTCACGCGGCCGATCGTGGACCACGTCATGAAGAACTACGCGGGCGTCCTCAAGGTGGACGGCGGCGTGGGGGAGAAGAAGGCCTACGACCCGCGCAACTGGGGCAAGGCCGCCGAGGCCGGCATGTCGGCGCGGGTTGCGCACGCCTGCGAGGATCTGCGCTCGGCCGGCACCAGCCTGGGCACCGTCAAAGCGTAGTGTTATAGAGGGGCGCCACGGCTTCGCCGGGGCGCTCCGAACGTTGGGGGTATGGGGGCCATGTCGGGGCCCCCATCACGAAAAGATCTCCGCGAGGGCGAGCGAGACGTCGGGAAAGGCGAGCAGGCTCAACGAGCCAGCCCCGGCGACGACGGTGAGATCGCGGTAGCCGATGCGCGTCGGCGCGCGATGCACCTCGACCGTCTCGGCGCCGCAGTCGACGACCCAGTATTCCGGCATCCCCGCCTCGGCGTAAAGCGGACGCTTGGTTACCCGGTCGTAGCGTAGCGACGTCTCCGCGACCTCGATCAGCAAGAGGGCGTCCTCCACGGCGGGCTCGGCGTGCTTGTACGAGCGCGGGCGGAGAACCGCGACATCCGGCTCTGGCTCGGTATCGTCCGAGAGCACCACGGGATTCTGGACGGAGACGATCGCCCGGCCGGCCAGGCGCGTGACGAGGAGCTGGGTCAGGTTGTTGACGAACGCCACGTGGTGCCTGCCGATGGGCGACATCTTGACGATCTCGCCGCGGATCAGCTCGACGCGATCCGTCGGCTCGAGGATGCCGACCTCGCCCATCCGGTGATACTCGGCGCGGCTGAACAGGCGCTTCTCCGCCGCCACCTCGAGCGCCATTGACGACCTCCCATCGACGAGCATATAACCCGTCCGAATCCGGGCCGGAAAGTCCCTGGAAGGATACACTGCGCACCATGGCCGAGAGCCCCAGGATCGACGTCGACCTCTACAGCGACACCGTCACCCGTCCCACCAAGGACATGCGCCGCTTCATGTGCGAGGCGGAGGTGGGCGACGAGCAGAAGCATGAGGACCCCACCGTCAACCTGCTGCAGGACATGGTCGCCGACCTCCTCGGCAAGGAGGCGGCCGTCTTCCTGCCCTCGGGGACGATGTGCAACGAGATCGCGCTGCGCGTGCACTGCCGCCCCGGCGAGGAAATGCTGGCGCACCGCACCGCGCATCCCATCCACTTCGAGACGGGCGGGCCGGGCGCGCTGGCCGGCGTCAACATCCGGCCGCTCGACGGCGCCCGCGGCCAGTACGATGCGGCGACACTGGAAGAGGGCATCCGGCCCGACTTCCGCCACTACCCGCGCAGCCGGCTGGTCTGGGTGGAGCAGACGAGCAACCTCGGCGGCGGCTCCATCTGGCCGCTCGCGCGCGTGCGGGCGGTCACCGACGTCGCGCGCTGGCACCGGCTGTCCACGCACCTCGACGGCGCGCGCCTCATGAACGCGGTCGTGGCCAGCGGCGTCGCCGCGCGCGAGTGGGCGGCACCGTTCGACTCCGCGTGGATCGACTTCACGAAGGGCCTGGGCGCGCCCGTGGGCGCCGCGCTGGCCGGCTCGCGCGAGTTCATCGCCGAGGCGTGGCGGCTCAAGCAGCAGATGGGCGGCGCCATGCGACAGGCCGGCATCATCGCGGCCGGCGGCGTGTACGCGCTCCGTCACCACGTCAAGCGGCTGGCCGAGGATCACGCCAACGCGCGGCGGCTGGCCGAGGGCCTGGCCGCGCTGCCCGGCGTGCGTCTCGATCCCGCCACCGTCGAGACGAACATCGTCTTCTTCGACGTCGGCGGGCCGCTCGACGCTCCGGCCGTCGTCGAGCAACTGCTGGCGCGCGGCGTGCGCATGGGGGCGATGGGCGCGCGCACGATTCGCGCGGTCACGCACCTCGACGTCAGCGCGGAGCAGATCGAGCGCGCGCTCGAGGCCGCGCGCGCGGTGCTGCGATGACGGATGCTCGCCAGGTCAACGGCGACGGCATGGCCGGCCGTCTCCTGCTGGTGGTCGACGCCGCCGTCTCTCCCGAGGTGCAGCAGGTGTGCGCGGACCTGGCCGCGCGGCTCGCCGATCAGGCCGGCATGCCGGTGAGCGTGGCCGCGGTGCCCGTCGGCCGCCTCGACGCGCTACAAGACTCGCTGCGCCGCGACGCCGAGGCGCGCCGCCGTGAGTACGCGCCGTCACCGCGCCCCGATCCGGCCGCGCCGATGTCCTCGGCGCCCTTCGTGTGGACGGCGGACGGCCGCCCGGACTGGGGCAGCATGTGGACGACGTTCTGCGAGCTCGCGCTCTACGGCGGGCCGCCGCAGCGCGGGCCGGAGAGCGCGCTGCGCGCGCCGGCCGTCGCGCCGGCAGCCGACGACGCCGAGATGCTCGCCGAGATGCGGCGGGGCATCTGGGAGACGACCGGTCTCTATGCGGAGCCGACCGCGTCGGGGTGGCTCGCCGTCACGTGCGACTCACCGACGATGGCGGCCTGGCTGTGCGCGGCGATCATCCTGGAAAACGTCGACGCACGCGTGGAGGAGGACCGCCTGCTGCTGCCCGCGGGCCCGGGCTACACGCTCAAGGACGAGGTGAAGAGCATCATCACGGTGGTGGCCAAGACGCATCACTACTGGCAGGCCCACGTCACCGGGGGCGAGCCGGCGTAATCCCGTGCGCTATCCGTATCGCTGCACGAAATGTCGGGCGGAGTTCGTCGTCTCGCGCCCGGCCAGCGAGGCCTCGGCCGCCACGTACTGCCCCACCGACGGCGCCGCGGCCGAGCGCATCTTCACGGTGCCGGAGATGAACCTGAATCGGCCCCCGGCCACGACGCCCAGCCTGCCGTCGAGCGGCTATTCGCACCACGGCCATTCGCACGGCCCAGGGACGTCACACCACAGCCACTAGTCACGGGCCGATCGTTCGACCCGATGAGGCGTGGCGCCCGGACGTCCGGAGACGATGCGACCGTGGGCGACGGAGTGCATCGTGGATCTTGTCAACTTGACAGTCCAATTCGATCGAATGAAAATGTTGCATCATCATTCCGCCTGGGGGTGCGACGCCAATGATCAGATTCCCGCTCGCGCTGACCTTCGTGCTCGCCTCGCTGTTCGCAGCTGGGTGCGCCCCGGCCGTCTATGTCCCGCTGAAGGCCGAGGACTCCGGGACCATTCGGAACACGCGTGTCCACGCGGCGATCGTCCAGGACGAGGTGGCCGCCGCCGTCGAGCGGTCGAACGTCGCCGCGGCCGGGGGCGGCGGCCTGCTGCTCGCGCTCGTCGACGTTGCCGTCGAGTCTCACCGGACGTCGCGGGCGAACAAGCTCATGGAGCCTGTCCGCAAGGAGGTCGGCGACTTCGACTTCCGGGCGCAGTTCGGGGCGACGCTGCAGAAGACCGCGCTCGAGCTGTCCGCGCTCAAGGTCACCCAGGCCGCCACGACGGCCAAGCCGCTCGTCATCAGCGACCCGGCGGCACTCTGGAAGGACGTGCCGGAAGACGCCGTGCTGGCGCTGGTGACAAACTACGAGCTCTCGGCGAACTTCCGGTCGCTGACCATGGTCACGGTGGCAGCCTTGTGGACGCGCAATCAGAAGGAGCCGATCTACCGCGGGCGCTACCTGTACCACACGCCGCCCATCGGCGCGTTCAAGGAGCTTGAAGAATCAAGCCAGGCGTGGGCGGCGAACAACGGCGCGGCGCTCCGCGCGGCGATGACTCAGGGCATCGCCGAGACGATGAAGATGCTCACGCTCGACCTCGGCACCGCCGGCGGCACGCCGACTGCGTCCCCGACACCGAAGCTCTCTATACTCGAGCTGTCCTTCCCGGCCTATCTGGCCAAGGACGGCAACCGGTACATCGTCCGGATCGACGGTGGGGCGCTCACGTCCGCCTCGAGCGACGAGAGGTTCACGCCCGACTCGATGCCGTCGCGTTGAACGCCCGAGCGGGCGTCGTCGCGCTCGGCCTGCTCGCGGGCTGCGCCGGCGGCCCGATCGTGATTCCGCTTCGTGACGAGACGGCCGGGGCGCGGCCGCCGGTCACCCGGCCGCCCTCGCCCCCCTGCCGCGTCACCGTCGCGGCGGTCGAGGACGAGCGCGCGAATCGGGACACGCTCGGCGCCATCGGCAACCGGCCGCTCCAGGCCGACGACGTTCGCGAGTGGATCGTCCACGGCATGCGCGACGTGGGCGGCGCCGGCGACGGCGGCGGCCCGGCGGAGGCCGGACGGCCGCCCGCCGACATCGTGACGCGCATCGGCATCGAGCGCGTCTATGCGCGCACCGTCGTGACGCAGATGGAGGCCGTGGTGGCGCTGCGCGCGGCATTCACCGCGGCCGACGGCTCCCTGACGGAGCGGCGCTACCGCGGTACCGGGACCCGAGTGAACTGGGTGAACGCCGGCATGGAGTTCGCCGTGCTGCTCAACGAGGCCCTGGGGTCGGCCGTCACGCAGATCGCCGCGGACGCCGGGCGCCTCTGCCCGCCCCGGTAGCGCCCCTCGTGGCTACGGCAGCAGGTCGGCCACGGACAGCCGAATGGCGGGAAACGCGAGCGGGACCACGATGTCCGACGGCGTCAGGATCACGACGGATCGATAGCGCCATCCAAACGGTGCCGCGGCATCAGCAACAGGATCCCGGTACACCTCGACGACACGGTCCACGACGTTGACGATCCAGTAGTCCTGAACCGCCCCTCGCGCGTACAGACTGCCTTTTTCGTGGCGGTCGAAGGCCAGGCTCGATTCCGCGACCTCGATGACCAGGACCGGATGCGCGGGGTGCGACTCACGATAGTCGCCCGGGCGCCCGGGCACGACGACAATATCGGGCTCCGGCTCCGACTCGTCGTCGAGTGCCACGGAGAGCTGGACCCTGACGATCCAGCCGGGCGGCAGGCTCGCGCGGACCGCATAGTCGACGGCGGTGATGGCCGAGGCGTGATAGCTTCCATGCGGCTCGGCCACGACGAGGTGGCCGCCGATGAGCTCGACCGGGTCGCGCTCGAAGACGCCGAGATCGACCAGGCGGTCGTACTCGAGTCGTTTCCAGCGCCGTAGCGTGAGCGGGGCCTGAGTCATGCCGTTACTCTAGCGTCGGGTAGACCAGCGATCAATGTCGCGCGATGCATACGCCGGAGTATTCTAGGCGCCACGGCCGGAGCCAATGACGCCGCCAGCCCTCGAAGCTCCCGTCTCGCCCGCCCAGAAGTGGGCCATCACCTTCACGGTCATGGTGGTGGCGTTCATGCAGATCCTCGACACCAGCGTCACCAACGTGGTGCTGCCGCATCTGCAAGGCTCGCTCTCGGCCGGGCTCGACGAAGTCTCGTGGGTGATCACCTCCTACCTCGCGGCCAACGCCGTGGTCATTCCCGCCACCGGCTGGCTGGTCGGGATCTTCGGGCGCAAGAAGTTCTTCCTCATCTGCACCACGCTGTTCGTGGTGAGCTCGTTTCTCTCGGGCGCCGCGCCCGATCTCACGACGCTGATCATCGCGCGCATCTTCCAGGGCCTGGGCGGCGGGCCGATCATTCCGCTCTCGCAGGCGATCCTGTGGGAGATCTTCCCGTTCCACCAGCGCGGTCTGGCGATGGCGGTGTGGGGCGTGGGGTTCATCCTCGGCCCGATCCTGGGACCGACCGTGGGCGGCTATCTCGCCGACGAGTGGTCGTGGCGCTGGATCTTCTACATCAACCTGCCGGTCGGGCTGGTCGGCTTCCTCCTGGCCAGCGCGTGCCTGTTCGATCCGCCCTACCTGCGCAAGGCCGGGCGCGTCGACTGGTGGGGCCTGGGGCTGATGATCGCCGGCTTCGGCTGCCTGCAGCTCGTGCTCGACCGTGGCGAGCGCGAGGACTGGTTCGAGTCGACGGCGATCGTCGCCCTGACGGTCGTCGCGGTCTGCGCGCTCGTCGGCTTCCTCATCCGCGAGCTGACGACGATGGACCCGATTCTCGACCTCACCGTGTTCACCGACCGCAACTTCGCCACCGGCGCCACGCTGATCGCCATCGTGGGCTTCGGCATGTTCTCCGGGATGTTGCTGGTGGCCGTGTTCACGCAGAAGCTGCTCGGCTACGACGCGTGGACGTCCGGCCTCGTGCTGGCGCCCGGCGGGCTCGGCAACATCTGCTCGCTCTTCGCCTCCGGCATCGTCACGCGCATCGACCAGCGCTGGATGCTGGCCTTCGGCTGCCTGCTCAACGCGGCCAGCCTCTACATGATGACGTCGCTCACGCTCGGCATGGACTACTGGGCGCTGGCGCTGCCGCGCTTCATCCAGGGCTTCGCGGTGGGCTTCATCTTCGTGCCGCTCTCCACGCTGGCCCTGGCCACGATCCAACGACACAAGCTCGTGAACGCCACCGCCGTGTACGGCATGCTGCGCAACGTCGGTGGCAGCGTGGGCATCGCGGTGGTGACGACGCTGCTGGCCCAGCGCAGCCAGTTCCACCAGGCCACGCTCGTGAGCCACATCACGCCGTGGGACCCGGAGACGCGCGCCCAGCTCGTCAAGTGGGCGGGCTACTTCGCCACCCAGGGCAACGACGCCTTCACCGCCCAGCAGCGGGCCGTCGTGATGCTCTATCGCGATACCGTCGCCCAGGCCCAGCTCCTGGCCTACGCCGACGACTTCTGGCTGCTGGCCATGATGTTCGCCGTGGTGCCGCTGTTCCTGCCGCTGATGCGGCGCATTCGCCTGGAGGACATGTCCAAGCGCACGGCCGCCGCCGAGCGGGCGCCGTCGCCGCCGGTCGAGGAAGGAGCCGTGTGATGGATCTCGAGCTGAAGGGCAAGGTGGCGATCGTCGGTGGCGGCAGCAAGGGCCTGGGGCGCGCGTGCGCCCAGGTGCTGGCGGAGGAAGGCGCGCGCGTCGCCGTCTGCAGCCGCTCGCAGAAGGACGTGGAGAAGGCCGCGCAGGAGATCGGCGACAGCACGGGCCGCGACACGCTGGCGGTCGCGGGCGACCTCGACCGGCCCGAGACCATTCGCGAGCTCGTCGCGGCGACCATCGCGCGGTTCGGCCGCCTCGACGTCCTCGTCAACAACTCGGGCGGCCCGCCGCTGGCCCGCGCCCACAACGCCACCGAGGAGCAGTGGGCCACGGCCGTCCAGCGCTCGCTGCTGTTCTTCGCGCGGATGTGCCGCGAGGCCATCCCGCATCTCAAGAAGAGCGGCGGCGGCCGCATCATCAACATCCTGGCCAGCACGGTCTACCAGCCCATTCCGAACCTCGCGCTCTCCGGCGCCACGCGCATGGGCGTGGTGGCCTTCGCCAAGAGCCTGGCCGACGAGGTCGGCCGCGACGGCATCCTGGTCAACAACGTGTGCCCGGGCTCCATCCTCACCGAGCGCATGCTGGGCAACGTGACGTCGCGCGCAAAGGAGCTCGGGATCTCGGTGGAGGACGCGCTCGCCCAGCGCGCCGCCGAGACCGCGGTGGGGCGCATCGGCCAGCCGAACGAGATGGCGTACCTGGTGGCGTTCCTGGCCTCCAGCCGCTCGAGCTACATCACGGGGACCACGATGCTCGTGGACGGCGGCCTCGTGCGATCAGTTCTGTAGCCGCTGGCACCGCGGATGCTGGAGCGGCGCTCAGCGAAAGCGCGGCATCACCTGCTCGCCGAAGCGCCGCATCGAGTCCAGGACGCTGGCGTGTGGCAGGTCGCCCGTACTCATCTGACACAGCACATGGCCCACGCCGGCGTCGCGCAGCTCGGCGACCTGCTCGGCCACGCGCGGAGCGGTGCCGTAGAGCGCCGAGTGGTCCAGCGCGTAGCGGACGCCGTCGGCGTGATCGACGCGCGGATCGTTCCACGGGTTCACGCGCGAGACGTCCACATGGAAGTCGGGCGGGTTGTGCGTCGAGCGCGCGTGGAGCGCGTGGGTCCGCGCCTGCCGCAGCGCCGCCGCCAGCTCGTCCTCGGCCTGACGCTGGCTCTCCGCGACGTGGACCCAGCGCCAGAGCGCGGCCTGGCCGCGCAGCCGTGAGCGAACGGATGGTTCGAGACCGCTCTCGTCCAGGCCGGCCTCGTAGAGCGCGAGCCGCTCGGGCACGCGCGCGATCGGGATGCGCGCGATCAGGATGGGCGCGCCCAGCCGGCCGCACTCGCGCACCGAGCCCGCCGAGGACACCGCGCGCCAGATCGGCGGATGCGGCCGCTGCCGCGTTCGAGGGCGGAGCGCCGGCAGGCTGAGCTGGTAGAACTTGCCGTGATGGACCAGCGGCGCCTCGGTCCACGCCCGCACCATCACCTCGAGGGTCTCCGCCATGCGCTCGCGGCTGTCGTCGCTGCGCAGGCCGTAGCCGACGAACTCGTACTCGTTGTAGTTGGTCCCGTGCCCCACGCCCACGTCGATGCGGCCGTTCGAGAGATTGTCCAGAAGCGCGAGCTCGGTGGCCAGGCGGATCGGGTGGCGCAGCGCGAGCTGGAGCACCGCGAAGCCGATGCGGATCCGCGACGTGCGCGCCGCCACCACGCTGGCGAGCGGGATCGGATCGCAGTAGACGCTCTCGCCCGTGAAGTTGTGTTCCGTCAGCCAGATGCCGTCGAACCCCGCCGCCTCCGCGAAGCACGCCTGCTCGACCTGCTCGTGGATCGCCGCGTGATCGCCGTCACCCGAGGCCGAGTGGCCCAGCGTGAGCCAGCCGAATTGCATCCCTCTACACTCCGGCGAAGACATCGGCCCACTCTTCCAGCATCCCGGGATGGCCGTGGCGGATGCTCACCGCGAAGTGGGTGTAGCCGACCTTGCCCAGCTCTCGCAGGCGCTCGTGCAGCTCCGCCCTGGTCGCCGTCATGGTCAGCGTGCGAACGAGCTCGGCCGTGCACACCTCGTGCTCCTCCGGGCGCAGCACCATGAGGTGCCCGCGATGATTGGACAGGTAGCGCGCGTCGGCCGGCTCGTACTTCTCGTAGATCTGCCGGTAGCGCTCGAGGAGCGGCGTCAGCGCAGGCGGCACGCCGCGGCCCATGTTGCCGAACTCGGCGGCCTCCACCATGTTGTGCAGGGCGACCATGGCGTGCGGCCCCGCCTGGGCGCGGGCGCGCGGGCTGTCGGCCGCCTCGCCGTCCTTCAAAACACACCCGCCGGTGAACGCGGTCGCCACGCGCGTCGCGGGGTCGACGCCCGCCGTTCGCCACGCCGTCTGCATGGCGGTGATCGCGGTCCGTGCGTGGCCCATGTTGCCCGTCGCGGTGATCCAGTGGGCGCCGAGCTCCGCGGTCAGCGCGCGGCCGCGCGGGCCGAGCGCCGAGACGTGCAGCGGAATCGAATCGCGAACGTTCACGACTCCGAGCTCGGGACTGAGGAAACGGATCTTGCGGCGCTTGCCCTCGAACGTCCACTCGAGCGTGTCGCCGGCCAGCAGGCCCTGCACGATCCGGATGTACTCCTTCATGTCGTCGAGCTTCACGGGGCCCAGGCCCATCGTGCGGCGCGCCGTGAAGCCCGTGGAGATGCCGAAGTCGATGCGGCCGGGCGCCAGCGCGTTCAGCGCCGCCAGCGCGCTGGCCGCGACAGGCGCGATCCGATTGGAGGGAATCAGCACGCCGGTAGCCAGGCGGATCCGCGACGTCTGCACGGCCGCCGCGCCCATCGCCACGAACATGTCGGCGTTGAGCATCTGCGTGTCATAGAACCACGCCCGCGTGTACCCCAACTCCTCCGCGCGCCTGACGACCTTCCACGAGTCCGCGGAGGTCGCCAGATTGACGCCGAAGTCCACGAGTCTAGAGGGCCGTCACGGCTGCGCCGGGACGGCCCGAACGTGGGGGGGCTGGGGGGCCATTTCGGGGCCCCCCTGTTCAACAGTCGCGTCCCCCATGAGCGTGGTGCGGCGCATGTCGCGGGGCTCGTGAGCGGGGAACGGCCGTGCGCGGTGCATGGTCTGGCGGTTGTCCCACATGACGAGATCGCCGACGCGCCAGGAATGCGCGTACACGAACTGCCGCTGGGTGGCGTGCTCGACGAGGTCGCGCAGGAAGAAGCGGGCCTCGGGCACCGGCCAGCCGACGATGCCGCCCGCGTGCGAGGAGAGATAGAGCGACTTGCGCTTCGTCACCGGGTGCGTGCGCACGAGGGTCTGGCGGACCGGCGCGAAGCGGGCGCGCTCCTCGTCGGTGAAGTCGGTGAAGCCGAGCTGCTGGCGCGAGAAGATCTGCGAGTGCTCGCAGACGAGGCCTTCCACCTCGGCCTTCGTCTCGGCGTCGAGGGCGTCGTAGGCGGCCACCATGTAGGCGAACTCGGTGTTGCCGCCCTTCGACGGCACGCTCCGCGCGTGGAGGATCGAGTACTTGGCGGGAACCACCTTGAACGAGCTGTCGGAGTGCCAGAGACGATTGCCGAGCCCGAAGAGCCGGCGGCGGTCGTCGCGCGCGAACACGTTCTGGTTCTTGTCCAGGTTGGAGACGTCGGCGAACGTCGTCGGCAGCCGCAGCTCGTCCGGCGCGCGCAAGCTGGTGCCGATCGCATGCTCGATGTCGCCCAGGCTTCGCGTGAAGGCAAGCTGCGGCTCGTCGTCGAGCTTCTGGTCGTGGAAGACGAGCACGGCGTAGCGATCCATGCCGGCGTGGACGGCGGCGACCTCGTCCGCCGACAGCGGGCGGGTCAGGTCGAGACCATCGACTTCCGCGGCAAAGCAGGGCCCGATCTGACGGAGTGTGAGGGCCATCGGCGGAGCCTCCTGGGTCGTTGGTGACGGCATTCTAGCGCCGCGAGAGCCCGGGTGCGCGACGACGTAGAATCAGCGCCACGAGGAGGTGGCGGATGGGCAACGCGCTCGCAGGCATCCGGGTGGTCGATCTCACGAACAACCAGGCGGGGCCGTCGTGTGGCCAGATGCTGGCCTGGCTGGGTGCGGACGTCATCAAGGTCGAGGAGCCGGGCAAGGGCGATCCGGCGCGCCACCTCCTGAAGGACCGGCCCGACGCCGACAGCCTCTTCTTCGTGTCCTTCAACGCGAACAAGCGCAGCCTGCCGCTCGATCTCAAGCACCCGCGCGGCAAGGAGGTCTTCCGCGCGCTGCTGAAGACGGCCGACGTGCTGCTGGAGAATTTCGGGCCGGGCGTGATGGAGCGCCTCGGCTTCGGCTATCCCGAGCTGCAGCGGCTGAACCCACGGCTGGTGTTCGCGAGCATCAAGGGCTTCGGCTCCTACGGGCCCTATCGCGACTACAAGAGCTACGAGCCGATCGCCCAGGCCATGGGCGGCGCCATGAGCGTGACCGGCACGCCCGACGGGCCGCCGACGTACGTCTGGCCCTCGATCGGTGACTCGGGCACCGGGATGCACTGCGTGATCGGCATCCTCGCGGCGCTGATGCAGCGGCAGACCACCGGCGAGGGCCAGCAGGTGGAGGTCTCGATGCAGGACGCCGTGGTCAACCTCATCCGCGTGAGCCTGCGCGACCACCAGCGCCTCGGCGCGCCCATGGCGCGCACGGGCAACCAGCTCGGCTCCGGCGTGCCGGGCACCACGTACCGCTGCGCGCCTGGCGGCCCCAACGACTACGTCTTCGTCTTCGTGCAGCAGCAGATGTGGCACCCGCTGCTGCGCGCCATCGGCCGCGCCGATCTCGTCGGCGACGCGCGCTACGAGACCGCGGACGCACGCTGGCAGCGCCGCGATGAGGTCAACGCGCTCATGGAGGCGTGGACGGCCACACGCGGCAAGCACGACGTCATGAAGATCCTGGGCGAGGCCGGCGTGCCGTGCGGCGCGTGTCTCGACACCGGCGAGGTGCTCGCCGATCCGCACCTCAAGGCGCGCGACATGATCGTCGAGGTGGAGCACCCGGGCCGCGGCCGCTACGTCACCGTGGGCAACCCCATCAAGCTCTCGGCCTCGCCGACGACGATCGGCCCGTCTCCGCTGCTGGGCCAGCATCGCGACGAGATCCTGCGCGAGCTCGGCTACAGCGACGGTGACATCGAGGCCCTCGCGAAGGAGCGCGCGACCTGATGGGTCACGAGAAGAGGTAGCAGGCCGCCTCGTGCCCGGGGCCGACCGGCCGCAGCGCCGGCGGCGCCTGGGCGCACTGCTCCATGGCGAACGCGCACCGCGTGCGGAAGCGGCACCCGGACGGCGGGTCGATCGGATTCGGCGGATCCCCGGCGATCGGCGGACGATCCATCCGCCGGTCGGGATCCATGCTCGGCGCCGAGGCGAACAGCGCCTGCGTGTAGGGGTGCTTGGGCGCCTGGGCGAGCGCGTCCGCCGTGCCCGTCTCCACCACCTCGCCGAGGTACATCACCATCACCCGGCCGCTGACGTACTCGATCACGTTGAGGTCGTGCGAGATGAAGACGTACGTCAGCGCCCGCTCGGCCTTGAGGTCGGCCAGCAGGTTGAGCACCTGGGCCTGGACCGACTTGTCGAGCGCGGAGACCGGCTCGTCGAGCACCAGCAGCTTGGGATCGAGCACGAGCGCGCGGGCGATGTTCACGCGCTGGCGCTGGCCGCCGCTCAGCTCGTGCGCGTAACGGCGGCCATAGAGCCGGGGGTCGAGGCCGACGCGGCCCAGCAGCGCGCGCGCCCGCTCGCGCGCCTCCGCGGCGCGAGTACCGTGCACGAGCAGGCTGAAGGCCACCGCGTCCTCGATGGTCAGGCGCGGGTTCAGCGAGGCGTACGGATCCTGGAAGACGAGCTGCATGTCGCGCCGCAACCGCTTCATCTGCGGCGGCGCCGCGCCCCGCACGTCCTGGCCGTCGAAGCGGACCGTTCCCGCGTCGGCCTCGATCAGGCGCAAGATGAGCCGGGCGAGCGTCGATTTGCCACAGCCCGACTCGCCCACGATCCCGAGCGTCTCGGCCGGGTAGACGTCGAACGAGACGTCGTCCACGGCTCGCACCCACGCATACGTCCGCTGCAGCACACCGCCCCGCAGGGGAAAGTGCTTGCGCAGCCCGCGCGCCTCCAGCAGCGGCGCGTCCGCGCTCACGCGCGGATCTCTATTGTTTCGCGACTCCATTGCGTTGTCCGCGCTCACGCGCGGATCTCCATCGCATCCCGCAGGCCGTCGGAGAGGAGGTTGAAGGCCATCGAGGTGACGAAGATCGCGACGCCCGGCAGGGCCGGCACGATCGCGTTCACGTAGATGGACTGGCGCAGCGTGTTGAGCATGAGGCCCCACTCGGCCGCCGGCGGCGTGACGCCGAGCCCGAGGAACGACAGGCCGGCCGCGAGGATGATGCAGAGCGAGACCTGCGTGCTCGCGAACACGAGTATCGGGCCGAGCACGTTGGCGAGCAGATGGTGGCGCATGATCGGCAGCACGCCACTGCCGCTCGCGCGCGCCGCCGCGATGTACTCCAGGCCCTTGACCTGCACGGTGGCGGACTCCGCCACTCGCACCACGCGCGGCACGAAGACGATCGACAGCGACAGCAGCGTGTTGGGCAGGCCGGGGCCGAGCGCGCCCGAGATCGCGATGGCCAGCAGGACGGCCGGGAACGCGTAGAAGACGTCCATCGTGCGCATCACGAGCGTGTTCGTGAGCCCCCCGACGTACCCCGCCAGCACGCCGAGCACGGTCCCCAGCGCGAGCGCAACCAGCACCGGCGTCAGCCCGGCCACCAGGGTCATGCGGCCGCCCCACAGCAGGCGGCTCAGCATGTCGCGGCCCTGCTCGTCGGTGCCCAGCACGTGCCCGGGCGCGCCCACCGGGGCCAGGCGCAGCCGGATCGACCCCGCGCTGGGATCGTAGGGCGCCAGCCACGGCGCCAGCAGCGCGGCGAGAACGATGCAGACGAGCACGGCGCCGGCGACGAGCGTGGCCGGATCGCGGGCGAGCCGCCAGCCCACGGCCCGCCAGTACGACATCGGCGCGTGCGCGATGGGCTCGGCGTCGTGCGGCAGCGCGGTGACGACGGCCATCAGTGGCGCGCGATGCGCGGGTCGACCAGCGTCTGCAGCAGATCGACGGCCAGGTTGAGCAGCACGAAGAACGTGGCGAGCACGAGGATCACACCCTGCAGCACCGGAATGTCCCGCTGGAAGATGGCCAGGTTCAGCAGGTAGCCGGTGCCCGGCCACGAGAACACCGCCTCCACCAGCACCGAGCCGCCGAGCTGGAAGCCGAACTGCAGCCCGAGCACGGTGAAGATCTGGGGCGCCGAGTTCTTGACGACGTGCGTGAACACGCGCCGCGCCGCCAGGCCCTTGGCGCGCAGGGCGAGGACGAACTCCTGATTCAGCACGTCGAGGGCGGCCGAGCGCACCACGCGCGTGATCACGCCGAGCGGGATGAGCGCCAGCGCCACCGTGGGCAGCGTCATGTGGCGCAGGTAGGCGAGCGGACCGCCGCCGTCGGCGGCGCCCATCGCCGGCAGCCAGTTGAGCCACACGGAGAAGACGATGATGAGGATGATGCCCGCCCAGTAGTGGGGGACCGAGACGCCGATCACCGCGATCGCGCTTGCCGCCTTGTCGAGCCAGCGGCCTTGCCGGAAGGCCGCGAGCAGGCCGAGCGCGGTCCCGATGCCGAAGGCGAGCAGCGACGAGGACAGGGCGAGGACCAGGCTGTTGGCGAGCGAGTCGCGGACGTCGAGGATCACGGCCCGGCGGGTGGCGATGGAGCGGCCGAGGTCGCCCTGCGCGACGCGACCCAGCCACACGAGGTACTGCACCGCCAGCGGCTTGTCGAAGCCGTACGCCTTCTTGGTGGCCTCGATCTCCGCCTGGCTGGACTCGGCCGGCATCACCGCCGCGATCGGGTCGCCGGGGGCCAGGTGCACCATCGCGAACACGATGATGCTGGCCCCGAGCAGCGTCGGGATCGCCAGCAGGAGACGCCGGCCGGCGTACGTCCACACGACGACGACGCTAGCGGACGGTCACCGCGGTCAGGTCCACGAACCAGCTCTGCGGCTGGACGAAGCCCTTCACCTTGGGCGACAGCGCGCGCGGGTTCTGGTCGTGCACGACGAAGATCCACGGCGCGTCGTCCACCACCAGCTCGTGCAGCCGGGCCAGGATCTCGTTCTGCTTCGGGACGTCGAACGTGCGCTCCGCCTCGTCGATCAGCTTGTCGGCTTCCGGATTGATGTAGGGCATCGTGTTGACCGCGACCGGCACCACCGCCTTGGAGTGGAAGAAGCGGCCAAAGCCGCTCCACGGCTCCAGGAAATTCCACGAGATGTTCCAGGCGTTGAGTCCCTCGTTGTCCGCGGTCTTGAAGCCGGCGCGCCAGCGGGTGAGCAGCGTGTTCCACTCCACGGGCTGCAGGTCGACGTCGATGCCGACGTCCTTCAGGTTCTTCTGGATCAGCTCGTTCATCGCCAGCGGCAGCATCTGGCCCGAGCCCGAGGTGGAGATCAGGTGGACGGCCTTCACGGGATGCTTGCTGGCGTCGAACCCGGCCTGCTTCAGCAGCGCCTTGGCCTTCTCGGGGTTGTACTCGTAGATTTCCTTGGGCTTGCCGAACCACGGATGGCCTTTGTACACGACGCCGGTGGCGGGAATGCACGTGTCGTTCAGCAGGCTCTTGCAGATGCCGACGCGATCGACCGCGTAGTTCGCCGCCTTGCGCACGAGCTTGTTGCTCCACGGCTCCTTGTCCAGCCGCAGCGTGTGCGTCCAGTTGTGCGGGTACGAGTTCATCGAGATCTGGAAGCCGGCGCCCTTGAGCTGCGGGATGGAGTCGGGCGGCGGCACCTCGATCCAGTCCACCTGGCCGCTGCGCAGGGCGGCCAGCCGCGTGGTCGGCTCCGGCATCGGCAGCAGCACGAGCTTGTCCATCTTCGGCCGGCGCTTGCTGTCCCAGTACTGCTTGTTGGCTTCCAGCTCCAGCCGCTCGCGCGGCACGAAGCGCGTGACCTTGTAGGGGCCGGTGCCGGACGGCTGCTCGGCGAACTTGCGCCAGTCCTTGACCTTCTGCCACTGCGCCGGCGACACGATCAGCATGTAGCAGACCTGGTAGGGCACGAAGCTCGTCGGCTTGTTGGTCTCGAACTCCACCGTGTAGTCGTCGATCTTGTGGACGCCGGTGAGCGAGGCCAGCCGGAAGCTCACCTGCCCCGAGCCGTAGGGGTCGAAGTGCGGGGCGTCCTTCTTCTTGATCGACTCGTACGAGAAGACGACGGCGTCGGCGTTGAAGGGGCTGCCGTCGTGAAACGTCACGCCCTTGCGGAGCTTGAACACCCACTTCGTCGGCTGATCCTTGCGGACCTCCCACGACTCGGCCAGCCCCGGCACCAGCGGCGCCAACCGGTCGCCGCGCGTGAGGTCCCAGGCGATCAGCGGCTCGTAGATCTGGTAGCCGACGAACCGGAAGCCTTCGAAGCCGTTGTCGGTCTGGCCGCCGGTGTAGGGAATGTCGCTCGCGGTCATGCCGATGCGCAGCGTCCCCTGCGCGCACGCGAGGCCGGTCAGCGACAGTGAGAGCACGAGGGCGAGTAGCAGGGTGACGACACGTTTCATGACGAGCCTCCTGGGGTGACGAAGTGACAGCGCGCGACGTGGCCGTCGGACACCGGGTGAAACGACGGCAGTGTGATCCGGCACGGGTCGCGCGCGATCGGGCAGCGCGGGGCGAACGCGCAGCCCGGCGGCAGCACGGCGAGGTTCGGAGGCGCGCCCGGGATGGGAACCAGCGGGCGGCCCTTCTGGCCGCGGCGCACGGTGGCGTGCATCAGCCCTTCCGTGTACGGGTGCGCGGGACGGCGGAACAGCTCGCGGATGGGCGCCTGCTCCACGATGCGGCCGGCGTACATCACGGCCGCCTCGTCGGCGATCTCGGCGGCCACGCCGAGATCGTGCGTGACGAAGATGACCGCGAGCCCCAGCCGCTTCTGCAGATCGCGCAGGAGCCAGAGAATCTGCGCCTGCACCGTGACGTCGAGCGCGGTGGTGGGCTCGTCGGCCAGCAGCAGCTCGGGCTCGCAGGCCAGCGCGATGGCGATCATCGCGCGCTGGCGCATGCCGCCCGAGATCTCGTGCGGATAGCTGGCCAGGCAGCGGTCGGGCGACGGCACCTGGACGAGATCGAGCAGCTCGCGCGCCCGCCGGCGGGCCGCCGCGTGATCGTGCCCGCGGTGCTGCCGAAGCGTCTCGGCAATCTGCTCGCCGATCGTGTACACGGGGTCGAGCGCGGTCATCGGCTCCTGGAAGACCGTGGAGACGATGCGCCCGCGCAAACGGGCGCGGGACGGCTCGTCGAGCCGGTTCACGTCCTGGCCTTTCACGAGCACCTCGCCGCCGACGCGCGTGCGCACGGCGGGGTGGAGCCCGAGAATCGCCCGGAGGGTGACGCTCTTGCCGGAGCCCGATTCGCCGAGCAGCGCGAGGACCTGTCCGGCCTCGAGCGAGAAGCTCACCCCGTTCACCGCGGACACGACCCCGTCGCGCGTCGCGAACTCCACGCTCAGCTCCCGAACACTCAATAGCGCCATCCACCCGGCCCCCGGGTGGCCGCGATCATAACACCCAGCCAATACCCCCCGGCCCGAGCCCCCGTGCTAACCCCCAGAGGTCGAAAGAACGTTGGGGGGCCCTTCTGTGTCACTCGGCTCGTTGAATCCCTCGCTTCCGCCCGCGATCGCTGTCGCCGCCCAGGCCGTGCTCTGCGGGGTCGCGAACCGGGCCGACCTCGGGATTGCTGGCCCCCTGTCCCGGCTGGGGAAGACCGAGAAGGGCAAGTGCGAGCAGCAATGCGACACGCCGAGGCAGTGGTGAACGCATGTACTCTTGCCTGCCTAACGTTTGACATGAGCGGCGGTCCGCTCGATGGAAGGGTTAGGCGGCAGGTACATTGGCGCTCAGATGATGCGGTAGCTTGCTGCGACGATGAGCGCCGATATAAGAGCACCCGCCAGAAATGGTGACTTTGGCAGCGCGACCAAGCCAACCGCCGACACGACCAGAAGATTCACGCCCACCAAGCGAAGCAAATAAAGATCGTTGATGCCGACGGCGTGGATGGCCACCTGACCTGCCAGCATGAGCAGTGCGCCGAACATGACGAACCAAAAGGCCGTGCGTCTGACCTCAGGTGAGGTGAACTGCCCGACGACCCCGGCTGCCAGGCCAGAAAGCAAAGGCTCCCTGAATTTGACGAAGCCGTACACAACGTGACCGACGCCGAGCACGAACAGAAGCCAGGCTGTAGTTGCTGCCATCGAAACTCCCCCTCGGTTGTATCGGACGGGCCGCCTAACGCCGCGGATCAGCTGCGAGCATCGCGGTTTCCTCGGCCAGCGCGATGCTCGTCAGCTGCGAGTTCTGCGATCACTTCTTCCGCTTCCACGACCTCCACTCGCACCTTTGGGTGAATCAGATCTTGCCAGAGCCAGTTGTGGTGCCGGATCAACGACACCGCCTCGATGTGCGGTCGATCTGCCGTTGTGTGGCCGTCCGCGATCACCACCACCTCGTACTCGCGACTCATCGCCGCACGAACCGTCGTATCGACACAGAAGTCGGTGGCACAACCAGTCACGAGCAACCGCCGCAGCCCCCGCCGCTCAAGTACGGCCGCGAGCTCTGTATCGTAGAAGGAATCGCAGGCTGTCTTGTGAACGACCAGATCCGCCGGTGCGCGCTCGAGCGACGTAAGCAACTGCCAGCCAGGCGTGCAGGGTTCGACCGTGTCGCCCTTGGGACCGTCGTGCTGAATGAAGATCACCGTCCCGCCACTTCCCCGGAGGGCCTTGGACACTGCGTTGATGCGATCAATGACACCCGCGGCATCGTGCCGCGGGGTCTCCGGCGTGAACAGACCCACCTGCATATCGATGATCAGGAGTGCGGTCCGATCACTGGCACCATCGTTCACGTCTCACCCTCCAGGTCCGCCCAACGATCAGGCATGAGCCGCGCGCTTCAGCGCGTCGGCTCCATGCCTTGGTCAGGCGTCACTGCGGCCAGATCTTTGCGCAACGGCAATGCCCCATCAGAATCTGCGGGGCCACATTGTAGGTAACCCCTCCGAAGGTAGTAGTCGAGCGCGTTCTGGCTGGACTCGAGACGCGCAGTCGTGTAGCCGGAGCTCCGTATGGAGGTTTCGGCGAATGTCAGAAGGACCGAGCCGACGCCGCGGCGGGAGCAAGACGGCGAGACATACAGCGCCGCGACGCGGTCTCGGTCCACTTCTACCCAGCCGATCGCAGCCCCTTCCACGGCCACCCACACGTCATGTTCCCGCATCGCTCGCGCCACGCGATCTGCTGCCCCTCGCGTGGCCCATCTTTCGGCCTGTTCCCTCGACATCGCTGGTACAGCCAGCGCGAGAATGGCACGACGCCGTATACTGGCGAGCGCTTCCTCGTCAGCGGCCTCGGCACGCCGAATCTGCATCAAGTCGCTACCACGTGGCTAACGATCGCGTTGAGCGGCGCGCCGTCCGCTTCACTCGTCGGTTAGCAGGCATCGACTTCAACTCGCAGGCCGGCGGCGCGCTACGAAGATGAGCTCGCCCGGATAATGAGACCCGTACGGTGCATGGTCGAAGCCCGAGTAGACATGGTCCACTGAAAAACCGGCTCGCGCGAGCAGGTGCTCGGCCTCGAAGCGGAAGAGGTAGCGAAACCGGTAGTGATGCACCAGACGCTCCGTCCGCCCACCCGGATGGGTCACATCGTAGACGAGCTCGCCGGCGAAGGTCTGGTCGGCGAGATCGCGCTCCAGAATCCGGCTCCGACGGGTGACGATCCGGCGGTCAGGATGGGTGAACGGCGGCTCATCGTCGGTCGCAGCCGGATCCACCGGCTTAGCCAGATGGTGGACCGATGGGTTGAAGAGGTCGAATACGAGCCGGCCGTTGAGCTGGAGGTGGTGCCAGATGGCGTTGAGGCAGGCGAGCTGCTCCTCCACCGTCAGCAGGTACTGAAACGGGCGGAACGGCAGCGTGATCAGGTCGAACCTGTGGCCCAGATCGAACTGCCGTATGTCTCCGTGGTGAAGTTCAGTACGCCGCTGTACGTCGGCAGGCTCTGTGTCGAGCCTCGCTCGACAAACCCTGAGCATGCCCTCCGAGGCGTCAAGGCCGTTGATGTTGATGCCTGCCCGGGCAGTGGGGATCAGAATGCGCCCGGTTCCGCACCCGAGTTCGAGAACTGGCCCGCCATGCTGGCGCGCGGTCTCAACGTAGAAGCCAATGTCCGGCCGCGACGCATAGGGAACGACGTGATCGTAGAACTCCGGGATGAAGGCAGCGCGATCGTATCCGCTGGCATCCAGCGGCGGCGGTTGCCCGAAACGGCGTTCCAAGGCTAGCTCCCTCAGCCTGCTAACCTGCGGCTGAGCGGCCGCGCTTTTCAGCGGCCCGCTCCAGCCGCATGTTAGCGGGCTCTTTATTTCGACACCGTCCACCAACAGAAACTCACCGCATCGAATCGCTTTCCTGAAACAGCCGCTCGAACACGCTGTTCAGTATGGTCCGTCCACCGTCGAAATTGGCGAAGACGATGACGCCGACGCCGTCCCCGGGCCGGAACGCCATCAGTGTGGCAATACCCGGATCGGCGCCGCTATGGCCCCAGAGGATGTCGTTGCCGAGTTCGAAGGCCTGCCAGCAAAGCGCTTGGCCAAAATGGCGGCTCGAGAGCACCATGCGGACCGTCTGTAGCTGCAAAAGCCGCGTGCCGCCCAAGGTGCCATCGTTGATGTACGCCATCAGGAAATTGGCAAGCTGACGAACGCTGGTTCGCATAAGGCCATCGGGGTAGTTCGGAAAACTGTAGAGGCAATGCGGAAAGCGAGCGCCGGGAGCCAACAGCTCGAGCGTTTCGGCCGACGCGGGCAACAACCCGTTTAGCTCCTGCCCATCTGCTTGTCGGAAGTCATCCGGCACCACGCTGTACGGAATTGCATGGTTAGAACCTTCGACTTCGCCAAGGAACCAGCCAGTCTCATCCATGCCCAGCGGTGCGAAGATTCTGTGTCGCCAGTAATCCTGGAAAGGAGTGTCCGCCAATCGCTCGACCAGGTACCCTAAGAGCCCGAACGCGACGTTGGAGTACGGCCTGGGCGGCTCGGGCGGATTCAGCGTTCCAGGTTCCCACGTGTGAAAGTTCTCCGAAGCGTCGTAGTACGCGCTACCGGCCGCCAGATAGCCCTCGATCCACTCGGAGAGGGAGATGGTCGGATCACCACAGAAGTAACTGGCTCCGTACGCAGGCCCGTCCTTGATCGAGGATCTATGAGTCAACAACTGCCTGATGGAAATCGGAGAATCCGGAAACCGTGGGTTGGCGAGAACGAAAGGCAGATACTCGTTCACATCAGTGTCGAGATCAAGTCTGCCCGCCTCCCAGAGCTGCATGATCGCCGTCGCCGTGACGGTCTTCGACACCGACCCGACGTTCATGAGCGTCGTGTCAGTCATCGGAATTCTTCGACTAACGTCGGCCAAACCGTATCCGTACGACCACGCCAACCGGTCACCGACGACGACGGCGCCCGCAATGCCTGGCGGGCCTGATCCAAGCTTTGCGCTATGAAAGCGTCCAGGCCGCCCTGAGCCGCAAGGGGCTCAGCCGGCGAGCGGCTGAGTCCGATCCCTGCCGAGGCTGCAACCACCATGGAGTCGCGTCGTGTGAGGCCCATGCTCCCCTCCGGCTTGACTACTCAGTCATCATGACGTCTTCGTTGATCGTCCGTTGTCCCGCTAACTCTTAATCAGCGGGTCCAAGGTTCGAGTCCTTGACGGCCCACCAATTGGAATCGGGCACTTCCGGAACACTGGAAGTGCCCGATTCTGCCTACTCAGCCGGTCCATTTCTGACCGCTAGAAATTCCGCCGCGTTCATCGCGACTTCCAGCACGCCGCAGCGCACTGATCGAAAATCAGCGGGTCCGCGGGAGCGCTCGTCAGTTGCTCTTTGTTGACGGGCATTTCCAGATCGGCCGGATGCGGCTGCTACCACGTTGCTACCATCTCGTCCCGCGGCAGCGACTCCGCTTGAGAATCTGTCCATGTTCTTGTACATTGATGTGTACAAGAGGGTCCCGATGACCGAACTTACGATTTCCGAAGCGCGCAAGGCTCTGCTGGATCTCCCCGAGAAGCTCGCCCGGACGCCGGAGCGCGCCCTGACGATCACGCGTCGCGGCCAGCCCGTGCTCGCGATTCTGCCGTGGGAGTTCTACGAGAGCATCGTCGAGACGCTGGAGATCCTCGGGGACCCCCAGATGGTCACGGCGCTGCGCGAGAGTCTCGAGGACCTGAAGCGCGGGCGCGTCGTCAGTCATGCGGAGGCCAAGAAGCGCCTGGGCGTATGAGCGCGGATCGCGCGTTCGCGATCACGTGGACGGAGACCGCGCTCAAGCTCGTCGAGGCGATCGCCGACCAGCGCGCCAGACGTGTCATCACTCAGCGCGCCGATCAACTCGCCCGCTCGCCCGGGCAACAGGGCAAGCCTCTCATCGGCGAGCTCGCTGGCTTCCGCAGTGTCCGTGCCGCCGGCCAGCGATACCGGATCGTCTACCGCGTCGAGCGACGAGAGATCACCGTCCTCATCGTGGCAGTCGGCCGTCGGCGATCCGGAGACAAGGGCGACATTTACGAACTCGCGAGGAAACTGCTCCGCCAGGGACTGCTGCGTCGCTGAATTACCCTGGCGGAGGTGGACTGTTGGTGGGTAGTCCCATGCGGCGCACGAGATCGTGGAGGCGCGCATCGGAGCGCAGCGGGCCCAGCAACGGGTCGACGTTGAGCCAGACCATTCGCTGCCGGCGTTGCTGATAGGACCGTTCGAGCCAGACGAACGCCTGGTCTTTGTCGCCGAGGCCCGCATAGGCCCATACGAATGGAAAGGGGGACATGGGGGAGTTCCCGCGCTCCGCTTCAATTCGCTTCAATTCGCCGACCAGCTTCAATGCGTCTTCCACCCGCCCGACGCGCCCATAGACATGCGCGAGGGCTCCGAGCACAAAGGGTTCCGTGGCGTTGAAGGTCAGTGCGGTCTGAAGTTCCACAATGGCCTCTTGGTACATCGCCTTCGAAACGTAATTTCTGGCAAATACTAGGCTCGCATCCGAGTAACTCGGTTCCAGCTCTAATACCCTCTGCAGCGATGCTCTTGCGTCCTCAACGCGCCCGGCGAAGAAGTACGCCGCCCCGGCCCACGTGTTGACGAACGGCGATACCGGGTCCAGTTGCTGGGCGCGTTCGGCTTGGGCCGCAGCTTCCTCAAAGCGTTGCAAGGCGTAGATGTGGATCGCGTACGAAATGCGGGCCATCGCATAGCTGGGGTTGAGTTCGATGGCGCGCCGATATTCTTGCTCCGCGCCGGTCCAGTCCCACTCCACCTGTTTCACCATCGCCAGGGCGTTGTGCGCTTCGGCGAGAGTGTCGTCCACTGCGAGTGCCTTTTCGGCCCACTCCCGTGCTCGGAGGCGGGCCTCCCGATATTTCGCATTGGGGTCTGTCATCCACGTCCCCCCGCTGCTAGTCCAGATGTAGAGTTCAGCCATACTTGCGTAGGCCGCGGCGTACCCCGAATCTTTCGCAATCGCTTTCTCAAAGTATTCTTTCGCCCTCATCGAATTTGTCGCTGTTCGTGCCTTGTAGAAATAGGCTCGGCCCAGCAGGTAGGCTTCGTAGGCCTCTGGATCAACGCGCTGCGAAGTGGTAAGGCGCGCCCGCTCCTGCGGCGTCAAACTGACCTGGGTCTGGCGGGCCACTTCCTGGGCAACCTCCCGCTGGACCGCCAGGACGTCGCGCGGATCGAACTCGAAACTCTCTGCCCAGAGATGACGTTCGGGCGCTGCCTGAAGCAGGTTGGCCGTGATGCGAACGCGATTCTCAGAGCGGAGCACGGAACCTTCGAGCACTGCGACCACGTTGAGCTCCCGCGCGATCTGGGGCAGCGATTCCGCTGTCTGGCGGTAGCGGATCACTGACTGGTACGAGAGTACTTGCAGGCTGCCGATCTTGCCCAGCTCGGTAATCAGCGCCTCGGTCATCCCATCTGCAAAGTAGTCCTGCCCGGAATCGCCCGAGAGATTCTTCAGCGGGAGCACAGCGATGGAACCAATTTCACCCACTCGAGGACCGCGGAATACCCGCTGGCGTTCGGCGACCGTCAGCGCGAGCGCCACGACGAGTAGCGTCACCCCCACCGCGACCCACCGGAGTCGTCCGCGGCTACTCGTCGGACCGGTTATCACGGCTGCGTCGAGGCGGGAGCGGCCGTCACTCCACCAAACGTCGAGTTCGGATTTGAACGCGTAGACCGTCGCCTTCTTCTTGTGCGGAAGGCGATGGATGGGTAGGCCCTCTTCCTCCCACCGGCGAACCGTACTTTCGTCGCGTTTCAGGTACGCGGCGATCTCTTTCCAGGAATCGAGGCGCTCGCTTGCCGCGGGTTCGCTGAACTCGTGAGGGGTCGACGGGCTAACCACGCCCATGGGTCCACCTAGGGAAAAAAGGAAGTTGTAAGGGGAACGATTCTAGCCCATGCCTCGATTGATTTGAAAGCCCGCTCAGCAAGCCATGAGCGCATTTGAGCGCATCTGCCCGGACTTACCTGTTGCCGGCGCCTGTCAGCTTCTCTATTTTCCTTTGTGCAAGCCAACCAATAGTGATCCGGAGGGAAAAGCCATGAAGTGCGCAATGGTCGAACGCGCCGATGTCCGAACGCTACGAACTCTGCACATGCGAATCGTGCTCATAAGCAGTGTCGCCATGATTCTGCTGATCGCGCCAAGGACCGCAGGAGCCGCCGATGAGATGTGCGGCAGCGCGACCGTTTGGGCCTCTCCAAGCGTCGTGAACTACCAGACCGTGATTCGAGGTGCCGACAAGCACCGATCGCAGCCGAATTTCACCGTGTTCATCGAACTGCCGGACGGGTCGGCGGCAAACATCGATCCGGGCAGTATCACACTGAACGGTGTGCCGGTCCTGCCGGAGCCAAGCGGCGTGGGCGATGAGAACGGGAACGGCGTTGACGACCTCATGGTGAAGTCCGAGAGGAGCGCGCTCGCGAACAGCAACGGCCTGGTCAGGGTCGCCGGCAAGACAATCAGCGGGAGCTGCTTTGCCGGTGAAACGGTTATCGAGATCCTTTGCGTTCCCGTCGAGCGCTCGGACTATTTCATCGACTTCACCACTTCGAGCATGCCCGACGCCCAATTCGACGGCCTGGTCGCGAGGCTCGCGGTGCACCGAGTCAAACCCGCTCCGTACTGCCCGAACGTCAGGGCTCTTGTGCTGGTACCCGGCCGCACAATCGCTGCGACAGCGGCTTTCGACCTGCAGTATCAGGACTACAGCCTCATGGAACGGCTCGCGATGCGCGGCATCGATACGTTCGCCTTCAGTCCGCTTGGATTTGGGTTGTCTGCGTTGCCGAGCGGGTCCAACCCGCTGGACGACGCGTGCAATGCATCGCTGCCGGCGTTTGAGCCGGATGGAACGTGCAAGTCGACGGCAGGATGCGATTCCCGTCAGGGTCTACCAGCTTCTCAGAGCATGGACCAACAGGGCTCCAACACATATCTGAATCCTATCGACTCGAACGGTGAGCACATTCCGGGGCACAACGGCCCGCTTGAAGACCGGTGCGCACACACCAGCAAGACCCGATTTCAGATCGTCACCGACCAGGTCGCCCAACTGCAGCGCGTGGTCAATGACGTCCTCTCGAAGACAGGGCTGGACAAGGTCCACTTGCTAGGCGCGTCGTTCGGCGGACCGGTAGTCGGTAAATACCTGGGCGACATCGACGGTAAGTTGAACGGCGTCGGCGAGGACCGATACGCAGGCGAGACGATGGGTCAGCGTCAGGCGAAGGTCGCGGGAGTGATCTTCCAGTCCTCGATTTTCAGGCCACTGGCAAATGCGGCGTCGCCCAACGGCGGGACCTGGCCGCTTGGTCTCATCAGTCGGGAGGACGCGATTGCTAACTTCCACGTGGTGTCAACGTGCACCGGCCAGGTGGACGCCGGCATCCCCGATGCGCTGTGGGCGGCAATCCAAGCCGGCGATCAAATCGGTGCGACCTGGGGGCCGCAGCCTACCGGCCTCGGCAGGTACCCTATCGTTCCGCGCTTTGGTTGGAACGACGCGGTCACAACCCGCATTCCGGTGCCGGCATTGGTGTTGAACGGTCTGAATGACAGCGTCGTACCTGTCGCGAGGAGCGTGCAGATCTCGAACAGCTCTCCGGCGCAGGTGCCGGTCGTGGAGTGGACGAGTGGCGCACAATGCTTACCGGGGTATGCATTCAAGCCGTGGCCGCCGAATTCTGACCCGGCTCTCCCGACCCGTTGCCGATTGGACAACCGCGTCCTGGTTCAACTCGACTGCGCATCCCACGGGCTGCTTTGGGAAACCTGCTCAGGGGAGAATTGTGTGGATCCGCACAAGACCGCGCAGAGGCGCATCGCCGATTGGATCCTGACCGGCAAATAAAAGGCCGTCGTCCGAACGAGCGATGTTGGCGTGACGAGGTGCGCGGTTCT
>QHRW01000112.1 GCA_003220265.1 Candidatus Rokuibacteriota bacterium | reverse complement strand
CGCTCGCGGCGCTGACGGCGGACGGCGAGTGTGAGCAGCGGCGGCGCGCCTGCTATGGATGCGGGCGGACGCTGGAGCTCACCGCGCTGCGCGACCCGCGGTGACCTCCGCTGGGGCCGTCTCAACGAGTGGACGTTGACCGTCGCCTGCGGTGTGCGCGAACGGTCGATGAAGGGCTGACCGCGGAGCGAGATCCGGTGGGACCGCCGGCTTCCCTACCAAGACCCCACCCTGGACGGCGACTCGCTGAAGTGGACGCCAGACCTCGCGTACGCTGTGGGACGTATCGCGACCGACGGAAATCTCTCGCGTGACGGCCGCCATCTCGCGATTCCATCGAAGGACTACGATCTCCTTGTATAGGCTTGACGCCCGCGAAGAGCCTGACACTTCGCCCGCTGGTCATCCCCGACGAGTATTTTGCCGACTTCTTTCGTGGCTGCGTGGATGGCGACGGATCCGTTGTCGTCTATACGGATCGGTATCACACGGCCAAGAAGCCGCGTTACGTTTACGAGCGGCTCGATGTCTCGCTGGTGTCCGCCAGCCGTCCGTTTCTGGAGTGGGCGCAGGACTCGGTCCTGCGGATCGCCCAGGTCCGGGGCACGATCAATGTAAGATCGAAAACCGGTCCGAACCCGGTTGGGCGCTGCGGTGCGCCAAGGCGGAATCGATTCGAGTCCCGCGCTGGATGTACTACGCACCGGACGTTCCAGCACTGTCGCGGAAGCGGGTCATCGCCGCGGCGTTTCTCGTCCCTGAGCCCCGCCCGCCGCGCGTCGGCCGCGGCCGGCGAGTGGTAGTATGAGTCGCGGATCACCGCTGCCGGGGTGGTGGAACTGGCATTCACGTGGCGCTCAAAACGCCATGCCCGCAAGGGCATGCGGGTTCGACTCCCGCCCCCGGTACCAACTTAGCTATGCATCCCCAACCTTGACAGGCCTCCCGCCCGGCCTGTACCGTGAGGCCTCGCGTGGGGCTGTAGCTCAGTTGGGAGAGCACAAGGCTGGCAGTCTTGGGGTCAGGGGTTCGAATCCCCTCAGCTCCACCATTTTTCCCGCCCGCTGAAGGTCGCTGGCACTCCGAATGCGGTGCTTCCGCCTTCGAGGGATCCCCCATGCAATCAAGGGTCGACCGCTTCCGCCCCGTCGTGCGCCTGAGTCGCCGAGTGTTCGCGCCCCTGGAGCGCCTCGCGCGCCTTGCCGGCGTGACGTCGTCCGAGGCCGCCGAGTCCATCCTGCGAGAAATGTTCGAGGGCGAGATGGGCCCCGCAGCCGCGGTTCCGCCGCCTGCAACGGTCCCCCCGCCGGCAACTCCTCCGGCCAGCGTGATCCCGATCAGCCGCGCCCGGGACTTCCGTCCGGCGCCCCAGCTCCTTCGGCGCCAAGCGGCCGAGCTGCGGGCGCGCGCGCAACGCGCCCGCGAGAAGGCTGCGGCCACGTGCGCGATGTCGCTTCAGGTGCGCGAGAAGGCGCTGCGCCTTCGGCGGACGTCCGCCGTGCTCGGCTGAGCCTAGGCCGGCGTCCTCGGCGCGCCAACCTCGAGCGCGCCGCCCGGCGCGAGCACGGAGAGCGCCGCGGCGATCTCCTCCACGGAGAGCGCCGCGCTGACGTGGTCCTCCTTGAGGGCGCGCAGCGGCATCGTGGGGAACTGGGCGTCGTCCGGCGCCTGGACGATCGTGATCCCCCCGACGGCCCTGATCGACAGGAAGCCCGACACGCCGTCGCCACCGAAGCCCGAGAGGAGCACCCCAACCACGCGGGGGCCATGCGCGGCGGCCGCCGACACGAAGAGCGGATCGATGGCCGGGCGCGTCCGATGCTGCTTGGGACCGCGATCGAGCCGAACGACGGCGGCCTCGAACAGCATGTGCTGGTCGCGGGGCGCCACGTACACGACGCCGCGCTCGAGCGCGACGCCGTCGGCGGGCTCCACCACGGTGAGGGGACTGTGGCGGCCGAGCACCCAGGGCAGCTGCGTCTCGTAGAACGGACTGCGATGTAGCACGATGCCGATGGCCGCCGGGAAGTCGCGCGGCAGCCTGGCGAGGAGCGTCATCAGGGGCTCGACGCCGCCGGCCGAGGCGCCGATCACGATGACGTCCCTGGCGACGCGATCGTCGTTGATCATCCGATCGCCGAGCTTCCCGGTTGCGTTCGGGTGAGATCGACCGGCCGGTTGCCGCCCACGATATCGCGCAATGCCTGGGCCTGCTCGCCGACCTGGTGCGCGCGCTGCCGGTACGCCTGGACGGCTTCGGCAGTCTCACCGTGATCGCGGCCGCGCTCCACCAGCTCGGCGAGGAGCCTGGACAGCTCCGACAGGGCGGTGATCGTGGCCCAGAAGTTGTCTTCGAGCCGCTCTTCCTTGGCCGCCAGCAGCTCGGCAAGGTCGTACGTGTGCTGCACCCTGCACTCGAACACGAGGGAATCGTCACGCCCCTCGCTCTTCACGGCGAGCACCCCGCGGCAGTCCGGACACGAGATTCCGGTCACTTCCAGCCGGTCAGCCGCGATGCCCGGAGGTAACGCGTACACCGACCTCCATGGGGAGCAAGAAACATGCACACGAGTGGGCGAGGGCACCATGTTGACATCGAAGCCTCGGGCTCTGACACTGAGCCTCATTCCCCCGCGGGGAAGGACATGATGTGACGCCACCGCGGCCGCCCGATCCAGGTCCGACCCCCGCCGCCCGTCTGGTCGCGGTTGCCGCGCACAGTTTCCTCGCCGCGGTGCCGTTTCCGAGCCTGCTCGTCGCGATGGACGACGTCGTGCTGGCCGCGAATACTACCGGCTCCGAGCTCTTCCGAGTGCCCGACAATCCCGCCGCCCGAGGGGTGAGCTTCAAGGACCTCGAGGTCTCGTACCAAGTCGAGGCTCTGCGCCCTGCAGTCGAAGCCGTGAAGCGAGGCGAAGCTTCGACGATGCTGTCAGAGGTGAGCTGGGCTCCGCGTGGCCACGAGCGCCATCAGGACTTCTTGGTCAGGCGGCTGACCGATGGCCAGGGACGACAGGTGGCCGTCCTCGTGATGGCCGTCCCGGTGGAAGATCTCGTGGCGGCACGAACGACCCTCGAGACGCTGCGCGTCGAGAACGAGGATCTGCTCCAGCGGCGGGAGGCGGACACCGAGGAGCTCGTCACGGTCAATGAGGAGCTGCGCATCGCCAATGAGACCCTGCAGCAGCAGGTTCTCAAGCTGGGGGAGGCGGAGCTCGCCGACGCCCGCAAGAACCAGTTCCTGGCGATCCTCGCGCACGAGCTGCGCAACCCGCTGGGCGCCATCACCAGCGCGCTGCACGTCATCGGGCGGCCGGCCTCGACGGAGCCCCAGGTGCAGCGTGCGTTGCGGATCGCCGAGCGGCAGCTTCAGCACGAGGCCCGCCTGCTCGACGACCTGCTCGACGTCTCCCGGATCGTGCTCGGCAAGGTCACGCTGCGGACGACATGGGTCGATCTGCGCCGCTGTGTCCGTGGCGTCGTGGAAGGTGCGACCTTCGCCGTGCAGGGCCAGGCCATCGATCTCCGCATGAACCTGCCCGACGAGCCGCTGGGCGTGGAGGGGGATCCGACGCGGCTGGAGCAGTGCGTGGCCAACCTGCTGAACAATGCCCTCAAGTTCAGCGCCGTCGGCGGGCACGTGACCGTCGACGCCCGGCGCGATGGCGAGCAGGCCGTGGTCGTGGTGAGCGACGACGGCATCGGAATCGCGCCCGACATGCTGGAGCGGGTGTTCGACCTGTTCACCCAGGCCGATAGCACGCTGGCGCGGACACGCGGCGGACTCGGCGTCGGTCTCACGCTCGCGAGGGCGCTGGTCCGGCTCCACGGCGGAACGGTCACGGCACGCAGCCCCGGGATAGGGCAAGGCAGCCAGTTCGAGATCCGGCTGCTGTTCGTGCCCGAGCCCGGGGGACAAGTCGAGCCGACCCCGGATGCCCCGGCGGGCCCTCGCCGCATCCTGCTCGCCGACGACAACGCGGACGCGCGCGAGATGCTGCGAACGCTGCTGCAGATGGACGGCCACACCGTGATGGAAGCGGGTGACGGCGCCACCGCCATCCGGCTGACGGTCGAGAACACGCCCGACATCCTCCTGCTGGACATCGGGCTGCCGGGGATCGACGGCTTCGAGGTGGCCGTTCGCGTCAAGCGCCTGGGAAGCCGGGTCCGGCTCGTCGCGCTGAGCGGCTACGGGGATGCCGCGTCCCGTGAGCACGCGCGAGAGGTCGGCTTCGACGCGTACCTCGTGAAGCCCGTCGCGCCGGAGGACGTGGCGCGGGTCCTGAGCGGTCTCTAGGGTCGCCTGGACGGCCGGGTCGACAATCCGGTGAGGACCGCGATGGCACCGGTGATCTCCCCGGTCCGGCCACGCAGCGGCTGCAGGCGTAGCGCCACGCGGCGGGCCGTGCCGCCGGGCGGCGTGGAGACGACGTCGGGCAGATCCATCGGCTCGCCGGTGGTGACAACCGCGTCGAAGACCGCCCGCGCCTGCTGGCCCACGTCCCCGACCGGCAGCGCGAAGAACGGCCGTCCGACGGCGTGCTCGCTCCGCAGTCCCCACATCCGTTCCACCGTCTGATTCCACGCCGTGACGACCCCTTCGCGGTCGAGCACGACGATCCCGGCCTCGAGGCTATCGAGCAGGCTCCGATTGAACGCGTCGAGCCGGTTCAGCTCACCGGTGCGGCCTTCGAGCTCCGCATTGAGCGTACCGAGCTCGGAATTGGCCGCCTGCAGCTCTTCGACGGTCGTCTCCAGCTCCTCGTTGGTCGACTGCAGCTCCTCGTTCGTCGTCTCCAGCTCCTCGTTGGTCGACTGCAGCTCCTCGTTCGTCGTCTCCAGCTCTTCGTTGGTCGACTGCAGCTCCTCGATGGCGGTCGCGTGCTGCTCGGCGACCCGGATCATCTGTTCCTTGAGACGCGCGTGCTCGGTGGCCTCGGTGGCGAACACCAGGACGCCGACGAGCCGATGGGCGTCGAAAAGCGGCAGGATCGAGATGTCGGCGTGCACGGTCTCGCCGTTACGACGCGTGAAGATGGCATTGTCCATCCTCACCGGGGCGCGCCGGGCCTTGACCTCCTCGATTCGGGCGCGCAGTCCTTCCACGCGGTAGCTCACGTCGAGGTCGCGGAACTTGCGTGCCACCGCCGCCCCCACCGGCACGTCGAAGAGGGCTTCGGCGGCGATGTTCCAGGACAGGACCGTGTCGCTGGTGTCGATGATCATCACGGCGGCCGGCATGGCCTCCAGCGCGCGCTGCGAGCTGCCTGGGGATGACAGCTCCCGGGCCGGCGCGTTCGTGGGCCCGGGCCCCTGCCCCTCCTCGCCGGCGGCCGGCGCCGCCGGATCCTCGCGCGACACCGCCGGAATGCGCACGAAGATGCGCCACTTGAGATGCACGGGCTGGAACATCCGCGAGCGGGCCAGCAACGACTCCGAGCGGCCGAGGAACAGGTAGCCATTCTCACGGATCGCGTAGTGGAACCGGGACAGGATGCGCTCCTGCGGCTCGCTCGTGAAGTAGATCAGCACGTTGCGGCAGAGGAGCATGTCGATATGCGACAGCGGCGGCGCCTGGGTGAGGTTGTGGGCGCCGAAGATGCACCAGCGCCGCAGGTCGCGCCGCACACGATAGAACTGCCCGTCACGAGTGAAGTACTTTTCGACGAGCGGGTGGGGCACGTCCTTGATCTGGTCGAGCCGGTAGATGGCCTGGCGGGCGATGGCGAGCGCCTCTTCGTCGACGTCGGTCCCGTAGATCTTGACGAGATACTCCGCCATCCCCGCGCCCAGGTGCTCCGCAAGCAGCATCGCGATCGAGTACGCCTCCTCGCCGGAGGAGCAGCCCGCGCTCCAGATCCTGATGGAGCGTGAGGGGCCGGATTCGGTGACGATCCGGGGGATCAGCTCCCCGGCCACGACCTTCCAGGCCTCCGCGTCGCGGAAGAATTCGGTGACGTTGATGAGGATCGTGTTGAAGAGCGCGACGTACTCCTCGGGATGCTCCTCGAGGAAGTGGCCGTACGTCTCGAACGAGCCGACATGGACCTGCGACATCCGCGTCCGGATCCGGCGCACGAGCGAGGGCTCCTTGTAGTCGCGGAAGTCGAAGTCATGCGTGCTGCTCAGCTTGTCGAGTAGCCCACGCAGGCCGGGCTCGCCGGCCTCGGAGACGCCGTCCGCGGGCTTCTCGCCGTCGCCATCGCTCATTCGTCAGCTCCGGTCGCCGGTATCACGAGGCTGACCAGCGCGGGCCCGATCTCCTCGAGCGGCAGCACCACGTCGACGCACCCGGTGGCGCGGGCGGCCTGAGGCATGCCCGAGTGCGCCGCCGAGGCAGGGTTCTGCGCGACCGTCGTGCCGCCCTTGGCCTTCACGGCGCGGACGCCGTCGGCCCCGTCCACGCCCGAGCCCGACAGCACGACGGCGATGGCCCGGTCGCCGTAGGCATCGGCGACAGAGTGGAACAGCAGATCGATGGACGGACGGCTGAAGTGCACCTGGGCGGTGTCCGTCAGCAGCAGCCGCCGGTTGCGCACGAGCAGGTGCGCGTCCGGCTGCGCGATGTAGACCGTGCCCGGCCGGATCTCCTCGTCCGCGGAGGCCTGCTTGACTGAGAGCTGCGACCGACGGGCCAGCAGCCCGGCCAGCATGCTCTTGTGTCGCGGATCCATGTGCTGCACCACGAGGACCGGCGCCGGAAAGTCCGCCGGCAGCGCGCTCACTACGACGTGCAGCGCCTCGACACCGCCCGCCGACGCGCCGATCGCGACGATGTCGAACTGCGGCTCGAGGGGACGACCAAGCGGGCGCTCATTCGGCACATGCAGTCCTTTGCTGTCGCTGGTGCGAGCAAACGGATCGGGCGCTCATGGTAGGGTCGCGCGCGGGGGGAGTCAAGGCGGCCGCCGGGCCAACGATGCTAGAGTGCGGCACGGCCGTGGTCAGCGTCGTCATCCCCATCTACAACCAGCTCGCGCTCACGCGCGCGTGTCTCGAGAGTCTGCGCGGCACCAGCGAGCCGTTCGAGCTGTGCGTCGTGGACAATGCCTCGTCCGACGGCACCGAGGCGTTCTTTCGCCGCGAGCGCCTGCCGGTGCGGCTCCGCTACCAGCGCAATACCGACAACGTCGGCCTCATCCGCGCGCTCAACCAGGGGGCGGCGCTGGCCGGCGGCGACGCGCTGTGCTTCCTGCACAACGACACCGAGATGCGGGACGTGCGCTGGCTGGCCCGCCTGCGGGCGGCCCTGGACGAGCCCGGTGTCGGGCTCGCCGGGCTCTACGGCGCGCGCCGGCTTCGCCGCGACGGGCGCTACGCCGGCCGCACCATCGTTCACACGCTCGACGGCGCCGCGCTGCGCGCCGACACGGTGGAGGTCGCCGCCGTCGACGGCGTGTGCCTGGCGCTGCGCCGCGACGTGCTGACGGCCGCCGGCGGCTTCGACGAAGGCTACGGCTTCTTCCACGGCTATGACCGTGAGCTGTCGTTCGCGGTCCGCGAGCAGGGGCTGCGTTGCGTGGTGGTGAACGCGCCGTTCGTCCATCGCGGCGGCGGCACGCGCACGGGCGCCAACGCCCCCGTGCGCGCGCCGCAGGACCTCGCCCAGCGCCGCGAGGCGCTCGCGCGCTTCGCGGCGCGCTGGCGCCATCGCCTGCCGAGCGACGTGCGCGGCGTGCGCGAGCGGCTGGCCGACTGGCTCACCGCCCGCGCGCACCGCTGAACGACTACATCCCGAGCAGCTTCAAGCCGTCCTTGGCGGCCTGCTCCGCCTCCGGGTGCTTGCCCTTGGCGTGCAGCTCGGCCGCCTCGGCCGCCTTGGCCCTGGCATCGGCGGCGGCGGGATCGAAGCGGATGGAGGTCTCGTCATCGATCTTCTTGATCAGCTTGGGGCACTGAAAGGCCAGCGCCGGCCCGGCGACGAGCACGGCGGCCAACCCGATGACGGTCGTGAAGACGAAGCGTCGCATAGACAGACCTTTCTCTCGTGAGCGTGAGCGGCCTGCACCACCGGCGCCGGGCGACAGTCCACCCGTCGAGCGGCGGCGCGTGAGCGAGCGCGAGAGAGGTCAGGCGACCGGGGGCGCGCGGGTGACGCTGGCGTCGACGAGGGCGTCCGGTCCGGCGTGCGGCGGCGCCGAGGCCGCCACCGTCCCCGCGTGGCCGGGGCTTCGCGGACACACCGGGCGAGCGGGCACGACCGCGTCGTCGCCGGCCGCGGTCTCGTGATTCAGCTCCTCGGCGCCGTCGGCCTCCAGCCCCTCGAGCGTGAGGGCGACCCAGCGCCAGGAGAGATTGGAACAGTTCGCGCGGCCGGGAAGCTGCAGGATCGCCACGAGCGCGGCGGCGACGGCGATGACCATCACAGCCGGTCGGCGAGGAGGAGGCATCCGTCGCCGACTATAGACCTCCCGAGCGCCGGCCGCTACCTCAACCGCCCAGGTAGAGCCGCTTCACCTCGGGATCGGCCAGGAGCTGGGGGCCGGCGCCCTCGAAGCGGTTGCGGCCGAGCTCGAGCACGTAGCCGCGGTCGGCCACGGCAAGGGCACGGGCGGCGTTCTGCTCCACGAGCATCAGCGTGTAGCCGGCCTGCCGCATCTCCTGGAGCTTGTCGAAGATCAGCGTGACGAACTTCGGCGAGAGTCCGAGCGAAGGTTCGTCGAGCAGGATCAGCCGCGGCGTCGTCATGAGGGCGCGCGCGATGGCCACCATCTGCTGCTCGCCGCCCGACATGGTCCCCGCGTTCTGCTTGCGGCGCTCGGCCAGGACGGGAAAGAGCGCGTACACGCGGTCGAGCGCGGCGGCCATGCGCGCGGGGTCGCGCTCGAGGTAGGCGCCCATCTGGAGGTTTTCCAGCACGGTCATCTGCGGGAAGACGATGCGGCCCTGCGGCACGTAGGCCAGCCCGCGCCGCAGCACGCGGTCGGGGCGCAGGCCGGTGATCTCCTCGCCGTTGAAGAGCACGCGGCCGGTGCGCGGGGCGAGGAAGCCGACGACCGTCTTGAACGCCGTCGACTTGCCCGCGCCGTTGGGCCCGATGATGCTGACGATCTCGTTGACGTGCACGGTCAGGGAGACGTCGTGGAGGATGTCGAAGCGTCCGTAGCCGGCGGTGAGATGCTCGGCCATCAGCAGCGGCGTGGCCGCCGTCACCCGCGCGCCTCGCAGACGTAGAGGACGTGCGGGTACGGCAGCCAGTCGACCATCAGGTGACGGCGCACGACGAAGCCGGCACCTTCGAGCGCGCCGGCCAGCGCGTCGGCGCTCCAGTAGTGCACGGGGACGGCCGGCGCCATCGCCTTGTCGAGCAGCCACGTGAACCAGCGCTTGGGCGCCGGGCGCGTGTCCACGTCCTTCACGAGGAGGCGGCCGCCGGCCGGCAGCGCGCGGCGCAGCGCGCGCAGCAGCGGCGGCACGCTGGCCGGGGGGACGTGGTGGACGATGTCGAGCATGTAGGCCGCGCCCATCTCTCCGTCGCCCTTGAAGTCGCGCGCGTCACCCTCCTCGTAGGCGACGTTGTCGAGCCCCAGGCGCGCCGCCGCGCGACGGGCCAGCGCGATCCGGCCGCCGTTGACGTCGAGCCCGCGCACGAAGCGCCCCGGCGCGCTGGCGGCGTAGTAGAGCGAGAAGAGGCCGAAGCCGCAGCCGATGTCGAGCACGGGTCCCTCGGCCGGCAGGTACTGGCCGATCTCGTCCAGGAAGCGCTGGCGCAGGATGCCGAAGCGCGCCCAGCAGTAGGCGCGCACGATTGGATCGTCGTAGGCGCGGATGATCTTACGAACGGTGGCGCTGTGCATAGATCCGGTAGCCCGGTCCCGGGCGGACGAGATCGTACCCTGCCAGCCACTCGCGCAGCTCGGCAAACGTATCGACCCGCTCGTAGCCGCCCGCGGGCCAGCCCTGCTCGAAGAGCACGATCAGCCGGGGCGGGCGCGCGGCCAGGTCGTGCACCAGCTCGGCGCGGAGCGCGCGAATCGTGGGATGGCCCGCGTCGTGGAAGAAATGGAAGTCGTAGATGAAGCGCGTGGGCTGCTTGACGTGGAGGCGCAGCAGCGCGTGGATCCCGCCGCCCGTCGTGTCGAGCACCTGCACCGTGTCGCCGGGCGCCAGGCGAGCCGCCAGCTCGTCGGCCAGCCGCCGCGCGCGCTCGGCCCTGTCGCGCTCCCAGCCCGCGTCGCTCACGTCGCCGGCCTTGGCGGTGAGCAGCGCCGCCGTCACGAGCACGCAGAGCAGGAGCGGCAGCGCCGGGGGCCACCGCACGCGCGCCAGCGCCGGGCGCACCTCGGCGAACAGCAGCACGATCGCGAAGGCGGCCAGCGGATAGAGGTGATACTCCCAGCCCTTCGCCTGCCCGATGAAATGCACGACACCGTACATCACGCCGAGTGCGACGACGCCGTGGCGCGCGCCGAAGCGTCCCGCGGCCAGCGCGCTGGCGGCCGAGATCGCAACACCGGCGCCGAGCGCGATCCACGCGCCGGGCTGATAGATCAACCATTCGCCGGTGTGTCCGAGCCGCGAGTAGAGTGGCACCAGATAGTCGAGGACGATCGCGCGCCACGCCGGCAGCGCGCCCGCCGCCGCCAGCCAGGCGACGACGCCGGCGGGTGCCGTCACGACGCCCGCGAGGAAGACCCCGAGCGAGGCCGGGGCGGGGCCGCCCGCGCGCCACGCCGCGACGACGATCAGCACGCCGAGCATCGCCGTGAGGGCCACGGCGTGGGGCTTGATGGTGATCGATGCGCCCAGCGCCAGCCCGCCGCACGCTAGCGCCACGCGCGCCCGCCCGCCGGACTCCAGCCACCGCGTCACCCCCAGCACGCCACCGAGCAGGAACGCACACAACACGAAATCCCGCTGCCCCGCCTGCCACGCCCCGCCGGCCAGGTGATACAGCGCGAACATGAGCCCGGCGCCCACCGCCGCCCCCCGCCCCCACGCGCCGACGATCACGCCGATCAACGCGCACGTCAGCCCGAGCCAGCTCAGATCGAACACCCGCCATGCCAGGTCACTCGTCCCCAGCGTCGTCAGAACGAAGAGATGGAGCAGGTACACGCCCGGGAAATTCATATCGAACACATCCCGATACGCCACCGCCCCCTCCGCCATCCTCCACGCCACGTAATGCATCAACGGCGCATCATGCACAAACGGCCACGACAATGACGTCCACGTCCTCCACGCCACGATCACTGCACCGACGACCAGCACGACCCACACTCCCACCGATTCGATCCCCCGCTTTCGAGCGCCGGCTTCGCCGGCGCAATCCTCGGTCTGTGGGGGGGCAGGGAGGAGCGGCGCCGAAGGCGCTGCGACGACCGTCGGAGGGGGAGCAACGCTCCCCCCCGAATCTCGAGCGCCGGCTCCGCCGGCGCAATCCGGTTCTGGGGGGAGGCAGGGAGGATCCGAGCCGCGAGGCGAGGCGACGACCGCCGGAAGGGGGGCGAAGCCCCCCTCCGGGTCATCTCCCGAAGTACGCTTCGATGACACGCTCATCGGCCTGGATGATGCCCGGTGGGCCCTCGGCGATCTTGTCGCCGTGGTCGAGCACGAAGACGGTCTCGCAGAGTCCCATGACGACCTTCATGTCGTGCTCGACCAGGAGGATCGTACGCCCCTCGTCGCGCAGCCGCGCCACGGCGGCCAGCAGGTCGTTGAGCAGCGTGCGGTTGACGCCGGCCGCCGGCTCGTCGAGCAGGATCAGCGTGGGATCGGTCATGAGCACCCGCACGAACTCGACGAGCTTCTGCTGGCCGTACGAGAGGTTCCCCGCGTACTCGTCGGCCAGGCCAGCCAGCTTCACGAACTGCAGCAGCTCGCGCCCGCGCCGCTCGGCCTGCGGACGCGGGCCGCGCGTGACCACCAGCAGGTTCTCGAGCGCGGTGAGCTCGGGGAACACGCGGATCATCTGGAACGTGCGGCCGATCCCCCGTCGCGCCACCTGCGAGGGCTTGAGGCCGTCGATCCGCTCGTCCTTGAAGCGCACGCGGCCGGCGTCGATGCGCTCCAGGCCCGTGATGCAGTTGAACAGCGTCGTCTTGCCGGAGCCGTTGGGCCCGATGAGGCCGTAGATGCGTCCGGCCTCCAGCGCGATGGAGACGCCGTTGACGGCCGTCACGCCGCCGAAGCGCTTCTTGACCCCGTCGACGGCGAGGACGGCCATCAGATCGTGCGCGGCAGCCGGTATTTCAGCTGGAGCAGGCCCAGCACGCCGCGCGGCATCAGCAGGACGACCGCCACGATGATGGCGCCGAAGAGCAGCGGGTGCACGTAGGGATAACGCGCCCAGACGATTTCCTGGATCACGAAGAGCGCGGCGGCGCCGAGCACCGGCCCCCACACCGTGCCCTTGCCGCCGAAGAGCACCATCACGATCATCGTCACCGTGATGGCGAGCGGGAACACGCTGAGCGGCTCGATGTAGCCCTGGTCGCGCGCGGTCAACGCCCCGGCGATGCCGGGCCCCACGGCCGACAGCAGGAACGCGGCCAGCTTGTGATGGAAGGTGTCGATGCCCATGGCCTCGGCGGCGATCTCGTCCTCGCGGATCGTCATCAGGCGCAGCCCGAAGCGCGACGTGATGATCGCGTACGTCATCGCCGTCACCGCCACGGCCAGCACACCCATGACGTAATAGATCGCGCGCGTGGCGTCGAGCGTCGGCAGCGACAGGCCGTTGCCGCCGCCGGTCAGCCCCTCGAAGTACGACACGAGCGCGCGCAGCACTTCGTTGAGCCCCAGCATGGCGATCGCGAAGTACGGCCCCTTGAGCCGCAGGCACGGATAGCCGATGAACAGCGCCAGCAGCGCCGCCGCGATCCCGCCGGCCAGCGCGGCGACCGGCCACGACCAACCGGCGCTGGCCACCAGGATCGCGCCCGTGTAGGCGCCCGCCCCGAAGAAGGCCACGTGGCCGAACGACACGTAGCCCGTCAGCCCCGAGATCAGGTTCCACGAGCCGGCCAGGGCGATCCACATGAAGATCTGCAGCATCGCGCGCACGCCGTAGCCGGTGCCGACGAACGGATAGAGGACGAGGGCGGCCAGCACGACGGCGAGCGCCGGCAGCACGACCGCGGGCGAGAGCCTCACGTCTGGCGGCCGCCCAGCAGGCCGGTCGGCCGGACGAGCAAGACCAGCACGAGCAGCACGTAGGCCACGACCTCGGAGAGCTGCGTGGTGAGGAAGAGCGAGGCGAGCTGCTCGACGAGACCGAGCAGGAGCCCGCCGAGGAGCGCGCCGGGATAGTTGCCGGCGCCGCCCAGCACGATCACCAGGAACGACTTGAACGTCCACACGCCGCCCATCTCCGGCTGGATCGCCACGATCACCGCCAGCAGCGCGCCGCCGCCGGCGGCCAGCGCGCTGGCCAGCCCGAACGTGAGCATGTGGATGCGCCCGACGTCGATGCCGCACACCAGCGCCACCTCACGGCTCTGCGAGGTGGCGCGGATGGCCTTGCCGAGCCGGGTCGTCTTGAGGAAGAGGAACGCGGCGCCCGTCACCGCCAGCGCGAACACGAACGCGATGAAGCGCGGCTTGGACAGCGCGACTCCGCCCACGCTCCACGAGCCCGTGATGTACTCCACCGCGCGCAGGTCCGACGTGAAGAGGTTCTGGGCGACGTTGACCAGGGCGATCGAGATCCCGAACGTCAGCAGCAGCGACGAGAGCTCGGGCGCATCGACCACGCGGAAGACCAGCGTGCGCTGCAGCAGCACGCCCACCACGAAGAGCGCCGCCATCGCCAGCGGCACCGTGAGGAACGGGTTCATGCCCGTGCGGCTGTAGAGAAAGAAGGTGACGTAGGCGCCCAGCATCAGCAGCGGCCCGTGCGCGATGTTGATCACGCGCATCACGCCGAAGATCAAGGCGAGGCCGAGCGCGACCATCGCATAGAGCGCCCCGGACAAGATGCCGGAGATGACCACCTGCCCGATCATCTCCGGCGTCACCACCACGCTCATGGCTCCGTCGTCTCGCTCATGGCCGGGATTTTCGAGCGCCGGCTTTGCCGGCGCAATCCTGCCGTTTGGTCCGGGGGAGGCATCGGAGGGGGCCGTCGAGGCCCCCTCCGAGTTCTATCGTGCGTTCCAGGCCGGCGTCGGGAAGCGCGCCTTGCCCTGGGCGAGGTCGTCGGGCCACACGGTGACCTTCTTCTCGCCCTGCCACTGGAAGGTGACAACGCCGTCTTGAGCTCCAGCTTCAGCAGCGCCTCGCGGACCTTGTCGGCGTCGAGCGAGCCGGCCCGCCGCACGCCCTCGGCGTAGATCAGGCAGCCGGCATAGCCGGCGGCCGAGTGGTAGGAGGGCTCGTGGGCGAACTCCTTCTTGTAGGTGTCGAAGAACTCCTGGTTGCCGGGGTAGGGCAGCGTGTGCTCCCACTGGGTGGCGCCGTAGATGTACTCGGCGTTCTGCTTGAGCGTGTCGTAGAACTCCGGCAGGTCGCCGCCGACCGTCACCCCGTACATCTTCGGGTTGACGTTCAGCTCCTTCATCTGGCGCGTGAGCGCGACGGCGTCGTCGAAGTAGGTGGCGGCGGCGACGACGTCGGGGTTGGCCGCCCTGAGCTTGGTCAGCAGCGCCGAGAAGTCCGTGTTGCCCTTCGGGTAGGCCTCGGTGAAGACCACCTGCAGGCCCTTCTTCTTGGCCAGCTCGACCGCGCCCGAGGCCGCGGCCTTGGAGAACAGCGTGTCCTCGTTGACGACGGCGACGGTCTTGAGCCCGCGCTTGGCCGCCATGTCCACCAGGCCTTCCAGGTAGCCCTCGGCCGGCGAGATGACCATGAACATGTACTTGCGGCCCTTCTTGAAGATCGACGTGGTGGCGGCCAGCGGCGCCACCATCACCTTCTTGTACTTCTCGGTGACGTTGGCGGCGGCCTCGGAGACCGGCGAGGAGTACGGCCCCATCACCGCGTCCACCTTGTCCTCGGTGATGAGCTTCTCGTAGAGGCGCACGGCGGTGGGCGGCAGCGACTGGTCGTCGTACATGACGAGGTCGAGCTTGCGGCCGAGCAGGCCGCCCTTGGCGTTGAGCTCCTTGATGCAGAGCTGGTAGCCCTCGTGCTGGTTCTTGCCGAGCTTCGCGTAGGTGCCGGTGAGCGACAGCGAAGCGCCGATGCGGATCGGTCCCTGGGCGGCGGCCGGCAGGCTGCCGCCCGCGAGGGCCGCAACGAGCGTGAGCGCGATCGTGCCTTTGAGCGTCATGCGGGATTTTCCTCCCTGCGGTCGGTAAGCGCGCCGACTAGGTAGCACCCGCCGCTTCGACGTGTCAAGGCGACGGCCGCCCCCGGTGTGCGCGCTTGTCAGGGATGGTATCGTGAATTCAGCAGCCCCCTCCAAGGAGCCTTCATGCAGGGCCGATTCATCCTGATCGTCGAGGACAACGCCGACGCCCGTGACGCGCTGCGCATGCTGCTCGAGCTGGACGGGCACCGGGTGGAGACGGCCGGCGAGGGTCTCGAGGCCCTGGAGATCGCCCGTGGCAAGGATCCCGACATCGCGCTGATCGACATCGGGCTGCCCGGCATCGACGGCTACGAGGTGGCCCGCCGCATTCGCGCCGGCGGCGGCCCGCGACCGCTGCTCATCGCGCTCACCGGCTACGGTCAGCCGGAGGACCGGAAGCGGGCCACGGAGGCCGGCTTCAACTCCCTGCTGGTGAAGCCGGTCGATCCCTCGGCGCTGACCGACCTGCTGGCTACGCTCGAAATTCCTGCTCGAGGATTTCGCGGATGAAGCGGTCGAGGGATACCGGGTAGAAGCGCGCGTCCGGCGACACGATGACGCCGGTGTCGATGACCTCCCGCCGCGCCAGCTCGTCGAGCACCCGTTCGAGATGCCGGGTGGCATCGTGCTCGTGACGCCGGATCGCCAGATCCTCGGACTCCAGCATCACCTTCGAGGCATAGCGGAAGCTGAACACGCGAGCCACCAGCCGCCGGTCCATCAGCTCGCGCTCGCCGAACAGCTCGCCGTACGTGGGCCCGTCGCCGCCGGCGGCCAGCACCAGCCGCGGCGACACCTTGATGCGGCCTCGCACCTCGACGGCGTGACTCGGCCGCTCGTGCTCCGGCGCCACCAGGATGTAGGGCAGCACGTGATAGCCCGTGATGATCCCGGTCAGCGGCTTGCGCACGATCTCCGTCTTTGCGAAGACCGCGCCCAGGAACTCGGGATCCGACCACTCGTTGTCCACTCGCCTAGTGTACGGCTGAACCCGGACGGCCCGGACGCATTCGAAATTGACGAGCGACGGGATCTGGGTTCACTGTGGGCGCATGACGACCCAGGACGGGGCGCTGGCCCCCAGCCGATCGGCCGGAGCGCGTGACGGTGCACGGACGTGCCCGCGGTGCGGAGAGCCGATGCACGAGCGCAAGTGCAAGATCGTGTGCGACAACTGCGGGACGTATGCCGACTGCAGCGATCCGTGAGCGCGGCGGTCGGGGCCGCCTGAACCGGTCGTCGTCGCGCTGATGGGCCTCCCTCGCGTCTTCCTTCTCTCTCCCGCGCACTGCGGGGGCGAGCGCGCCCAGCTCCTCTTCTCGCCGCGCGCCAACTTCGATCTCGCGCGCCGCCTGCGCGGCGAAGAGGGCGCGACGCTGGGCGAGGTCTTCTCGTTCCTCTCGGGACTCTACTTCCGCGGCAAGCTCGCGTACGCGAACACGTTCGGCCTGCCGCTGGTGATCACGACCAACGCAGGGCTGCGGCCCGCCGACGATCGCGTGACGCTGGAGACGCTGCGCCTGGCCGCGCGCGTGGACATCAAGGCCGGCAACCCGCGCTACCGCCGGCCGCTGCTGGCCTCCGCGAAGACCGTGGCCGAGTGGGTGGGCCCCGAGGGCGCCGTCACGCTGCTCGGCTCGATCGCCTCCGACAAGTACGTCGACGTCCTGCTGGGTGTGTTCGGCGAGCGCCTGACGTTTCCCGCGGAGTTCGTGGGCCGGGGCGACATGAGCCGCGGCGGGCTGCTCCTGCGCTGCGTGCGCGAGCGGCAGGAGCTGGCCTACGTGCCCCTGGCGGGCGCCGTGCGCCACGGCCCGCGGCCGCCGCGTCTGGCGCCGGTGCGCTGATGCCGCGCGCGAAACGGGCGGCAGCCGCCAGCACGCCGCGCGCGACGCGGGCCGCAGCCGCCAGCACGCCGCGCGCGACGCGGGCCGCAGCCGCGACCAGCACGCCCCGTGCGACGCGGCCGGCAACCGCAGGACGCAAGCCGCCGGCGACAGCGGCGGACAGCCGATCGCGGGCGACGCGAGTGCCAGCGGCGGGCGGTAAACCGCGCGCGACGCGCGATCATCACCCGGCGGCGCGTACGCGCGCGGCCGGCCCGGCAGCCGCGCGCCCCGGGAAGATCGAGATCCCGAAGGTACGCGGCGACGTCGAGGTCGTGGTCGGCGATCGCAAGGTCCGGCTGACCAACCTCGACAAGGTCTTCTTCCCGGAGATCGGCGCCACCAAGCGCGACCTGCTGCAGTACTACGTCGATGTGGCCGACGCGCTGCTGCCGCACATCCGCGACCGGGCGATGGTCATGAAGCGCTATCCCAACGGCGCCGCCGGCGACTTCTTCTTCATGAAGCGCGCCCCCCAGCCGCGCCCGGAGTGGATCGAGACGTGCGCCATCGAGCACGCCTCCGGCAACGTCATCGACTTCCCCGTGATCGACGACGTGGCCGCGCTGCTGTGGGTGATCAACCTGGGCTGCATCGATCTCAACCAGTGGTACGCCCGCTGCGACGACGTGGACCGCCCCGACTACCTGCACTTCGACCTCGATCCCGTCGGCGACGTGCCGTTCGACGCCCTCAGGGAAGCCGCGCTCGTCGTCAACGAGACGTTGACGGGTCTCTCGATGCCGACGTTCGTGAAGACCACCGGCTCGCGTGGCCTCCACGTGTACGTGCCGATCGTGCGGGGGCCGACGCAAAAAGACGTGTGGACGGTGAGCAAGACCATCTCGCTCGACCTGGCCCGCCGCCATCCGAAGCTCCTGACGGCGGTGTACCGCAAGGAGGCGCGGCCGGCCGGCCGCGTGCTGGTCGACTACAACCAGAACGCCTGGGGGCGCACGCTGGCGTCGGTCTACTCCGTGCGCCCGCGGCCGCGCGCGACCGTGTCGACACCGGTCACGTGGGACGAGGTCACGCGCGGCTTCGCCCTCGACGACTTCCGGATGGACAACGTCCCCGCCCGCGTGGCCAAGCTCGGCGACCTGTGGGCGTCGCTCAACGCCCCGCGCGGCCGCTTCGATCTGTCGCGCTGATTCTAGTGGGGGCCCCGACATGGCCCCCACACCCCTACCCGCTCGCAGCGGCTCGGGGAGCCCGAGCCGCTTCTCGGTCACGCGGCTCGCGCCTGACCGGGCGTGCCGGCTTCCTCCTGCGCCGCCTCCACGAGGTGCTCGACGGCGCCCGGGCCGTCCTTGGCGATGCCGGCCGTCCAGCGCGCCCGCTCCTCGGCGGTCATGTTGCCGCGCGGGGCCAGGCGCGGATCGCTGTAGCCCCAGCGCTCGAGGTCGGTGAGGTATTGCGCGCGCGAGATCAGCGTGCCGTGGCAGGCGCGGTCGCTGGCCGAGCGCGTCAGCTCGGCCTCGAGCCGGCCCATCAGCTCGCGCATGACGGCCGCCGGGATGCGGGCGCGCTCGCACGGGTAGATGAAGCCGAAGACGACCAGGTGGTGGAAGAGCACGCGCCAGTGCGGCCCGAAGCGCGTGAGCAGGCGCGGCCAGTCGAGCGTGTCGGCGCACGCGCGCAGCACGTGGGCCACGTCGGCCCCGTCGTAGCGCTCGCGCTCCATCACGAACGACTTGGACCAGATCATCTCCTCGGCCGGGATGAGCTTCACCGGCACGTCCAGCACGGTCTCGGCCACGCCGTGACGGAACCAGTCGTCGTCGACCAGCGCCACGCCGTTGCCCGAGCTGAAGATCAGATCGACGACGTCGTCGCCGCAGGTGGCCTTGGCCAGCCAGTGGGGAAACGTCACGTCCGTCGCGCAGCCCTCGGCCGCCAGCACCGCCAGCGCGCGCTCGACGTCGCGCGGGTGGATGAAGATGTCGAAGTCCTTGGTGTGGCGCCCGATCGCCGTGTAGCGCTCGAAGGCATAGGCGCCGCCGACCAGGAACGGGATCCCGTGCGACTCCAGGTCGTGCATGACGCGGCGGTAGAAGGCGCGGGACACGGGATCAAGGGCGGTCTCGGCGACGCTCATTGGGTCGATGCCGCCGGCACGGCGGCCTCCTGGGGTATGGGAATTTCGAGCAGCCGGAACGGCGGGCGATCGCCGTATGCGGCGCGCAGGAGCGGCAGCGCCACGTTGTAGACCGGGATGCCCGTACTGGTCCGGCCTTCCGCCACGCCGTGATGCGCGTGGCCGTGCACCGCGGCCACTGCGCCGTAGCGGTTGATCGGCTCTTCCAGGCGGCTCGAGCCGAGGAACGGCACCACCTCGCACGGCTCCTGATCCACGGTGGAGCGCACCGGCGAGTAGTGCAGCACCGCCAGCCGCCGCGGCGCCTGGATACGCGCCAGCGCCGCCTCCAGCTTCAGCGCTTCCTCCACCGCCTCGCGCACGAAGCGCTTGAGCACCGGCTCGCCCCACGACTGGAGCGCGCGGTCGCCGAAGCCGCCCGCGAACCCCTTGACGCCGGCGAAGCCCACGCCGCCGATCTCGACGAAGTCGCCGTCGAGGATGCGCACGCCGGCATCGCCGAGAATCGTCTTCACCTCGTCGGCGTGGCCCGACTCGTAGTCGTGGTTGCCGAAGACGCCCAGCACTGGCACCTTCACCGTGCCGGCGAGCTCACGGACCAGGACCTTCGCCTCCTCGGGCAGGCCGTAGTCCGTGAGGTCGCCGCACAGCACGAGAACGTCGGCGGCGTCCGCCACCCGGGCGAACAGCGGCTGCAACGCGCCCTGCGAGTCCTTCCCGCAGTGCAGGTCGCCGACCGCTGCCACCCGGACGACGGAGCCGATCAGCGCCGCGTCCCCGTCTCGCCCACCGCCGGTCGCTGGCCGCGAAACTGGGCGGCCAGGCGCGCAAGATCCTCGTCGATGACGCGCTCGGGATCGGCGCCGAGCAGAGAGGCCACGGTCTGGCCGACCTTGCCGCCGACGGGGCGGTACCTCATGCGTACCTCCACGCGGCTGGCGTTGGGGCCGGCCGGACGGAAGCGGACGGTGCCGCCGTGCTCGATCACCGAGCCCTCGACCGTGCGCCAGCTGATGGACTCGTTGGGCACGCGCTGCGTGACCACGGCTTCCCACTCCACCGGCGCGCCGGCCGGGCCGGCCACGACCCAGCGCGTGCGATCCGGCCCCAGGCGCCGGACCTCGCGCACGTGGGACATGAAGCGCGGGAAGTTCTCGAAGTCGTTCCAGAACTCGTAGAGGCGCTCGACGGGTGCCTCGATCGTGACCGAGCGCACGACCTCGATCTCGTCGCGGCGGGCCATCGCGCGCCGGCCCAGGTAGAGGCCGACGATCGTGGCGCCGAGCAGCCCACCGACCAGCGCCCAGTCCCCGGCGTCGAACGACGAGCGCCGGCGTTTTGGCAGGCCCACCAGGGCGCGGCCACGCTGGATCGAGGGCTCCGCGGACCGGCGCCAGCTCGACCACCAGCTCGACGGGCGCTCCAGCATCCCCGAGCGCTCCAGCGCCCGCGACGACCGCTCCAGCATCCGTGACGGGCGCTCGAGCATGGCGTTCACGTCGAGGCCGCGCACCGCCGCCAGCGGCTCCAGATTGCGCGCCCGCGCCACGGCCCGCTCGATCAGCTCGCTCTCGCTCAGCTCCGTGAGCGTGTCGCGCAGCTCGGAGCGACGGTCCTCACCGCGGTCGGGATCCAGCAGGTACATCAGGCCGGCGCCGACGGCGGCACCACTCACGAACGTCATCGCTCTCATGCCCTTCACTCCTCCTCTTCTGCGCGATACCGGTCACGACCATCGAGGATCTCGCTGGACGGGCGGAACTCTTCGTCCGGCGCCCGCGGCACTCCCAGCGCGTCGCCGATCTCGTCGACCACGCTCTGGTCCGGTGTCATCACCGTGCCGCCAGGCGCTTCGTCGCCGACGCTGTCGGCACGCCGCCAGTCCGCGTCGGGATCGCCGGCGGTCAGCCGCGGGCTCGACTGCGTGTACTGCCGGCGCTCCTCCTCGACCTCTCGCTCGACGTTGCTGTGGACGATGACCGTCTCCCTGGCCGGTGGGCCCTGCAGCTCTTCCTCCGGCACGCCGCGGGCGGCGGAACGCTCGGCGATCTCTTGCGGGTTCTCGGGCAGGCGCTCCTTGGGCGTCTTGCGCTTCTTCATGGGTCCTGACGGAGCGAAACGCGTGCCAGCGGATACCGCCTTGTAAAAGGTAGAACTACGCGCCGGCGGCCGGCCGCGTCGCCGGACGTCGGCGCCACGCCAGGCGTGCGCGCAACCGCATCACCCGGGCGCTCAGCCCGCCGAACGCGAGGAAAAGCACTGGCGTCAGGTACAGCGTGACGAGCTGCGAGAGCAGCAGGCCGCCCACCACCGCCAGGCCCAGGGGCTGGCGCGCACGCCCGCCGGCGCCGAGGCCGAGCGCGATCGGTACCGCCCCGGCGATGGCGGCCAGCGTCGTCATCATGATCGGCCGGAACCGCACCAGCGCGCCCTCGCGGATCGCCGCGGCGGGATCGCGGCCCTCGCGCTGCGCCTCCAGCGCGAAGTCGATCTGCATGATCGCGTTCTTCTTGACGATCCCGATCAACAAGATCATGCCCACCACGCCATAGATGTCGAGCTCGCGGCCGAAGACCAGCAGCGTGAGCAGGGCGCCGACGGCGGCCGCCGGCAGACCCGAGAGGATCGTCAGGGGGTGCACGAAGCTTTCGTAGAGAATGCCGAGCACGAGATAGATCACGGCCACCGCCACCAGCAGCAGGATCGCCATCCCCTGCACCGACTGCTGGAACTGCTGGGCGGCGCCGAGGAAGCTCGTCACGATGCTGGCCGGCAGCCCCACCTCGCGCTCGGCCGCATGGATGCGCTGGACGGCGTCGCTCAGCGCCACTCCGGAGGCCAGGTTGAACGAGAACGTCACCGCGGGAAGCTGCCCCACGTGGTCCACCGAGAGCGGACCCACCCCGCGCTCGAGCCGCGCGACGGCCCCGAGCGGGACGAGCTTGCCGGGCCCGGCGGTGACGTGCACGAGCGGCAGGACGGACGCATCGGGCTCCAGCTCCGGCAGGATCTCCATGATCACCCAGTACGTGTTGGTCGGCGTGTAGATGGTGGAGACCTGCCGCGAGCCGTACGCGCTGTAGAGAGCCGTCTCGATCTGCCGCGCGGTGACGCCCTCGGCGGCCGCGCGCTCGCGATCGATCTGCACGCTGATCTGCGGGCTGGCCACCTGCAGGCTGGTCTTCACGTCGGTCAGTCCCGGGACCCGGCGCAGCCGCTCCTCCACCCGGGGCGCCCAGGCGTAGAGCGTGGCCGGGTCGGCGCTGCGCAGCGTGTACTGGTAGAGGCCGCTCGACAGCGAGCCGCCGATCGAGATCGAGGCCGGCACCTGCGGATAGACGCGGATGCCGGGCACGCGCGCCAGCGCGGGCCGGAGCTCGGCCACCACCTGGTCGGCGCGTTTCCGTTCCCCGCGTGGCTTGAGCCGCACGAACAGCAATCCGCTGTTGCGGCTGCCGCCCGGACCGCCGGCACCGGCGGTGGACATGACGGCCTCCACGGCCGGGTTGGCCGCGACGACCGCCGCCGCCTGCTGCTGGCGCTCCACCATCGCCTCGAACGAGGTGTCTTGCGGCCCCTCGGTGAAGGCGACGATGCGGCCGGTGTCCTCGCTGGGGATGAAGCCCTTGGGGATCAGCACGAGCAGGCCGGCGGTGGCGGCCAGGCTCAACGCGAACACGATCAGCACGAGGCCGCGCCGCCGCAGGCTCCAGTCGAGCGTGCGCCGGTAGGCGCCGAGCATCGCCTCGAACGCGCGCTCGCTCGCCTGGAAGATCCGCCCGCGGCGCTCGGCGCCGGCCTTCAGGAAGCGGCTCGCCAGCATGGGCGTCAGCGTCAGCGAGACCGCGCCCGAGATCAGGATCGCCACCGCGATCGTCACCGCGAACTCGCGCAGCAGGCGGCCGAGGATCCCGCCCATGAACAGCACGGGGATGAAGACCGCCACCAGCGACAGCGTGATCGACACCACGGTGAAGGCGATCTGCCGGGAGCCGGCCAGGGCCGCCTCCATCCGGCTCATGCCCTGCTCCTCGTGGCGCACGATGTTCTCGAGCACGACGATGGCATCGTCCACGACGAAGCCGACCGACAGCGTCAACGCCATCAGCGAGAGGTTGTCGAGGCTGTAGCCGAGCGTCCGCATGACGCCGAAGGTGCCGACGATCGACAGCGGCACCGCCACCGCCGGCATGATCGTGGCCGAGAGGTTGCGCAGGAAGACGAAGATCACCAGCACCACGAGGGCGATGGCCAGCACCAGCGTGAGCTGCACGTCGCGGACCGACTCGCGGATGGCCTCCGAACGGTCGTAGAGCACGTCCACGGCGACGGCGGTGGGGATCTGCGAGCGGAGCTGCGGCAGCACGCGCTTGATGCCGTCCACCACCTGGACGGTGTTGGTGCCCGGCTGCCGCTTGATCGCCAGCACCACCGCGCGCGTGCCGTTGTACCAGCTCGCCACGCGGTCGTCCTGGACGCCGTCCACGACGCGGCCGAGATCCGACAGGCGCACGGGCGAGCCGTTGCGATAGGCCACCACCACCTGGCGGAAGGCGGCTGCCTCGTGGAGCTGGCCGGTCGCCTCGATCGTGAACGCCTGACGCCGGCCCTCGAGCGTGCCGGTGGGCAGGTTCGGATTGGCGTCGCGGACAGCCGTCTCCACGTCGTCGACGCCCAGGCCGAGCGCGGCGAGGCGGCGCGGGTCGAGCTGGATCCGGACGGCGTACTTCTGGGCGCCGTAGATCTGGACCTCGGCGACGCCCGACACCGTCGAGAGGCGCTGGGCCATCAACGTGTCGCCGTACTCGTTCACCTTCGACAGCGGGAGCGTCACCGAGCTGAGCGCGATGTAGATCACCGGCTGGTCGGCCGGGTTCACCTTGCGGAACGAGGGCGGCGTCGGCATCTCGGGAGGCAGGTCGCGCTGGGCCTGGGCGATCGCCGCCTGCACGTCGGAGGCGGCGGCGTCGATGTCCCGGTCGAGCGCGAACAGGATGGAGATCTGCGTGCGACCCTCGGTGCTGGTCGACGTCATCGTGTCGATGCCGGCGACCGACGAGAACGCCCGCTCGAGGGGCGTCGCCACCGAGGCGGCCATCGTCGCCGGGCTGGCCCCGGGCAGCGCCGCGGTCACGGTGATGGCCGGGAAATCGACGGTGGGCAGGTCGCTCACCGGGAGCTCGCGGTAGCCCAGCAGGCCGAAGAACAGGACGCCGGCCATGATCAGCGTGGTCATGACCGCGCGCCGGATGAACAGCGCGGTGAAGCTCACGGCTTTCCGGCCGGCGTCGCAGGCGACGGCATGGCCGGCGATGCCGACGGCTGCGGCTGGCTCTGGACCTCCACGCGCAAGCCGGGCGCCAGGCGCAGCTGCCCGTCGGTCACGACGGTCTCGCCCGGATTCAGTCCCTTGGCCAGCACCGTCTCGTCGGCGACCTGCCGCGCCACGGCCACCGGCCGCAAGTCCGCGGTGCCGTCCGGCTTGACGACGAACACGTAGGTGCCCTGCTGGCCTGCCTGGACCGCCGCCGACGGCACCACGAGCGCGTTCGGCTCGATGCCGAGCGTGACGACGACGGTGACGAACTGCCCGGGCCACAGCCGCGCGTCCTCGTTCGCGAACGTGGCCTTGAGCTGGATGGTGCCCGTCTGGGGATCGACGCGGTTGTCGACGAAGGTCAGGCGGCCGGCGGCCGGAGTGGAATCGCCGGCCGGCGTGGCGGTGACCTCCAGCTCATTCTGTTCCGCCCGGCGGCGGATCTCGTTGAGGTAGTCGGAGGGCACGGCGAAGCTGGCCTCGATCGGGCGCAGCTGGTTGATGACCAGGAGGTCCGTGGCGTTGGCCTGCACGAGGTTGCCGCGATCGACGAGCACGCGGCCGCTGCGGCCGTCGAGCGGCGCCCGCACCGCCGTGTAGGAGAGCTGCAGGCGCGTGTTGTCCACGGCGGCCCGCGCCGCGCGGGCCATGGCCTCGGCGGACGCGGCGTTGCTCGCCACCTGCTCGTACTGCGAGCGGGCGACGAGCCCGCGGTTGAAGAGCTCCTGGTAGCGCGCGGCCTCACGCCGCGCGAACTCCGCCGCGGCCAGCACGCGCGTCAGCTCGGCCTGCGCCTGCTGGAGCTGCGTCTCGAACGGGCGCGGATCGATGGTGAACAGGAGCTGGCCGCGCTTGACGTCCTGCCCCTCGGTGAAATGCACCGCCGAGAGCTGGCCGGTCACCTGCGAGCGAACGGTGACCGACTCGGCGGCGAGGATGTTGCCCACCGCTTGCACGCGCACCGGCATCGGCTTCGTGACCGCCGTCGCGACGACCACCGGCACCGCGGTGGGCGCCGGCGGCGTCTTCTCGGAGCAGCCGGCCAGGATCCCCGCCATCCACGCCGCGACCACGACCAGCCGGACGGCGGTCCACATGCCGCGATGTGGTGCAACGGCCGTGCCCTGCAGACCCGGACCTGTACCTCAGCGCGACACGAGCCAGGTGCCGGGCCAGCCCGGAACGGTCGTGTGCAACAGCTTGCGGGCCCGCGTCAGGCGCGCCACCGCGGCGGCGATCTCCGCGTCCGGCACGCCCAGCAGGCGCGCGAGGCGCCGCGGGCTCGCGTACGTGGCCCCGGCCACGTAGCGCTCGAGCAGCCGGTCCAGCGCGGCCGCGCGCGTGAGTCGCCGCCCCTCGGCGACGTGCTCGGGGAGCCACGCCTCGACGAGATCCCAGCGATAGGAGAACGTCGGCTCGTAGCGCTCTTCCGTCTTCACCACCCAGAGGCCTTGCTGCAGCTCGGCCATCGCCCGCTCGAACTCGCGCGTGCGGCCGGGGTCGAGCAGGAACGTGTTGGCGCGGAGCTCGCGCGTGTACTGCGGATGCTCGCGCACGAGCGAGTCCATCAGCCGCTTGGCGGTGAGCGACAGGCGGCCGGCCTCGTATTCGGTCGTGTAGTCCCGCGCGCGCTGGCGGCCGCGCGCGAGCGCGTAGAAGGCGGGGAACAGATCGAGCGCGACCAGCACGGGCCGTCCGCGCAGCAGCTTGCCGTAGTACACGCGGCGCGCCGCCGGCAGGTCGTCCTTGAGACGCCACGTCAGTCCCACGCCGTCGTCGTGGTGGGAGCGCCTCGGCCAGCGCGGCCGCGCGCGGCCGACCACGGCCTCCCACAGGCAGGCCACGCCCTCGGGGAAGCAATAGAACGTGGAGCACACGCCGACGGACTCCACGAAATCCAGGGCCGCGCGCGCGCTGCGGACCCGGAGGCCGGGCCGGTGGCGGAAGCGGCTCGCGCGCCGCGCTTCGAGGTCGGCGGCGGCGAGGGTGCTAGCATCGGCGACGGATGCGGATCGACTCGGCGCGATGGTTCTGCTACCTCCTGGCCTGCGCCGACGGCTCCCTCTACGCGGGCATCACCACGTCGCTCGCGCGACGGCTGGACGCGCACAACGCCGGCTCGGCGTCGAAGTATACCCGCGCCCGTCGCCCCGTGCGGCTGGCCTGGATCGAGGCGTGCCGCGACCGCGCGCAGGCGAGCCGGCGCGAGGCCGCGATCAAGGCGCTCCCGCGGGCGGCGAAGCTGGCACTGACGCGTGGGCCGCGAGCCATCGCTCGGCTTCGGCGCGCAGCCGCCCTCGCTCCGCGTCCGTCAGCCCGTCGGGATCGAACCGGTAGCGATAGTGCAGCGCCAGCAGGGATGGCAGCGCCGCCGTCGCCACGTCCGGCCGCGGCGCCTCGCGCACGGCGTCGAGCCAGCGGGGCAGCGGGTCCGCCGGCGGGCGCGCAAAGCCCAGCTCGCTGAGGCGGCGCTCGACGGCATAGAACTCGGAATCGTCGCCGCGGCCGGGCACGCCCACCGCCGCCGGCGCCGCGGCCCGCGCGCGGCCGATGCGGCGGCGCGCCCACAGCCGCCACACGAGGATCGCGCTCAGCGGGATCAGCAGCCAGCCGAGGCTCCCGGTCAGCCGATCCTCGCGCTCGCTCCAGCGCCAGCGCGCGACCCCGAACTTGGCCCACTCCCACACGTCGCCGAGCCACCGCCACATCGACTCCGCGCCGGCCTCCGCGTCGATCCAGTCGGGCGGCGTGGTGTCGACCTCGGTCCACGCGCCATCGACCCACGCGACGGCCCACGCGTGCGCGTCGCGCGCGCGCACGATCCACCGCCGCTCGACGCTGCTCCACTCGTGGGCCGCGTAGCCCACCGTGTAGCGGGCCGGCACGCCCGCGGCGCGCAGGAGGAGCACCGTGGCGGTGGCGAAGTACTCGCAGTGCCCGGTTCGGCGCGTCAGCAGGAAATCCTCCAGCGCGCTGCGGCCGGGACGCGCGCCGGGGAGGTAGCGCGAGTACCTGAACGGCCCCCGAAAATGCGCGTGCACGGCGCTCACGATGTCCGCCGGCGCCCGGCCGCGCAGCCCGAGGCCGCGGACCACGTCATCGAGCAGGCCGGCGTCGAGCACGGGGATCCGAAGGTCGGCGTCGTTCGGCGGGCTCTCGTCGCTGCCGCCGGGCGGGAAGTGTGCCGTGTACGTGACGAGGCCGAGACCTTCCTCGACGCGCACGCCGCGCAGGCGATTCTGCGAGAGGCCGACGACCATCAGCTCGTCCAGCCGCGTGGCGCCGCCGGGCAGCGCGAGCAGGCCGCGGCCGCGCGCGAGGTACGCGGCGATCGTCACGCGCCCGGCAGGATCGCTGTCGCGCCGCAGCAGCCACGTGGCCCCGTCGGCTTCGGGCTGGACGCGCCGGAACGGCGCGTCGACGGCAAGCCACGCCGGGCCGTGGTAGACGTTGTAGCTCGCCTGGCGAAGCCGCATCGGCATGCGCGTGTCGGCGCCGGGCTCGATCCGCATCACGATGGTGTCGTAGAGCTTGAGCTCCCCGAGGTCGCCCAGCGCGGTCGTGCTGCGATAGGGATCGAGGTCCCCCCGACGAATCCAGTTGAGGAAGAAGGCCTGCGCGCGGCGCTCGAGCTCGCGCTGACCGGCCGCCAGCCAGACGTGGCCGACCCAGCCCAGCGCGATCGCCACCACCAGCGCCGCGCCCCAGGCGAGCACGCCGCGCCGCCCGCGCACGCGCCAGAGGGCGACGGCGGACAGGCACACCAGGCCGGCGTAGAAGGTGGTCCGCGCGTTGGCGGTGCTGGCCGCGAGCAGGCAGAGGCCGAAGTACGCCGGCGCCAGGTCCACGGCCGGCGTGGGGCCCGGCCGCGTGCGCTGCGACCAGAAGAAGACCGCCACCTCGACGCGGCCGGCCGCGCTGTAGAGCTGGGTCGCGATCAAGGGGAAGACGATGAGCGGCAGCCACTGGATGATGCCCGTCACCGCGCGCGACGAGTCGTTGGCGATCGCCTGGTAGATCCCCATCAGCACGAGCAGCACCGCGCTGAGGTCGGAGGCGCGGTTGAAGTCGCTGCGCGTGAGCTCCCAGCGCGAGGCGATGAGCGTGCGCGCTTCCAGCGCCGCCGCCATCGCCACGCCGACGACGGGCACGCCGGTCTGCCACCCCCAGAACACGAGCACGGCGCCCACGACGAGCGGGGGCATCAGAGCGCCGCCAATCCCTCGGCGATGTGGCCAACGCGCAGGTGATGGACGTTATCCAAAATGGGGGGCCCCGACATGGCCCCCCATACCCCCCCGGCGGCTCGGGGCGCCCCGGCGGAGCCGTGGCGCCCTTCGGGGCGGCCCTCGTCACCCTCTGGATCCCGGTCCGTGACAACCAGCGCTAGCGTCGGCACGCCGAGGGCGCGCACGCGGGCGACGAGGTCGCGGCGGGCCTCGTCCCAGGCGACCAGCACGCAGATCGCCCCGCTCAGCACGCTCTCGCGCTGCAGCACCAGCCGCGTGAGGGTGGCGAAGCCGCCCTCGCGGCACGGCCGCACGGCGGCCAGGATCTCCAGCAGGCGATCCACGTGGCCGACGCCGCGGCCGGCCGTCACGCAGTACGCCTCGGCGCCGACGAAGAGGAGGTCGAGCAGCGACTCCTGCGTGCCGATGGTGCAGGCGAACGAGGCGGCCACCGACACCGCCTCCTCGAACGCCGGCGTCGGCGCGTCCACGAACGTGTCGAGCACGAGGCCGTGGCGGACGAAGAACTCGTCGTGGTGCTCGCGCACGACCGGTCGGCCCGTGCGCGCCCACGAGCGCCAGTGGATGCGCTTGAGCGGGTCACCCGGCCGGTAGTCGCGCAGCGCCACGAACTCCTCGGAGTCGCCCACCGAGGACGCGAGGGAGACGCCGCCGGGTTGATGGCGGCGCGCGCCGGGCAGCGCGATGGCCGGCAGCGGATAGCGCCTGGGAAGGACGAGCAGCGTGTCGAGCGCCCGCTGCCGCCGGAGCGCGCGCACGAGACCCAGCGGGTCGCGGCGCGCCACCGACGTGGCCGTGAACGTCACGCGCCCGCGGCGCAGGGGTGTCAGCGTCAGCCGGACCTCGGCCTGGCCGCCGGGCGCGAGCGCCGGCAACGGCTGCTCGGCGACCGTCACCCGGCGACGCTGGGTGATCAGCCACGTCCAGCGAAAGTACTTGAGCGCGCGATCGAAGCGATTGCGGCGCGCCTCGTCGGGCTCGGGCGTGATGCTGAACTCCTCGAACGAGGGGCGCGGGTCGGGAAACTCTTCCACCAGCGCCAGGTCGCGCGCGACGCGCGTGCCGGGATTGCGAACGGTCACCAGATAGCTGGCGGGCTCGCCGGCCGTCACGAAGCGCGGCAGGCGGCGGCGCAGGTCCAGTCGCGGCGGCGGGCGCAGCGAGAGGGCGGCGGCCACGGCCAGCAACGCGGCGAAGAAGGTCAGGGCCTGGTACGACACCGTCAGCCGCATGTTGATGCCGACGATGACCGCCGCCACCATGCCGGCGGCCACGAGCTGCCCGGCCGGCGTCAGTCGCCGCCCGAGCCGGTACTGCAGCCCCGACACCGCGCGGAAGTTGCGATACCAGAACCGCCGCAACGGCGTCAGGCCGGAACGGGCACGGACTTGACGATCTCCTCGACGGTGGCCGAGGTGGTGGCGCCGGCGAAGCGCGCCTGGGGATCGAGCGCGAGGCGATGCGCGATGACCGGCACCGCCAGCTCCTGCACGTGCTCGGGCGCCACGAAGGCCTGGCCGTCGAAGAGGGCCAGCGCCTGCGCGGCGCCGATCAGGGCCAGCGACGCGCGGGGGCTGGCGCCGAGCTGCACGCCGGGCGCCGTGCGCGTGCGCCGCACGAGATCGACGGCGTAGCGCTTCACCTCGTCGCTCACCCGCACGGCCCGCACGCTCTTGCGCAGCGCCAGCACCTCGTCCAGCGACACGCAGGCGGCGAGCGCGTCGAGCGGGTGGCGCTCGGCCTGCGCGGCGAGGATGGCCACCTCGTCGGCGGCCTCGACGTACCCGAGCCCGAACTGCAGCGCGAAGCGGTCCATCTGGGCCTCGGGCAGCGGATAGGTCCCGCGGAACTCCACCGGATTCTGGGTCGCGATGACGAAGAACAGCTCGGGCAAGCGGGTGCTGGCGCCGTCCACCGACACCTGGCTCTCGGCCATGGCCTCCAGCAGCGCCGACTGCGTGCGGGGCGAGGCCCGGTTGATCTCGTCGGCCAGCAGGATGTGCGTGAAGATCGGCCCCTCGTGGAAGCGGAACGTCTGGGCCGCGGGGTCGAACACGGAGACGCCCAGGATGTCGGAGGGCAGCAGGTCGGGCGTGAACTGCACGCGCTTGAAGGCGGCGCCGATCGAGCGCGCCAGCGCCTTGGCCAGCGTCGTCTTGCCGGTGCCCGGATAGTCTTCCAGCAGCACGTGGCCGCCGCTGGCGAAGGCGGCCAGGAGCCGGCGGATGGCCAGCTCCTGGCCGCGCATGACCGTGGCGAGGTTGGCGGCGATGCGCCGGTACGTCTCGCGCGCCGCCGCGCTCACCGCCGCTATTTTTGCGTCGACGCGCGCTTCACGACGGCGCCGTCGGCCTCGCGGGCCTCGTCCTTCTTCGCCTTGAGCTTGTCGGCGAGCTGCTTGTAGGAGGAGCTGCGGATGATCCGGTCGAACTGGGCGCGGTAGTTCGAGACCAGGCTGATGCCCTCGATGGCCACGTCGTAGACGAGCCACTGCTCGCCGACGCGATGCAGCCGGTAGTCCACCGGGACCTCGGTGCCCGCCTTGGTCGCGATCCGCGTCCGCACGACGGCCTGGTGCCTGTCGAGCGTCTCGCCCACGTACTGCACCTTCTCGCTGCCGCTGTACTGCTCGATCTGGCCGATATAGGCGCGCTCGAGCACACCGCTGAAGAGCTGCACGAACTCGTCACGCTCGCCGGGCGTGCGGCTCTGCCAGTGGCGGGCCAGCGAGCGCTGCGAGATCTCGCGGAAGTCGAACGTCTCGTCGGCGATCTTGCGGATGGCGACGCGCCGCTCCTCGGATCGCCCCTCCTGTTTCAGCTCGCCCTCCAGCACCTTGAGCACACGGTCGATCCGTCCGCGCAGTTGATCGGTCGGCGCGCCGGCCCACGCTGCTCCGCTGCCCACGAACGTCGCCACCACCATCGCCGCCACGAGCCACCACCGTGCCGCCGAGCCCATTGCTCGTTCCTCCTGGGTCGAAAGGTCTGGAGAGTCTATCACTCACTCCTGCCGCGCCCGCAAGCGCTCCACGAGCCCCTGCGTCGAGGAGGTCTGGATGATCTTGTTGAACTGCGCGCGGAAGTTCGCCACCAGGCTCACGCCCTCGATGGTCACGTCGTACGCGAGCCAGCGGTCACCGGCGCGGGCGAGACGATAGTCCACCGGGATCGGCGTGCCGCCCCTGGTGAGGAAGTGCGTGCGCACGGTGGCGAGATCGCCGTCCACGACCTCGCTGACGAAGGCGATGCGCTCGCCGCTGTACTGCTCGATGCGGCCCATGTACGAGCGCTCCATGAGCGCTGAGAGCAGCCGCACCAGCTCGTCGCGCTGCCCCGCCGAGGCCGTCTGCCAGTGGCGCCCGAGCGCGCGCCGCGTGATCTCGGTGAAGTCGAAGATCTCGCCCGTCACGCCCCGCAACGCGGCCCGCCGCGCCGCCGGGTTGGCCTTGAGGTCGCCGTCGTCGAGGATGCCGACGACCCGGTCGATGCGGTCGCGGAGCTGGTCGGTGGGCGTGCCGGCGGCGGCGTCGCGCGAGGAGGTCAGGCCGAAGGGCACCACCAACAGGGCCACGAGAACGAGGGGGCGCAGGGCGCGGCTCATTGGCTATCTCCTCCGGTTGCGGGTCCGCCCGAGGTTGGGCTGAGGGGAACGCTAGGCAAGCCGGGTACCAAACCCGCCCGGCCGGTCAAATATCTGATCCAGCAGAAGTTCTCGATATCTACGGCCGGCGGCCCATGGACAGATTGCCCGGATCCTGACCGGGTCAGGGGGGTGGGGTCTGACCGGATGCCCGAGCGGGGATGGCATACTAGGATGTCGTGCACAAAGCGCGAACCACCGGATGGTGAAGCAGAGCCATGACGACCTCGGCCGGAGGCTCACCGCCCTTCGCGCCGACTTCGCCGCCCTGGGCTCACGAGCCGCCGGCGCCGCCTCCGCCCTCGTCGCCAAGCTGCCGCCCTCCCCCGACCTCCTCGACGATCTGACCGCGGCGCGCGAGGCCTTCACCGATCTGCGCAACGCCGTGCTCCAGCATGCGGGCGCGCTCTCGCTCGTGCTCGACGTCGAACGGCTCGGCAGCCTGCGCGACCTCGAGCCCGTGCTGGCCGCGATCGGGGTCGCCGAGCACCGGCGCTCCAAGGTTGCCGAGTGGGAGAAGTCGTGCGAGGGCGCGCTCGTCCTGCTCGACCGCGTGATGTTGCTGACGCACCGCGAAGAGCGGAGCTTCGCCCCGCTCGCGGAGTGCCAGGCCCGCGCGCGCGCGCTGCGGGGCGTGCTGACGGGCACGCCGCCGGCCGATCCCGAGCGCGAGGCCGCGACGATTCCCGACAAGCTGCGCCCATTCACCGAGCTGCTCGCGCTGATCGAGGGCTGGAACACGCTCGACGACGACCACTGCGCCCGGCTGCAGGACACGATCGCCGCGACATTCGGGCGCCCGCTCGCGCTGGCCGCGTTGCGCGGCAAGCTCGGCCGGGAGGGCGAGCTCGTGGCCCCGGCGCCCGAACGGGTCCCCGAGCTCTTGCCCGAGCGGATGTCCGAGCGCCCCCCCGCGCGGGTGCCCGAGCCGCCGTCCCGTGCGCGAGGACCGGCGGAGGATGCGTATGCGACGTACTCACCCTCGGCGTACGCGCCGCCCGCGCCACCGTCGCCGCCGCCCGCGCGACCGCCCGTCGGGGCGCCGAGCGGCGGCGCGCGAACGTACGCCGATGCGGTCCAGGCCGAGCCGCCCGCGGCGCCGGTGGCCAACTCGGGCGTGATGCCGGCCATCGGGGCGCCGTTCATCCCCGCCGACGGCGCCGGCCGACGCGTGGCCGGCACGCCGGCGGCGAGCGGCGGCGCCGCGCCGGCCGAAACCTCCGCTGTCGTCGAGATCCGCCTCTCCAGCGACAAGATCTCCGTCGAGACGCCCGAGAAGCAGCGCGAGCGCGAGGCGCTGCTCGAGCGGCTGGCCCACGAAGCGGCACCGTGGTGGATCGCCGCCCGCGAGGGCTGGAAGGCCATGGGCAGCCGTGGCGTCACGTTCGCGGACGCCTCGCGCGACTACGTCAAGCGCTTCCCGTATCTGCTCTCGGTGCCGCTGCAGAAGAGCGCCGACACGCAGAGCGGCAAGGTCGCCGAGGGTTACGCGCTGCTGCTGGCCCACATCGAGAAGCAGGAAGCGAACTTCGTCCGCGATGCGCTCACCCGGCTCAACCCACAGTTCACGACGGCCGGGAAGGAACAGTCGTACCAGATGGGCCAGGAGCTGTACCTCTACATCGTGGCCGAGGGTCGCCTGTACAAGACGTATCCCGACTTCGTGAAGGACGTCGTCGTCAACGCGCTGCCGGAGCCCGGTCCGTGGGTGCAGGGCCGGCTGATCGAGAGCGACAGTGAGACGAGTATCGTCACCCGCGGCGAGAAGCTGGGCAGCACCCAGGAGCAGACGCACACGATGACCAACTGGAAGGAGCGGACCGGGCCGCACCTCTTCACCGTCACCAGCGGCCCGCTGACCTCACGCTTCTTCACGGTCACGCTGGGCGGCGCCACGCTGGCCGATCCGCCCGACGTGGAGGTCAAGCTGAAGGAGAACGACGCCGCCACCGATCACGCGTGGCTCGTCACGCTGCCGGTGACCGGCAGGGCCGAGCCGCTCGCGCCGCGGAAGCACCGCGCGGGCGGAACGACGCTACCCGGCTTCGGCAAGGAGTTCGGCATGCTGTGGATCGGCATCTACAACGCCGACCCCAGCAGCGAGCGCAGCTACGAGCTGGCCGTCACCCTCCGCCGCAAGCCGCCCGGCTCCATCTCCCCCGGCAAGTTCTTCGGCAAACGCGGCTAGCGCCGCGGCGGCGCGGGCGATCAGCGCTTGCCGACGTCGGCGAGGACCTGGCGGAACGTGCGGTAGAACTCCACGTGGTCGGTGATGCCCTTCTTCAGGATGGCGGGCAGGTGCGGCAGGTCGTTGAGGTTCACCACGACGTTCATGCTGCGGGCGAACGCCATCGCGTTGTCGAACGTCTTGAACTGGCGGCCGAGCAGCGTGACGAACATCCAGCGCCGCTGCGACATCGGCATGTTGCGGATGATGGCGAGCACCGGGTTGTCGAACGGGCTCGAGCCCTGGTACTGCTCGTCCACGATCACGATCTCGTAGCTGTCGCGCCGGATCCGCTCGACGGCGTCCTCGGTGTTCTTGGGGGCGAGCATGGCGAAGCCGATCTGCTCGAGCGCCGCCCTGATGACGGCCTGCCGCTCGGACGCGTCCTCGCACACCAGCGCCAGCCGCGCCTCGTACTGGCTCTCGCCGGCCTGGCTCTCGGCGCTCACTTCTTCCTCGCGCCGAAGACCGAGCGGTTGTACTCGGCGTCCAGCCGGAGGCCCGAGACGTCGCTGGTCTTCTCGCCGCGCTGCTGCTTCATCGTGTCGATGCCCCGCTGCACGATGGCCTTGCGCGTCGAGTAGGCCACCGCGGTCTCCTCGGTGATGAGGCCCTCCTGGTAGGACTTCAGCAGCGACTGGTCGAAGGTCATCATCCCGAACGGCTCGCCGACCTCCTGGATGTCGTAGTACGTCTTGCCTTCCTGCTCGCCCATCAGGATCAGCTCGTTGGAGCGGATCGTGTTGGACAGGATGTCGTGCACGGCCCAGCGGCCGCCGCCGATCTTCGGCACCAGGCGCTGGCCCACCACCCAGCGGATCGTGTCGGCCAGCCGCTGGCGCGTCTGCTTCTCCTCGTCCTGGTCGAACATGCCGACGATGCGGTTGATGGCCTGGCCGGCGTTCACCGTGTGCAGCGTGGAGAGCACGAGGTGACCCGTCTCCGAGGCCTTGAGCGCCAGCTCGGCCGTCTCCCGGTCGCGCATCTCACCGACCAGGATGATCTTGGGCGCCTGGCGCAGCGCGGCCCGGAGCCCGTTGGCGAAGTTGTCGTAGTCCAGGCCCAGCTCGCGCTGGTTGAACGTCGCCTTCACGTTCGGGTGCACGTACTCCACCGGGTCCTCGAGCGTGACGATGTGCACCGCCTTGGTGGCGTTGATCTCGTTGAGCAGCGCGGCCAGCGACGTCGTCTTGCCGGAGCCGGTGGCGCCGGTGAGCAGGATGAGCCCGTTCTTCTCCCCCGGCATCTTCTTGAAGGCCTCCGGCAGCTTGAGGCTCTCGACGGTGGGGATGTTGGTCTCCAGCTTCCGGAGCACCATCGAGTAGTTGCCGCGCTGGGTGAAGATGTTGACGCGGAAGCGCGCCTTGCCCGGCAGGTAGTACGCGGTGTCGCACGAGCCGGACTTGATGAGGTGCTCGGTGAGGCGCCGGTCGCCGTTCATCAGGTTGAGCGCGAAGATCTCGGTCTGGAACGGCGTCAGGGTCTCGATGGGCGGATCGACCGGCACCGCCACCAGCTCACCGGCCGCCTCCACCTGCAGCGGGCGATCGACGGTGAGGTTGAGGTCGGAGACGTTGTCGTGCGAATCCAGCATCGCGCCCAGCAGGTCGTCGATCTCGGGTTTGCGCATGCTCTCGGCCTCCCTACTGGTTCAGCTCGTCGGGTGGCGTCTTCAGGAGCGGCCGGAACTTCTGCTTGTCGATGCACTTGTCGTAGGCCTCCTCCGCGCTGATCCAGCCCTTCTGGAGGACGCCCATGATCGCGTCGTCGAGCGTCTGCATGCCGTACTGCTTGCCGGTCTGGATCGCCGAGGGGATCTGGACGGTCTTGCCCTCGCGAATGAGGTTGCCGATGGCCGCGGTGCAGACCAGGATCTCCAGCGCCGCGCAGCGGCCCTTCTTGTCCACGCGCTTGAAGAGGTTCTGCGCGACCACCACCTTGAGGCCGGTCGACAGGCCGTTGCGCACCTGGGCCTGCTCCTCGGCCGGGAACACCTCGATGATGCGGTCGATGGTCTTGGCGGCGCTGGTGGTGTGCAGCGTGGCGAACACGAGGTGGCCGGTGTTGGCCGCCTCCAGGGCCAGGCGGATCGTCTCGAGGTCGCGCATTTCACCGACCAGGATGATGTCGGGGTCCTCGCGGAGGGCGCCGCGCAGCGCCGAGGAGAACGAGCGCGTGTGCATGCCCACCTCGCGGTGGTTGATGAGACAGCCCTGGGCCGTGTGCACGAACTCGATCGGGTCCTCGATGGTGATGATGTGGTCCTTGCGGTGCTTGTTGGCGTGGTCGATCATGGCGGCCAGCGTGGTGGACTTGCCCGATCCCGTCGGCCCCGTGACCAGCACCAGGCCCTTGTGCAGCATCGCCGACTTCTTGAGGATCGGCGGCAGGCCGAGCTCGTCGGCGGTGATGATCTTGGTCGGGATCTGGCGGAACACCGCGCCGCAGCCGTACTTCTGCATGAAGTAGTTGGCGCGGAAGCGGGCGACGTTGGGAATCTCGTAGCCGAAGTCGACGTCGCCCGTCTCCTCGAAGGTCTTGATCTTCTGCTCGGGCGCGATCTCGTAGAGCATCTGGCGAAGGTTCTCGTCGTCGAGCGGGTCGTACTTCACGCGCTCCATGTCGCCGTGCACGCGCAGGATCGGCGGCTGCCCCGACACGATGTGGAGGTCGGAGGCCCCCGTGTCGAACATCAGCTTGAAAAACGCGTCGAGCTTCGCCATCCCTTCCCCTTGAGTCGGAGGGGCGTCCCCCCTCGGTCTGCGCGCCGGTCAATCCGGCCGTCGAAGCGCGGTTTTCCCGCTGTTGCGGAGCTTTCAACGAGCCTATGCGTTCGGCTCGCTTCAAGTCAAGAAACGCGGGGTGGCTCCAGGGTGGCCGTGCGCACGAAACTGGGCTGCTGGTAGAGGCGGTCGAGCATGACGGTGACCATGGGCGTGAGGCGGAAAAGGTCGGTGTAACGGGCGTGTAGCACGAAGGCGCGCTCGACGAGCCGCACGGCCGCGTGGACGTCGGCCAGTGCGACGGCGGGCCGGCCGGCCCGCAGGGCGTGCAGGCGGGCGGCGAGCTTCGTGAACGAGTAGAGCGCGAGCAGCGTCTGGTAGCCGCGGAAGATCCCGTGCATGGGCGTGAGCGTCTTGCGAAACACCACGTGGCTCCAGTACTCGCGCAAGAAATCCTCCACGCCGGGCGCCCCGACGTCGAAGCGCACCGCCAGCGCCTGGGCCAGCTCGAAGGGCTGACCGCCACCGATGGCGTCGGCCAGGCGGCCGCGCGCGCGCCGGAAGCGGAAGTAGTTGCGGTAGAGCGAGAGCAGCAGCGGCAGGCGGGCGCGAGGCCGGCGCGACATCTCGAGCCACGTGTAGAGCGGCGCCAGGTAGGTCAGCGCCGGGCGGCGCGGGTATCGCGCGCCGGCGGCGATGTCGAGCAGCTTGCGGTAGCCGTCCGCGCGCAGCTCGGCGAGGCCGCCGGCCAGCGTGGCGTTCGGCGTCCGCCCCTCGCGCCGGGCCGCCCGCTCGAGCTGGGTGAGCCCGATGCAGAGGCTGAGCAGCGCGCTGCCGGCCAGCAGCGCCACCGGCAGCGGCGCGCGCCGGCCGGCGAGCAGCTCGAGCAGCGCCGCCTCGAGGGGCCGGTACTCCGCCCAGTCGAGGTCGAGGCTGCCGAACAGCGTGAGCGCGTCGGGCAGTCGCTCGACGCGCGCGCTGCCGGCCAGCACCGCGCGCACCTCGTCCGCCTGCGCGGCGAGGCTCGCCCCCTGGTGCGCGCGCACCGCGGTGCACGCGAACGACACGCCGACGGCCACGCCGTCCGGCGTCTCCACGAAGTGGTAGGGAAACTCCCGGCACACCTGCGGCTTGGCGGTCGCCCCGCGATGGCGGTGGATGCCACAGCTCGTATCCGCGGTGAGAAAGACGCAGCCGCCGTCGGCGCGCCGCGCGAAGGTGACGCGCTCGCCGCTGGGGAGTGGAAACGGCAGCGGCACGAAGGCGCCGGCCTTCGGCAGCGCGGGGTCGTGCACGCTCCAGTCGACGTCGCGCAGGCGCGCGTGGGCGCCCTCGTCCACGCCGATCAGCCAGTCGCTGCGGCAGCACGCGCCCGAGCGCTGGCAGGTGAACACGACGGAGTCGGGCAAGAGCAGCGGACGATCCGGCGCGTCCATCCTGGGGTACTCTGAGGGCCCTGGAGCCGGCAGGTCAAGGAATGCCGGCGGGAGGGCGCTCGATGACGGAGCCGGTCGCGGTCGACAAGGGGGCGGGCGGACTCGAGCGCGCACGCGTCGCCGGCCCGCGCGCCGACGCCGAGATCTACCTGCAAGGGGCGCACGTCACGCACTGGCAGCCGCGCGCGGCCGCCGCGCCGGTGCTGTTCCTCTCGTCGCGCGCCGCCTTCGCCCCGGGCAAGGCCATCCGCGGCGGCGTGCCGCTGATTTTCCCGTGGTTCGGCCCGCACGCCACCGACCGCACCAAGCCGATGCACGGCTTCGCCCGCGCGCGCGCCTGGCGGCTGCTCGGCGCCGAGCCCGTCCCCGACGGCACCGTCGCCGTCGAGCTCGGGCTGGACGACGACGCCTCGACGCGCGCGCTGTGGCCGCACGCCTTCCGCGCGCGCTACCGGGTGAGCGTGGGCGACGCGCTCGCGATGTCGCTGGAAGTCGTCAACACGGGTGGCGCGCCGTTCACCTTCGAGGCGGCGCTGCACACCTATCTCGCCGTCGGCGACGTCCGCACGGCGTCGGTGACGGGGCTCGAGAACACGGCCTTCATCGACAAGGTCGAGGCGATGACGCGCAAGCGCGCCTCCGCCGAGCCGCTGCGGCTGACGGGTGAAACGGACCGCGTGTTCCTTGGCACCCAGGCGCGCTGCGTGGTGCACGATCCCGCGCTGCGCCGGCGGCTGGCCGTGGACAAGACGGGGTCGGCCAGCACGGTCGTGTGGAACCCGTGGTCGGCCAAGGCCGCCGAGATCTCGGACCTCGAGCCCGAGGACTGGCGGCGGATGCTCTGCGTCGAGACCGCCAACGCGGCCGACGACGCGGTGACGCTGGCCGCCGGCGCGCGCCACGTGATGACCGCCACGCTCCGCGTCGAACCGGCATGAGCCGCGTGCTGGCCGCGCTCGGCCTCGTCGCCACGCTGGCCGCCGGCGCCGCGACGGCGTCGCCGCCGGCGCCCGGCGCCCCGCGCGAGCTGGAGGCGGCGCGCGCCGCGCAGGCCGAGGCCGCGCGCCGTTATCGCGAGAGCCTGGACGCGCTGCTGCCGCTGCGCGAAGCCGCGGTGACCCGCGCCGAGCGCGCGCTCGAGCGCCAGCAGGCGCTCGTCGCCGAGGGACTGGTGGCGCCCGCCGAGGTCGAGAGCGCCGAGCGCGCCCTGACGGCCGCGCGCGACGACGCCGAGCGCACGCGCACCTCCATGCGCGAGGCGGAGATGGTCGCGACGGAGGCCGAGGCGGCCCGCGAGCTGGCGGCCCTGCCGCCCACGGCGCCGGGCGAGGTGCGCGCGGGCGCCACGCTCATCCGGCACGACGGCCGCGCGGCGTGGTCGCTGGCCCAGCTCCCCGCGCTCGAGCGCTTCTTCGTCGAGCGCTTCCATCGCCCGCTGCCGGTCAGTGCGCGCGGGCAGACGCCGGTGCACGACCGCCTCGGCTTCGATCACCACGAGGCGCTCGACGTCGCGGTGCACCCCGACAGCGCCGAGGGCCGTGCGCTCATGGAGTTCCTGCGCACGCGCTCGATCCCGTTCCTCGCGTTCCGCGCCGCCCAGCCCGGCGTGGCCACCGGCGCGCACGTGCACGTCGGCCGGCCGTCCCCGCCCACGAGCTAGCCGCCCGCAGGAGAGCACGATGATCGACTGGGCTGCCCTCGGTGACGAGAACGTCGCGCTGCTGCGCCGGTACCTGGCGATCGACACGACGAACCCGCCCGGCAACGAGATCGCGGGGGCGCGCTTCCTGGCCGAGGTGCTCGCGCGCGACGGCATCGCGACCGAGATCGCGGAGTCGGCGCCGGGCCGCGCCAATCTCGTCGCGCGGGTCGTGGGCGACGGCTCGCTGGGCGGCATCGTGCTCCACCATCACATCGACGTCGTGTACGCCGACCGGCGCTACTGGACCGTCGATCCCTTCGGCGGCGTCGTCAAGGACGGCTATCTCTGGGGCCGCGGCGCGCTGGACATGAAGTCCACCGGCGTCGCCCAGCTCGCCGCGCTGCTGGCCATCAAGCGCGCGCGCATCCCGCTCAAGCGCGACCTGATCCTGCTGGCCACCGCCGACGAGGAGGCCGGCAGCGCCTTCGGCGCGCGCTTCGTGGCCGAGCAGCGGCGGTCATGGCTCAACGGCGCCGAGTACGCGCTGTCCGAGCTGGCCGGGATCGACCACGACGCCGGCTATCGCGCGCCGCTCGGCATCATCATCATCTCGGAGAAGACCGGCCTGCCCCTCAAGCTCACCGCGCGCGGCGAGCCCGGGCACGGCTCGCAGCCGTGGCCGGACACGGCGCCGCACCGGCTCGTGCGCGCGCTCGGCCGGCTGCTCGCGGCCGAGCGGCCGCCGCGCGTGCTGCCGGAGATCGCCGAGTACTTCCGCCAGCTCGCCCGCGTGCTGCCGGAGGCGGACGCGGCCGGCTACGAGGACGTGGAGGCGTCGCTGCGAGAGCCGTCGTTCCGCGCGCGCTTCCTGGCCAACCGCCAGCACGCCGCGCTGGTGCGCACGACCTTCGCCGTGAACATCCTCAAGGCCAGCGAGAAGATCAACGTGATCCCGCCCGAGGCGGTGGCCGAGATCGACTGCCGCATGCTGGCGGGCGACGATCCCGGCGAGATCCTGGCGTGGGTGCGGAGCGTCATCGCCGACGAGCGCATCGAGGTCACCACCGTGCGCACGCCGAAGGTCCCCAACCTCTCGCCGCCCGACACCGAGCTGTACAAGGCGCTGGCCGACTCGCTGCGCGTCCGCATGCCGGGGGCCGTCATCGCGCCCGGTATCCTCACCGGCTTCACGGACAACTGGGTGTTCCGCAGCCTCGGCCTGCAGGGCTACGGCTGGAGCCCCTTCGTGCTCGACGAGGGGGAATACCGGCGCATCCACGGCAACGACGAGCGCATCTCCGTGGAGAACGTGCGCCTGGGGGCGCGCGCGTACACCGAGATGTTGCTGGCCGTCGCGGCCGCCTGACGCCCGCCGCGTGGCCGCTGCCCTCACGATCCGCCGAGGCACCCGGCGCGACGTCCCCACCATCCTCGCGCTCATCCGCGGGCTCGCCGACTACGAGCGCCTCCTGCACGAGTGCGTGGCGACGGCGGCCGGCATCCGCCGCGACGGCTTCGGCCGCCCGCGCTATTTCGAGACGCTCATCTGCCGCCGCGCGCGGCGGCCGGTGGGCTTCGCGCTCTACTTCTTCACCTACTCCACGTTCCTGGCGCGCCCCACGCTCTATCTCGAGGATCTCTTCGTGCTGCCCAGCGAGCGCGGGCGGGGCGCCGGAGTCGCGCTGCTGCGGGCGCTGGCGCGCATCGCCATGCGCCGCCGCTGCGGACGGATGGAGTGGGCGGTGCTCGACTGGAACCGGCCGGCGATGAAGTTCTATCGCGCGCTCGGCGCCGGCTTTCGCAAGGAGTGGGTGCTGACGCGGCTGACGGGCGCGCCGCTCGCGCGGCTGGCCGGACGCGCTACTGGCCCGGGGCCGCCTCGAGCGCGGCGATCTTCTCGGCCGCGCACTCCCAGAGCAGCGGGATCGCGGCGGCGACCGCGACGCCGCGCGCCTGCGCGCGCGAGGCGTTCGCCAGCGTCTCCGCGGAGTCCACGGCGCTCCTGACCGCCGGGCAGAGGTCGATGGCCGTGTCGCGACCGAGCCCCTCCCACACGTCCTTCTGCCGGAGCTCGCGCGCCTTCAAGGCGGCGGCAGCCAGGACGTGGACGTCGAGCACCTCCCGCACGCCGCTCCGGCTGGGTCCGGGCGGTGTCTCGGCCATGAAGCGCTCCACATCGACCTTCGCGAAGATCACCCGACTCGAATACACCGCCGGGTCCGTGCCGAGCGAGCTGACGCGCTGCAACTGTCGCAGTGACTTCATCACCTCGTCGAACTCGGCGCGCCGCTGCTGCTCGGGCGGGCGCGGTGGGGGCACTGAGGCGGCCGGCGGCACCGGCGGCGTGTCCGGGCCGGTCATCACGTAGATCCCGGTGGAGGCGCCGACCGTGACGAGCACGACGAGCACCAGCCAGAGGATGCGATAGTCGCGGCGCCCCTTGACCTCACCTTTGGCGCGCGCATCCTGCTCGCTGAGCGCGGTGTCGATCGTCGCATCGAGGTTCAGCCTGGCCGGTCCGCTGCGCGCCCGTGTCGCGTCCGATCCGGGCGGCTTCGCCCGGAGCTCACGCACCAGTGTCGCGAGGTCGCTGCTCGGCGCCGGCGTGGGCGCCGTGGGGGACGGGGCGCGTTTGGGCGCGGGGGGCGGCGGCGGGGCGGGCCGCGCGGGTGGAGCCGCCTCCTCGGCCTCGACGGCCGCGCGAAGCACGGCGTCGTAATCCGCGCTGGGCGTCACCGTCCGCCGCGGCGCCGCGCGGGACGCCGGCGGCGCAGCGGGCGCGGGCGCCGCCGGGGCCGCGGCCGGCACGATCAGCTCTTCGGGGAGCGGCAGCGGCTGATTCGCGTCCTCCGCCGTGATCCAGCGATCCAGGAAGGCGCCGCACGCGCACGTCAGCGTCAAGACGAAGCCGCCGTCGTCCTGCGATACCGCGGTCGGCGTGATGCCGCCGCAGTCGCCATGCTCGCGCCCGAACTGTTCGATGTCGCTGAAGTCGCTCACGGCAGCGGTCCTTCGACGCCGGTGATCTTCCAGCTGCCGCTCTCGGTCACGGTGTGCACCACGACGAGCTTCGACAGCGGCGCGCGCTCTCCCTCCCGGATCGTCACCCGGAAGTCGTGCCACGTGCGGTGCGCGTCGATCGGCGCCACGCGGTCGAAGCAGCCGGTCTCGACGAGCTGGTACTCGAGCAGGCGGATCCTGCGCGCGGTCTCGAGCCACCCCGCGTCCGGCTCGCCGCCACGCCACGCGCGGCTTCCGGTCTCGCCCCGCTGCCATGCCTGGAGCGCGACCGCCGCCGCCTGCACGCCGCGGTCGCTGCCCGCGCGGGACGGGCAGATCACCCGGCCCAGGCTGATCTGTGTCATCGGCCACAGCAGGACGGCGCCCACACCGAGCGCCGCCGCCACGCCGACGCCGAGGCGCATCGCCGAGCGCGGCGCGCTGAAGAGGACGCCGCGCAGCAGCGCGACGGCGAAGAACGCGAGGAGCGCCCACTGCAGCGGCGCCACCAGCCCCTCGAAGCCCCACTCGTCGGCGAGGCGCAACAGCACCACGGCCACGGGCGCCAGGAACACGCACAGCCACACGACCAGCCACGGGTGGACGCGCCAGAAGTCGAACGGCTGCGAGAGCGGCGACACGCGCGCGATCGGCGCGCGGCGTGTGGCGGCATCGTCGTCGGAGATGACGACCGACGCTTCCTGGACGGGCGGCTGCCAGCGGGGGACGTTGGCCGCGGGATCCCAGCGCGGCACGTCGGGCTTCGGCTCTCCATGGGGAACGTTTTCGTACGAATCCGGCATTGAATCGACCCTAGGGCGCGGCCGGGCGGGAGGTCAAGAGAATCGTGGCAGACGTGCGCGCACACGCGCCGCCACGCGCGTACCCCAGTCGAACGCCTCTTCGAACAAGGAGAATCCGGACAGGTCGGCGTGGGCCAGGTGCACCGGTCCCGCGAGCGCGGCGCCGGCCGCGGCGAGGGCGCCGCCGGTGGACAGGCCCGGCTCCGGCCGCACCATGGCGTGGCCGTAACGCATCACGTCGAGCCGGCGCACCTCGCGTGCGAGATCGGGATGCGGACGCGCGAGGTCGCGCAGCACCTCGTCGCGCAGGGCCGACCACGAGGCGTCCAGCAGCGCGCGCCGCGCCGCCGCGGGGTCGGGGCCGGCGTACGGCCGGTAGTACGTGAGGACGGTCGGGCCGTCGTGGCTGCGCAGCGACTGGTGCATGGCGTCGACGTAGCCCAGGCCGGCGCCCTCGTAGATCACGTTGTCCCACGCGGGCGCGGCGCCGCCCGCGCCCGCCGGGCGGCGATCGACGTGGAGATTGGCCACGAGCCACGGCGCATAGCGGAAGGCCGCGGCGAACGCCGGCGGCCGCTCGCGCCACGGACGGTAGAGGCGCGCGGCGACGAGGACAGGGCAGGCCAGCACGACCTCGCGCGCCAGCAGGCGCACGCCGCGCGCGGCACGGGCGTCCCACGCATCGACCGCGACGCGATCGCCGGCGGGCTCGACGTTGACGACGAGATGGCCCACGCGAACGCGATCCGCGACCGGCTCGGCCAGACGCTGCGTGAGCCAGCCGTTGCCCTCGGGCCACGTGAGGACGACGTCGCCGTACTCCGGATCGGGGTCGCGCGCGGCGTGGTAGTGGACGGCCGCCCACGCGGAGGTGCCGGCGAGATCGGTGCCGAAGTCGTCGCGGCAGCCGTAGTCGATCCACCAGCGCACCCGCGCCGAGGTGTAGCCGCGCCGGGCGAGGAAGTCGGCCATCGACAGACGATCCAGCTCGGCGAAGGCGCCCGGCGCGCCGGCGGCGCGCGGGATGGCGAACGCGCGCCGGCCGGCGCCGTCACGCCAGCGCCGGAAGCCGTCCATCTCGAGCCGGAAGCGCTCGAGCTGCGCGCGATCGTCCGCCGTGGCGCCGATGGCGGGAAACAGCCCGTCGTGCCAGCGGCCGTGAGCGAAGAGCCGCTCCTGCGGCGCGTGACAGAGGTGACGCTCGTCGTAGCGCGGCCGCCCATCGCGTGCCACGCCTTCGATGACGCCGAGCTCCCGCAGCAGCGTGCGCACGTCTGTCGCCGTCGGACCCGGCAGCGGCAGATAGTGCGCGCCCCACGGATAGCCGGTGACGGCGGACGCGCCGGCGCGCGCATTGCCGCCCGGCGTGTCTTCCAGCTCGAGCACGGCGAGGTCTTTGACCCCGGAGCGCGCGAGGTGCCAGGCCGCGCCGAGGCCGGCCACGCCGCCGCCGACGATCACCACCGCGACGCGCTCGGTCCGCGCCGGCGGCGGCCACGCCCCGCCGTCGCGCAAGCGATGGCCCAGACCATGGCCGGCGCCCACGATCGCCCCCTCGATCGGCGCCGCCGCGCTCGGCCGGCACCCACCCGCCGCCACCGCGAGCGCCGCCCCGGCGAGCAGCTGGCGGCGTGTCAACACGGCTTGACGAGGGCCGCCCCGGCGAGGAGGTGGCGGCGTGTCAACACGGGGCTTGACGAGGGCCGCCCCGGCTTTGCCGGGCCGGCCCGAGCGCTGGGGGTCTGGGGGCCATATCGGGGCCCCCAGCTTCAATAAACGCGACTCCACTCGGCGCCGTAGTAGTGAACGAGGATCTGGTTGTCGAGGCGGTTGATCTCGACGGGAACCGCGGCCATGTCGGGCGGGAAGGCGAAGAGCGCCGGCGTCCCCTCCACCGTGAGGAAGCGCAGGCCCGACGGGTACGCGCGCGGGGCCGTCCAGCCTGAGGCCGCCGCCAGCACGAAGCCCCACTCGCCGAACGAGGGGACGTAGACGTGGTAGGGCCGCGCGTCCAGCCCCGCGCTGCGCACGGTCTCGGCGATGCACCAGAACGAGCGGCGCGCGAACATGGGCGAGGTCGCCTGCACCGCCGCGAGCCCGTCGGCGGCCAGCCGCGCGCGCAGCAGCCGGTAGAACGAGCGCGAGTAGAGCTTGCCGAGCGAGAAGTTGTGCGGGTCGGGAAAATCCACGATCGCCACGTCGAAGGTCTCCTGGGTGGCGCTCAGCCAGATGAAGGCGTCGGCGTTCACGACGCGCAGGCGGCGGTCGGTGAGCGCGCCGCCGTTGAGCTCGCGCAGCAGCGGGTTGTCGCCGAACAGCCGCGTCATCTCGGGATCGAGGTCCACCAGCGTGACCGACTCCACCGCCGGGTAGCGCAGGATCTCGCGCGCGGCGAGGCCGTCGCCGCCGCCGAGGATCAGCACGCGGCGGGGCGCCGGGTGAGCGGCGAGCGCGGGATGCACGAGCGCCTCGTGATAGCGGTACTCGTCGCGCGAGGAGAACTGCAGGTGGCCGTTGAGGAAGAGCCGCACGTCGTCGGCCCAGCGCGTGAGGACGATGCGCTGGTAGGCCGAGGTGCGCGTGAAGACGATCTCGTCGGCGTAAAGCCGCTCTTCCGCCCACGTGGTGATGCGCTCGGCCGCCACCGTGCCCGCCGTCAGCACGAGCACGCCGGCCACGCCGAGGCCGCGCAGGAACGCCGTGCGCCCCAGCTCGTGACGGAAGATCCACGTCGACCACAGCCCCACGGCGGCGTTGGCCAGCCCGATCAGGAGCGAGGTGCGGATCAATCCCAGGCGCGGCACCAGCAACAGCGGGAACAGCAGCGAGGCGACGAGCGCGCCCGCGTAGTCCAGCGACAGCACCTGGGCCACCAGCTCGCTGAAGACGAGCCGTCCGCGCAGCAGCCGCAGCAGCAGCGGGATTTCCAGCCCGACCAGCACGCCGACCACGCCGACGACGCCGTAGAGGACGACGCGGAAGTGCGGCGTCTGCCCGAAGGCCAGGAACAGCAGCGTCGCCGCCCAGCCGCCCACCAGCCCGACGGTGATCTCCACCTCCACGAACCGCGCGGCCACGCCGCGGCGGACGTAGCGCGACAGGAAGGAGCCGATGCCCATCGCGAACAGGTAGGCGCCGATGACCGTGGAGAACTGCGTGATCGAGTCGCCGAGGAGGTAGGAGGCGGCCGCCGCGGCCACCAGCTCGTAGACCAGGCCGGCGGTGGCGACGACGACGACGGTGACGTAGATCGCGGCGGACATGGGGACGGCGCCCCGTCAGCGGATCGCCGAGGAGACGATGATCGAGATGCCGATGGCCAGCGCCCCGACGACGATGGCCAGCGCCGAGTTCTTCTCGTCGATGATCTCCTTCCAGAGCTGGTACGGCGTGAAGCGATCGACGACGACGAACGCCACGCCGAAGATCACGAGTCCGAGCGTGGCGTACACCAGCGCGGCGACCATCGGAGCCCAGTGGATCTCGGGAATCGTCATGTCATTTCGCTCCCGTGTAGGACCGCCCCCCATAGGCCGACCGGTACGACCCCGGGTTGTCGCGGACCGATTTGACCTTCTCCTCCGTCACGTCGCTCGGCCCCCACCCCGTGTAGTGCGTCCAGGTGAGCGCCGCCAGCACGAGGCCGCCGAAGACCACGTACGCCCTGACCATTCCCCCTTCCCCTCCTTTTGGAAGGGGCACCCTGGAAGGGTTCCCCCTTCCCCTCCTTTTCGTAGGGGCACCCTAGAAGGGTTCCCCCCTCCCCTCCTTTTCGTAGGGGCACCCTGGAAGGGTTCCCCCTTCCCCTCCTTTAATCGTCGTCGCGGCTCGCGGGCGCGTGGTCGCTCTGGCTCCAGCGCCGGGCCTCGAAGGCGGCGCGGCGCCACAGGAAGAGCACCGGCGGCACCAGCATGGCGCCGATCGCCAGCCACACCCACAGTGGCCGCGGCACGTCGCGCGTGAGGCGCGCGCGCCAGGCGACGGGATGCGGCCCCTCGGGCTCCACGACGAGGACGTAGCCGCCCGACAGCACCGAGGGCAGGTAGGCGCGGTCCCAGTTGGCGCCCTCGCTCCACGCGCCGTCGCTGTCGCGGCCGGAGTAGAAGCCCACCTCGCGCCCGAAGCTCTTGGCCACCCCGGTGGACTCGTTGACCAGCGAAAGATGGAAGTACGCCCACGAGTTCGCGACGTTGGTGGAGATCTCCACCATGACGTTCGACGTGCGGCCGCGCAGGTCGAAGGGCTCGCTGACGACCGTCGCCGCCTCGGGGACGTTCGGCCGGTACTCACCGGTGATGTCGGTGACCAGCCGCTGCTGGGAAAAGATCGCGAACAGCAGGTGGACGAGGACGGCGGCGGCCACGAACGAGACGGCCAGCAGGAACATCGCGCGGCCCTGCGCCGCGTACGGCGAGGGCTGCGCGGCGCCCACGCCGATGCGGGCGGGCGGCGCGCCGGCAAGACCGAAGGCCTTCCACACCGTCGCGCCGTCGATGTACTCGCCCGTGGACCACGTGGTCTCGTGGCCCGTGGCCTCGCGCGACAGCATCCGCGGCGGCGCCACGAAGTCGTCCACCATCGCGCGCTCGCCGACGCGCGGCGTCCACGGGAACTCGCCGACGACGGCCACCACCTCGGCGTTGGCTTTCTCGAAATGGCGATAGCGCACACCCTGGTAGGTCGCGTCGCGCCGCGACGTCTCCGGAACGCCCGAGGCCGTGCGCGTCATCACCCAGTGGCCGTGGTACTCCACGAGCCAGCGCTGGCCGAGCGTGGGATTGTGCAGCAGGTACTCGAACCACGTGTCGCTCTCGCCCACGGTCTTGCGCACGAGATAGCCGATCGCCTCGTACGTCTCGGCGCCGAAGCGGCCGCGGGTGCCGAGCGGAATCCGCGGCGTCACCTTCCTGGCCGTGTATTGCGCGATGAGCCGGTAGTCGGGGTCCGTCGCGTCGAGGAGAGCGCCGCAGCTGCCGCAGGCGACGCTGACCGAGCGGCCGGGCGCGCGGATCTCCAGCGTGCCGCCGCAGCCGCGGCACGTGAGCGTGCCGGCGGCGGGCGGCGGCGTCAGCGCCAGCCCTCGAACTCGCGCAGGCCGTGCAGCTTCAGCTCCGGAAAATCCACGACCTCGCCCAGGTAGACGCGCGGCGTGTCCTCGGTGTAGTCGAGCGTCGCGAAGCGGGCGGTGGCGTTGCGGAGGTCGGCACTGCGCGTCGTCGTCCCCGACACGACGCGAAACGGCAGCTCGCCCTCGCCCCCCACGATCTCGGCCTCGCGCGCGTCGGTCACCTCGTAGCCGACCCCGGCCAGGACGACCGCCACGCCGGGCCGCAGCGTGTTCCACGGCGGCAGGGCCTCCGGCACGGTCGTCTCGAACGACACGGCGTACTCGCCGGCCGCCTCGCCGAGCCAGCCGGCGCGCCCGTCGTCGAAGACGCAGTACCACTCGTTCCAGCCGCCCTGCTCCCACCGCACCTGCAGCCGCCCGGCCACGGCGAAGTGCGTGGCGCGCCACACGCCCTCGGCGCGGAGCTGGAGCGGACTGGCGTCCTCGATGAGCGCGCCCATGACGCCGATCTGGGAGACGTCGAGGTCACGGCGGATGAGCGACGCGCGGCAATAACCGCAGACGGCGAGCAGCGACTGCGCGGAGGTGAAGGTGACGGGCGCCCCGCAGGACGGGCAGGCGTGGGTGTTCAGGCCTGCGGCGCTCCGCACTCCGGGCAGAACTTGCTGGGCTTGTCCAGGCGCGCGTTGCAGCGGGGGCAGGTTGCGGCCTGGGCGGCGCCGCACGCGGGACAGAAGCGTGAGCCGGCCGGCACGGGCTTGGCGCAGGCGCGGCACGCGCCCGTCGCCGCGGCGGCGCCCGCGGCCGGCGACGCGTCGCCGGCGCGCGCGGCCTGGCCCATCGCCTGCGTCATGGCCTGGCCCATCGCGACGCCGGCGCCGAGGCCCGCGCCCGCGCCGGCGACGCCGCCCTCGTTGGCGGCGGCCACCGGGATCGACTGCGCCGTCTGGAACTGCGTGTAGCGCCCCAGGTCGCCCACGACGCCCATGCCGATGCGCTCGTCGAGCCGCTTCTGCAGCTCGTCCGGGAGCGAGACGTTCTGGACCTGGAAGCCTTCGAGCGCGAGGCCGAGGTCGGCGAACATCGGCCGCAGGCGGTCGGCGACGGCAGCGCCGAGCTCCACCTGGTTGGCCGCCATGTCGAGGAACGGCACCTGGCTCTCGGCAAAGTGGTCGGTGAGCACGGCCACGATCGTGTTGCGCAGCTGGCCCTCGAGGTCGCCCAGCGCGTAGGTGTCGCGGGTGCCCGAGACCTTCTGGTAGAAGGTCTGCGGCGCCGCGATGCGGAAGGTGTAGATGCCGAACGCGCGCAGGCGCACGGCGCCGAACTCGCGGTCGCGGATCGTGATCGGATTGGAGGTGCCCCACTTCTGGTTCAGGCGCAGGCGGAGCGAGAAGAAGTAGACGTCGCTCTTGAAGGGCGACTCGAACATCTTGTCCCAGTTGGCGAGGTCGGTGAGGATCGGGACGTTCTGGGTCTTGATCGTGTGCTGGCCGGGCCCGAAGAGATCGGCGGTCTTGCCCTGGTGCACGAACAGCGCCGCCTGCGTGTCGCGCACGGTGAGCTGCGCGCCCTGCTGGATCTCCATGTCGCGCATCGGGAAGCGCCAGGCGAGGACCTCGTCGCCCTCCTCGGTCCACTGGATGATGTCGATGAACTGCTTCTTGACGAAATCAAGAAACCCCATGACGTCCTCCCTCGCTCACTGTAGGCGTCTGCCCGGAGGAGAGTCAAGGAACGGGGCGACCGATTGACCACTCCGCGCAGGCTGCGGTACCATGCGCCGCCATGAAAAAGCGCGTAGCGAAGACGAAAGCCGCAGCCAAGACCAAGACCACCGCCAAGCCGAGCGCAGCACGGCCCATCGCGAAGATGATGCCGGCGCCGGCGCCGAAGACCCCGGGGACAGCGTCCTACAGCCCGCCGCCGCTCAAGAGCGACGGCTGGCCGCCGTTCCGCTACCCCGTCAAGTAGCCTTCGGCCCGGCGCCGGACGGTGTCTTGCTCCGGCTCACGTGTCTGCTGCTGGTCTCCTGCCTCGTGACGGCGCCCGCCGCCACGGCGGCGGACGACCGCCCGCTGCGCGTGGTCACCTTCAACCTGCTCCACGGCGGCCCCTGGTCCGGGCTGACCGGCGACGACGACGACCTCGAGCGCCGGCTGGAGCTCATGGTCGCGCAGCTCCGGGTCCTGGAGCCCGACGTCGTCGCGCTGCAGGAATCGCCCGTCAGCCGCTGGCGCGGCGACGTGGCGGCGCGGCTGGCCGAGGCGCTGGGCTTCGTCCACGTGCACGCGCGCGCCACCGAGCGGGTGTTCCCGTGGCGGTTGCTCGGCCGCCTCGTCATGGGGGCCCTCGGCTTCGTGGAGGGCCCGGCCATCCTCAGCCGCTTTCCGATCGTGAGCAGCCAGGTCTACGAGCTGCCGCACTGCGTGCGCCGCCTCGATCCGCGCGTGGCCCTGCGGGCGGACGTGGCCACGCCTGCCGGCCTGCTCACCGTGTACTCCACCCACACGTCGCGCGATGACTGCCAGACCGAGCGCGTGGCCGAGCTGGTGAGCGCGCAGCCGGGCCCGCTGCCCATCCTCCTGCTGGGGGACCTCAACACCGGCGAGAGCGCGCCGGCGCTGCGCGAGTTGCTCGGCCACGGCTTCGTCGATCTGTTTCGCGAGGCCAATCCTGACGCGCTGGGCGCCACCGCGCGCCAGGACGTGCGGGCGCCCGACCCCACCGTGCGGCGCCGCATCGACTACGTCCTGCTGCTGCCGGGCCGCGAGGTGGAGGCCAGCGTGGTGTCGAGCCGGGTCGTCCTCAACACGCCCGGACGGCGCGACGACGGCCAGCCGCTATGGCCGTCGGACCACTACGGCGTGTTCGCGGAGATCCGATTGAGCAGGCCGGTGAAGCCCTTGTCGAGGCACCGGGCGATCTCGTCGCGGCAGGCCCGGTAGGTGTCCTCGCCCTGGCCGACCGGGTCGCCGATGTCGCCGCTCTCGCCGGCCAGCTCGCGCAGCGTCAGCGTCGGACGCGTGTGGCCGTCGGCGAGGGCGGCCACCAGCCGCTTCTGCTCGGCGGTCATCGTCACCACCACGTCGGCCGCGGCCAGCAGCTCGCGGTGGCTCTTGAGATCGGTGGAGGTGATGGTGTCCTCGGCCAGCACGATGCCGAGCTCCTTGAGGACCAGGCGCGCGTCCAGCGAGGCGTACATGCCGTCGCGCGCGTAGGGCGAGACCCCGGCCGAGCGCACGACCACCTGCCCGTCGAGCCCGCGCTCCGCGAGCATGCGCTCGAGGAGCGCGTGCGCCATCACGCTCCGGCAGGTGTTGGCGTGGCAGACCAGGAGCACACCCTTCACGGCTCGCCGTAGCCCCACTTCCAGGCGCGGATGCCGGCCTCGATGTCCTTCCACTCCCCCGCCGGCCGCTCGTTGAGCGTGCGGCCGAAGGCGGTGCCGATCGCCGGCTTGGGATCCTTGCCCATCGTGTCGCCCCACAGCCTCGCCAGCTCCTCGGGCGTGAGCCGGCGATTGCCTTCGAGGCGGCGGATGGCCTGCGGCTGCGCGAGCAGCGTGTAGCCGTAGCCGAAGGAGTGGAAGACCTGGCCGTTGACGGAGGCGGCCGCGTCGCTGGCCAGGTAGACGACGAGCGGCGCGACGTTGTCGGGATCGCGCTCGGTGCCGATCGCCTGCTCGCTGGGCCACTTGCCCGTGGTCTCGAACATCTCGCGGCCGCGCGGCGTGGAGTCGATCATCCGCGTGGCGCCGCTGGGCATGATCGCGTTGGCGGTGACGCCGTACTTGGCCATGGCGTTGGCGGTGGACCACGTGAGGCCGATGATCCCGTTCTTGGCCGCCGCGTAGTTCGGCTGGCCGGGCGCGCCGAGCGCCGACACCGACGACATGGCGATGATGCGGCCGGTCCGCTGCTCGCGCATGCGGGTCGACGCGGCGCGCGTCACGTTGAAGGCGCCCTTGAGGTGGACGGCGACGACGGCGTCCCACTCGGCCTCGCTCATGTTGAACACCATGCGGTCGCGCAGGATGCCCGCCACGTGGACGACGATGTCCACGCGCCCCCACGCGTTGGCCACCTGCTCGACCATCTCGGTGCCCTGCGCGAAGTCGGCGACGTTGCCGTAGTTGGCCTGCGCCGTCCCGCCGGCCGCCTTGATCTCGCGCACCACCACGTCGGCCGGGCTGCGGTCGCCGCCCTCGCCGTCCAGCGTGGCGCCGAGGTCGTTCACCACCACCTTGGCGCCGGCCGCCGCCAGCGCCAGCGCGATGCCGCGCCCGATTCCACGCCCGGCGCCGGTCACCAGCGCCGTCTTGCCATCGAGCATGCCCATCGGTCGGATCCTCCTTTATGACGTCTGTTTGGCGGCAGTGTCGGGCAGCGGGCGGTAGTACGGCTGACCGCCGCCGACCCAGGCCTGCAGCATTTCGCGGAACTGCGGGCCCATCGGATCGATGTTGCGCATCGGCATGGTGCCGCGCCGGATGGTGAAGTCGTGCGGCGCCAGCTCACCGCCGCGCACGAAGTGGCGCTCCGCGGCCGCCGTGCGGCCCTGGGCCCACAGCCACTGGCCCAACCCGAACTCCGCCCGCGCCTGCTGATCGGCCGCCGTCGGCAGCGGCTGGTGGCGCTTCACGTCCTCCGCGCTGAGCGCGGGCGTCTCACCGCGCACCCACGCGCGCAGCGCCGTCAGGTGCCGCGCGGACTCGAGCCCCGTGATGTGCTTGAAGGTGTCGGTGCCGAAGGCCACGTCGTTCGGGCGCACGATGCGCCCGCGCTCGTCGATCCAGAAGATGGTCGGCACGTTGACGACGTTGTAGAGATCGGCCAGCACGTGCCGCGTGTCGACGAGCGAGGGGTGCGCGGGCTGGGCCTTCTCGATCCACGGCCGCGCGTCGTCGGCGCTCTTGTCGAGGGCGACGGTGATGACGGTGAAGCCGCGCCCCTTCAGCTCCTCGTACAGCTCCTGCCAGACCGGCAGGTCGAGACGGCAGCCTCACCAGGAGGCCCAGGCGACGAGCAGGACCTTCTTGCCGCGGTGCTCGCCGAGGGTGTGCGTGCGCCCCGCGAGATCCGGCAGCGCGAAGTCCGGCGCCTGCTGCGCGGCGAGCGCCTGGCTGCGCTCGCGCGCCGAGCCGCCGAGGAAGGCCGCGCGCTCGTCGAGATCGACGGCGAGCGCGCGGTCCATGGCCGCCGCCAGCCCGGCCAGGCCGATGGCACCGTCGCGCACGAGGCTCGCCTCGTTGTCGAGCGGGATGCACATGCTGTCGTTGCAGAGGAGCCCATCGTGGATCTCCCAGCCGAGCGCGTCCTTCACGCCGGCCGGATCGAGCCACACGTGATCGCCGTCGCGGCGCGCGTTGACCGCCGCGGCCTTGTCGCCGTCGATGATCGTGAAGGCCTCCATGCTCATACCGCTCCTTCCGGGGCGCCCGCCTTGGCGGCCACCGCCAGGTCCTTGCTCTGGTCGCGCAGGATCGTCGGACTGATCACCATCTCCTCGACCACCGTGCGTGGCGGCAGCGTCACGCACAGCATGATGGCGCGCGCCACGTCCTCCGGCATCATCATCGTCGCGCGGGCGGCGGCGTCCGGCGGCAGCGGGCGCTTGTCGAGGATGGGCGTGTCCACCTCGGCCGGCATGATGATCGTCGCGCGGATGCCCTCGTTGCGCAGCGTGTTGTGGATGTGCTGCATGAGGTTGCGCACGGCCGCCTTGGCCGCGCCGTACGGGGCGCCGCCGATGAGCCCGGCCTTCAGAGCGGCCAGCGAGCCGACCGTCACGATCGTGCCGCGCTTGCGCTGGATCATGCCGGGGAGCACGGCCTGCGTCAGCACGTAGACCGCGTGGACGTTGACGGCCATCACGCTGTCCCACTCCTTGCGGCCCACCCAGCGGATGGAGCGCGCGTGGCTCGAGTGGCCGGCGTTGTTGACCAGCACGTCCACGCGGCCGAAGCGCTCCAGCGTCCACGTGACGAACGCCGCCGCCGCGTCGGGATCTTCCAGATCCACCGCGCGCGCCGCGCATTTGCCGCCGCCCTTCTCGATCGTCTTCACCACGCCGTCGAGCGGGGCCTGACGCCGGCCGCAGATCACCACCTGCGCGCCCTCGGCGGCGAGCATGCTCGCCGTCACCTCGCCGATGCCGGTGCCCGCGCCCGTCACGATCGCGACCTGGCCCTCGAGCGCTCCCATCACTGTTCTCCCATTCTCGCGTTCAGGCACCGGTCAGCGTGGCCGGTGAATGCTTCCCATTCTTCGTTTGCTGGCATCGGCCCGCGTGACCGGTGAATGCTTCCCAATCTTGTTTACAGGCTCGCCTCAGCGCCGCGGCGGCGCTTCGGCTCGCACTACCGCCACGCCCACACCGGCTGCTCGAAGTGATCCACACGCGTCGCGCGGCCGTGCATCACGACCTCGCGGAGCTGGTAGAGCACCGCGGCGGTCGGCGCGTGGATCAGCGTGCCCAGCAGCGGCATCTGGATCACGGGCCGCTCGCTCTCCGGGATCGTGACCAGGATCGGCACTTCCGGCCGATCGAGATCGTCGAGCGGCACCCGGTAGACGCGCGCCACCTCGTCGGCGTTGAGCGTCGGCTCCGCCGCGCTCTCGCCCCACACGACGACCGGGGTGATGACGAAGCCCGAGCGCGTCGGATAATCGTCGAGCCGGCCCAGGACCGTGTCGCCGTCCAGGACCACGCCCAGTTCCTCGCGCAGCTCGCGCAGCGCGGCGGCCTCGGGACTCTCGCCCGGCTCGAGCCGCCCGCCCGGCAGCGCCCACTGCCGCGCGTGCGCGCGCAGCGTGGCCGCGCGTCGCGTGAGCAGGAAGCACGCGCGCCCGTCTTCGTCCGGCACCAGCACGATCGCCACCGCGGCCGGCCGCCGCTCCGCCGGCGCGTGGGCCCGGTGGGCGAACCCGTTCAGGTGCGCGCGCGTCCGCGCCCGCAGCGCCGTGTCGAACCGTGTCGAGGCGCGCCCCGGCTCCGCCGGGGCGCTGCCGAGCGGCGGGGGGGTGTTGGGGCCCCCCACTTAATAAGCCGGCAGCTTCCCTGCCGAGACTCCGCTCTTGCGGACCGCGGCGACTTCGTCGGCCGCCCGTGCGGCCATCATGCGCGACTCGCTGGCCAGCGTGACGAACTGGTAGCCGCCCGCGATCATCTTGAGCGCGTAGGACGAGACCCCGCAGTGGATGCCGGCCGCCACGTTGTGGCGCTTGCACGCCGCCGCGATGACCTGCTGCGCCTCCACCACCGGCTGCTCCGTCTGGTCGAGCTTCGGCGTGCAGCCGAGCGTGATCGAGAGATCGGCGGGCCCCACGTAGACGGCGTCGATGCCCGGGACGCTCAGGATGTCGTCGATGTTTTTGACGGCCTCGGCCGTCTCGATCATCGGCATGACGACGATCTCGTCGTTGGCCTTGGCCGGCGAGTAGTCGGTGCCGGCATAGATGGAGGCGCGCACCGGGCCCCACGAGCGATACCCGGCTGGATAGTAGCGGGCGGCGGCCACCAGCGCCTGGGCTTCCTTCCGGGTGTTGATCATCGGACAGATGATCCCGTAGGCGCCCGCGTCCAGGATTTTCATGATCCGGGCCGGATCGTTCCACGGCACGCGAGCCAGGGGCACGACACCGGTCGTGGAGATCGCCTGCAGCATGGTCACCGCAACCTGGTAATCCACGACGCCGTGCTGCATGTCGATGGTCAGCGAGTCGAAGCCCTGATGCGACATCACCTCGGCCGAGAACGCGCTGGGAATCGACAGCCAGCCATTGACGACCGCCTCGCCCCTCTTCCAGATCTCCCTCAGCTTGTTCGCTCGCACGGCGGGCTCCTCTCGCCCCCGGCCACTGCCGGGTCCGGGGCACCGCGGATTATACGCGCCCTGGCCCCCGTCGCTATGGCAGCCGCTTCAGCATGAGATGGCGGCGGTTGCTCGTGTGCGGGCGCACCTGCCCGGGCCAGCGCCCCTGGTCGACTGCCTTGGCGAACGCCTCGCTCAGCAGCACGTCCGGGCTCTCCAGCTCGTAGAGCGCGTGGAAGCGCGGGGCGCCCTGGGGGTCCATCGTCTTGCGCTCGCCGCCGAGGACCATGCTGAAGGGCTGGACGGCGAAGCGCGTGGCCGACACGACGCCCGGCACCTGCAGGATCAGCGGGATGTGCTCGGTGTCGTAGACCTCGTGGAAGAGCTTCTCGCGATCCGGCGTCACGTCCATCGCGGCCGAGAAGAGGAAGCGGCTGGAGATCGTCATCGTGATCCCTCCATGGAGTTTGGCGCTGCGGAAATGCTAGCCTACCTCCCCGGGAGGAGGGGCGCATGGGGAACGCGCTCGAGGCACTCGCAGCCATTCTCCGGCTCGCTTACTCGGGCGAGCTCGCCGCGGCCTTGGCGTACCGCGGCCACTGGCAGTCGGTCAGGGATCCGGACGAGCGCGCGCGGATCCGTCAGATCGAGGAGGAGGAGTGGCACCACCGCGATCTCGTCGGCGGCATGCTCGCACGGATCGGGATGGAGCCGTCCCCGGCACGCGAGCGACGGGCCAGTGCCGTGGGGCGAACGCTCGCGCTGTTCTGCGGCGTGGGCGGCTGGCTCGCGCCGATGTACGGCGCCGGCCGGCTCGAGCGCCGGAACATCGTGGAATACGAAACGGCCGCGCGCCTCGCCGTGCGCGCCGGTCGCCCCGAGTTCGCGGACTGCCTGCTCACCATGGCCGAGGTCGAGTGGGACCACGAGCAATACTTCCGGTCGCGCGTCCTGACGCATCGCCTGGCGGACCGGCTGCCCATGTGGCCGGCGCCACCACCCCGCAGCGAAATCCGCGCGTCCTTCGAGCGTGAGCTGCATCATACGATCAGCCCGTCATGAAACGTCCGCTGTCCGTCTGGCTCGTGCAGGCCCTGCTCTTGATGGCGTGCGTGATCTTCTTTCCGGCTGTCCTGGCCTGGACGGTGGCGGCCTTCACGAGCCTGTGGCGATCCGCGAAGGCGCCGGCTGACGTGATGCTGTTCTTCGCCGAATTCGTGATCAAGGCAGGACTGCTGAGCTTTCTCGTCGTCACGGTGGTGGCGATCTGGAAGCGCTGGCCGAAGAGCCGGATGCTGGGACTTGCCGCACTGTCGATCGTGTTCCTCGTGGTCGCCTACGCCCAGCTGACTTCGCCCCCTCCCGGCCAGGGTCTGCCGAAGTACGAGCTGAGCACCCCCGCACAACGAGGGGGCGCCTTCATCGGGAACGTTCTGATGTTCATCGGCCTCGGGATACTTTCGTATCGATTCGGGTTTTCTGAAAAAGCTCGAGCGTTCCTTTCGCGAACGTCGACGTGATCACGCCTGCCCGCGCGTGCCGCCGCCGCCGAAGGTCGGCGCCGGCTGGCCGTCGATGAGCACGTTCACGCAGGCGGGGCGCCCCGCCCCCAGCGCGCGCGCGAGCGCCGGCGCCAGCTCATCGGGCCGCTGCACGAGCTCGCCGTGGCAGCCGAGCGCGGCGGCGAGCTGGTCGTAGCGCGAGGGCAGCAGCTCGCAGCCCACCGTGCGCTCGGCGCCGTAGGTGCGGAGCTGCAGCGTGTGCTCGGCATTCCAGCGGGCGTCGTTGCCGATCACCACGACGATCGGCAGCCCGTGGCGCACCGCCGTGTCCAGCTCGAAGGCGTGAAAGCCGAACGTGCCGTCGCCCATCGCGGCGATCACCGGCCGGTCGGGCTGGGCCCGCTTGGCGCCGATGGCCATCGGCAGCGCGCTGCCGATGGAGCCGCTGAGCCCGTTGATGATGCGCTCGCGCGGGGCGAGGCCGGCCTGCACCCACTGGCCAAACTCGCCGCCGTCGGTGATCAGGAGCGCGCCCGCCGCGACGTGCGGCGCCAGCGCGTCGCACACACGCAACGGGTGGATCGGCGCGCCGTCGGCGCGGCGCAGCGCTTCCCACGTCGGCGGGGTCGCGCGCCGCGCGGCCTCGACCTCGTCGCGCCACGCCGTGACCGGCCGCGCGCGGGTGGCGGCCACCGCCGCCAGGCGCTCGGCGGCCGGCGCCGGGTCACCGGTGAGGCTCAGCGTGATCCCCCTGGCGTCGGCGACGGCATCCAGGTCGAGGGCGATCACGCGCGCGCCGCGCGCAAATGCCTCGCCGAAGCGCAGCGAGTAGTCGAGCGGCTTGCCGAGGAGCAGCACGACGTCGGCCTCGCCGAGCAGCCGCGTGGCGCCGCGCAGCCAGGGGTCGTTGACGCCGCGCGGGCTCTCGATCGGCAGCGCCGGCGCGCCGACCGCGCTCGCCAGGCGCTCGACCGCCGCCCATCGCGCACCACGGCCCATCGCCGGGCCCGTCAGGATCAGCGGGCGCTTGGCCTCGGCCAGCAGCGCGACGACGGCCAGCGCGTCTCGCTCGCCGAGTGCGGGCAGCACGCGCTCCCCGCCCGCCGTTGATGATGCTCCGTCGGCGTCCGGCGCCGCGCCCTCGAGCACGTCGCCGGGCAGGCTGAGGTACACCGGGCCCGGCCGGCCGCTTGCGGCCAGCGCCAGCGCGCGCGCGACGTCATCTCCTGCGCGCGCGGGATCCTCGATCGACCACCCCGCCTTCACGACGGGCCGCGCGACCGCGACCTGGTCGACCTCCTGAAACGCGCCGCGCCCGCGCTGACCGCGGGGGCTGGCGCCGGCCATCAGCACGACGGGCGAGTCCGCCATGCGCGCGGTGTAGAGCGCGGAGACCGCGTTCAGCATCCCGGGCCCGGCGGTGACGAGCGCGACGCCGGGCTGCTCGGTGAGCCGGCCCCAGGCATCGGCCATGTGGACGGCGGCGGCCTCGTGGCGCGTGTGGATCAGCTCGATGTCGCGGCCAATCGTCGCGTCGTAGACGGACAGGATCTGGTTGCCGGAGAGCGTGAAGAGCTGGCGGACGCCGGCGGCGGCAAGCGCGCCGACGAGCCGCCTGGCGCCGGTCACTCCGGGACGACTGCGGCGATGATCTCCGACAGCTCCTCCAGCGTGGCGGCGTCCAGCGCCGTGGCCGGCGGCCGTACCCGCGCCGAGCGGAGCCAGCCGCGGCGGCGCAGGATCTCCTTGCGGATGGCCATCGACGTGCCGGGCACGGAGCCCGGCTGGCTCTCGTAGCGGATCAGCGGCAGCCAGCGGTAGAAGAGCGCGCGCGCCTCGGCGCGGCGGCCCGCGGCGAAATGCGCGTGGATCGCGCGCAGCGCCTCGGGATACGGAAATCCCGTCATGGCGCCGACCGCGCCGCGCGAGAGCTCCTCGAAGAAGTACACGCCCCCGAGCCCGCCGAAGATCGGCACCTGCCGCCCGCCCAGCGCGCGCAGCCGCGTGATCTTGGGCGGCGTGGGCGCCTCCTCGAGCTTCACCGCCTGTGCCGCGTCCACCTCGGCGATGAGCCGCGCGATGAACGCAGGCGGCATCACGACCTGGGTCGTCACCGGCTCGTCCTGTAGCACGACGGGCAGGCGCCCGGCGGCGGCGACGGCCTGGTAGTACTCGGCCACGGCGTCGAGATTGCGCGCGCCCGCGGGCGGCGCCACCATCACGGCGTCGGCGCCGTGCTCGCGCGCCATCACCGCGAAGCCCGAGGCCAGGTGCGTGCCGGAGGCCGACACGCCGACCGCCACCGGCACGCGCCCGCGGGCTTCCTTCACCACCCCGTCCACCACGCGGCGGCGCTCCTCGTCGCTCAGGCGATGCGCCTCGCCCGCGATGCCGAGGATGGTGATCCCCGCGACGCCGCTGCCGAGCACCGCGTCGACCAGACGCGGCAGGCCCTCGACGTCGAGCGCGCCGTCGTCGAGGAACGGCGTGGCGAGGATGTGGTAGATGCCGGACCAGTCGATCATTGTGCGGCGACTCTAGGGGCTCGCGGCGGGGGTTGTCAATGCGCGGCGACGCGCGGTAGGCTGCCGGCACCATGGCGATGCGCATCGGAATCCTGGGCGCCGGCGCGATCGGCTGCGTCGTGGGCGGGCTGCTCACGAAGGGCGGCCACGACGTGACGCTGATGGACCAGTGGCCCGAGCACGTGGAGCGGCTCAAGCGCGAGGGCCTGCGCCTGTCCGGCACCTGCGGCGATCACGTGATCCCGGTGAAGGCGCTCCACCTGCACGAGATGCAGCGCCTCACGCAGCCGTTCGACGCCGTCTTCGTGGCCGTGAAATCCTACGACACCGAGTGGGCCACCGCGCTCGGCCTCGCCTACCTCGCGCGCCCCGACGGCGTCGTCGTGGATTTCCAGAACGGCATCAACGACGAGCGCGTCGCCGCCGTGGCCGGCCGCGAGCGCACGCTGGGCTGCGTGATCCTCATCGCGGCCGGCATGTACGAGGCCGGCCACGCCATGCGCACGGACGCCGGCCACGCCGGCTTCAAGATCGGCGAGCTCGACGGCCGCGACACGCCACGAGCGCGCGCGCTGGCCGAGATGCTGAGCGTGGTGGCGCCGACCAGCGTGACCACGAATCTCTTCGGTGAGCGCTGGTCGAAGCTGGCGATCAACTGCATGGCCAATCCCATCGCCGGCCTCAGCGGGCTTGGCACGGCCGAGCTGCGCGTGGAGCCGGGGCCGCGGCGGCTGGCCGTGTTCCTGGGCGCCGAGGTGATCCGTGTCGGTCGCGCGCGCGGCTTCGAGGTGGAGCCGATCTGGTCCATCGCCCCGCAGCGCTTCCTCGACGCCGTCGAGGGCCGGGGCCTCGCCGAAGTGGAAGCCGACATCAGCCGCGACGCCAGGTCGCGCGCGGGGGGCCGGCCCTCGCTGCTGCAGGACGTGATGCGTGGGCGCCGCACCGAGATCGACTACCTCAACGGCTACGTCGTGGCCGAAGGCAAGAAGGTCGGCATTCCGACGCCGATCAACGAGGCCGTGGTCGAGCTCTACCGGCGCCACGGCATCGGGACGCTGCGGCCCGACCCCAAGAATCTCGAGCCCCTGTTCAAGCTCCTGCCGTAGGTGTTGTCGTAGTTTCAGCGGTGCCGCGCGCGAGTCCCTGGCACGCCGCTCGCTATCCTTCGTCACCATGGCGAAGACACCAGAACACCAGCAGCGCACCGATGCGGAGCGCATCCCGGCCACCGGCAGCGGCAAGCTCGACTCGCACGCTACCGAATCCGCGCCACGACGCCGCACGCAGCGCGGCGGCCGCCGCGCGTCTCCGGAGCAGACCCGCGAGCACCTGCTCTCCGAGCGGCGCGCGGCCGTGGAGGAGCTGGCGCGCCTGACCCGCGCAGCCGAGCGTGAGGAGCCGGGTGGCACCGGCGAGAGCCCGTTCGAGGAGGGCGACGTCGCGCAGGCCACCGAGCGCGTGGACATGAGCCTGATGCACCGCGCGCGTATCGCCGAGCGCATCAACCGGCTGACGCGGGGCCTGGAGCGCCTGGCCCACGGCGAGTACGGGACGTGCGAGGAGTGTGGGCGCGCCATCGAGCCGGCCCGGCTGGCCGCGATGCCCGAGGTGGCGGTCTGCCGCGACTGCCAGGAGCGTCGGGAGCGCCGCGAGCGCGCGGCCTGAGACGGTAGCTCGAGTAGAGCGTCTCGCCTCGCCACGCGTACCGGTACGGCGCTTGCTTGAGCGGTCGGGTATGGGCCAGCCGCGCAAGAGTCCCGAGACCGCCGCCGACCGCTGTTTTGCCTGCGCCGGCGCGATCTCCGCGGCCGACCTGTCGGTCTACCTCTACGGCGCCTGGTTTCACCTGCCGTGCTACCAGCGAGCAAACAATCTTCCTAATGACGAACCGGCGGTGCCTCCGGCCGGTGCTGGTGCGCCCGAGACGCCGTGGGCGGTGAAGCGCCTCATCGCCTGGATCACCGATACGAGCCCCCGGGTGCCGTCCATGAAGGACCCCGTCGCGGTCGAGCTCGGCCGCCGCGGGGGCCTGAAGGGCGGCCGCGCCCGGGCAGCCAAACTGAGTCCCACGGAGCGTGCGGCGATCGCCCGGCGCGCCGCCCGTGCCCGCTGGGGTGCCACGAAAGTGCGGTAAGTGCCATGCTCCACAGGGCGGTCCTCCTCCTCCTCTTTGCCGTGACGGGCTCTCCCAGCGGCGAGACGTCCACCGTCGCTCCCTCCGCGTTCGCCATCGCCGCCGCCCCCCTGCGCGCCGACCTCACGCTGGGCGCGTGGCAGGGCACGCTCGTCGACGCCGCGGGCACTCCGCGGCGGGTCGAGGTCTCGGTCGCCGACGGCATCCGTCGCGACACGGTCTTCGGCTACTTCACGCTGCCGGGCAAGAAGGGCCGCGAGACGACCGTTCGGCGCCTGGGGCGCATCGTCGGTGACGACCTGGTCTTCGACCTGCGGGATGGCGGGCGCGTCGCGTTGCGCTTGCTCTCCGGCCGCCTGGTCGGCGACGTCGTGGACCCGGCTGGCCAGATCGTGACGGGGCACGGCACGCTCGAGCTCGGCCGGCTCAGGCCCTAGTTAGATGGGGGGCCTCGATGAGCCCCCCAAGCCCCCCTTGGAGGCTCGGGACGCCCCGGCGGAGCCGGGGCGCCCCTCGTTACCCGATCCTCCTCGTTACCCGGCCCCGCTCGTTAGCTCGTCCTCGTCGTTAGTCAGTTGGAATTTCACCACTGCGTGTATACTGGGCGGCGTCTGGTTCGATCGTCGGTTCACTGCGAGCCCTCGGCTTCAACTCAGACCGCGTTTCCCCGGCCACTTCCGCTTCGTGGGGCGTGCTCAATCTCGCGGAAGACTGAACGGGCCCAGGTGCGCCCACACGAGGAACTCTCACTGATGTCGTTCACGTCGTTCGATCTTCACCCCGACCTGCTGCGCGCCGTCGATGCGCTCGGCTACACGCTGCCCACGCCGATCCAGAAGGATGCGATCCCGCCCGCGCTGGCCGGCCGCGACGTCCTGGCCTGCGCGATGACCGGCAGCGGCAAGACGGCCGCGTTCATCCTGCCGATCCTCCAGCGGCTGCTGGGCCGGCCCACCGGCGTCACGCGCGCGCTCGTGCTGGCGCCGACGCGCGAGCTGGCCGCCCAGATCGACGAGCATCGTCGCGCGCTCGCACGCTTCACGCGCATCGGCGGCGCCGCGATCTTCGGCGGCGTCTCGATGGGCCCGCAGGAGACGGCGTTCCGCCGCGGGGCCGACGTGCTCGTGGCCACGCCGGGCCGCCTGCTCGATCACCTCTCGCGCCCGTATGCGCGCCTGGACCGGATCGAGACGCTGGTGCTCGACGAGGCCGACCGGATGCTCGACATGGGCTTCCTGCCGGACATCCGGCGGATCATGAAGCTCCTGCCCGCGCAGCGGCAGAATCTGCTGTTCTCGGCGACGATGCCGCCGGCGATCGCCGCCCTCGCGCGCGAGCTGCTGCGCCAGCCGGTGACGCTCGACATCGAGCGCCCGTCGGCGCCGGCGGTCGGCGTGAGCCACGCCGCCTACCCCGTGGCGGCCGAGATGAAGCTGCCGCTGCTGGTGGAGCTGCTGCGCCAGCCCGGGGTGCGCAACGCGCTGGTGTTCACCCGCACCAAGCACCGCGCGAACCGCCTGGCGGAGGGGCTCGTCCGCCAGGGCGTGCCGGCCGACCGCATTCACGGCAATCGGAGCCAGGCCCAGCGCACGCAGGCGCTGGCCGCCTTCAAGGCCGGCACCTGCCGCGTCCTCGTCGCGACGGACATCGCCGCGCGGGGCATCGACGTCACCGGTCTCAGCCACGTCGTGAACTTCGACGTGCCGCCGGCCGCGGAGGACTACATCCACCGCGTCGGCCGCACGGCGCGCGCCGAGGCCGTCGGGGACGCCATGACGCTGGTGTCGCCGGCCGAGGAAGGCGACTTGCGCTCGATCGAGCGCGCCGTCGGCACACGCATCCCGCGCGTGACGCTGCCGGGATTCGACTATGCCGCGCGCCCGGCCGAGCGGCTGGAGATCCCGCTCGCGGACCGGCTGGCGGCCATGCGCGCGGAGCGCCGGCGCGGGCAGGATCGCCGCTGGCGACACTAGTCCGCTAGACTACGCGCGATGATCGCGGCGATCGTCGCGGCCTTTCACTACCTGGCGCTGGCGCTCGGGCTGTCGAGCGTGTTCCTGCGCGGCCGCGCCCTGAAGGGACCGCTCGATCGCGACGGGCTTCGGCGGCTGTTCGCCGCCGACAGCATCTGGGGCGTGGCCGCCGGGCTCTGGCTGGTCACGGGGCTGCTGCGCGCGTTCGGGGGGCTCGAGAAGGGCAGCGCGTTCTACCTGGCCTCGCGGCTCTTCTGGCTGAAGCTGGCGCTGTTCGCGCTGGTCGTCGGGCTGGAAGTGTGGCCGATGGTCACGCTCATCCGCTGGCGGCGCGCCGTCCGCAACGGCGGCGCGCCCGATACCTCAGCGGCCCGCGCCCTCTTTCACCTCAATCACGTCGAGCTGGCGCTGGTCGTCGTCATCGTCTTCGTCGCCAGCTTCATGGCGCGCGGGTTCGGCCTGCGCTGAGCTAGCGGCGCGCCAGGACACCGGCGAGCAGGTCGGGATCGACGGGCTTCACGAGGTGGACGTCGAAGCCGGCCATGAGCGAGCGCTCGCGGTCCTCGGGCGAGCCATAGCCGGTGACGGCGACGAGCAGGATGTTGCGCCGCTCGTCGGCGGCGCGGAGCCGGCGCGCGATCTCGTAGCCATCGAGGCCGGGCAGGCCGAGGTCGATGAGCGCAACGTCGGGCTGGATCGACAACGCCATCTCGAGCCCCTGGCGGCCGTCGGCGGCCTCGTGGACCTCGTGCCCGGCGATCTCGAGCAGATGGCGCAGCATGGCCCGGGCGTCGGCGTTGTCCTCGATGACCAGGATGCGCCGCGAGGCGACGGACCATCCCGGCGGGCGGCGCGCATCGCCCATGGCCCGGGGCGCGGTGCTCGCGCGCAGGCGGACGGTGAATCGGCTTCCAAGATCGGGCCCCTCGCTGAACGCTTCCACGGTGCCGCCGTGCAGCTCGACCAGCCGCCGCACGAGCGTGAGCCCGATGCCCAGGCCGCCCTGGGTGCGCTCGAGCCGGCGCTCGCCCTGCACGAACAGGTCGAAAATCCGCGACAGCAGGTGCGGCTGCATGCCGACGCCAGTGTCCTCCACGGTGAGCACGGCGAACCCGTTGTCACGGCTGACGCGGATCGTGATGGTGCCGCCGGCCGGCGTGTACTTGAGCGCGTTGGAGACGAGGTTGCTGATGATCTGCTCGATGCGGATCACGTCGGCGTCCACCCAGACGGGCGTCGTCTCCAGATTCACGACGTGCTCCTGCATCTTGCCGGTCGCGCGCAGGCTGGTCACGTGACGCGTCACCACGTCGCCGAGGTCGAGCGGCTGCCGCTCGAGCAGCACCTTGCCCGTCATGACGCGGGCCACGTCGAGCAGGTCGTCTACCAGGCGGCTCAGGTGACGGGTCTGCCGCGCGATGACGTCGCGGGCCAGCGTCGCGCGCTCGCTGGTGGCTTCCGGAGGCCCGAGCAGCCGGACCGCGCTGCTGATGGCCCCGAGCGGATTGCGCAGCTCGTGGCCCAGCATCGCGAGGAATTCGTCCTTGGCCCGGTTGGCCTGCTGGGCCTCCTCGAACATCGCCGCCCGCTCACGCTCCAGGCGCTTGCGCGCGCTGACGTCGCGCACGATCTTGGAGGCGCCGATCACGCGCCCCTGCGAGTCCCTCACCGGCGACACGGTCAGCGAGATGTCCACCAGCGAGCCGTCCTTGCGCCGGCGCACGGTCTCGAAATGGTCCACGGCCTCCCCGGCGCGCACCCGCGCCAGCACCATGTCTTCTTCGGCGCGCCGGTCATGAGGAATGATCAAGAGGATCGACTGACCGACGGCTTCGGCGGCCGTGAATCCGAACAGCCGCTCGGCCGCCAGGTTCCACGAGGTGATGATGCCGTTCAGGGTCTTGCTGACGATCGCGTCGTCGGAGGAGTCCACGATGGCGCCCAGCAGGGCCAGCGTCTCGTCGAGCCGCTTCCGCTCGCCGATGTCGCGGGCGATCTTGGAGGCGCCGATCAGGCGGCCGCGCGCGTCCCTCACCGGCGACACGGCGACCGAGACGTTCACGAGCGTCCCGTCCTTGTGCCGGCGGACGGTCTGGAAGTGCTCGACTCTCTCGCCCGCCCGCAGCCGGGCCAGCACCTCGCGCTCTTCCTCCATCCGGTCCGGCGGGATGATCATGAAGATCGACTGGCCCACGGCCTCGGCGGCGGCGTAGCCGAAGATGCGCTCGGCCGAGCGGTTCCACGACGTGATGGTGCCGTCCAGCGTCTTGCTGACGATGGCGTCGTCGGACGAGTCGACGAGGGCCGCCAGTCGAGCGGCGGCATTGTCGTCGGCGCGCTTCCTCATGCCTGGGGATCTCCGCTGGTGATTGCGGGCCCGGCCGGCGGGCTCGCGGCGCGCCGAGGACCATCCGCGCCACGCTGCAGGGTAACAATCTCGTCGCGAAGCGACAAGGTACGAACGCGGGCCGGTGGGAAAACTTTTACCCACCGGCCCGCGGCCGCTCACACGATCGCGATCGCTTCCACCTCGATCAGGTAGTCGGGATGCGCCAGCTTGCTGACCTCGATCATCGTGGACGCCGGGCCCCGCGGGCCGAAGAACTCGTCCCGAACGGTCCGGAACGCCGGCCGGTTGCCGACGTCGGTGACGTACGTCGTGATCTTCACGACGTTGGCCAGCGTGCCGCCCCCGGCCTCGACCAGCGCCTTGACGGCGCCGAAGACCTGGCGCGCCTGCGCGGTGAAGTCCCCCGGATGCGCGGCGCCGCCGTCGCGCGTGTAGGCCACCTGGCCGGCCAGGAACAGGATCGTCCGGGCATCCGTGACCTTGATGGCCTGGCTGTAGCCGGGCGGGTCGTACACCCCGGGCGCGCCGTACTTCTCGAGCTTCGCCATCTCGCCTCTCCCCTCTCCGTGAGTGGAATCGCCCTCGCGAGCCGTCAACGGCCGAGCAGCGTGCGCAGCAGGGCCGGCCCGTGCTCGGCCATCACGAGCGCGACGCCCATGAGACTTTCGCCCGCGATCCAGCCCGACGCCACCGGAAACGTGTACTCCGCCGCCCACGCGGGGTGCCGGCGCTGCAGCCACCAGCCGAGCAGGGCGCCCGTGAAGAACAGCACGCCGTAGTACCAGTGGAACGTCCACGCCAGGCCGAGGCCCGCGGCCGAGGGCACCAGGTGCTGGCGCGCGGGAAACAGCCGCGGCAGCAGCGTGAGGATCACGCCGACGGCGCCGCCGACCGCGATCGACCAGATCTTCACCGCGCCGAGATCGCCGATGCCGTGCGACAGCGCCAGCGCCACGGCGCGCCACGTCTGGGCCGCGGGCGCCGGGAACTGGTCGGAGCCCAGCATGGCGGCGGTGGGGACGAGCAGGCGGAAGGCCAGCACGCTCACCAGCGTGCCCACGAAGATGCCGGCGAACTGGGCGAGGAACTGCTTGCGCGGATGCGCGCCGAGCAGGTAGCCGCTCTTGAGATCGGTGAGCAGGTCGGCGCTGCCGGCGGCGGCCGCGGCCGTCACGTTGGCGCTCATCAGGTTGACGTTGACGTGGCCGGGGCTGACCGCGCCGAACGTGAGCTGGGTGATCTTGCCCATGGCGCCGACGGGCGTGGTGTCGGTCTCGCCGGTGACACGGCAGGCGACCAGCGCGAGCGCGAAGGAGAGCACGACCGCGAGGGCGGTCTGCCAGTAGGGCATGGCGAAGGCGCGGTGACCGAGCCACGCGAGCCCGAGGAAGGCGCCGAGCTGGCCGGCCAGGAACCACGCGGCGGGCGCCTCCAGCGCGGCCACCGGATCGTCGTCCCGGCGGCGGCCGCGCAGCATCGCGGTCACGTCCGTCACGGCGCGCAGCGCGGTCCGCCACTGCAGCGCGAAGGCGAGCAGGCTCCCGCTCACCATGCACGCCACGCCGCCCCACAGCGTCCACTGCACCAGCGCGCCGTAGCCGCTGCCCTGGATCACGCCGCGATGCTGGAGCCACGGCACGAAGACCATCCAGCACGTGATGCTGCCCAGCAGCATGCTGGCGCACACGCGCAGGCCCGTGATGGCGCCCGCCGCGATGAACATCGGCTCCCACGACAGCATCACGGTGCGCCCGGTCCAGGCGGGCCCCAGCACGCGCTGGTTGAAGGCGGCGATCCACGTGCCGATCATCAGCGGCGCCAGCGCGCCGCTCACGAGGGTGAGTCCCTCGGCCCAGAACTTCGTGACGAGCGCGATGAGCCCGGCCCAGCCGAGCGCGCGCGCCGAGCGCAGGCCGGCGCCGCCCGTGGCGTGCAGCGCGCGCAGCGTCTCGGCCGCCGCGATCCCGCTCGGGAAGCGCAGCTGCTCGACGTTGATCATCTGGCGCTTCATGGGAATGGCCATCGTCACGCCGAGGACGGCGAGCAGGAAGACCCACGCCAGCATCTCGCCCAGCGGCATGGCGGCGCCGTTGATCAGCATCCAGGCCGCGAACGCCGAGACGAGCGTGCCGCCCGTCGAGTAGCCGGCCGAGCTCGCGGTCGACTGCATGCAGTTGTTCTCGAGGATCGTCATCGGCGTGCGGGCCAGCCCGAGACGGTGCAGCGCGGTCCAGATCGCATAGGAGAGGATGCAGGCGGTGATGGCGACGCCGAAGCCCCAGCCGGCCTTGAGCCCGATGTAGAGGTTGGTGAGCGCGAGCAGCCCGCCCAGCACCGAGCCCATCAGCACGGCGCGCCACGTGAGCTGGCGCATCCGGTCGCCGCGCCCGCGATAGACCTGCTCCAGCCACTGGCGCTCGATCTCCTCGGGCGTGCCGCGAAAGCCCTCGATCGGCAGGGGCTCGGCGGCGGCGGCCGGCGCCGGCGTCACGGAGTCTCGGCAGTGGGCTCGCGCGCGATGACGGCGAAGGACTCGATCGACACGTTGACGACTTCCCGCGTGCCCGGCATGCGCACGCGGAAGTACCAGCGGCCGCGCGCGGGGACGTTGCCGTAGACCCAGGCGTGCGTGGTGGTCGGCGCCTGCGCGGGATCGTCGCGGCCGAGGATCGCCAGCCGCACGAGCCCGATGCGGTAGGCCGAGTCGTTGTAGACGTAGCCCTCGATTCCGGGTCGATCGGAGACGCGCTCCCACTCGACGCGCAGCGCCTCCGCCACACGGGGATCGACCGCCTGCGCGGATGCCGCGGCGACGGCGAGAAGGGTAGCCAGCACGGCGGCGGCAGCAGCGGCGGCTCGCGTCACGGGCTCCAGACTGGCCCAAGCCGCGCGCCCGGTCAACCGTTTCGAATCGGCTTTGTTTCGAACCGGCTAACGGCGACCGAGCGCGCGGGCCAGGGCCACCGCACCCAGCAGGGCGCCGGCGCCCGCGGCCACCGCCATCCCCGGCCGCCGGCGGACGCGGTGTTCCAGCACGTCCACCCGGTCGGCGAGGATCAGCAGCAGCCAGTGGCGCGCATAGTGCTCGGGAATCGCGTACGCCGCGGAGCGCAGCCGTCCGCTGAGGCCGCGGGGCGGCTGGGCGGTGCCGAAGACCGGAGTCCGTGCCTGGCCGGCGTCCGTCGGGCGCCCGTCCTGGCGCACCTGCGCCACGTTGCGTGCGTGCGGCTGGCTGTGGGGTGGCTTCTCGGCCGGGACGCCCGGCCGCCGGGCCGGATCCTGGTCGATGCCGCTCGCGGGATCGGGACTCATGCGGCGCCTCCATTCGGCAGCAGGACACACTTGAGGCAGTCGTCCTGCTTGTTCGCGAACATGTGATAGCCCTTGGCCGCGTCGTCGAGCGGCAGCCGGTGCGAGATGACGGCCTTGGCGTCGATGCGGCCCGCGCGGATGTGCTCGAGCAGGTGCGGCATGTAGCGCCGGACGCTGCACTGCGCGCCGCGCAGCGTGAGGCCCTTGTTCATCGCCACGCCGATCGGCACCAGGTTCCACGGCGGGCCGTACACGCCGATGATCGAGACGTTGCCGGCCTTGCGCACGGCGCCGATCGCCCACTGGAGCACGTTGGCGGCGCCGGCCTGCAGCATCGTCACGCCCAGCGCCTTGTGCATGAGCGAGCCGCTCGCCTCGAGGCCGACGGCGTCGATGCAGACGTCGGGGCCACGCCCGTCGGTCATCTCGCGCAGGTGCGCGACGACGTCGTCCACCTGCGTGTAGTCCACGGTCTCCACCCGGGCGAAGCGCCGCGCGAACTGCAGGCGGTAGTCCACCGAGTCGATCGCGATGACGCGCCCGGCGCCCATCAGCCACGCCGACTTGGCGGCGAAGAGGCCGACCGGGCCGCAGCCGAAGACGGCGACGATCTCGTTGGCCTTGATCTCGCCCATCTCGGCGGCCTGGTAGCCCGTGGGCAGGATGTCGCTGAGGAACAGGACCGAGTCGTCGTCCATGTCGTCGGGGATCTTGAACGGCCCCGCGTCGGCGAACGGCACGCGCAGGTACTCGGCCTGGCCGCCGTCGTAGCCGCCGGTCAGGTGCGAGTAGCCGTACACGCCGCCGACGATCTGGCTGTTGGGATTCGTGCGATCGCAGCTCGCGGTCAGCCCGCGCTCGCAGAAGAAGCAGCTCCCGCACGAGATGTTGAACGGGACGACGACGCGATCGCCGGGCCGCAGCGTCGTCACCGCGCGTCCGACCTCCTGCACCACGCCGGTGACCTCGTGGCCGAACGTGTGGCCGACGCGGGTGTCGGGCACGAGGCCGTGATAGAGGTGGAGGTCGGAGCCGCAGATCGCCGCGCGCGTCACGCGCACGATCGCATCGCCGGGGTGCTCGATCCGGGGATCGGGCTTGGTGACGACCTCGACATGCTTTGGTCCCTGGTACGCCAGTGCCTTCATGGTGGTGCGTCCCTCACGCCGATGACTTCAGACGCCTGGCATCGAGCAACCCCGGTGCCACCGTTTCGAGGTCGAATCGCCGCGCCGCGCGCAGGCGCGCCCAGAGGTCGCCCATGCGGGCCAGCCGCGCGTCGATCGTGCGCAGCGTGAAGTCGCGCGCGTCGAGCGCCGGCGTCACCTCGTCCCACGCGAGCGGCGTGGAGACGCCGGCCCACGCGCTGGCACGGGCGCTGTAGACCGTGGCCAGCGTCTTGCCGCGCGAGTTTTGCAAGAAGTCCACGTACACGCGGCGGCCCCGGCGATCGACGGCGCGCTCGCTGGTGGCCACGTCCGGATGGCGAGCGCTGACGAGCGTGGCCACGAGCTGGCAGAAGAGCCGCGCGCTCGTGTAAGAGGTGCCGGGCGCCAGCGGCACGTAGACGTGCAGGCCCGTCGCGCCCGAGGTCTTGATCACGCTGGGCGCGCCGAGCCGCTCCAGCGCCTCGCCGATCCAGCGCGCCACGTCCACGACGCGCCCGAAGCGCACGCCCGGCATCGGATCGAGATCGAGCACGGCATGATCGGGCGTGTCGGGCGACGCCACCCGCGAGAACCACGGGTCCTGGGCGATGACGCCGATCTGCGCCATGTAGAGCAGCGTGGGGAGCGGGCCGCCGACGAGCCGGCTCGGCACCACGCGATCGCTCGGCAGCGTTTCCACGCGCACCCACGGCGGCGCCGCCGGCGGCGCGTGCTGCTGGAAGAAGGCCGGGCGCCCGACGCCCTGCGGGAAGCGCTGCATCACGAGCGGGCGATCGGCCACCGCCGGCAGCAGCCACGGCGCCACGCGCGTGTAGTAGCGCATGAGCTCGCCCTTGGTGACGCCCACCGCGGGCCAGAACACGCGGGCCAGGTGCGTGACGTCGAGCACGCGCCCCTCGCCCAGGTCGAGCGCGCCGTGGCCGCCGCGGGCCTCGATCTCGACGAGCGCCTCGACGATGCGCCGGCGCTCGGGATCTCGAGGCAGCGCGCCGTCGTGGGTGGCGCGCGCCCAGGAGGCGTTCGAGCGACGCGCACGCGGCGCGGCGGCGGGCCGCCGGCGGCGGGTGACCGCGATCACGCGCCAGTCGCCGCTCCGGCCGCCGTGGTATGGCGAGTCCGCCCGCTTGGCGAGGATCGCAGTCACGCCGCGCTCCGCCGCGCGACGGTACAGCGCGCGGCCGTCGCCGGGCGACGTCTCGCTGAGCCGCAGCGCGGGCGACACGACGTTGGTGAGGATGCGCTCCAGCCGCGCGCGCCGGGCCACGAGCGGCAGCGGGCGTACGTCGAGCGGGCCGTCGGCGAGCACGTCGAAGGCGACGAGGGCGTCGCCGACGAGCTCGCCATCCAGCCGCACGGGCGCCTTCAGCCGGCGCGTGAGCGTGGCCAAGGCCTCGACGACGGCGAGATGCGTGGCGGTGACGTCACGCCCGCCCGCCGCGCGGATGCGGACGTGGCCGGGCCCGGCGCCCGGCGTCACGTCGACGATGACGCGAACGCCGCCGTACGCGGGTTCGTAGAGCCATTCGTCGCTGTCGAGCGGGGCCGGCCGCCGCGTGGGCAGCATCGGCCGGGGTCGATCGGACCGGGCGCGCGGGCTCACGCTGCACCGTCGTGCAACCCGCCGGCCAGGCAATGCGGGCTAGAGGGTCACCACCAGGCCGTCGTGCGCGCATTCCTCGGGGACGTCGCCCGTGTGGGCCAGCATCTCCCGGCTCATGTGCGTGAGAATGACGCGCCGGGCGCCGAAGTCCGCGCGGTGCGCGGCGATCGCCGGGTAATTCAGGTGCCACTTGATCGGCTTCTCGTAGTAGTAGCACTCGGCGATCAGCAGGTCGGCGCCGCGCGCCACCAGCGCGACGTCGTCGGTCCACTCGGTGTCGCCGGTGTAGGCGACGACCTTGCCGTCGAGCTCCACCCGCAGCGCGGTGGGGTTCGTCTCCGCCGTGTGCCGCGCCGGCTGCGCGGTGACGACAAGGTCGAGGATGTCGCGCGGCGTTCCCGGCTCGAGCTCGAGCCACCGCAGCGGAAACTTCGGCGTCATCACGTGCGAGCCGGGAAAGAGCGCCTCGCGGATCTCGCCCATGCGGCGCTCGAGGTCGTGCGGCCCCGCGACGATGAGCGGCCGCGTGCGGCGGGCGGCCAGCATGGCGTCGATGAGCAGGAACGGCACGCCGCCGCAGTGATCGCCGTGCAGGTGCGTGAGCAGCACCGCGTCGATCGAGTTGGGCTCGATCCCCTGCTGGGCCAGCGCGATCAGCGACGAGGTTCCGAAGTCGAGCGCCACCCGCGAGCGCGGCCCGTCCACGAGGATGCACGTCTGGAAGCGTCCGCCGCTGCCGAATGAATCCCCGGAGCCGACGAAGCGGACGCTGACCGGCATACCGGACATTGTAGGCGCGTCAGGACGTGGAGCTGCGCCCTCGCAGGTGAGAGGTCCAGCGCCGCCAGTTGACCGGCTGGGAGTGGTCGACGACGTTCATGGCCACGAGCTTCTTGGCTCCGTCGGCGAGGGCGGCCGCGATCGACGAGAACCGGTCGGGCGATTCGGCGATGACCTCGCCCGCATAGTTGACGATGCGCCACCGCCATGAGGGGTCCTTCGGCGTGTTGAATGCGGTGACCTGCATCTCTCCATCCTTTTGGCGGGACAGGGTCGCTCGTCCGGGTGGTCTACGGTACCAGAATCGCCGGGCCGGTGAGGAAGTAATTTATATGTTTCATATATGTTATATAATGTGTCGCGGAGGCGGCCCTGCATGTTCGAGAACGAGACGCGCGTGCTCATCGTGCTGCCGAGAGATCTCGCCGACCGCGCCCGCAGCCTGGCCGGCCGGGCGACGACGTCCATCCGGCTGCCGGTGAGCCTGCAGATCGTGTTCCGTGCGCTCATCGAAGAGGGGCTGAAGCGGCCGGGCGATAATGGGCTCTTCGCCAACATCAGCCGGCAGGCCGAGACGATCCGGCGCATCCGGAGTGAGGCGCGACGCCAGCCCGTCACCGTCAAGGCCCGACGGGGCCGGATGGTGGCGCCGCGGCGGAGATCACCATGAAGGAGTCCGCAGCATGAACCCTGTCTGGGTTGTTCCCGTGGTCGCCATCGCGCTCACCGAGGTCGCGGTCCTGGCGACGTCAATCTACCTGCACCGCGCCCTGGCCCACCGCTCGCTGCACGTGCACCCGCTGGCCGAGCTCGGGTTCCGGGTCGTCCTGTGGCTGACGACCGGCCAATCCCGGCAGGAGTGGGTGGCGGTGCATCGCAAGCACCACACCTTCACCGATCGCGAAGGCGACCCCCACAGTCCGCGCATGCTCGGCTTCTGGAAGGTCCAGCTCTTCAACGTCGTGTACTACGCGCGCGAGGCGCGCAACCCCCAGACGCTGGAGACGTTCGCCCCCGACGTCCGGCCCGATCGTCTGGACCGCGCGATCTTCTCCCACGGCGTGCTCGGCCTCGTCATCGGGCTCGGCATGCTGTGCGCCCTCATCGGGTTCTGGCCCGGTCTCATCGCCGGCCTCACCCATGCCGTGCTCTACGTGTTCGTGCTGGCCCCGCTCATCAACGCCGTCGGTCACCGGCGCGGCGGCAAGAACTTCGACAACACGGCGTTCAACTCGCGCGTGCTGGCCTGGATCACCGGCGGCGAGAGCCTCCACAACAACCACCACGCGCATCCGCGCTCGGCCAAGTTCAGCGCGCGGCGCTCGGAGTTCGATCCCTCGTGGCCGGTCATCTGGCTGCTGGCGGCGGTGCGTCTGGTCACCATCCAGGGGGCGCCGATGGCGCCGGCGCCAAGGAGCACACCATGAACGTCCTGGCCTTCTCGACGCGGGCCGGGGTGGAATGGCGATGGCGCATCGTGGGGTACAGCGGCGAAACGGTCGAGGAATCGCAGGCGACCTTCGCGACGATCGCGCAGGCCGTGGCGGCCGGGAGCGAGCGTCTTCAGCAGAACACCGATCGCGATCGGCCGCGTCCGGCCTGGCCCGCGCGCCGCTGATCGACGTGGCACCGGGGGAGACTGACCTTCCCCGGAACAAGGAGGTTCCCGTATGCAGCTGACAGCACCGTGGATCAAGCCGGCGGCGTGGGGCGCAGTGCTCGGTTCGGTGGCGACGATGATCGTCGGTTTTGGATGGATGGGATGGGTGCTCGGAGCCACCGCGGAGCGGGCGGCCGCCACGCGCGCCGACTCGGCCGTGGTCACCGCGCTCACGCCGTCCTGCGTGTCGAAGTTCATGCAGCAGCCGCAGGCCGCCAACAAGCTGAAGGAGCTGCAGACGATCGATTCCTGGAAGCAGCGGGAATTCGTCGAGGCGGGCGGCTGGGCCACGCCGGTCGGCGACAAGACGCCGAACTCCGGCCTGGCGAACGCGTGCGCCGAGCAACTCCTGAAGGCCAAGAGCAGCTGACGCGTTGTCGTTGACGGCCGCTCACTGCCCGAGGCGGTGAGCGGCCATGCTCTTCGGATTCGCCCTCCGCGACTACCGATCCAGATTCCGGTAGTACAGCGTCGTGCCGCAGAGCCCGCCGTGCGGCAGCAAGGCAAAGCCCGGGATCACGCCCACCCGCACCCAGCCCAGGCGCCCGTACAGGCGCTCCGCCTCGGGGTTGGCGGTGTCGAGGACCAGCAGCGTCTTGCCGCAGTCGCGCGCGGTGGCCTCGGCGGCGCGCATCAGCGCCGCCCCCAGCCCCTGCCGGCGGGCCCGGCGATGCACCAGCATCTTCGACAGCTCGGCACGGTGCGGCTGGTTCTCCGGCTGCTCGAGCACGAGCTGCACGGTGCCGCACACGCCTCGCGCGTCGGCCGCGACCAGCAGTGCGCGCTCGCCCGCGGCCGCTCCCTGCGCCACGCGACGCCAGAACGCCACGGCCCGCGCGCGCGACAGCGGGTGCATGAAGCTCACCGACGCCCCGCCCTCGACGCAATCGATCAACACGTCGGCGAGCTGGTCGATCTGCGCATCGTCCAGCGCGTGCACGCGTCGAACGGACCAGGTGTCCGCGCTCATCGCCGCGAGGAGGTCTCGGACGCGATCACCACGGCATAGCGCGTGGGCTTTCGCGTGGGATTGTGGAACATCGTCGGGCGATCGAGCTGCATCGCCAGGCAGTCGCCTTCGCGCAGCCGGTGGCGCTCCGCGCCCAGCGTGACGTCGATGGCGCCTTCCAGCACCCACACCTGCTGGTGGACGCGCACGTCGCGCCCGCCGGTCTCGAACGCCACCCGTCCCCCGGGCGGGAAGCACACCTCCACGATCTGCATCGGCTGCGGCACCCCCGGCGGCGAGACGTTGCGCCGCCGGTAGCCCGAGGCCGGGTCTTGCCACTGCGGCTGGTCGTCGCGCCGCGCCACCGGGCCGCGGGGAGCCGGCGCCGCGGCGGCCGGCGAATCGAAGAGGGAGGCCAGCATCACGCCGAGCCCCGCCGCGAGCTTCTCCAGGACCACCGCGGTCGGGCTGGTTTCCCCACGCTCGATGAGCGAGATCATCGAGCGACTCACGCCGCTCTTGGTGGCCAGCGCGTCGAGCGACAGGCCGCGCGCGGCGCGCAGCTCGCGCACGCGCTCCGCGATGCGCCCGTTCAGCTCCGCGGCCGTGTCCTTCATGATGGACACAATATCCACCATACTGGAGACGAGAGTCAAGGCGGCGTGAACTCCAATTGATCACTCGTTGCCAGCTTGGCGTGCCATGTCGGCCGCGAAGCCAGGCGTGACGACGTTCCTGCGCCAACGTCCGGACACGCCTTGGCTTTTCGGCGCTTTCCGGGCCCGCCGCCGTCGACCCATCTGGCGCACAAATTGCTCCCGAGTCACCCAGTCTGACACCGAACGAATCGGTGACATTCACGCAAGGAGGCAGCCGGTGACGCTCCGCATGCGCGTGGGCATCCTTCCGAAGGTGTTCGTGACGATGGTCTTCGTGACCGTCATTCCGCTCGCCGTCATCTGGTATCTGGGCTACCAGGCGACCATGGACCGGTTGTCAAAGGATATCGACGACCGCCTGAGCGGCGTCGCCAACAACGCCGTGACCCACGTCAACGCCTGGGTCGACACGCACGCGCGGCTCCTCGGTCAGAACGCCGCCCTGGGCGACATTGCCTCCATGGATCCCAAGCGGCAGCGGCCCGTCCTCGAGAGCATCGCGCGCACCTACCCCTGGATCTTCCTTGCGCACACCGTCGCGCCCAACGGGATGAACGTCACGCGCAACGATCAAGAAGCGCCCAAGGACTATAACGACCGCAAATGGTTCCAACAGCCGGCGGCGGGCGCGCCGCTGGGCTGGCAGGTCTTGATCAGCCGCACCACGGGTCAGCCGGCGTTCAACCTCGCCACGCCGATACGCAACCCTCTGGGCGGCGTCATCGGCGTTCTGTCCATCGGCATGCACATCGACGAGCTCACCAGGACGATCGCCAACGTCCACATCGGCGCGACGGGCTTCGCCTTCCTGGTGGACGAGAGGGGCGCCGTCATCGCGCATCCCAAGGCCCGCGGCAGCCTCGCCCAGCACCCCGCCGTCATCGCCGTTGGCTCCGAGTCGAAGAAGAAGGTCGTCTTCGAGGAGGGCGGCAAGACGGTGGTCGCATACGCGCAGAAGACCGATCAGGGCTGGACGTTCGTGACCCAGCAAGACTACGCCGAGGCCTACGCCCCCATCGACGACGCCAACCGCAAGGCGCTGATCCTGCTCGTGGGCAGCGTCGTCTTCGTCGGACTGCTCGCCAGTGTGCTGGCACCACGGCTCACGCACCCCATCCGCAACCTGACCGAGATTGCCGACGCCATCAGCCGCGGCCAGCTGGGCGACCAGATTCACGAGGTCGAACGCTCCGACGAGATCGGGGGACTCGCCCGGGCGATTGACCGCCTCAAGATGAGCGTGGAGCTGGCCATGCGCCGCCTCGTGGTCGGTGATCCCCGGGGATTGACACCGCGGGAGCAGGCCGCGGCGGCCGCCATCGGGCGTCGTGACGGTTGATGCCGCGTGACGGCATCCTGAACTACGACGCGTTGATCCAGGAGGTGCGGCGTCTGTGTCTGGAGGCGCGCACCGGCACGATCTTCATCGCGACATCCGAGAACCATGCCGTGCGCATCGTGATCCAGCGCGGCGCAATCACGCACGTGGTCGCCCGCGGTCAGGCCGGGATGGCGGCGATGGCACCGATCAAGGAGATCAGCGGCGGTCGGCTGACGTATTCCGAGGGCGCGATCGACGCTGGGAAGCCGCAGTCACTGCCGACGACATCCGAGCTCCTGGCCATGCTGAGCGGAGAGGACCCGACGTCGAGCGTCGGCGCCGCGATCACGGCACTTCTGACCCATCTTCAGCAGTCCCGGGGGATCATCGAGGCGGAGTTGACCGAATATCTTGGGCCGATGGCCGCGATGGTCTGCGACGAGATGGTCGCGCGTATTCGCCAGGGCAAGGGCCCCACGACGCTGACCGCGGCGATCGATCACCTGGCCGGCGAGCTCAGCGATCCCGCCAAGGCCATCCGCTTCAAGGACAGCGTCCGCGAGCGGCTCAAACAGAACGGGCGCGTCACCGCCTGATCTGAGCGCGGGCTCGTCACGGCTGCGCGTCCGGCGCGCGGGCCACGGGCCGTGCCGCGAACCACGCCGCGACGGCCGAGCCCGCGACCGCGACACAGGCGGCCGTGAAGGCCAGCCGGTAGCTCCCGGTGACGTCGAAGAGCCAGCCGCCGAGAAACGGACCGATCGCGCCGCCCAGGCCGCCACCGGCCTGGACCACCCCGAGGATCGCGCCCAGGTGCGGTCCGGCAAAGACGTCGGCAGGAATCGTGGAGAGCTGCGCGATTCGCATGCCAAAGCCGAATCCGGACACCGTGTAGAGCAGGAGGAGGACGAGGTCCTGCGGGCCTCGCATCAGGGCGAGACACCCGATCCCGAGGATCGCGACGACCGTACCGAGCACGAAGACCCATCCGCGGCCGACACGATCCGAGAGCCAGCCGCCGAGAAGATTTCCCGCCATCATGCACCCGGCGCCGAAGGCGAAGAGCCAGACCACGGTGGGCTGCGGAAAGCCGCGGTCCACCGCGTGAGCGACCTGGTGTGTGGCCATGATCTGAAAGCCGATCACTCCGAGCGCGGTCATCGCGAACGCCGCCCAGAGCCGCACGCTCCGTAGCGCTCGTCCAAGCGTCCACGCCTCACCGGTGACGCGCGTGCCCCTGGAGGGTCGGCGATTCTCGCCGGCCGGCGGCTCTCGGTAGAGGAGCGTCAGCGAGACGGTCGCGGCCGCAACGATGCCCCCGAAGGCGACCAGCGCCATGCGCCAGCCCAGGATGGCGATGAGCCACGCGTTCAGAGGATAGAAGACCACCGCGCTTCCCGGTCCACCGGTGCTCAGCACGCCCATCGCCGTGCCGCGCCACCGCACGAACCACCGCGTCACGATCGTCGTCGATGGAATCAGCATGCCGGCCATCCCCGCCGCGCCGAGCACGCCGAAGCACAGGTAGTACTGCGCGAGCGACGTCACCTGGCCCGTGAGCGCCAGGGCCACACCGAGGATCACACCGCCGCCCGCCACGACCGTCCGCGTTCTCCAGCGGTCGGACAGCCAGCCGGCCGCCGGCGCGAAGACGACGAAGCCCAACCAGCTCAGCGAGTATCCGAGCGCCGTCGGCCCGCGCCCCCACGCGAACTCCTCGAGCATCGCGACATAGAAGAGCGCGAACGTGGATCGCGCCCCCCACGCGAGCGCGTTGACGGCGGTCGACACGCCGACCACGGTCCATCGTTCCGTCCCGCCAGATGGATGGGCGGGCGCACCCGTCAGGATTCGGAGATCAGGCAGGTGGTTGTGCCATGCGCACGGATTCGAGATCCATGCGGAGATACTCGCCCGGAGGATTGTCGCGGGCTAGCCGTTTTCGGACGTCGTCATCGGCCACGAAGCGCGGGCCGCGCCGACGCCACGCGGCCCGCGCGTGCTGGAATTCCTAGGCGGTGGCGGGGACGTGGGCCTTGAGGAAGCGCCGCGCGTGCTCCACGACTTCGTCGATGTGCTCCGGCGAGTCCTTCCAGGGATAGATGGTGACCTCGGTCTTCTGCGCGAGGCTGGCCACCTCCATGGCGACCTTGTACGGGTGGGCGGGCACGTCGTCAGGCGCGATCAGCAGTGGCGTCTTGATGGAGCGCACGAAATCGCGCGACACGGTGAACACGAAGTCGGCGCGCTTCGTGTACATGCTGGTGAGGAAGTCGTGCACCATGTCCATCGTGACATCCGGGCGCTTCGCGCAAAGCCCCGGCCCCCAGCCCTTGATGTTGTTCTGGTAGAACAGGTCGGGCAACTCGGGCCTGAACCCGCTGGGTTGCATCATCGCGGCCGCGACGACGCGCTCCGGAGCCCGCCGGATGAGGTTGTGGATCATCGGCCCGCCGATGCAGAAGCCCATGACCAGGAACTCCCGGATACCCAGGTGGTCCATCAGCCCGAGCTGGTCGTCGGTGTAGGCGTCCCAGGGCCGGTCGATCTCCAGCGGGCCGCTCGACTGGCCGGGGTTGGCGTTGCGCAGGTCGGCGCAGATGCAGCGGAAGTCGTCCCTGTACCGTTCCATCGGCTTGAACGGCGAGGCCGTCTCCCAGGATTGGAACGATGAGTTGAGCCCGCCGCCCGGGATAAGCAGCAGCGGGACGCCGGCACCGACCTCTTCGTAGTGGATGCGGACAGGGCCTCTCTCGTAGAACGGCATGGCGGTTCCCTCCTTCAGCGAGTGGCCGTTACTCTAACTCACGGCCACGTGTCGCGCACCGGATGGTAGGATCCTGGCGCTCGGGCTCGGAATCGACGTGAGGAGGCGCACGATGCTGCTGCAGGAGATGACCTGGCCGGAGATCGGCAACCTGTCGCGAGACATCCCGGTGGTGGTGCCGGTGGCGGCGCTCGAGCAGCACGGGCACCACATGCCGGTCTTCACCGACAGCCTGCTGGTCAGCGAGGTCGTGCGGCGGGTCGGCGCGGCGATGGCGGACCGAGTGCTGATCGCGCCGCTCATGTGGCTGGGGAACTCGCACCATCACATGGACTTCCAGGGAACGCTCTCCGCCAGCCCGCGCGTCTACCTCGACCTGCTCAACGACCTGGCCGAGAGCCTGATCGCGCATGGCTTCCGGCGCATCGTGTTCATCAACGGCCACGGCGGCAACATCACGCCGGGCAAGCAGGCCATCTTCGAGATCCGCCAGCGGCACCGCGACCGGAGCGACCTGTTGCTGCTGTTCGCGTCCTACTGGGACAACGCCAATCCGAACGCCGGCCGACCCGACCTGGTGCAGTCGCAGATGGGGCACGCCTGCGAGTGGGAGACGTCGATGATGCTGCGGCTGGCCCCGCACCTCGTGAAAGGCCACACGCGGGCCGAGCCGGTCGGCTTCGGATTCGGCTTCGAGCCGGCCTATCGCGGCTGGACCACGAAGGACCGCACGGTGACCGGGCACATCGGCCATCCGCAGGCGGCCACGGCCGAGAAGGGCGAATACCTCTTCGCGACCTATGCCGCCGGCGTCGGCAAGCTGCTCGACGACGTCATCGCCTGGGACGGCAAGAGCTGGGAGATGGCGTAGCCGCTTACTTCAGCTTCGGATCCAGGAAGTCGCGCAGCGCATCCCCGAACAGGTTCACGGCGAGAATCGTGACGGTGATCGCCGTCCCCGGGAAGACCACCATCCACCACGGCGGCTTGAAGGCCTCGGCGAGCACGCCGCCCAGCATGTTGCCCCAGCTCGGCGTCGGCGGCGGCACGCCCACACCCACGAAGCTCAGCGCGGCCTCGATGAAGATGGCTGCGCCCAGGTGGCCGGTGGTGATGATCAAGAAGGGCGCCACGCACTGGGGCGCCACGTGCCGCGCCATCACGCGCGCGCCCGACGCCCCCAGCGCGCCGGCCGCCTCCACGTAGGCGAGCTCCTTCACCGACAGCACCATCGAGCGGACGACGCGAGTGCTCAGCGGCACCCGGGTCACCGCGATGGCGATGATGACCGTGGACAGCCCGGCCCCCAGGGCCGCCATCAGCAGCAACGCGAGAATGAGCGCGGGAAGTGACATCAGCACGTCGAGCGCCCGCTGGCTGATCAGGTCCACCCGGCCGCCCAGGTAGCCGCTCGACACGCCCCAGAGAAAGCCGATGGTGTCGCCGAGCAGCACCGAGCTGATCGCCACCAGCAGCGTCACGCGCGCCCCGAAGATGATGCGGCTCAGCACGTCACGCCCGAGGTGGTCGGTGCCGAGGATGTGCCGGCCGAGCGGCGGATCGCGGGTGACGGCGTAGTTCGCGGTCAGCGGGTTGTAAGGCGCCAGCCGCTCCGCCAGCACCGCGACCGAGACGAGCAGCAGCAACAGCAGCGCGCAGACGCCGCCCAGCGGCGAGGAGCGGAAGAAGCGCGCCACGACCATCGGTGGCGCTGGCCGCTTACTGGTAGCGGATGCGGGGATCGAACCAGCCGTAGCTGACGTCGACCACCAGGTTGATGAGGACGAAGATGACGCCGTAGAGCAGCACGAGATTCTGGATCAGCATCCAGTCGCGCTCGGCGACGGCGAACACCAGCGCCAGGCCCAGCCCGGGGACGCCGAACGCGCGCTCCACCGCCACCGAGCCGCCCAGCAGCGCCCCGAGCGCCGTCCCCGTCACGGTCATGATGGGCAGCATGGCGTTCACCAGCGCGTGGCGCCGCACCACGACGGCCTCGCGCAGGCCCTTGGCCCGGGCCGTGCGCACGAAGTCCTCGCCCAGCACCTCCAGCACCGAGGAGCGCGTGATGCGCGCCATGAGCGCGGCCAGCGCGAGCCCGAGGGCCAGGGCGGGCCCCGCGGTCATCTGCAGATTGCGGACCGGGTCGTCCCAGAGGTACGCGATGGTCAGCGGTGGTCTCCACGTGAGAGTGAGGACCAGCGAGAGGACGATCATCAGCGCCACCCAGAAGCTGGGGATGGCCATGAAGAGCGTGACCACCAGCCGCACGGCATAATCGGTCCGCGAGTTCCGCCACACGGCCCCCAGCACGCCCACCGGCACGCCGATCAGCCAGGAGAGGATGACGGCCATCAGCGCGATCTGTCCGGTGATGGGCGCCCGGCGGACGATGAGCTCGCGGATGGGCTCGCCGCGCCAGAACGACTTCCCCAGATCGCCGCGCAGGACGTCTTTCAGCCAGTCGAAGTACTGGACCACATAGGGCCGGTCGAGGCCGAGCGTCGCCCGCGCGGCCCGCAGCTGCTCCTGGTTGAGGACGTACATGCCGCCGCCCTCGCCCGAGATCGCCGCCAGCGGATCACCGGGCAGCACCCGCATGGCGATGAAGATGAGCAACGTGACGCCGAACAGCGTCGGGATGGCGATGAGCAGGCGCTGGGCCAGGTACTTGCGCACCGCCCGCTATCGATCCAGCCAGAACGTGTCCACGCGCCCCAGCTCCGAGAAGACGCGGGCTTCGCTGTTGTGGCCCTTGACGGTGGTCCGCCACATCGGCAGGTGGTCGGTGAAGCCGATGAGGTAGAGCGGCGCCGTCTGGTCCAGCAGCGTCATGCCCTGCGCGAAGAGCTGCTTGCGCTTGGACTTGTTCGTCTCGCTGTTGATCTGCTTCAGCAGCTTGTCGAACTCCGGGTTGGAGTAGCGCGAGAAGTTGAGCGAGCCGCCCGTCTTCAGGCACATCTCCCAGCCCGGCCCGGGATCGCCGATGGGCGAGCGGTACTCCGTCTGCACCATCATGTCGAAGGTGCCCTTCTTCAGCTCCTCGATGAGCAGCGCGCGCTCCATCACGCGGATCTTGGTCTCGATGCCGAGCGTGCGCCGCAGCTCGTCCTGGAAGGCCGGCGCGAGGATCTCGGCGTGGGGCGCGACCGAGGCCGACACGAAGTCGACGTTCTTGACGCCGTCGGCCAGGCCGGCGGCGGCCATCAGCTTCTTCGCCTCGGCGAGGTCGGCAGTCTTGTCCGCGCGATAGCCGGGAAGACCCTCGAGCTCCTTCAGGGGAGCCGCGAACTCGCTGGCGTGGGTCATCCAGCGCGTGAGCATGATCGGCTCCTGCGTGCCGAACGCCTTGATCAGGTTCTGCCGGCTGACTGCCAGGTTGATCGCGCGCCGCACCCGCGGGTCGTTGAAGGGCTTGCGCTCGTTGTTGATGTGCACCTGGTAGGAGTTGAACTCGCCCGGATACCGCACCGTCCCCACGATGTCCTTGCGCTTGAGTCCTTCCTGGTGCGTCTCCAGCGAGA
>QHRW01000196.1 GCA_003220265.1 Candidatus Rokuibacteriota bacterium | reverse complement strand
CTTCCGGCGCGTTGTCGATCGAGCCGTATTCCCGCACCGCGATCTGCTTGTTCTTCGTGTGCAGCACCTTCGTGATCGCCGCCGTCAGCGTCGTCTTGCCGTGGTCGATGTGCCCGATCGTCCCCACGTTCACGTGCGGCTTCGTCCGCTCGTACTTGGCCTTGGCCATGATCTGGCGTCCTCCGACTTTCCCGGGTTCTCAGCGGGTTCCGGCGCGGGCGGCCGGCTTGCCGGCGACCTTGGCCATGATTTCTTCGGCGATCGCCGTCGGAACCTCTTCGTAGCGAGCGAACTGCATCGTGTAGGTCGCGCGGCCCTGGGTCATGGACCGCATCTCGGTCGCGTACCCGAACATCGTCGCCAGCGGCACGTTCGCGCGGATGACCTGCGAGGTCCCGCGCGCCTCCATGGAGACGATGCGGCCGCGCCGGCTGTTGAGGTCACCCACGATGGCGCCCATGTACTCCTCGGGGGTCACGACCTCGACGTCCATCACCGGCTCCAGCAGGACCGGCTTGGCCTTGCGGCAGGCCTCCTTGAACCCCATCGAGCCGGCGATCTTGAACGCCATCTCGTTGGAGTCGACGTCGTGGTAGGAGCCGTCCGTCAGGTAGGCCTTGAGGTCCACCATCGGGTAGCCGGCCAGCACGCCGGTGTCCATCGCTTCCTTGATGCCCTTCTCGACGGCCGGCACGTACTCGCGCGGCACGGCGCCGCCCACGATCTTGTTCTCGAACACGAAGCCGCCGCCCGGCTCGTTGGGCTCGACCTCGATGTAGACGTCGCCGTACTGACCGCGACCGCCCGTCTGCCGCACGTACCGGCCCTGCGCCTCGCCCTTGCGGCGGATGGTCTCGCGGAAGGCCACCTGGGGCTTGCCGACGTTGGCCTCCACGCGGAACTCGCGCAGGAGGCGGTCGACGATGATCTCGAGGTGCAGCTCGCCCATGCCGTGGATCAGCGTCTGCGCGGTCTCTTCCTCGCTCGTCACCCGGAACGTGGGGTCTTCCAGGGCGAGCCGGGCGAGGGCGGCGCCGAGCTTCTCCTCGTCGGCGCGCGTCTTGGGCTCGATGGCCACGGCGATGACGGGCTCCGGGAACGTCATGGACTCCAGCACGACGGGCTTGTCGGCATCGCAGAGCGTGTCGCCCGTCGTCGTGAGCTTGAGGCCGATGGCGGCGGCGATGTCGCCGGCCTCGACCGCGGGCACCTCTTCCTTCTTGTTGGCGTGCATCCGCAGCAGGCGGCCCACGCGCTCCTTCTTGTCCTTGGTGGAGTTGTAGACCCCGGAGCCGGCCTCCAGCGTGCCCGAGTACACGCGCAGGAAGACGAGCTGGCCCACGTGCTGGTCGTTCATGATCTTGAACGCCAGCGCGGCGAACGGCGCGTCGTCGGAGGCCTTGCGCTCTTCGGTCGCTCCCGTTTCGGGGTTGATGCCCGTCACCGGCGGGATGTCCAGCGGCGACGGCAAGTAGTCGATCACGGCGTCCAGCAGGGCCTGCACGCCCTTGTTCTTGAAGGAGGCGCCGCAGATGACCGGGAACAGCGTCATGGCGATCGCGCCCTTGCGCACGGCCGCCTTCAGCTCCTCGGGGGAGATGGCCTCGCCGTGGACGTACTTCTTCATCAGGTGCTCGTCCACCTCGGCCAGGCCCTCGATCATCTTCTCGCGGTATTCCTTGACGAGCTCGCGCATGTCGTCCGGCACCGGGACCTTCTTGAACTCCTTGCCGAGCGTGTCGTCGCCCTCGTCCCACACGTAGCCGACCTGGTCGATCAGGTCGACGAGGCCGCGGAACTGGTCCTCGCGCCCGAGGGGCAGCTGGATGGCGACCGGATGCGCGCCGAGGCGGCTGCGCAGCATGTCGAGGCAGCGGTAATAGTCCGCGCCGATCCGGTCCATCTTGTTGACGTAGACGAGGCGCGGCACGCGGTACTTGTCGGCCTGGCGCCAGACCGTCTCCGTCTGCGGCTCCACGCCCGACACCGCGTCCAGGATGGCCACGGCGCCGTCGAGCACGCGCAGCGAGCGCTCGACCTCGACGGTGAAGTCGACGTGGCCCGGCGTGTCGATGATGTTGATGCGGCAGTCCCGCCAGAAGCAGGTGGTGGCGGCCGACGTGATGGTGATGCCCCGCTCCTGCTCCTGCACCATCCAGTCCATCGTCGCGGTGCCCTCGTGCACCTCGCCGATCTTGTAGGACCGCCCGGTGTAGTACAGGACGCGCTCGGTCGTCGTCGTCTTGCCCGCATCGATGTGGGCCATGATGCCGATGTTGCGCGTCTTCTCAAGCGAGTACTGCCGCTCCACGTCCGACCTCTTTTCTTTCTGTTCTAGATACGAAGAGGGGGGCCGAGTCTGCGCCCCCCTCTCGTGGTGATATCCGCTACCAGCGGTAATGCGCGAACGCCTTGTTGGCCTCCGCCATCTTGTGCGTGTCCTCTCGCTTCTTCACCGCCATGCCGCGATTGTTGGCGGCGTCCAGCAGCTCGGCCGCCAGCTTGTCGGCCAT
>QHRW01000082.1 GCA_003220265.1 Candidatus Rokuibacteriota bacterium | reverse complement strand
GTCGGCATGGACCTCATCCGCGACATCTGCCAGATCTACAAGAACTACGGGTACAAGACGCAGGTGCTGGCGGCGTCCATCCGCAACCCGATCCACGTCATCGACGCCGCCAAGGCCGGCGCCCACGTGGCCACGATGCCGTACAGCGTGCTGCAGATGCTCATCAAGCACCCGCTGACCGACATCGGGCTGAAGAAGTTCCTGGAGGACTGGGAGAAGTCGGGCTCGAAGATCTGACGCTGGGGCACACGGAAGACACCTCCCTCCCGTGACTGCCCCGAGGTGATGCTCAATGTCCGATGAGCCAGCGAAGAAAAAGGACGAACTGCTGCGTCTACTGTGCGACGTCGAATCGGAGGCCACGCGTGTAGAGGCACTCGGACAGGACATCGTGCGCGCCGCGCGTTTCACGGTGGATGTGGTGCGCCCGATTCGCTATGTCATCTCACAAGTGCCACCGGAAGCCCTCCCGCAAGACGCCTTGGATCGTCAGGTCGATGCCTTGCGTGCTTGGCGAGTCGCCGCGGGCGAAGTCGAGGGATCTCGCACTGCCGTCAACTCCTTCAACGCCTTGTCCACGGCGTTCAGCAGCGCCGCGACGGGCATGATCGCGAGCGTTGCGTTCACGCCGCTCCTGCCGCCTGGCGTCCAAGCAGACGTTGACCGCGGTAAGTCCCAGCTGCATCAGACCCTCGAGCGTTTTCGGTAGTCATCGGACGCCTGTGGAGCTGCTCAACGAGGCTCGAGCCGCGCTCGAACTCCCTGCCTTTCAGGAGGGCGGGCCCGCGTCGGTGCTTCTCCCGCTCCGCGAGTGCATCAATGGGGCCATTTCGGAGCTTGTTCGCCGGCGGCCGAGGCAGGAACCCGCGGGGAAGACACGCGAGAAGCTCGCTTCAATTGGGACGCAATGCGGTCGATCGGGCTTGGACAAGAGTTATTTCGATCGCATTGCGGCCGATGCGGATCTCCTCCTCAATCAGCTCTCCGGATCGAAGCAGGCGGGGATCCCCCGCGAACATGTGAACGAGTTGTTTCATCGAGGTCTGTTGTTCATCAACTCCCTGCTGGAGAGCATTGACGAAAGCCGCCTGAAACCATAACTACCTAGAGATTAGAGCGGACATCCGTGGCAAAGCGCTCGTAGGTCGCGACCATCTCGGGGAGGTCGCGCATGCGGCTTTCCAGGATGACGTGCGCGACGCCCATATCGCGCAGCGCCTGCAGCTCGCTGATCAGCTCGTCGGCGCTCTTGCGCGCCGGTAGGCCGACCCGGGCGCTGATCGTCAACGTCGCGGGGTCGCGGCCTTCCTTCGCGCACGCCTTCTTGAGATCTGCGATCCCGTCGCGCATCTTCTGAGCGCTCGGAAACGCCGCGTGCCAGCCGTCGCCCAGCGTCACCACGCGCTTCAGCGCGCGCTCGGTGTGCCCGCCGATCCAGATGGGGATCGTGCCGTTGGCGGGACGGGGGCGCACGCCGAGGTCCTCGAACGCGAAGAACTCGCCCTTGAAGGACACGCGGTCCTCGCGCCAGCACGCGCGCATGACGCGGATGGCCTCATCGCTCCAGGCGCCGCGCCGGCCGTGCGGCACGCCGAAGAGCTCGATCTCCTGCTTCATCCAGCCCACGCCCGCGCCCAGGATCACGCGGCCGGGGGCCAGGTGATCGAGCGTCGCCAGCATCTTCGCCGTGAGCACGGGATGGCGGTGCGGTAGCACGAGCACGCTCGTGCCGAGGCGGATCTTGCTGGTCACCGCCGCCACCAGCGGCAGCACGGTGAGCGGCTCCAGGAAGTCCGTGGACGGTGAGAGCGGGAAGTCGCCGGTGGCGTTGTAGGGATAGCGCGAGCGGATCGTGTGCGGGATCACGACGTGGTCACTGACCCACAGCGAGTCGTAGCCGAGGGCCTCGGCGCGCCGCGCGAACAGCGTCAGCGCCTCGCGTGTGGCCGCCGGCCCGTAGACCGGGAGGTGACAGCCGATGTCCATTAAATGGAGCGCCTGCCCGGGATCGTCGTGGGTGGCCTGAGAGAGAAGCGAGCGGGCCCCGTCACGTGTGCACGACCCTGTCGGTCAGCTCACCCGCGTGGATCATCTGCGCCAGCCGCGAGCGCTGGATTTTGCCGCTCGAGGTCTTGGGAATGGTGTTGCTGCGCACCAGCAGCACGCGCGAGGGCCGGTGGCCGCGGCTCTTGTGCACGCGGCCGACGATCTCCCGTACGAGGTCGCGGTACTCGCTCTCCTCGGAGCTCTCGCTGCGCACCTCGGCCACCACGTGCAGCCGCTGGGTGCCGGTGCGCTCGCTGTCCACGCCGACGGCGGCGGAGTAGCGCACGCCGGGGACGTGATCGACGACCTCCTCGATGTCGGCGGGCAGCACGTTCTCGCCGCCGAGGATGATGACGTCCTTCAGGCGGCCCGAGATGTAGAGATACCCGCCCTCGTCGGTGAAGCCGAGGTCGCCCGTGCGCAGCCAGCCGTCCGGGCTCAGGACCTTGGCCGTGGCCTCGGGATTGTTGTAGTACCCCTTCATCACGCCCGGGCTCTTCACGCAGATCTCGCCCTCGACACCCACGGGCAGGATTGCCGTGCCGGGCGCGCCGTCGCCGAGCGGTTCCACGACGCGCACCTCGACGCCGCGGCAGGGCTGGCCCACCGACACGAAGCGGCCCGACGGGTCGAGTCGCAGCGGGGTGTGACGCGGCCAGATGGCCACGGCCAGCGTGGCCTCCGCGAGGCCGTAGCACGGGCACACCACGTTCTTGAGGCCGAAGTGCGACTCGAAGGCCTCGATCGTCGAGGTCCGCACGGGCTCGGCGCCGGAGAGCGCGGCCTTGAGCGAGGTGAGGTCGAGGTCGGAGGTGTCCCGCGTGTGGCGCACGCAGTTGCGATAGCCGAAGTCCGGCGCGACGGTGAACGTCGCCCGGATCTTCGTGATCAGCTCCAGCCACTGGCGCGGGTTGCGCAGGTCGGGCGGCAGCAGCCAGATCGGCGTGGCCGTCAGCGGCGGCGTGAACGAGCAGCCGATGAGCCCCATGTCGTGGTAGAGCGGCAGCCACGACACCACCCGGTCCTCGACCGTGATGCCGGCCGCCTCCGACATGAATTTGCACGTCTCCACCACGTTCTCGTGCGTGAGCATGACGCCGCGCGGCTGGCCGGTGCTGCCCGACGTGTACTGGATGAACGCGAGGTCGTCGGGCGCCGCCTCGTGCAGCCGGGGCGGCGTGCCGTCGGCGTCGAGGTCGTTCGGCTCCAGGATCATGCGGACGTTCGGAGCCAGCGCCACGCTCTCGTCGACGCTGGGCCGGAACCAGCCGATGGTGGCCACCGCCACCGCCTCGGAGTCGCGAAAGATGTTGGCGGTCCCCTCCACGCCCAGCGTCGGATAGAGCGGCACCGGCACCGCGCCCAGCCGCACGCAGCCGAAGAACGTGTAGAAGAACTCCGCGCACGTCGGATAGATGAGGCACACCTTGTCGCCCGCGCGGATGCCGGCGCGCGCGAGCCCCGCCGCGTAGCGGGCGCACTGCTGCCAGAGCCGCCGGTACGTCACCGTCTCGTCGAAGACGTTGAAGTACTGCAGGTCGGGCGAGCCCTCGGCGCGCCGGCGCAGCATCTCGGCGACCGTCGTCGCGTCGCGGGGATCGAGCGTGGCCATCGTCACTGTCCTCTCACGGACGGGTCCCGAGCGTCGCCAGCGTTTCGTGGTCGATGCCGTCGCGCAGGTAGAGCAGGCGCACCTCGTCGCCGGGCTTGCGGTCGCGCAGCGCGGCCAGCAGGTCGTCGAAGGCGTTGATCGGCCGGTCGCCGAGGCGGACGAGCACGTCGCCGTCCCGCAAGCCCGCCTTGGCCGCGCCGCTGCCGGCGACCACCTGCGAGAGCGGCAGGCCGTCGGACTCGCTGACGCCGCCGCCGACGCCCAGGAAGACGCGCGCGCCCACGCTCGGCTCGGGACGCTCGCGGGTCGGCCGCGGCACCGCGACGTAGGCCGGCCGCGCCAGCCGCTCGGCGATGTTCGCGCCCAGCGCGGCGATCCGCGCCATCCCGGCCGCGTCGATCTTGTCGGCGGTGTCGCTCGGCCGGTGATAGTCGGCGTGACCGCCGGTGTGGAAGAACAGCACGGGGGCCCCGGCGCCGTAGAACGACGAGTGATCCGACGGCCCGTAGGGTGAGTCGCGCAGGGTCGCCTTGACGCCGGTGGCGCGCGCCGCGTCGCTCACCGTGTCGCGGAGGCCCCGGCCGCTCTCCACGCCTCCCACGGTGAGCTTGCCGTCGCGCAGGCGTCCCACCATGTCGAAGTTGACCATGAGGGCGGTGCGGGCCAGCGGCACGCTCGGTGATTTCACGTAGCGCGCGGAGCCGACGAGGCCCAGCTCCTCCGCGCCGAAGAGCGCGAAGACCAGCGTGCGCGGCTGCGGGCCGGCGGCTGCGAAGGCGCGCGCCAGGCCCACGACGACGGCGGTGCCGGAGGCATTGTCGTCGGCGCCCGGATGCACGGCGCCGCCCGTCAGCCCCAGGTGATCGTAGTGGGCGCCGAACACCACGGCCTCCTCTGCCAGCGCCGGGTCGGCGCCCGGCAGGATCCCGACGACGTTCACCGCGTTGCGATCGGCGACCTCGAGCGCCACGCGGATCTCCGCGCGCACGCCCGGCAGCACGGCCGAGGCCGGCGCCCGGCGCTGCGTGATGGTGTCCGCGAGCTGCGCGAGCGTCGTGCCCGCCGGCGCCAGGAGCGCGTCGGCCGCGGCTCGCGTCACGGTGCCGGAGACGAGCCGCACGGCCGCCGCCGTGCCCCCCAGCGACGGCAGCGTGTCGCTCACGAGAAGCAGCGCGCGTGCCCCCGCGCGCCGGGCGGCCACGAGCTTCTCCAGGCGCGAGGCGGCCACGCCCGCCAGGTGGGGCGGCGCGCCGTCCAGCACCAGCGCGATGCGGTTCCGGACGTCCACCCCCGCCCAGTCGTCATACCCGGGCGCGCTCAGGCCGTAGCCGACGAAGACGACCTCGGCGGCGACGGTCTCGCGCAGCGAGCCGCCGTGCGGCGCCCAGTCGCGTCCCAGGTCCAGCATCCGGCCATTGATCGCAAACGCGGTGCCGGGAGCCACCCGCGTCGCGGTCGCCACGACGAACGATTGAAAAAATGACCCGCGCTCTCCCGCCGGCTGGAGGCCCGCGGTCTTCAGCCACTCGGCGATCCGCTCGGCGGCCAGGTCCCCGCCCGCGGTGCCCGAGCGCCGGCCGTCCATGCCGGGGCCGGTGAGCGCTTCGACGGTGGCCTTGAGCTCGCCCTCGGTGGGGGGTGCGACGGCGGGGCCGGCGACGGCGACCGTCGCGGCCAGCAGGAGCACGACGACGACGGAGAGGAACGGCCGGGTACGACTCACCCGACCATTCTAACCGAGCAGCTTCTACTTCACGGCGACCACGCGGCCGCCGGTCATCGCGACGAGATCGTCCGGCGTGAGCCGGAAGACCGTGTTGGGATGGCCGGCCGCGGCCCAGATGGCGTCCCAGCGCAGCAGGTGCTCGTCGATCAGCGTGACGATCGGCTTGGCGTGGCCGATGGGCGCCACGCCGCCGATGGCGAAGCCCGTCTCGGCGCGGACGAAGTCGGCGTCGGCGCGCTCGATGGCCTCGCCGACGACCGCGGCCACTTTCTTTTCGTCCACCCGGTGCGCGCCGCTGGTGATCACCAGCAGCGCGCGGCCCGAGTCGCGCAGGCGGAAGACGAGCGACTTCGCGATCTGGTCCACCTGGCAGCCGACGGCGGCCGCCGCGTCGGCGGCCGTGCGCGCCGAGAGGCCGAGGTCGGTCACCTCGTGGCCGCGGCCGAGGGCGCGCAGCGCGTCCTGCACGCGCTGCACCGTCTGGCTGGAGAACTCGGGCATGCCTCAGGCCGTGGCCGCGCGGCGGCAGTCGGCGAGCTGGGCGAGGTGCTCGAGGTCGTGATCCGCCACGTGGGTGGCGTACTGGGCGAGCGTCATCGGACCGAAGTGCCGCGACACGCCGGGCCGCTCGGGGGCGCCGGGCGGCAGCGTGTCCAGCAGGGTCAGCGTCTCGCGCCGGACGCGCTCGAACCCGGCGAGGGACGCCTCGAACGGATCCACGCCGTGATCGCGCTCGCGCGCCCACGGCTCCGGCGTGAAGGCTTCGAAGCTCGGCGCCTCCTCGTCGCGCATGCGACGCAGCCGAGGCAGAAACGCCTCCGTCTCCACGTGCAGCAGATGGCCCATCACCTCGTTGACGCACCACTCTCCGGGCCGCGGACGGCGGCGGCGCTGCGACTCGTCGAGACCCGCCACGACCGCGGCGAGCCGGGCCGGCGCTCCCGCCAGCGCGGCGACCAGCGTGTCCAGCGGCAGCGGCGCCCGCGCCTCGCAGCGCTTGGGGCGCAGCCCGAGCGTCGCGCGCACGTCCTGGACCTGGCGCAGGTGCTCGGTGTCGTGCGCGTCCATGGTGGTCGCGTACGTGTGGACGTCGAGCAGCCCGCGGCTGGGGCTCACCCCCTCGCGCCGCCAGCCCGCCTCGTCGAGACCGAGCAGTCGCTTCAGCGCCTGCTCGCGGGCGGAAGCGAACGCCGCCGCCAGCGTCGGCAGGTCGGTGGCGTCGCCGAGAACGGGCGCGCGCTTGTCGAAGGTCGGGCGCATCTCCGTGAGCATGCGCCGCAGACGTGGCAGAAAGGTGTCGCGGTCGCCCTCGACGAGGTGACGGACCACCTCGACGATCGACCACTCGCCGGGCGCCGGCGCGCGGCTGCCGGCGTCGCCCGCGACGTCGGCGATCAGCTCGCGCAGCATGCGTGGCGTGGCGGCCAGGCGGGCCAGCATCAGGTCGCGCGCGGTCATGTCAGAGCGCCCGCACGGCGCGGAGCACGTCGCCGGGATCGGGGCGAACCTGGAAGTTGCGGCTCACCGACAGCCAGCGGACGACGCCGTCGCGGTCGAGCACGAGCGTCGCCGGCCGCGGCACGTCCTCGCCGTTCGGCCCGCCGCGCGGGTGCACGAGGCCGTAGCGCCGGCTCACCGCGAGGTCGCGGTCGGCCAGGAAGCGATAGCCAAGGTGCAGCCCCTCGGCCATCTTGTGGCTCTGCTCGTTGGGGTCCGGTGACACGGCGACGATCTCCACGCCGGCCTTCTCGGCCTCGGACAGCTCGGCTCCAAGACCTTGGAGCTCGGCCACGCAGAACGGTCACCAGTACCCGCGGTAGAACACGAGCACGACGGGCTTCTTGCCGCGAAACTCCGCCAGCGAGACGGGACGGCCCTTGGCGTCGGGCAGCGTGAAGTCCGGCGCCGGCGCGCCCACGCGCACGGCCGCGCCCGTTCCCGGCACGCGCGCGAGCACGAAGTTGAACCAGCCGCCGGCCAGCAGCAACGCGCCGGTCACACCGACGGCGATCCAGGCGGGCCACCGCCGCCCACGCCCGCGCATGACGCCGAGCACGGCGAGGCCGAGGGCCACCGCGAACGCGATGACGTAGCCCTCCGGATGATTGCGCACGAGCGGCACGCGGATCAGCAGCACGTAGGCGACGATGGCGCCGGCGGCGAGCAGGACGCTCAGGACGGCCAGCCAGGCGGCGCGCATCAGAAGGGCAGCAGGATGTGATCGAACGCCTCGGCGTACGCGAAGCCCTTGGGCTTGCCGATCTCCGCCGAGCGCTCGCGCACGCGCGTCTCGACCCTGGCGAAGTCGGCGAACTGGCTGGCGTGGCAGGCGAGCGCCCGCAGCTTGAGATCCATCACGTCGGAGATGTCGACGACGAGGTGCGGGTTCTGCCACTGCATCACGTAGACCTGCCGGACCTTGTGGGGCTCGAACTCCGGGAGCAGCTCGGGGAACGCCATGTGGTCGCGGGCCAGGGGATAGACGCAGTCCAGCGCCACGCCGCCCACCGTGCGGTGATCGCGGTGGGAGGCGCCGAGGTTGTAGGTGCGGTTGGGGTTCTGGCAGATCAGCAGGTCGGGGCGCCACTTGCGGATCTCGCGCGCCACGTCGCGGCGGACGTCGCGCGTGTCCTCGACCTCGCCGTCGGGGTAGCCCAGGAACTCCACGCGCGCTACGCCGAGCGTGCGGGCGGCGTTGCGCTGCTCGTCGGCGCGTATGGCGGCCAGGCGCTCGGGGGTCATCGTACGGTCGCCGGAGCCCTTGTTGCCGTTGGTGACGACCACGTAGGTGACCTCGCAGCCGTCCTTGGCCAACTTGGCCACCGTGCCGCCGGTGCCGAACTCGGAGTCGTCGGGGTGCGCCGTGACCACCAGCGCGCGCTCGATCTTGTCCGCCATGGCTCCTTATCGAGGGGCACCCTCGAAGGGTTCCCCTCTTCCCCTCCAGATGTGAATTCGAACGATTAGACGTCGCGTTCCAGCATACCGATTCGGGAAGCGCGGCGCGTTATAATCGCGCGCGATGTCAGGGCCCCGCGGGCGCCGGATCGGCATCGCCGCGCTCCTTGTGCTGCTCGCGATCGCGCCACTGCTGGCGCTGGCGCCCGCCGCGCCCGGCGCGGTCCGCATCGCCGGCGTCAGCGTGCTCTGGTGGTACGTCGGCTTCGCCGCGCCGCTGGCCGCCACTGTGCTGGCCACCCTCCTGCTGGCACACGACGCCGAATGAATGCCCTCGCCGCCTCGGCGGCGTGGCTGCAGCCCGCGCTCGTGGTCGCCGTCGCGTTCCGTGTCGCGGCCGGCGAGGCCGACGCGCCGTGGCTGGCGCTGACGGCGCTCGTGGCGCCGCTCGTGGCGCTGCTCGCCTCCGGTCGCCCTTCGTCGCGCAACCCGGTCGTCGCCGTCGTTGCCGCCGTCGCTGTCACGCTGCTGCTCGGCGCCGACTTCCTCGTGGCCGCCGACGTCGCCACGCTGCTCGGCGCGTCTCGCTGGCACGGGGTGGCGCTGGCCGCGCTGCCGGCGCTGGCGGTGGCCGCGTGGGCGCCGGCGCGCCGCGTCTCGCCCTGGGCGCTGGCGGTGGCGGCGGCGGTGCTGCTGCTGGTGCCGGCCGCCGTCGCGCTCGCGGCCGGCGCGATGCCGTGGAGCGCGTGGCATCGCAGCGGCGTGCGCGGCGCTCTCACGTTCTCGGATGGCAGCGCGTGGGTGACGGGCGGCGAGCGGTTCGCGCGCGCGACGACGCTGCGCTTCGCCGAAGGCCAGCGCGTGGTCGCGCTGGCGCCCGGCGTCTACCGCGTGGTGGAGCGTGACGCCGCCACGCCGACGGTGCGCGAGTGGCGCCTGGCGTCCGGCGAGGCGCTGACGCTGCGTCCCGGCGACGAGCTCACGGTCGAAGCCGGCGCGCGCGTGCGGTTCGAGGCGGGCCGCCGCGTGCCCGGCGCGCCCGCGTCCGGCATCACGTGGGCCGATGCGCCGGCGCGCGGGCCACGCATGCTGCCCGCCGCGCTCGGCGCCCTGGTGACGCTGCTCGGCGGCGCGCTGGCGCTGGTGCCGCAAGCCCGGCGCGGTCGCGTCGCTGTCGCCGGTCCCGCCGTGCTGCTGGCGGTGATGATGGCGGCGCTGGCGTGGGGTGTCTACGCCGCCGCCGTGCCGGACCTCGTGCTCGCCGGCGCGTGGCCCGCCCCGCTGCTACGGCTGCCCGCCCTCGCCCTTGGCCCGGCCGCCGGCCTGCCGCTGGCCGCGCTCTCCGGGCTCGCGCTGGTCGTCATGCTCGCGACGGCCGCGCTGGCGCTGCGCGAGCGTCTGGCGCGCGCGTCGTCCCCGGCGCCCGAGCTGTGGGTGGCGGTGATCGTCGCGGCGACCGCCCTGGCCGCGTGGTCGTTCGATCCGTGGCGCGTGCTGACGCTCGCCCTCGGCCTGGCCGCGGCGGCGTGGGCGCCGGCGCGCCTGGCCCCCTCGACGACGGGCGCACTCGCCGGTCCGATCGTGGGCGGTGTGACGTTCGTGACGCTGGCGGCGCTGCCCATCCTCGCGTCCGGCACCCCCGCCTGGCTCGAGGCGCTCGCCCGGTATCCGGCGCTGGTGGCGATGCCCCTCGGCTGGCTGGCGGCCCGCCTGATGCCCCCGGGGGGCCCGGGGGTGGCTGAGGCATAATAGTCAGATCATGGCAAGTGACCGGATCGTCGTCCGTGGAGCACGTGAGCACAATCTCAAAGGCATCGACGTCGAGATCCCGCGCGATCAGCTCGTCGTCCTGACCGGACTCTCGGGCTCGGGGAAATCGTCGCTGGCCTTCGACACCATTTACGCCGAGGGGCAGCGCCGCTACGTCGAGTCCCTCTCGGCCTACGCCCGGCAGTTCCTCGAGCAGATGGAGAAGCCCGAGGTCGACTCGATCGAAGGCCTGTCGCCGGCGATCTCGATCGAGCAGAAGACCACCTCCAAGAACCCGCGCTCGACCGTCGGCACCGTCACCGAGATCTACGATTACCTGCGCGTGCTGTTCGCGCGCGTCGGCATCCCGCACTGCCCGAGCTGCGGCAAGGTGATCTCGGCGCAGACCGTCCAGCAGATGGTCGATCGCATCCTGACGCTGCCTGCCGGCACGCGCCTGCTGGTGCTGGCCCCCGTCGTGCGCGGCCGCAAGGGCGAGTACAAGAAGCTCTTCTTCGACCTCCAGCGCCAGGGCTACTCGCGCGTGCGCGTCAACGGCGCCGTGCGCGAGCTGGGCCAGGAGATCGACCTCGACAAGAACCGCAAGCACACGATCGAGGTCGTCATCGACCGCCTGATCGTCCGCGACAACCTCGGTTCCCGCCTCGCCGACTCCCTCGAGACGGCGCTCAGACTGGCCGACGGAGTGGTCCAAGTCGAGCCCGTCACCGCGAGTGACGCTGACAGCGGGAACGACAACAACGTCAATAAGGAAGGCAGAAGCAAAGAAAGCAGAAGCGGAAATAGGGAAGAAGGTCTCACCAGTAGTACGGCCCGAAAAGACGCCACGCGAATCGGGGGGTCTGGGGGGAGCGGGACGCTCCCCCCAGTAAGACAGAAAAGCGGGCTGCACAATCTCCCAACCGCCGGCGCCGAGCCCATGCTGTTCTCCGAGCGCCTGGCCTGCGCCGACTGCGGCATCTCCTTTCCCGAGGTGTCGCCGCGGATGTTCTCCTTCAACAATCCCTACGGCGCCTGCCCGGAGTGCGGCGGCATCGGCACGCGCTTCGAGATCGATCCCGAGCGGCTCGTGCCCAATCCCGCGCGCTCGCTCAAGGGCGGCGCGCTGGCGCCGTGGGCGGGGCGCGAGAGCACGTACTTCAAGCAGACGCTGGCCGTGCTGGCCAAGCGCCACAAGTTCTCGCTCGACGAGCCGTGGGCCAAGCTGAAGAAGGCCGTGCGCGACGTCGTGCTCTTCGGCGAGAAGGAGGGCGGCTTCGAGGGTGTCGTGAAGACGCTCGACCGGCGCTATCGCGAGACGCAGTCCGAGGACGCGCGCGTCGAGATCGAGGCGTTCATGGCCGAGCGGCCGTGCCCGGCCTGCGGCGGCTCGCGCCTGCGGCCGGAGTCGCTCGGCCTCAAGGTGGGCGGGCGCTCGATCGCCGACGTCGTGCGCTTCACCATCAAGGAAGCGGGCGGCTTCTTCGCCGCGCTCAACCTGGGCGAGCGCGAGGCCGCCATCGCCCGCCGCGTGCTCAAGGAGATCCGCGAGCGGCTGGGCTTCCTGGTCAACGTCGGCCTCGACTACCTCACGCTCGACCGGCCGTCCGCCACGCTGTCGGGCGGCGAGGGGCAGCGCATCCGGCTGGCCACGCAGATCGGCTCCAGCCTGGTCGGCGTCCTCTATATCCTCGACGAGCCCTCGATCGGTCTCCACCAGCGCGACAACCGCCGGCTGCTCGACACGCTCAAGCGGCTGCGCGATCTCGGCAACACCGTGCTGGTCGTCGAGCACGACGAGGACACGATCCGGGCGGCCGACTACGTCCTCGACCTCGGCCCCGGCGCCGGCGAGCTCGGCGGCCACCTGGTCGCCGTCGGCACCCCTGACGAGATCATCGCCAACAAGCAATCCCTCACGGGCCAGTACCTCTCGGGCGCGCGGCGGATCCCGGTGCCGGCCAATCGCCGCCGCGGCAGCGGGCAGACGCTGACGATCCACGACCCGACCGAGCACAACCTCAAAGGCATGGCGGTGAAGATCCCGCTGGGGACGTTCACCGCGGTCACTGGCGTGTCCGGCTCCGGCAAGTCCACGCTCGTGAACGACATCCTCTACCGCGCGCTGGCGCAGATGATCTACCGCGCGCAGGACCGTCCCGGCGCTCACACCCGCATCGAGGGCGCCCAGCACCTCGACAAGGTCGTGGACATCGACCAGTCGCCCATCGGCCGCACGCCGCGCTCGAACCCGGCCACCTACACGGGCGTGTTCACCTTCATCCGGGCGCTGTTCGCGCGGACGCCGGAGGCGCGCATGCGCGGCTATGCGCCGGGCCGCTTCTCGTTCAACGTCAAGGGCGGGCGTTGCGAGGCGTGCCAGGGCGACGGCCTCGTGAAGATCGAGATGCACTTCCTGCCCGACGTCTACGTCACCTGCGACGTGTGCAAGGGCAAGCGCTACAACCGCGAGACGCTCGACGTCCGCTACAAGGGCGCGAACATCGCCGAGGTGCTCGACATGACCGTGCGCGAGGCCTTGACGTTCTTCGAGGCCGTGCCCGTCATCAAGTCCAAGCTCCAGACCCTCGACGACGTCGGCCTCGACTACATCCGGCTCGGGCAGTCGGCGACGACGCTCTCGGGCGGCGAGGCGCAGCGCGTGAAGCTGGCCACCGAGCTGTCGCGGCGGGCGACCGGCCGCACGCTCTACATCCTGGACGAGCCCACGACCGGCCTGCACTTCGCGGACATCGAGCGGCTGCTCGACGTGCTGAACCGGCTGGTCGACCAGGGCAACTCGGTCGTGATCATCGAGCACAACCTCGACGTCATCAAGACGGCGGACTGGGTGATCGACCTCGGCCCCGAGGGCGGCGACGAGGGTGGGCGGGTGGTGGCCACCGGCACGCCGGAGGAAGTCGCGCGGCACGCCGACCAGTCGTACACCGGCCAGTTCCTCAAGGCCGTACTGAAAGAGGTCTAGCCGTCATGCGTCGAACGAAGATCGTCTGCACCATCGGCCCGGCGTCGTCCTCGGTCGAGGCCCTCGACCGGCTCGTCGCGGCCGGCATGGACGTCGCCCGGCTCAACTTCTCGCACGGCACCCACGCCGAGCACGCCGAGGTCGTCCGCCGCCTGCGCGAGGGCGAGGAGCGCTGGGGCCGGCCGGTGGCGATCCTGCAAGACCTGCAGGGTCCCAAGATCCGTCTCGGCACGTTCGGCGAGAACGGCGGGCGCCGCGTGGACCTCGAGCCCGGCCGCCCCTTCGCGCTGTGCCGCACGCCGTGCGTGGGCACGGTCGAGCGCGTGTTCGTCTCGCCGCCGCAGTCGCTGGCCGAGGTGAGGGTCGGCGACCAGGTGCTGATGGACGACGGCATGATCCAGCTCCGCGTGGAGGACACGACCGCGGCCGAGGTGCGCTGCCGCGTGGTCGCCGGCGGCCGCATCAGCGATCACAAGGGGATCTCGCTGCCGCGCGTGGCGCTGCCCGTGTCGTGCCTGACGCCCAAGGACCGCGCCGACCTCAAGTTCGGCATCGAGCACGGCGTGGACTTCGTGGCCGTCTCGTTCGTGCGCTCGGCCGCCGACATCGCCGAGGTGCGCCGGTTCCTCTACGAGCAGGGCGCGGCGCTGCCGCTCGTGGCCAAGCTGGAGCGCCACGAGGTCTTCGAGAACCTGCCCGGCATCCTCACCACGGTGGACGCCGTGATGGTCGCGCGCGGCGACCTCGGCGTGGACGTGCCGCTCGAGGACGTGCCGCTCATGCAGAAGGAGATCATCCGCCAGGCCCGCGCCGCCAAGATCCCGGTGATCGTGGCCACGCAGATGCTGGAGTCGATGGTGACGCACCTGCGGCCGACGCGGGCCGAGGTCTCCGACGTCGCCACCGCGATCTTCGACGGCGCCGACGCGGTCATGCTGTCGGCGGAGACGGCCACCGGGCGCTATCCGGCCGAGGCCGTGGAGACCATGGCGCGCATCGCGCTGCGCACCGAGGACGCGGTGCTGAGCGACGAGCCGCTGCAGCGGCGCCGCCCGCGCGACCTCGCCGGCGTCGGCTTCCCGGAGGCCGTCTCCGACGCGGCCGCCATGGCCGCGCGCGCCTTGCGGGCGCAGGCCATCGTGGCCTTCACGCAGTCGGGCTTCTCGGCGCGCCTGATCTCGCACCAGCGCCCCGACGTGCCGATCATCGCCTTCACGCCGACGGTGGAGGTGCGGCGCCGGCTGGCGCTCTCGTGGGGCGTGTCCTCGCGCCTCATCCGCAAGGTCGAGACGACGGACGAGATGGTGGAGGAGATCGAGAGCGCGCTGCTCAGGGACGGCTCGGTGCGCATCAACGACGTCATCGTGATCATCTCGGGCGCCCCCATGTGGGTGACCGGCACCACCAACCTCATGAAGCTGCATCGGGTCGGGGAGCGCCGCTGAGCCGGCGCCGCGCGCTCGCCCTGGTCCTCGTCCTGGCCGCGCTGGCGGCGATGTGGGGCGTGGGCGGGGTGTTGCTCGCGCGGCGTCTCGGAGAGGCCCCGGAGGCGACACTGGCCGCGCTGGCCGCCGCCGCCCGCGCACAGCTCGGCGACGCCGAGGCCATGGTACGGCGCGAGGCGGTGCTGCTCGCGCAGGACGCCGCGGTCGTGGAGGGCGTGACCCGCCGCGACTGGGCCACGCTGGCCCGCGGCGCCGCCCGCATGCGCAGCCTCACGCTCGACGGTCATGCCGACCTCGTCCTCGTTGCCGACGGCGCCGGCGCCGCGCTCGCCCAGGTTCCTCCGACCCTCGGCCTCACCGCCGCCGACATCGCCACTCCGCTCGAGCCCGTCGTCTCGCTGCGCGCGCTCGAGGGACGCCCGTACCTGCTCGCGCGCGCGCCCGTGCGCTCGGGCGAGGCGGTCGTGGGCGTGGTCGCCGTCGCCCGCCGGCTCGACCGGGTCGCGGGCACGCCCGGCGCCCCCGCCGTCGCGTTCGTGGCCGGCGATCAGCTCGTCGGCGCCACGCTGGCCGACGCGCCGCGCGCCGGCTGGTCGGCGGCGCGCGCGGGGGGCCGGCTGGCCGTGGGCAGCCAGCGCTTCGTGGTGCGCCCGGCCGGGCGCCTGGGCGACGACGTCGCGCTGGCCCTCATCCCCGAGCGCACGGTCGGCAGCGAGCGCGGCTGGCTGTGGGCGCTGCTCGCCGTCTCCTACGCCTTCGCCGCCGCCGGCGCCTCGGCCGCCGTCCTGCTCGCCGACCGCGCCGACCGCTTCACGGCGCGCGCCAGCACGCCGGGGGGTGTCGAGAGGCGCGACGGCTCCGACAGCGCCCGTCGAGGGGGGCGACGGCTCCGCCGGCGCACCCCGAGCGTTGGGGGGGTTGGGGGGCCATGTCGAGGCCCCCGATCACACAGCGCCCGTCGAGGGGGGCGACGGCTCCGCCGGCGCACCCCGAGCGTTGGGGGGTTTGGGGGGCCATGTCGAGGCCCCCCAAAAGAATGACGAGCGCCGCAGCCGCGAGCTGGAAGCGCTCTATGCGGCGGCGCGGACGATGGGCTCCGGCACCGACCTGGTAGCCACGGCCGAGCAGACGCTCGACGTCGTGCTGGCGGTGGCCGCCATGCACGTCGGGCTCGTCTTCCGCGTGGACGCGGCGCGCGAGAAGCTCGTCCTGCTCGCCAGCCGCGGGCTCAGCGCGCCGCAGGCGGAGGCGCTGCGCGAGCGCCGCCTGGACGCCTCGCACGTCGGCGAAGCCGTCCGCTCCGGCCAGTACGTGGTGTCCGATCTCACCACGTCGCCCTTCATCCAGGATTCCGCCCTCCGCCGGGCCATCGCCGAGGGCGAGTTCCAGACGCAGCTCGCGCTGCCGATCTTCGCCGACGGCGAAGTGTGGGGCGTGCTGGCGCTGGTCACGCACCACCGGCGCACGTTCGACGCCGACCAGCTCACGCTGTTGCAGGGCGTCGCGCACCAGGTGGGCCTCGCGGTGGCGCGGGCGTCGCGGTTCGCGGAGATGCAGGAGAAGAGCCGGCGGCTGGAGACGCTCACGCGCCTGACGCAGGGACTCAGCGCCACGCTCTCCGGTGACCAGGTCCTGCAGGGCGTCGTGGATGCCGCCGTCGCACTGCTGGGCGCGACGATGTCGCGGCTCTGGCTGGTGGACGACGACGACGCCGGCAACCTGACGCTCGGCGCCGCCGCCGGCCCGGCGCGGGTGCCCGAGGGCCTGCGCACCCTGGCCATCGGCGAGGGGCTCGTGGGCCTGGCCGTCGCGCGGCGGGCCGCCGTCACCATGCCCGACGTGCAGAACGATCCGCGCATCCGTAACGCTGCGCGCCTGCGCGCGGAGGGCATCGCCTCGGCGGCGGCGGTGCCGCTCGTGGCCGGCAGCCGCGTGCTCGGCGCGCTCGCCGTCGGCACGCAGCGCCGGCAGGAGTACTCGGCCGAGGACCTCTCGGTGCTGCAGTCGCTCGGCAACCAGGCCGCCATCGCCATCGAGAACGCGCGCCTCTTCTTCGACGAGCAGACGCGCCGCGCGTACCTCAACGCGCTGCTGGAGATCAACACCAAGATCGGCGCGATGGCGCCCACGGAGACGCTGCTGTCGTCGATCGCCGAGGAGGCCGCGCGCCTGCTCGCCGTCGACAACGCGGGGTTCCGCCTGCTGGAGGGCGACGACCTCGTGCTGGCCGGCCTCGCCGGCACGGCGGGCGAGACGATGCTGCGGCCGCGCCTCAAGGTGGGCGAGAGCCTGAGCGGGCGCGTGGTGGCCGCCGGGCACTCGCTCATGCTCGACCTGGAAGGGCCCGCCAACGAATTTCCCGAGCATCGCGCGGCCGGTCGCCGCCTGGGCTACACGAAGTTCCTCGGCGTGCCGCTGAAGGTCGGCGAGCGCACGATCGGCGTGCTCACGTTCCGTGCGCGCCGCGCCTTCACGCCGCGCGACCAGGAGCTGGCCGAGGCGTTCGCGGGCCAGGCGGCGATCGCGCTCGAGCACTCCCGCCTGTATCGCGAGGCGGCGCGGCACGCCGAGCGCATGAGCGCGCTGGCCGATCTCGGCCGCGTGCTCTCCGAGACGCTCGACCCCGAGGCGGTCGGCCAGCGCGTCGCCGACAGCGTCTGCGCCCTGCTCGGCGCGCGCTCCTCGGCGCTCTACCGGCTCGGCGAGGGCGGCGAGATGACGGCGCTGGCCATCTCGCGCGACAGCCAGTTTGCGTGGGCGCGGGTGCTGGCGCCGGGCGCGGGCCTGGCCGGCCTCGCGGCGCGCGAGCGGCGCTCGTTCGCCGCGGCCGACGTGCTGACCGAGCCGCGCATCCGGTACGACGCGCAGGTGCGCGCCACGGTGGCGGCCAGCGCCGACCGCGCCATGATCGGCGTCCCGCTGCTCGTGCAGGGCCGCCTCTTCGGCGCGCTCGCGGTGGCCGATCGCACCGGGCGCGTCTTCGACGCCGAGGACCTCCGCCTGGCCGAGGCGTTCGCCGACGAGGCGGCGCTGGCGCTCGAGAACGCGCGGCTCTACGCCGAGACCACCCGCCGTCAGCGCGAGGCCGAGGAGCTGGCCGGGCTCGCGCGCGGCCTCACCGAGAGCCTCGACGTCAGCGACGTCGTCGGCCGCGCGGTGGAGAGCGTCATCCCGCTGTTCGGCGCCCGGTCCTCCACGCTGCGGCTGATGCAGCCCGACGGCTCGCTGGTGGCGCTGGCGCTCGGCGGGACGAGCCGCGAGGGCTTCGAGCCCGGCCACGTGCTGCCGCCCGGTCGTGGCGTGCTGGGACGCGCGGCGGCGGAGGGCCGCGCGGTGTGGACGGCCGACATCTTCGCCGACGAGAGCGTGACGATCCCCGACGACCTGCGCGAGAGCCTGCTGCGCTCGGGCGAGGGCGCGATCCTCGCGGTGCCGTTGCGCGTCAAGGGCATGGTGATCGGCGCGCTCGGGGTCGGCGATCGGCGCGGCCGTGTCTTCACCGGCGAGGAGGCGCACCTGCTGCAGGCCTTCGCGGACCAGGCGGCGCTGGCGCTGGAGAACGCGCGGCTCTTCTCGCTCGAGCGGTCGCGCCGCCGGCAGATCGCCGCGCTGGCCGAGATCGAGCGCGAGTTCGCCGCCGAGCTCGATCCCGACCGGCTGCTATCCCTGGTCGTCGAGCGCTCGGCGCGGCTCTTCGACGGCGATGGCGCCATCTACCTGACCGACGAGGGCGGCGCGCTGGTGCGGCGCGCGTGGACGCTCAAGGAGTCGGGCTCGCAGCGCCTCGCCCTCGGCCAGGGCGTGGCCGGCGTGGCGGCGGCCGAGCGGCGTGGCGTCATCGCCAACGACTATCCGAACTCGCCGCTGGCGCGCCCGGAGTTCATCGCGCTCGGCATCCGCCACGTGATCGCCCAGCCGCTCGTCATCGGCGAGGAGGTGCGCGGCGTGATGGTCATGGCGCGCGGCGCCGGCGGCGATCGCTTCCAGGCCGAGGAGCTGGCGCTGCTGGAGAGCTTCGCCTCGCAGGCGGCCATCGCACTCGAGAACTCGCGCCTCTACCAGGCGGCGGAGACGCGCGCCACGCGGCTGCGCACGCTGGCCCGCCTCAACCACCTCGTGACCTCCTCGCTCGACACCGGCCACGTGCTCACCTCGATCGCCGAGGCGGCCGGCGAGATCATGAGCGCCCGCTTCGTGGCCTTCTGGGTGGCCGACGAGGCCGCCGGCACCTTGCACATGCAGGCCTTCTCGGACGTCTCGCCGGGCAGCGCGCAGAACATCAGCGACCTGCGCTTCGGCGAGGGGGCGGTGGGCTGGGTGGCGGTCGAGCGCCGGCGCCTGGCCATCGACGACATCTTCGCCGACGGCCGCTTCGTGGCGCGCGAGTGGGCGCAGGAGCGCGGGTTCCGCTCGCTGTTCTGCACGCCGATCCTCGACCAGCAGCGGCTGCTCGGCGTGCTGGTGCTGATCAGCGACCAGCCCTTCCGCTTCGGCCCCGACGACGACGACCTGCTCCAGTCCTTCTCGGCCCAGGCGGCGGCGGCCATCCGCAACGCCGGCCTCTACGCCGAGGCGCGGCGCTACGCCGAGCGGCTGCGCGCGCTGGAAGAGGTCAACCGGCTGGTGTCGTCCTCGCTCAACGTGGAAGAGGTGCTACAGAACCTCGCGCGCGCCATCGCGCAGTTCTTCGACGCGCCCTACGTGAGCCTGTGGGCCTACGACGCCGGCGCGCAGCGGCTGAAGCGCGCGCTCACGTTCGGCGACGCCGAGCTGGCGGCCGAGCTGCAAGACGACCTCGCCGTGGGCGAGGGCACGGTGGGCTGGGTCGTCCAGCATCGCGAGCCCATCTTGTGGACGGACGCCGCCTCCGACCCGCGCTCGGGCGACGCCCCGGCGATGCAGCGGCGGGGCCTGCGCTGGATGACCGCGTACCCGATCGCGATCGGCGATCGCATGCTGGGCGCCTTCGCCGTGCACCGCAGCGCGGCGTGGCCGGTGACGCCGGAGACCTCCTCGCTGATGGGCTCGCTGGCCGCACAGGCGGCCATCGCGCTCGAGAACGCGCGCCTGTACTCCGAGACCACGCGCCGGCTGACCGAGACGCGCGCGCTGCTGGAGGTGGCCGAGCTCCTCAACTCCACGCTCGAGTCGCGCACGCTGCTCAAACGCGTCGCGCTCAAGGTGGCGCAGGTCTGCCGCGTGGATCGCTGCACGCTCGAGCTCTGGGACGGCGACCGGGTGATCCCGCTCATGTCGCAGTTCGCCGACGGGCGGCGCACGACCCACCTGTGGGACACCTTCCAGGCCATCGCCACCCAGCCGCCGGCCGCGATCCCGATCAACGCGCAGGTCATCGAGACGCGCCAGCCGGTGCTCATCGAGGACACCGCGACCACCACGCTCATCCCGCGCGAGTGGATCGAGGCGTTCGGCCTGAAGTCGTGCCTCACGGTGCCGATGGTGCTGCAGGAGCGGGTGATCGGCGTGATGACCCTCGACTACTGCGAGCGGCCCACGCGCTTCCAGGACTGGCAGAGCGACCTCGCCATGGCCATCGCCGGCCAGCTCGCCTTCGCGCTGGAGAACACGCGCCTCTACACCGAGGCGCAGGAGCGTCTGAAGGAGACGCGCACGCTGCTGAGCATCGGCCAGCTGCTCTCGCAGCCGGGCCCGGTCGAGGATGCGATGCGCCGGATGTCGGGCGAGGTCGCGCGCGCGTTCGGCGCCGACATGGTGGGCGTCTACCTCGTCGATCCGCGCGGCGAGAAGCTGGTGCCCGCCGCCGGCTATCACGTGCCCAAGCCGCTGCTGCCCGTCTTCACGGGCCGCTCGCTCGCGCTGGAGCGGCTGCCCGCGCTGACGACGGCCTGGAAGGAAGGCCGGGCGCTGGCCACCACCGACGGCCACGCCGATCTCCTGTTCGATCCCGACGTGCTGCGCTTGCTGCCGCCGCACTCCGCGCTCGTCGCGCCGACGATGGCGCACGGCACCGCCGTCGGCGGCCTGTTCCTCGTGTGGTGGCAGACGGGCCGCGTCTTCCCGCCCGCCGAAGTGCGCCTGGTCGAGGGCGTGGCCGCCCAGGTAGGTCTCGCGCTGGAGAACGCCGACCTCGCGCGCCAGACCCAGAGCAAGCTGGCCGAGACGCAGACGCTGCTGTCCATCAGCCGCGCCGTCTCCTCCACGCTCGACCTCCAGGGCCTGGCCCGGCACTTCATGCGCCAGGTGGCGACCACGTTCGGCGCCGACACGGTCGGCCTCTGGATGGTGGACGAGACGGGCCGCTGGCTGACGCCGCTGGCCGGCTACCGCGTGCCGCCCGCCCAGCTCGGCGCGCTGCGCGAGGTGCGGCTGCCCATGGACACGCCGCTCTACGCCGAGGCGGCGGCGACGCTGCGGCCCGTCTTCACGCACGACGCCGCCCACGACCAGCGCCTGCCGGCCGTCATCCGCGAGCAGGCGCCCCACCGCAGCCACCTGTTCGTGCCCGTCGTGGCCAAGGACCGGATGATCGGCGGCTTCGCGGTCGTGTGGTGGGAGCGCCAGCGCGACCTCAGCGAGAGCGACCTCGCGCTGATCGAAGCCATCGCCAGCCAGGCCGGCGCGGCGATCGAGAACGCGCGGCTGTTCGAGGAGAACCGCCGGCGCGTCCAGGAGCTCTCGGTGTTGCACGAGCTGTCGCGCGCGGTCACCGGCCAGCTCGACCGCGCCGCGCTGCTGGAGGCGCTGCGCGCCCAGCTCGCGCGCGTGGTGGACGTGCGCAACATGGTGGTCGTCCTGCGCACCGAGGACACCGACGAGGTGGAGGTGGCCCTGCGCATGATCGACGGCGAGGTCGACATGACGGAGCCGCGGCGCTATCCGCGGGCGAGCGGCGTTGGCCTCATGGCGCCCGTGCTCGAGTCGGGACGCGCGCTGCGCACCGACGACTACGGCGCCGAGTGCACGCGGCGGGGGCTGAGGCCGGTGCCGCTGTCCGAGCGGCTTCGCCACTGGCTCGGCGTGCCGCTCAGCTCGGGCGACCGCGTGCTGGGCATGGTGGCGCTGCGCTCGTCCGAGCGGCCGTTCACGGCGGCCGAGGAAAACCTGCTCGGCAACATCGCGCACCTCACGGCGCTGGCCCTGGCCAGCGTGCGCCTCTACGAGGAGCGCACGCGCGCCTTCGGCGAGCTGGCCGCCGCCCAGGACCAGCTCGTGCGCACCGAGAAGCTGCGCGCGCTCGGCGAGATGGCCTCGGGCGTGGCCCACGACTTCAACAACCTGCTGGCCTCGGTGCTGGGCCGGGCCCAGCTCCTGCTCCGGCGCGTGCAGGAGCCGCAGCTGCGCCAGTGGCTGCAGGTCATCGAGCGCGCGGCACTCGACGGTGCCCAGACCGTGCGGCGGCTGCAGGAGTTCACCCGCATCCGCCGCGACCAGCCGCTGGTGCCGCTCGACATCAACCAGGTCGTGCGCGACGTCCTCGACATCACCCAGTCGCGCTGGAAGGAAGAGCCGACCAGCCGCGGCATCGCGCTCGACGTCCGCACGGTGCTGAGCGACGTGCCGGCCGTCGTGGGCGACGCCGCCGAGCTGCGCGAGGCGATGACGAATCTGATCCTCAACGCCGTGGACGCCATGCCGGCCGGCGGCACGCTGACGCTGACCACCGCGCTGGTGGACGATCGCGTCGAGGTGGTCGTGGCCGACACCGGCGTCGGCATGCCCGCCGAGGTGCGCGAGAAGGTCTTCGACCCGTTCTTCACCACGAAGGGCCCGCAGGGCACCGGCCTGGGGCTGTCGATGACCTACGGCATCGTGTCGCGTCACGGCGGCTCCATCGCGGTGGACAGCGAGCCGGGCCAGGGCTCGACGTTCCGCCTGTCGTTCCCGCGGGGCAGCGACGTGCAGCCCACGGTGGCCGAGCCCCCGGCGGAGACGAAGGCCGTGCGCTCGCTGCATTGCCTGGTGGTGGACGACGAGCCGCCCGTGCGCGCGGTGATCGGCGACATCCTCGAGTCGGCCGGCCACAGCGTGGTGACGCTCGGCGACGGCGCCGACGCGATCACGCGCTTCAACGCGGAAGCGTTCGACCTCGTCGTCACCGACCTCGCCATGCCGCGCGTGTCGGGCTGGCAGGTGGCGCGCGCCGTCAAGCAGGTGGCGCCGCAGGTGCCGGTGTTCCTCGTGACCGGCTTCGGCGTCGAGCTCTCGCCCGAGGAGCGCCGCACGCACGGGGTGGACATCGTCCTCGTCAAGCCGCTGCAGATCCAGGAGATCCTCGACGCCGTGGCCGAGGTCGCGCGCACGCGGCCCATTTGAATGGGGGGCCCCGACATGGCCCCCCAAGCCCCCCATCACTCGGGCCGCCCCGGCGGAGCCGTGGCGTCCCTCGGAGACCGTGAATGGCCTATCAGCACGTGAAGCTGGAGCGCGCCGCGAACGTCGCCACGCTCACCCTGAACCGTCCGGACGCCTACAACGCGCTCGACCTCGGCCTGGGGCGCGAGCTCTTCCAGGCCGCCATCGAGCTGGACGAGGACACCGACGTCCGCTGCGTCGTCATCACCGGAAGCGGCAAGGCCTTCTGCGCCGGTGGCGACGTGAAGTCGTTCGTGGACAACCTGGGCCGCATCGGCGCGCACATCAAGGAGCTCACGACGTACCTGCACGGCGCCATCTCGCGCCTGTGCCGGAGCGACAAGCCGGTGATCATGGCGGTCAACGGCGTGGCCGCGGGCGGCGGCTTCAGCCTGGCGCTCTCGGGCGACCTCGTCGTCGCCGCCGAGTCGGCGAAGTTCACGATGGCGTACTCCCGGATCGCCGCCAGCCCCGACGGCTCGTCGTCGTACTTCCTGCCGCGACTGGTCGGGCTGCGGCGCGCCATGGAGCTCTACTTCACCAACCGCCCGCTGAGCGCGCGCGAGGCGCTGGAGTGGGGGATGATCACGCGCGTGGTGCCGGACGCCGAGCTGAAGGCCTCGGTGGACGGGCTCGCCCGCGAGCTGGCGCAGGGGCCGTCGAAGGCCTACGGCGCCGCCAAGCGCCTGTTCCACCAGTCCACGTGGGAGAGCCTGGAGACGCAGATGGAGCTGGAGGCGCAGGCCATCGCCACCTCGGGCCGCACCGAGGACTTCCGTGCCGGCGTGACGGCCTTCGCCGAGAAGAAGACGGCGCCCACGTTCCGCGGCCGCTGATTGCGAGTCGCGGTACCCTTGGATCCGGAGGAGAGCCCATGAAGCCGCGCGTCTACTACCGCCCAGGCTGATCGTCCTGCACCAAGACGAAGGAGCTCCTCACGTCTTGGGGGATCGAGTTCGATCCCGTCGACATCCAGGCTGATCCCGCCGCCGTCGCCGAGCTCAAGCGCCTCGGCGTGCCGCGCGTGCCCGCCGTGCAGATCGGCGACCGCGCCGTCCACGGCTGGAATCCGCAGGGCTATGCCGACCTCCTCGGCGTGATGTACAAGGCCGCGACGCAGCTCCCGCCGCGCGAGCTGGCCAGCCGCATCGATCGCATCCTCGAATCCGCCCAGGCCGTGGTGAGCCGCTTCGACCAGGCCCAGCTCGACATCGTCCCCCCGGAGCGCAAGCGCTCGATCCGCGACCTCGCGTTCCACGTCTTCCGCGTCGGCCTCTCCTACATCGACGCCATGGACCAGGGCCGGCTGCCCGAGACGTGGTTCGACGAGCGCGCACCGCAGGGGATGGACGACGGCGCCGACGTGGCGCGCTGGGGCGCGCTGGTGCGCGGCCGCATCGCCGGCTGGTTCGAGGGCGCCGGGCCGGAAGAGTTCGCGCGCACGGTGGACGTCTACTATGGCCCGCAGGGCAGCCACGACCTGCTGGAGCGCACCACCTGGCACTGCGGCCAGCACCTGCGCCAGCTCTACGTGCTGGCCGACCGCCTGAAGGTCGCGCCGGGCCCGCTGCCGGTGCACCTCTTCAAGGACCTGCCGATTCCCGACGCGATCTGGTAGGCGCGGGGTCCGGGCGGCGGCCGCTCGCGGCGCGAAGCATGGTGACTGCGTCGGGGTCGAACGTGGCGAACGCCTGCTCGGCAAACTCCAGGAATGCGGCGATTCGCGGGGGCAGCCGCGCGCTCTTGCGATACATCGCGTAGAAGGCCTGCCCGCCGGGACACGACCAGTCGGTCAGGATCTTCCGCAGCCGCCCCGAGGTGACGAGCGCCGGGTCGAACATGCCGATCCGCATGATGCCGGCGCCGCCCACGACGGCGGCGATGAGCGCCTCCCGATCGTCGGTGCGAAGCACCGGGCTGATCTTGATCACGCGCCGCTCGCCCGCCCGCTCGAACACCCACTCGTCGAGCGGACGGGCGAGAGCGGCCGGCGCGTGGACAACGCAGCGATGGCGGGTGAGATCGTCCGGCCCTCTCGGAACGCCGGCGGTGGCGAGGTACGCCGGCGCCGCGTAGACGTCCCACCGTTGCTCGGCCAGCTTGCGCGCGATCAGGTTCGAATCTGCCGGCAGACCGGCGCGGAGCAGGATATCGATGCCCCGGGCGTGCATCTCCCGCGGGTGGCTGACGACGGACAGCTCGATGCGGAGCGCCGGATGACGCCGCATGAAGGCGGCCAGCCCCGGCGTGACGATGTAACGGCTGATGTTCACGCTGAGGCCCACGTGCAGCGTGCCGCTGAGCTGTCGCGAACGGCGCGACATCGCGGCGTCGAGGTCGGCGAGCCCATCCAGTAGCAGGCGGCCCCGTCGATACAGCTCCTCTCCGTCGGCCGTCAGCCGCAGCTGCCGCGTGGTCCGGTAGAACACCGTCACGCCGAGCGCGGCTTCGAGCTCGCTGACGGCGCGGCTCACCGCGGACGGCGTGAGATCCAGCGAGCGCGCGGCGCCGGCCAGGCTCCCGGCGTCAACGGCCCGCATGAAGGTCTCGATCCGCCGCACCCGGTCCACGGCGCGATTATTCGTGAGTTTTCCTCACAAGTGAAGTGTCCTCGCGCGGCTCGACGCCGCGGCGCCCAGCGCCTACCGTGCACCGGCAGGAGGAGGCCGATGGACGATATGACGCGACGTGGATTTCTCCGCGAAGCCGCCGGCGGCGCCGCGGCCGCGCTGCTGCTCGGCCGCGGGCAGGCCGCCGCCCAGGGGACGACCGCTCGGACGCGCTTGATCCTGCTCGGCACCGGCGGCGGGCCCCGGATCCTGGCGCCCGGTCGCGCCAAGCCGGCCAACGTGCTGGTCGTCAACGGGGCGGCGTACGTGGTGGACTGTGGCTCCGGCGTGGCGCACCAGTTCGTCAAGGCGGGCGTGCCACTGACCACGCTGCGCGCCGTCTTCATCACGCACCATCACTCCGATCACAACCTCGACTACGGCAACCTGATCTACAGCGCGTGGGCGGCCGGCTTGCGCACGGCGGTGGACACGTACGGGCCGCCGCCGCTGCGCGCCATCACGGACGCGTACTGGCAGCTCAACCGGTTCGACATCGAGACTCGCATCGCCGACGAAGGGCGCCCGGATCTCCGCCGGCTGGTCGCAGCACATGAGTTCGACCAGCCAGGCCTCGTGATGCAGACTGGCGACGTCAAGGTGACGGCCGCCCGGGTGTTCCACCCGCCGATCGACCAGTCCTATGCCTACCGCTTCGATGCGGCCGACCGCTCCATCGTCATCTCCGGGGACACCGGCTACTCGCCCGACCTCATCACGCTCGCGACGGGCGCCGACCTGCTCGTCCACGAAGTCATGCATCTGGGGGGCGTTGAGAGCCTGCTCAAGCGCGTGCCCAACGCGGCGACGCTGCGGGTCAACCTGCTGCGCCACCACACGTCGACCGAAGACGTGGGCCGGGTGGCGGCTGCGGCCGGCGTCAAGACGCTCGTCCTGACGCACTTCGTCCCGCCCGACGATGCGTCGCTGAGCGACGAGATGTGGCTAGAGGGTGTCCGCAAGCACTACGGTGGCCGCATCGTCATGGGACAGGATCTGCTCGAGCTCTGAGCGGCCGGGGGAGGAGCCCTACATGCCTCCGCCGCCGGCGCCGCCACCGGCACCGCCGCCGCTCTCCGTGGTCTCGCCCACGCGCACGTAGATCTTGTAGCGCCCGTCCCGGCTGAAGGCCGGATTCACCTGGACGTCGCGATGACGGACGACGTAGGCGACGACGTCGCCGGAGGCGTTGCGGATGGGATCGACGACCGCGTCGGCGGCCACCGTCGGTCCGAGCGCGCGGACGACGTCGCTGCGCCGGAGCACGCCGAGGTCGCGCACGAACGGCTGGTAGACGGTGCCGTGGGGCTGGCCGGTCACCTCCAGCAGGTAGACGAAGCCGCGGCTCGACCGCTCCGCGTACCAGGCGTGCGTCGTGAAGTCGCCGTCGGGGAGCGAGGCCAGTGTGGTTTCGAGCCGGCCCGGCTGGCCGCTCACCGGCAGCGGGATGACCGACAGCAGCGCGACGAGCAGAAGGAGTTTCAGTGCTACTAGTCCTCTTCGACCCAGGCCTGCGTGAGACGGCGGGCCAGCGTGCGATGGCTGGTGAAGTAGTAGGCCAGCATGGCGGCGGCAGCCAGGATATTGCCGACGAAGATCGTCCACCCGGCCAGCTCGTCCAGCACCCAGCTCGCCACGATGACGATGGCGCCGAAGAAGAACACCTCGAAGGCCGTGAAGACGATCACCAGCGCGAAGATCAGCAGCGGCTGGCGCTCGGCGCCGGCCATCAGCAGCGCGCCGATGATGCCGAACACGACGAAGGCCACGCCGTGCAGGATCGTGTAGACCATCACGGCGCCCGAGGACTCGGGCGTGCCGAGGATGGCGTTGCCGAGGATCTTGGGGGTGTGCAGCGGCTCGCCGTGAATGGCGTCGATGGCGAAGAACCAGACGGCGACGACCGCGGCGCCGATGATTCCCGCCACGATGCCCTCGCGCAGCACGCCGCCCCAGGAGCCGATGAGCGTGCGCGGCAGCGCGCGGTGGGCGCGGAAGAAGTACCAGAGCATCGCCACCGAGGCCAGCAGGTTGCCGATGAGCACCGACCACCACACCAGCGCGGCCTGGGCCGCGCGTCCGAGCACGCTCAGCAGGCCGAAGAAGAACACCTCGAAGCAGGCGAACAGGATCACGAAGGCGACGAACAACGCGGGCTCGCGCTCGCTCATGGCCATCATGGTGGCGGCGACGATGCCGAACGCGATGAAGGCCAGGCCGTGCAGCACCGTGTAGCCGAGGATCGGCCCCGGGGCGGGATCGAGCCCGATCGGCGTCTTGACGCCGAAGAAGACCATGGAGCCGAGGAGCGTGGGCGTGATGAAGGGACGGCCGCGCAGCAGGTCGAACACGAAGAACCAGATGGCGACCACGGCGGCGCCGATCAGGCCGGCGACGATGCCTTCCCGGACTACGGAGCGTTCGGCCGGGTTCATGGGAGCGTTCCCGGGCGGCATCTTACCCCTTTTTCAGCCACTGCGGGCAAGGCGCAGGCCGTAATCCGAGTAGCGCAGGTGAGACGGCAGCGACGAGCGATGCGCCACCGGGCTCCACGGGTCGGCGTGCCGCCACGCGCCGCCGCGGCTCACCCGCCGGGTGCCGGCGCCGGGCCCGCGCGGGTTGCGCGCGGGGGAGACGGCATAATAGCCCTCGTCGTACCAGTCGGCGCACCACTCGTGGCAGACGCCCGAGAGGTCGCGCAGACCAAGCGGGTTGGGCGGCGTGGAGCCCACGCGCGGCGGCGCATCGAAGCGGCCGTTCGGCGGCGCGTCACCCCACGGGAAGCGCGCGTCCTCGAGCCCGCCGCGCGCGGCCTTCTCCCACTCGGCCTCGGTCGGCAGGCGAGCATTCGACCACGCGGCGAACGCGACCGCCTCGTCCCACGAGAGGCCGACCACCGGCTGCTCGGGGGCGTCGAAGCCGGCGGCGCCCCAGAACGCCGGCGGCGGCGCGTCGGTGGCCGCGAGCCACGCGGCCCACTCGGCGTTGGTCACCGGCGTCGTCGCGATGCTGAATGCGTCGACCCACACGACGTGCGCCGGCCGCTCGGCCGGATGTCCGCCGTCCCAGCCCATCGTGAACTCGCCCGCCGGGACCGTCACGAAGTACCTCATCCATGATGGGGGCCCCGAATGGCCCCCAAACCCCCCAGTCGCTCGGAGCGCCCCAGCGTAGCCGGGGCGCTCCGAGATTTTCGCACTCGCTATAATGGCGCTCGCAGTCATCAGGAGGCAGGCATGAACGTCGCGGAGCGGATGGGGCGGCTGGGGACGGAGTCGGCGTTCGAGGTGCTGGCGCGGGCGAAGGCGCTGGAGCGGCAGGGCAAGGAGGTCGTCCACCTCGAAATCGGCGAGCCCGATTTCGACACGCCGGCGCACATCAAGGAAGCCGCCAAGCGCGCGCTGGACGCCAACGCCACGCACTACGGCCCGTCGGCCGGCCTGCCCGAGCTGCGCGAGGCGATCGCCAAGCACACGGCGGAGACGCGCGGCGTGCCGGTGTCGCCGGAGCAGGTGGTCGTCACGCCCGGCGCCAAGCCGATCATGTTCTTCACGATCATGGCGCTGGTGGACCGCGGCGACGAGGTGATCTATCCCAACCCGGGGTTCCCGATCTACGAGTCGGTCATCAACTTCGTGGGCGGGGTGCCGGTGCCGATCCCGCTGCGCGAGGAGAGCGACTTCGGCTTCGACCTCGACCTCTTCGAGCGCCGGCTGTCGCCGAAGACCAAGCTCATCATCGTGAACTCGCCGGAGAATCCCACCGGCGGCGTGCTCGACCGCGCACAGATCGAGCGCATCGCGCGCCTGGCCCGCGAGCGCGAGATCCCGGTGCTCACCGACGAGATCTACCGGCAGTTCCTCTACGACGGCGAGTTCGTGTCGTTCTACGCGCAGCCCGGCATGCACCAGCGGTCGATCCTGCTCGACGGCTTCTCGAAGTCGTACGCGATGACGGGCTGGCGCCTGGGCTACGGCGTGATGCCGGCCGAGCTCGCCGAGCACGTCACGCGCCTGATGGTGAACTCGAACTCCTGCACCGCCTCCTTCGTGCAGCTGGCCGGCGTGGCCGCGCTGCAGGGCGATCACGAGCCGGTGCGCAAGATGGTGGCCGAGTTCAAGCGCCGGCGCGACCTGCTCGTGGACGGCCTCAACAAGCTGCCGGGTGTGACGTGCAAGCGGCCGCGCGGCGCGTTCTACGTGTTCCCGAACATCACGGGCAGCAAGCGGAAGTCGAGCGAGGTGGCCGAGCGGCTGCTGCAGGAGGCGGGCGTGGCCGTGCTCTCGGGGACCGCCTTCGGCGCCCACGGCGAGGGCTATCTGCGGATCTCGTACGCGAACTCGGAGGCCAACCTCACCAAGGCGCTGCAGCGCATGCGGCCGGTGTTCGAGGCCTTCGCGCGCTGAGCGCGGTCCGCGGCTGATGCCGCGCACCACGGCCGCCGACGTCCTCGCCGACGGCGTGCACCGCGCGGGCGCGGCGCGCGTGTTCCTGGCACCGGGCGCGCCGGCGTTCCTGCGCGATGCCGTCGCCCGTCGTGGTCTCGCCACGCTCGATGCCCCCGACGTGACGGACGCGTGCGTGATGGCCGCGGTGACCGGCGAGCTCGGCGACGTGCCGGGCGTCGTGCTCGCCACGCTCGACGACGTGGCCGCGCTCTCGCCCGGCCTCACGCTGGCTGCGCGCGACCGCGCGCCGCTGCTGCTGCTCACGCCGCCGCACGCCGACGTCGCGCTGCTCGCTCCCATCGTGAAGGCGTCGCTGATCGTCGAGCCCGCCTCGGCCGGGCACTGGATCGCCCACGCCGCCAACCTGGCGATGACCGGCCCGCGCGGGCCCGTGCACGTGGCGTGTGCCGCGAGCGTCGCGGGCGCCGCTGCGCTTCCGGTGGCCACGGCCTGCCGGCCGGCGCCGCTGCCGCCGCCGGCGGGGGCCGGCCTCGACGCGCTCGGTGCGCGACTCTCGGCGACGCGCCCGCTGATCGTCACGGGCCTCGAGTGTGGCGGCGACGACGCCCGCTGGGTGCGCGCCTTCGCCGAGTCGCTCCCGGCGCCCGTGCTGGCCACGCCGAAAGGTCGCGGGACTCTCGCCGAGCCGCATCCGCTGGCGCTCGGCCTGCTGGACGGCAGCCATCCGCTGCTGGTGGCCACCGATCTCGTGCTCTTGATCGGTGTCGATGCGAGCGAGCTGCCGCCCGGGGTGTTGCCGGCGACGGCGCGCGTCGCGCGCATCGGGCGCGCCCCGTGGCCCGAGGGCGGGCCGACATTGAGCGCCGACATTGTCGGAGAGATCACGCTCGTGATCGAGGAGCTGGCGCCGCACGTCAAGGCGCGGCCATCGGCCGACTGGGACGTCGCCGCGCTCGATCGCCTGAAGCGCGCCGCGGTCGCGGAAGCGCTGACCGCGCCCGGCGCCCGGCTGGTCCGGATCGTCCGCGAGGCGACGCCGGCAGGAACGATCGCGACGGCCGACGTGCCGCTGGGCCTCGCGTGGCAGGCGGTGGCGCCGCGCGAGACGCTGACGCCTCTTGGCGGCCACGCGCCGCCGGGCTACGCCATTGTCGCGGCCGTGGCCGCGCAGCTCGCGGATGCCGATCGGCGCGTGGTCGCATTCACGAGCCCGCTGGGCCTCGCGGCCGGCGCCGGCGCCGTGGCGCTGGCGACTGATCGCGCGCTGCCGATCGTCATCGTCGTGCTGGGGCCGGAGGGCGATGAGCAGGCGTTCACCCGCGCGCTCGCCCGCGGATTGGCTCTGGCGCGTCCGGTTGTCATCGGCGCCGGTGATTGATTTGCCCTTGACTTGATCCGAGCGCGGCGCAAGATTGGCCCCTCTTCGAACGAGGAGGTGATGCGTTCCGCCAGGGAGGTGATGAACCGACGCGACCCGATCGATGACCCCACGTTCGGCTGCGAGTCGGAGGTAACCGTATGGAGTTCAACGTCTTCGAGCACTTCAAGGGTTACCAGCGAACCACGAGCGGGCCCCGGACGCCGGAGGAGCAGGGGACGGCCTTCTTCCTCGGCGGGCACATGGGTCCCCGGATCAGCGAGCACATCGACACCTCCGCCGCCCGGGCCGGCCTGTCGCGCCGAGCCTTCCTCGGCACCGCCTCCGCGCTACCCGCCGCGATGCTGGCCGTGAACAAGATCACCGGCATGCGCTTCTTCGAGGTGAGCGAGGCGGAGGCCTACGAGCCGGCCGCGGCCAAGGAGATCAAGGTCAACCGCAAGCCGGGCGCCGACTTCATCGTCGACGCCCACACCCACATCTGCACGCGCAAGGACGGCTACATCCCCGGCGTCAACACGACCGAGCGCGGGATGTGGTTCGTGCAGCTCCTGGACGACCTCGGCAAGGCGATGGGGCTGCCGAACGGCACCAAGGACATGACGGTCGAGAACTTTGGCAAGCTCATCCTGGAGGGTAGCGACACCAGCGTCGCCGTGTTCAACCCCTTCGGCTTCCGCGAGGATTACGGCGGCAAGGACATGATCCCGATCGAGGAGCAGGCCGAGGTCAAGAAGCGCTGGCCCACGCGCACCGTGATGCTGGGCGGCGGGCTGACGCCGAACCAGGGGCTGTCGGAGACCCTCGAGCGCCTCACGATGTTCGTCGAGAAGTACCAGATCTCCGGCCTCAAGCTGTACACGTTCGACTCGACGAAGAAGCGCGGATGGTGGTTCGACGACCAGAAGGCCGCGTATCCCATCTGGGAGCGGGCGCGCAAGCTGGGCCTCAAGAACATCGGCGTCCACAAGGGCATCCCGTTCGGGCAGTTCATGGCGCGCTACGCTCACCCCGAAGACCTCGACGCCGTGTGCGACGACTTCCTCGATCTCAACTTCATCGCGTATCACTCCGCGTGGCCGTACCAGCACGAGCTTGCCGCGCTGAAGGGCTTCAAGCCGCAGCGCAAGAACCTCTACGCCGAGGTCGGCTCCACGTTCGCCGCCACGGTCAGCAACCGGCCGCTGGAGTGCGCCCACGTGCTGGGCACGCTGCTGCGCGACCTCGGCCCCGACTACGTGATGTGGGGCACGGACTCCGCCCTGTGGGGCAATCCGCAGTGGCAGATCGATGCCTTCCGGAAATTCCAGATCCCGCCCCAGCTGGTGGAGGGGCACGGGTATCCCGAGCTCACGCCCGAGATCAAGGCCAAGGTGTTCGGTCAAAACGCGGCGCGCATCTGGAATCTGAAGACCACGGCGAGCGCGCCGGCCCTCGAGCCGCGGCGCGCGGTCGCGGTCTAGATCGGCGGCGGGCGGCCGGTCGACGCCGGCCGCCCGACTCACCAGGAGGCTGCCATGCCGGTGTACGAGTACGCGTGCGATCCGTGTCGCGTGGTGTTCGAAGCGCGCCAGAGCCTGAAAGACGCTCCGCTGCAGGCGTGCCCGCGGTGCCAGGGAAGCCTGCAACGCCTCTTCTCCGCGCCCAACTTCAACCGCGGGAATCACTCGAGTCCGACGGCGGCAAAGTACGCTCGGATGAGCCCGCGCGAAGAGATCGCCCGGGAGAAGGTGTTGCAGAAGGACTACCAGCGCATCTGGCTGCCGCCGCCGGTGAAGCATAGCCCCTGGGACTGATCATTGCCGGCGGTACACTGGGGCCCATGAGAAACACACGGACGCTGCTGGTCGTGCTGGTGCTGCTGTCGTTCGTCGCCCCGGCATTCGCCGCCGACATGCCGCTGCTGGTCACCGCCGAATGGCTGCGCGAGCGGCTCGGCGCGCCCGACCTGCGCATCGTGGACATGCAGAGCGGCGTCGTCGATTACCGGCAGGGGCACATCCCCGGCGCGGTCCACCTCGACGTCGAGGACGCGCGCGTGAAGGTGCCGGCCGGCGGCTATCGCCTGCCGGATCCCGAGGAGATGCAGCGGTTGCTGGCACGCCTGGGCATCGGCCGTGACACGCCCGTGGTGATCTACGACGACTCCGGCGGGCTCGACGCCGCGCGCCTCTTCTTCACGCTCGACGTTTACGGGTTGCGCAACGTCGCCATCCTGGACGGCGGCAGCGCGCGCTGGCGCGCGACGGGCGGCGCGTGGACGGCTGACGTGCCGCGCGTGCCGCAACCCGCCACGTCGGCCCTCACGCTCGATGCGGCGCGCGTGGCCGACGCCGAGTGGATCAAGACGCACCTGGGTAGCAAGGATGTCGGGCTGGTCGACGCGCGCTCGCCGGGGGAATACACGGCCAAGGACGTGCGTGCGCGCCGCGGCGGTCACATCCCGGGCGCGGTCAACATCGAGTGGAGCCGGCACCTCCGGCCCGACTCCACCTTCAAGCCGCTCGACGAGCTGCGCGCCATGTATGCCGCGGAGGGAATCACGCCCGACAAGACCGTGGTGACGTACTGCCAGACGCAGCACCGCGCGTCGCATTCCTATTTCGTGCTGAGGCTGCTGGGCTATCCGAAGGTCGCGGGCTACGACCGCTCGTGGTCCGAGTGGGGCAACCGGGCCGACCTGCCGATCGAAGCCGCGCGCTGAGGCGCTACTGCCACTCGGGGTAAGTCTGCGGCGAGAGCTCGTCGGCGCTGCGGCCGGCCCAGTCGAACTGCTTCATGCGGGGCCACATGCGGTCGCCGCCGGCCTGGAGATCGGCGAGGATCTTCGCCTCGTCGGCGGCGAGCACGCGGCCCTTGTCGACCACCACGCGGCCGCCGACGTAGACCCGATCGACGTCCTCGGCCGTCGCGTTGTAGACGATATTCTTGATGGGGTCGCGCAGGGGCGTCATGGTCCACGAGGCCGCCTTCCACAGCACGAGGTCGGCGGTGGCGCCGGGGGCGATCCGGCCGAGGTCGTCGCGGCCGAGGGCATGGGCGCCGCCGAGCGTGGCGGCGTCGAAGGCGTGGGCCGCGGTCGTCGCCTGGGTATTGCGCTCGACGATCTTCGAGCACACGGCCGCCCACCGCATCGCCTCGATGACCGACTGCGGATTGGTGTCGGTGCCGAGCGCGACATTGATCCCCGCCGTGCGGTAGAGCGCGAACGACTCCATCACCACGCCGCGCCGGGCGAACACCCAGGGCGCGTGGGCCACGGTGCAGCCGTGCTCCGCCATGATCCCGACGTCGCCGGCCGGATAGTTCGTCCACGACGAGCCGCCGATGATGAGCGCGTGGCCGAGCACCGTGTTGGGCCCGAGCACACCCAGCTCGTCGAGCCACGCCACCGGCGTCATGCCGTGGCGCTGAAGCATCTCGTTGAACTCGACGACGGACTGGGAGGTGTGCAGCGTGAAGGGGCGCTGCGCGTCGTCGGCGCGGCGCTTGGCCTCGCGCAGCAGGTCGCCGGTGCAGGTGTCGACCTGGGCGGGGGAGAAGTAGCAGCGCACGAGGCCGCCGTGGGCGCCGTCGTGCTTGTCGAAGAACTCCACCGCGCGGCGCAGCCCCTGGCGGCCGGCGTCCTCGTCCCACTCCCACACGACGCGCCGGCCGTCCTTCGTGAGCCAGCGGCCCGAGCGGAACGTGAGACCCATGTAGACGCGCAGGCCATAGTGGGCCGCGCGCTCGACGACGTATTCGCCGAGCCCGCCGATCTCCATCACCGTGGTGACGCCGCCGCGCAGCAGCTCGGCCATCGAGAAATCGACGCACGCGCGGCCGGCCGCCTCGTCCTGCGCCTCGCTGCGCACCGGCAGCATCTCGAACAGGCCCGAGTACCAGAACTGCGGATTGCCGCGGTCCTCGATGAACGAGCGGTCGAGCGGCGAGCCGCCGATGTGGGCGTGCGTGGTGATGAGGCCGGGCGTCAGCACCCGATCGCGCGCGTCCACCGTCTCGTCCACGCGCTCGTCGTACGTGCGCCCCACGTGGACGATACGCTCGCCCTCGAGCACGACCACCCCGTCGCGCAGGAGGCGATGCCCCTCGCCATCGAAGGCGATGATCCAGCCGGCGCGAATCGCAATTCGGCGGGGCACTTTTAGCACGTGGGGGGCCCCGACATGGCCCCCCACACCCCCCGAATGCTCGGAAGCGCCCCGGCATAGCCGGGACGCTCCTCGACTGTGCCTTGCTTCAACGCGCCACCACGCTGGGGTCGAGGCGCAGGATCACGTAGCCGCCGACCGCGCCGGCGCCGAAGCCCGGCGCGAAGAGGCGCATCGGCCGGTCGATGGTGCCGTCGGCCACCGCATCGTAGATGGCGAGCGGGATGGAGGCCGACGACGTGTTGCCGACCGTCTCGATGTTGAAGTACAGCCGCTCGGGCGGAATCCCCGCCCCCTTGGCGTAGTGGACGACCATCGTCTTGTTGGCCTGGTGCGGCACGATCAGGTCGATGGCCTGCAGCATCGTGCGCTCGCCGCCTTCGGGGTTCGGCAGCGCGCCGAGCTCGTGAATCATCTGGGTGAGGTAGCGCTTCACCAGCGCTTTCACCTCGGGCCCGAACACGGTGATGTTGTTGTCGAACTCCGGGTTGGGCCAGATGATCGAGTCCACCTCGCTCATGGGGCCGCTGGCGTACGTCTGGTAGTACTCGACATCGGGCGCTGTACCCTCCGGCGCCGGGCCGATCACCATGGCGGCGGCGCCGTCGCCGAAGATCATGCGCGAGGTGCGCACGGTGCCGATCTTGTCCGAGAACTTCTCGGCGCAGACCAGGAGCACCGGCCGCTTCACTTCCTGCAGCTGGCGGATCGCCTCGCTCAGCCCGTAGGGCAGGCCGGCGCAGGCGGCCACGATGTCGCCCGAGAAGTGCGTCTGGAACATCCCGAGCTGGCCGGAGAGCCAGGTGGCCAGCGACGGCATCATCTTGGCGCTCGTGCACGAGCAGAAGATGACGGCGCCGATCTCCTCGGGCTTCCGTCCGGCCTTGTCGAGCGCGGCCTGGGCGGCCAGCAGCGAGATGTGGTCGAGGTCGAGCGCGGTGTAGAGGCGCTGGCGGATGCCGGTCTTGTCCTCGATCTCCACCGCCGTCATCGGTGACCACGAGTACGCCGCGTTGCGGATGAGGTCCTCGTTGGTGCACGGCGTCTCGCCCTTGTAGACGGCCATGGCCTCCAGCTTCGGCATCACGCTGAACTGGGCGCGCACGTCGATCGGCGGGTAGGGGTCGACCGGCCGGCGCGTCGCGATCGCGGGCGGCAGCGGCCGGCGCCGCCGCGTGCCGCTCTTCACGCGGCGGATGAACTGCTGCACCTCCTCGGTGCGCGGGCGGTAGATCACCACGAAGTCGTCTTCGTGCAGCTTGCCGACTTCCAGGACACGCATCTTGGCGCGATCCCACCGGTACTCGTTGTGCAGGATCATCGTCTGGCGCATGAGCGCTTCCATCTCGGGCACCGGGTGCGCGAACTCGACGATGTCGTCCCAGCCGTAGCCTGGATAGTCGGGGTCGTAGGCGAGCAAGTGATACGTCAGGCTCTTCGGGCGCGCCAGCATCTCGCCGACCGTCGGCTTGATCGGCGACAGCTCGGCGCCGGCGCCCTTCTTGTGACGGAAGACGTCGAAGAGGACGCGGAAGATCTTGTTCTCGGTGCCCTCGTCCCACGAGGGCACCAGGTTGCGATACCCCGTCTCGATGGCGGCTGCCAGCTCGCCGCCTTCCCACGGCTGGAACACCGGGAGGAAGATGTCGTCGCGCTGCCGCGGCACGTCGCGCCATCGCATCGGCTGCTTGTCGTACATGGTGAACGGATACCGATTGACCCAGAAGAGATCGAGCGCAAGGTCGCGCAGCAGCTCGTAGCGGCCCTTGTAGGCCCCCGACTCGAGCTTGGCCACGATGTCGGTCTCGCTCGGCGCCTTCTCCTCGAAGTCGCGCCGGATCACCGCCGCGAACTGGTCCAGCGTCTCGAACACCGAGAAGTCCAGCGCGGGAAAGAAGTTGAAGGGAAACACGATCCGGCCGTAGCGGTTCACGACGAAGGGCTTCATGCAGCCGACCTCCAAGGGCTCACCGTAAGCCCCGTCGCCACCGAGCGCAAGCCGCTATTGCGCAAGTCGCTATAATCGAGCCATGCCCATTCTTGCAGCACGCGATCAGGACGCCGTTCGTAAAGAGTTCCAGCGCATCCAGGGACCGGTCAAGCTCGTCGTCTTCTCGCAGGAGCTGGTGGCCGGGGACCTCTGCCGCCAGAACGAGCAGCTCGTGCGCGAGGTGGCCGAGCTGGACGACCGCATCACCGTGGAGGTGCTGAACCCCCAGATCGACCGCGAGCGTACCGAACAGTACGGCGTCGACCAGGTGCCGGCCATCGTGGTGGAGGGCGCACGAGACTACGGCATCCGCTTCTTCGGCGTGCCCCATGGCTACGAGTTCAGCAACCTCATCGACGCGATCATCGTCGCCTCCAGCGGCGAGCCGCAGCTCACCGAGGCCACCAAGGCCTCGCTGGCCGGGCTCACCGGCGACGTGCACATCAAGGTCTTCTCGACCCCCACCTGACCGTACTGTCCCCGGGCCGTGCGCCTGGCGCAGCACATGGCGGTCGCGTCGGAGCGGGTCACGGCCACGGCCATCGAGGCCACGGAGTTTCCCGACCTCTCGCGCTCGTACCGCGTGATGGCGGTGCCCAAGATCGTCATCAACGACCGCGTCGAGTTCGAGGGCGCGCTGCCGGAGGCGCAGTTCCTCGACGCCGTGCTCCGCGCGGTGGCGCCGGCCGGCTCGTGATGCGCGCCGTCGGCGTCCTCGCCGTCGCCCTCCTCACCGTCGCCGCGGCGGGGGCGGCCGACCAGACGCCGCTCAAGGTCGGCGCGGCCGCGCCCGACACGAAGCTCGTCGATCAGCAGGGCCAGCCCCTCCAGCTCGCCGACCTCCTCAAGCAGCGCGACTGGGTCGTCGTCGCCTTCTACGTCAAGGCCTTCACCGGCGGCTGAGACCGCGAATTCTCCCGGTTCCGGGAGGACAACGCGAAGTTCGCGGCGCTCAACGCCGAGATCGTGGGGATCTCCGCCGACCCGCCCGAGCGCAACCTGGCGTGGGCGCGCGAGCTGAAGCTGCCCTTCAAGCTCCTGAGCGACCGCGACGGCAGTGCCGCGCGCCAGTGGGGCGTGTGGGACGACACCTGGAATCTCACCAAGCGCGTGACGTTCGTGCTCGACCGCGGCGGCCGCATCCGCTACGTCGAGACCGGCGGCCTCGCGATCGAGACCGACCGCACGCTGGACGCCCTCACGAAGCTTGCCCGCGCGAAGTAAGGCGCTGCTGTTCGCGTATGGCACGCTCATGCGCGGCTACGCGCGTCACGCCGTGCTCGCCGCCGGCGCCACGCTGCTCACCACGGGCTCGGTGCGGGGGCGGCTCGTCGGCCTGCGCGGCTTTCCCGGCCTCGTCGAGGGCGCCGGGCGCGTGAGCGGCGAGCTCTACCGGCTCGACGACCCCGAACTTCTCGCGCGGCTGGACCACGAGGAGGGGTACAATTTCGTGCGCCGTCGGGCGGTCGTGACGCTCGCCGGCGGCCGTCGGGCGCGCGCGTGGCTCTACCGCTATCGCGGACCACGTGAGCGCGCATGGCCGATCCCCGACGGCGATTACCGAGCTGCGAGGCCTTCACCCGGGAGGAGTCCATGGCGCTGACCGCCGCCGAGCTCATCAAAGCCGACCAGGATCACCTGATCCACCCGCTCCATCACCCGATCGACAACAACGAGCCGATCATCTACGTGCGCGGCCGCGGCGCCATGGTGCAGGACATCGGCGGCCACGAGATGATCGACGGCCTGTCGGGGCTGTGGAACGTCAACGTCGGCCACGGCCGCACCGAGCTGGCCGATGCCGCCGCCGCCCAGATGAAGGACCTCGCCTACTTCTCCGGCTACGTGGGCTCGTCGAGCGTGCCGGCCATCTCGCTCGCCTCCAAGCTCGTCGACCTCGCCGGCGACATGCACGGCATCTTCTTCACGTGCGGCGGCGCCGAGGCCAACGAGTCGGCCTTCAAGACGGCGCGCTTCTACTGGAAGACCAAGGGCAAGCCGGACAAGATCAAGGTGATCGCCCGCCAGAACGCCTATCACGGCGTCACCCTGCAGGCGATGAGCGCCACCGGCATGGCCGCCTACTGGAAGATGTTCGAGCCGCGCGTGCCGGGCTTCGTGCACATCCCGACGTGCTATCCCTATCGCACTGTGGACGCCAAGCCGGGGGAGACGGCCGGCCAGACGGCCGCGCGCCTGCTGGAAGAGGCGATCCTGCGCGAGGGGCCGGACACGGTGGCCGCGTTCATCGCGGAGCCGATCCACGGCGGCGGCGGCGTGCTCTATCCGACCGACGACTATTTCCCGCTCGTGCGCCAGATCTGCGACCGCCACCAGGTGCTGTTCATCGCCGACGAGGTCATCACGGGCTTCTGCCGCACCGGCAAGTGGTTCGCGACGTCGCACTGGAACGTGAAGCCGGACATCCGCTCGTTCGCCAAGGGCGTGACCAGCGGCTACCTGCCGCTGGGCGGCATCATGGTGAGCAAGGCGATCAAGGACGCGATCGACGGTGTCAAGCCCGAGGACCGCTGGATGCACGCCTACACCTACTCGGGCCACCCCACGTGCTGCGCCGTCGGCCTCAAGAACATCGAGATCATGGAGCGCGAGCGGCTCTACGAGAACGCCGCCAAGATGGGCGACCGGCTCTTCGCGGGGCTGCGCGATGCCTTCAAGGATCATCCGCACGCCGGCGACATCCGCGGCGGCAAGGGCTTGCTGGCCGCGCTCGAGCTGGTAGAGGACCGCGCGACCAAGAAGAACTTCCCGGCCGACAAGAAGGTGGCGCCGCGGCTGCAGGCCGAGATGATGAAGCGCGACGTGGTGACGCGCGTGCGGCCGACCTCCGGCGCGCATCCACTCAACGGCGACACCATCTTCTACTCGCCGCCGCTGGTGGTGACGGACAAGCAGGTGGACCAGCTGGTGTCGGTGACCCGCGATGCGGTGAAGGCCGTGCTCGGCGTCTGAGCCGTCGTGAGGCTCATCACCGCGCACCGCATCCTGATCCTCGCCGGGATCGCGTTCTTCGTGCTGTACGCGGTGGTGCGGGGCCGGCACTATCTCTCCGGCGGCGACACGATGGACCTCGTGCAGTGCATCGTGTCGCTCGTCATCGCCTTCGGGCTGCAGTGGTACTTCCGCACGCTGGCCGGCTGGGGTAAGCGCTGACCCCGGCCACCCTCATCTACGATGCGGAGTGCGCGATGTGCCGGGCCAGCGCCATGTGGCTCATGCGGCGCGCGCTGTCGAGCGGGACGCTCGAGATCCTGCCCTGCCGGTCCGGCGTGCGGCGCGAGCGCTTTCCCCAGGTGCCCGAGGCGCTCTGCATGACGGCCATGCAGCTCGTGCTGCCCGACGGCCGCGTGCTGGGCGGGGCCGACGCGGTCCCCGAGCTGATGCGGCGGATCCGGGGCTGGGGCTGGATGGCGCGCCTGTTCGCGCTGCCGCCGGTGCGGCCCGTGGCCCGTCACGTCTACGCGTGGATCGCCCGCAATCGGCTGAAGATCTCCTGCGCCGTCGGCCCCCGCGAGTCGTGACCGAGCTCGCCGCCCCTCTCGACGTCTACCGCGACGTCGTGCGCCCCGAGTGGATCGACCACAACGGCCACATGAACATGGGTTACTACCTCGTCGTCTTCGACTTCGCCACCGACGAGTTCTTCCGCTGGGTGGGCCTCGACGCGCAGCATCGCGAGTGCCACGCGATCACGACGTTCTGTCTGGAGGCGCACGTGACCTACCACCGCGAGGTCCGCAGCGGCGACCCACTGCGCTTCACCACGCTCCTGCTCGGCCACGACGCCAAGCGCATCCATTACATCCATGCCATGTACCACGCGCGGGAGGGTTACCTGGCCTCCACCAACGAGCTGATGTCGCTGCATGTGGATCTCGCCACGCGCCGGGGCGCGCCGATGGCGCCGGAGATCGCGGCACGCCTGGCGGCGATCCAGGCCGCGCATGACGCGCTGCCGCGCCCACCCCAAGCGGGCCGGCGGATCGGCCTCACGCAGGCGCCGACGACTCGCTGACCCTCACGGATCCGTCCTCCGCCGTCCGAGCCCTCCGGCCGACTACCGCCGTGACGTGAGGCGCCAGTAGTATCCGTCGGGGTCCACTTCCAGGACGATCTCGACGCCAAGGCGCGGCCGCTCGCGACCCGCCGCTCGAATCGGATGTCCCGGCTCGAGGTCGGAGCGCAGATTCAGCGCGAGGCGGGTCGCACCTTTGGCCAGCGGCGCGTAGCCGCCGGGGCGAGCACAAGAGCTCGAGCCGGAAATCGGCGCCGCCTTGGAGCACCGCGCGGAAGATAGCCCGTGCCCGAGGTTGCGGCAAGGCAGCGCTTGGGCGGTGTATCCAAGATTGGGCGTTGACAGGTCTGGTAATTGCCGCCTTCGCACGGCGGTGGCACCCGTCAGAAGCGCCCTCAGAACGCCGCAGGCGCCACCTGCTGCGAGGTTCTTCGCGACAGCGCGCATGGGGGGCGTGCCCCGCGCCGACATCACGCGATGGTGAGCCTCTCTGGAGCCTCCGAATGCGGGCCGTAAAATTTTCCCGAACGAGGAGGACACGCATGCTGGTTCCGACGACGCCGCGGCCCGAGATCGAGGAACTGAACCGGCTGGGCGAGGAGATCGCCGAGCTCTCGGCCCACATTGAGGTCGCGACGGCCCGCCTGCTGGAGCTCGTGGGGGAGTTCGACGTCAGGGCCGGCTGGGCGGAGGCCGGCGCCAAGTCGTGCGCCGAGTGGTTGTCCTGGCGCGTCGGCATGGATCTCGGTGCGGCCCGTGAGCACGTCCGCGTAGCTCGCGCCTTGCCGGATCTCCCCCGCGTGAGGGCGGCCTTCGCCCGCGGTGAGCTGTCCTACTCCAAGGTCCGCGCGCTCACCCGGGTCGCGACGCCGCAGACCGAGGAGCGGCTATTGACCGCGAGCACGGCGATGCCGGCCGCCCACGTCGAGCGGCTGGTCCGAGCCTGGCGGCAGGTGGATCGCAACGCCGAGAACCGGCAGGCCGCCCACCGGCAGAAGACCCGATCGCTCTCCGTCTACCAGGACGCCGACGGAATGTACATCATCCACGGTCGGCTGACGCCCGAGGCCGGTGCCGTGCTGCGCCGGGCGTTGGAGGCCTGCTGCGACCAGATGTACGCGCAGGCGCGCGTGAACGACCCGGAAGGAGACCCGCCCTCGTTGGAGCAGCGGCAGGCCGACGCCCTCGGGATGCTGGCTGAGGCCGCGCTTCACCATGATCTGGATCCGGGCGCCCCGGGGGAGCGCTACCAGATCGTCGTCCACGTGGATGCTCCCGTCCTGGCCGACCCGGATCGGCCGGGGCAGTCGGTGCTCGAAGACGGCCATCACGTTTCCGCGGAAACGTCACGCCGGCTCGCCTGCGACGCGAGCCGCGTGGTCATGCGCCACCACTCCGATGGCCGCGCGACGGAGGTCGGCGCCAGAACCCGGACGATTCCGGCGGCACTACGCCGGGCGTTGCAGCATCGAGACCGCGGTTGTCGCTTCCCCGGCTGCGGCTTGCGCTTCACGCAGGGACACCACATCCAGCACTGGGCGGCGGGCGGGCCCACGACGCTGTCGAATCTCGTGCTGCTGTGTCGGCGACACCATCGCTCGGTGCACGAGGACGGATTTCAGGTCCAGCGGCTCGGCGATGGCGAGGTAGAATTCCTACGGCCGGATGGCCGTATGCTTCCCCAGGCGCCCGTGCTGCCCCGCGTGCCGGCGGATGGCGGCCAGCACCTGAGGGCCGCGAACGCGACGGCCGGCGTTCACGCGATCGACGTCCTGCATCCACGCGCGATCGGCCGCTAGCGCGCGGTCTAGAGGGCGCCGGCCGACGCCGACGCCCTTCTGGGAAAGCTGGTCAAGATCAGGGGGCAAGTACGTCTGGTCAACGAGACCGCTCTTTCCACGATCTCGTGACGAGCAGCATGCCCGCAGCGGTGATGACCAGATCGGCGACGTTGAATACTCCCGTGCGGAACGGCCCGACACCCACGTTCAGAAAGTCTCTCACCACGCCGTACATCATGCGATCGATGATGTTTCCCACGCCGCCGGCAATGAGCAAGGAAACGGCAATCGCTTGTAGACGGTCCAGCGAGTGGTGCCGGATGGCGACGATCAGCACCGCCAGCACCGCGACGAGGGCGAGCACCCCAAACGCCCACGATCGAATCCACCCTGGTAGATCCGCGCCCAGGCTCAGAAATCCTCCGGGGTTTTCAGCGTACGACAACCGGATCGTGTCGCCGAGGAGGGAGATCGGTGGTCGCCCTGCGAGGTGCGCCGTTGCCATGCTCTTGGTCGCCTGGTCACAGCTCACGCAACTCACGACGATGGCCCCGAGCAGGGCCGCGTATCGCAGCGACTTCATCATGACAACCACTGAATGACGCCATCGCCGCGGGCGGCGACGGCGACCTGATCGAACTGGACGAGCCGTAGATGGTTTCGGACCAAGTAAGCCGCGAACCTGGTTCCTCCCAGCACCGCGAGGGCCAGCGGCTCGTCGCCTCCTTCGGCTTTTCCCGTGAGGAGGCAATGAATGCCCTGGATGTGGCAAATGTACTCGTTGATCAGCGCTGGATTGTCCGTGAAGTGCCCTTGCGTGTCCGGGGTCACGGCAACGAAGCATCGGATCCGGCTCATGAATATGCCTCGAGCAAGCATCCGCGTTGAGCGGCGCGCGGCTTCATCGCGCGCCCACTCTCGGGCGCGCATACCCGCCCCAGGCCACAAGGTCATCAGCGTTGCCGGTGAGACACCTGAGGGCTCGCCTTTACGACACTTGCGACCATCATCTCCGACGGCGACGACGATACAGCAACGCTCCGACGAGCCCGACTGCGAAGACGACGACGACTAAAAGTGAGGTCCAGAGGCTGTCTTCCCACTGCACCGAGAAGATGAAGTCCGTGTGAGCGTCCGGGAGCACTCGAACCTCGGGCATATTGTGTCAGCCGCCCGGTCCACGAAGATATCTCATCGGCTCCTCAGACGTAGAGACGAACACCTCGCCGGAGCCACGCAAGACAGGATGTCAGTAGT
>QHRW01000042.1 GCA_003220265.1 Candidatus Rokuibacteriota bacterium | reverse complement strand
GGGCTCGACGAGGCCGTCACCGACTTCCCCGTGAAGCACATCAACGACAAGGCGCCGAACGTGACGTTCAGCTTCTGGCACATCTGGTACCGGACACCGGTCCGGTGCAGGAGAACGATATGGCAAACGACTGGCCCGACGGGCTGCCGCTCGCCCAGTGGCGAGAGACACACGACACGCTTCACATGTGGCTGCAGATCGTCGGCAAGACCCGACTGGCCCTGGCGCCGAGCGAGAACCACTGGTGGCACACCACGATGTACGTCAGCGCCCGCGGATTGACAACGACGCCGATCCCGTACGGCTCCCGACTGTTCGAGATCGAGCTCGACTTCCTCGACCACCGGCTCGGCGTGAGGACCAGCGACGGGACGATCCGCACGATTGCGTTGCGCGCGCAGGCCGTCGCGGATTTCTATCGCGACTACATGGACGCCCTCGCCGCACTCGGGATCGCGGTGAAGCTATGGCCGGTCCCCGTCGAGGTGGATGCGGCGATCCCGTTCGAGGATGATCGAGTCCATACCTCGTACGACCCCGCCCAGGCCCGTCGCTTCTTCGAGATCCTGCTGCAGGCCGACCGGGTCTCGAAGCGGTTCAAGGGGCGATTCCTGGGGAAGTCCAGCCCCGTGCATTTCTTCTGGGGCGCCTTCGATCTCGCCCTCACGCGGTTCAGCGGCCGGCGCGCTCCCGAGCCCAAGGAGCCGCAGTCGCCGATGATGCGCGAAGCGATGTCACACGAGGAGATCAGCGTCGGATTCTGGCCCGGTAGCAGCAGCGTCCCGGAGCCGGCGTTCTATGCCTACGCACGGCCCGAGCCCGCCGACCTCGCTGGCGCCGGCATCCGGCCGGCCGCCGCCTACTACAGTCGGGAACTCGCTGATTTCATCCTGCCCTATGCGGCAGTCCGCGCCTCAGCGCGACCCGATGAAGAGGTCCTCGATTTCTACCAGAGCGTGTACGCCGCGGCCGCCGACCTCGCTCGCTGGGATCGCGCCGCGCTCGATCGGCCTCCGTCCGAATGGCCCTGATCAAAGTATGGCGTCCGACTCGTAGTCGCAGGAATTCCTGCGGGGACTGTCTGTGCGCCGCTCGTCGGGCTCGCGTTGTTGTCCTGCAGCGCTCACTACGCCCGGCATTGAATCGAAGGTCCGAAGCGCGTTATGCCGCTCGTCACCCTCCACCGGGTCGTTGACAGGTCGCGCGCGGACGGTTCTACTGTCCGCGACCAGGAGGTGCGATCGCGTGAAGGTCGTCGTCAACGCCAGGAACGGGGCGCGCGACTTCGAGTGCGAGCCCGGGGAAAAGATCCTCCACGCCGGGCTCCGGAGCGGTGTCGAGCTTCCCTACGAATGCGCCACCGGCACGTGCGGCACCTGCAAGGCGAGGCTCCTGAGCGGCCGGGCCGAGAGCCAGTGGTCGGAGGCTCCAGGCCGCCGCTATTTCAAGAGCGAGGCCGACCTCCTCCTGTGCCAGAGCGTGGCTCGCGCCGACTGCGCGCTCGAGGTCGGCGGCATGTTGAAGCCCCGGGAGCCGGGCGCGACCGCGCCGCGCGCCCTCGGCGGCGTCGTGCGGGCGTGCCGCCGCCTGACGCACGACGTGGTTGCCGTCGATCTGGACATCGATGAGCCGCTCGACTTCGACGCCGGCCAGTTCGCGCTGGTGAGCGTGCCGGGAATCGCCGGGGCCCGCGCCTATTCCATGGTCAACTTCGACCGCCGCGCCGAGCGGCTGTCGTTCGTCGTGAAGAAGAAGCCGGGGGGCGCCGTGAGCAATTGGCTCTTCGGCGATGGTGTCAACGGCATCTCCCTGGGCCTCGTCGCTCCGCTGGGCCACGCCACGTTTCATCCCGACGTGCGCAAGCACGTCCTCTGCATCGCCGGCGGAAGCGGCGTCGCCGGAATGATGTCGATCCTCTCGCTGGCCTGCCAGGCCGGGCACTTCGCCTCGTGGGATGGTCACGTGTTCTTCGGCGTCCGCACCGCGCGCGACGCCTTCTTCTTCGACGAGCTCGACGCGTTCCGCGCGCGCTACCCGGCGCGGCTCTCGGTGACCGTGGCGCTGTCCGACGAGGACGTCCCGGCGTCGCTGGCCGGCGCCTATCCGGAGTTCGCGTTCGCGCGCGGGTTCGTCCACGCCGTGGCCGGCGAGCGCATGGCGGGCCGCTTCGCCGACGTTCGCGCCTACGTCGCGGGGCCGCCCCCGATGGTCGACGCCAGCCTCCGGTTGCTGCTGCGCGAGGCGCGGCTGCCGCCGGCCGACATCCGCTACGACAAGTTCAGCTGAAAGGAGCGACGATGGGTCAGTACGATCGTCACGTGTTCGTCTGCACGAGCGGCGAGACGTGCCCGACGCAGGGGGACACCGAAAAATACGTGAAGATGCTCCGCGCCGGCGCGCAGAAAGCCGGCCGGAGCGATATCCGTATCAACAAGTCCGGCTGCTTTTCGCAGTGCGGCCACGGCCCGATGATCGTCGTCTACCCCGAGGATGTCTGGTATGCGGGCGTGCAGGAGTCCGATCTGGACGAGATCGTCACCTCGCACATCATCGGTGGCGTGCCCGTGGAGCGGCTTCGCTACGATCCCGACGTCAAGGGGCCGAACAAGATCGACGTCGAGTCAAACGGTGCGCCCGCCGGTCATGCCGCCGCGCCGCACGCCGCCGCCAGTGGACCGGGCTGGAAACGCGTGTGCAGTGCCGGCGAGGTGCCGGCGAACGGCATGAAGGAATTCCCGGTCGGTGGACTCAACGTCCTGATCGTCAACACGGGGGCCGGGTTCGTGGCGTATCAGGCGCTCTGCCCCCACGAAGCCGTGCGGCTCGAAGACGGCGTGCACGATGGATCCATCCTGACCTGTCTCGAGCACATGTGGCAGTTCGACATCCACACCGGAGCGGCGCTCGGCGATGCCGAGACAGGACTGAAGGGCTATCGCCTCAAAGAGGAGCGCGGCGAACTGTACGTCAGCCTCGAGGGGTGAGGCCGACCGAAGGTCGGGCCGATCCGTTGGCGGCCACGATGCGCAGAAGGGTGAGCTCCGGCCTCGTGCCGAGGCGCACCGGTGGACCCCAGGTGCCCGTGCCGGCGCTCGTGTAGACCCACAAGCGGCCGCGGCGTGAGAGGCCGGCCGCGTGCGGCCCATGGACCAGATGAATGACGAACGTCCACGGGAAGAACTGGCCGGCGTGCGTGTGTCCCGACAGTTGCAGGTCGAAGCCCGCCCGCTCGGCCAGCGGCGCGATCTTCGGATTGTGCGCCAGGAGCAGACGGAAGGCCGGCCCCGCGTCGCCGTCGGTCGCGAGGTCCGGACGCGGCCGCGCCTCGGGATCGGACATTCGCGCGGCGAAATCGATGACGCCGCCGACGACCAGCCGTGCCATGCCACGCTCGATGGTGACATGGGTGTTGCGAAGCACGCGAAATCCCATGCCTTCGAAGTGCGCCGTCCACGGCGCCGCGCCCGAATAATAGTCGTGATTGCCCAGCACGAAGAACGCGCGGTCTCCGGCCGCTAGCGCCTCGAGCGGCGCCACGTGGGGCGCGAGCCGCGGCACCGATCCGTCCACGATGTCGCCGGTCAGGGCGATGAGATCCGGCGCGAGCTCCTTCGTCATGTCCACGACCCGCTGGACGTATGCAAGCCGCATCGTCGGCCCGACATGGAGATCGCTGATCTGCACGATCCGCAGTCCGTCGAGATCCGGCGCCAGGCCCTCCACCGGAATATCGACACGACGGACGTAGGGTCCGCGAAGCGCGGTCAGCACGCCGACGCCGACGGCCGCCAGCGCGCCCACCGGCACCCACGCTGCTCCCGCCTCACTCAGTAGCGTGTGGACCGCCGCCAGCGGGGGGAGCGCGGCGGTCGCCAGCAGCAACACGTCCCGCAGCATGGTCAGCACAAGAAGAAAGCTGAGCCATCCCATGCAGAGGAAGCTCAACGCCTGCATCAGCTCGTGCCGCACGCCCTGGCGGTCGCGATCGCCGAACCAGTACACGACCGGAAGGGCCCACACCATGACGAACGGCGCCGCCAGCGCAATCCGCACCGGCGCCGTCGACGTCAGTCGGAGCGCGATGTACCCGTAACCGGTCAAGAGGATCGCGCTCACCACGAGCACGAACGGATGCAAGAGACGCCGCACCCTCACGAGCCTCGACGTGGAGCGCCGCCAACGGTTGTCGCGTGAACAATGGTCAAGATGCCCACGGTCAGGAAGCCGGCCATGTACAGGCCGAGAATCGGGACAGCGCCGTAGCTCCGGTGGGTCCAGAAGAGCCAGACGCTCCACGCGCAATAGATCCCGAGCATGATTTCGATCAGGCCCCCCCACGGGCGCCGCGCCACGTACACCTTGCCCCGCCAGTGCCCGCCCGCAGGGCCGATACCGAACTTTGGCGTGCGGATGAACTCCAGATCCTGCTTCCACAGGGCGCCGAGCACGGCCAGGCTCGTGCACCACGCCACTCCGACGCCGAGGACGAGGATGGAGGGCAGCTGCCACACATGGCGCCGCCAGCGTGGATCGACGATCCGCTGCGCACAGAGAAGCATGACGGCCGGCCCCAGCGCGCCGAGGGTGACGGCGAGGCCGACGCCGACCGAGACGCTGACCTCCGGCGCGACTTCCGTGGCGGCGAGCAGCGGCGCGGAGAGGAGGACCGTGATCAGGATCGCGGGATGGATCATGTAGTACGTCAGGTGGATGAATGCCTGGTACTTGATCCAGGGCGACTGCGGATGGCGCATGATCGACGGCAGCAGCTTGCGCGCGGTCTGGATCGATCCTTTGGCCCATCGTCGCTGCTGTGACTTGAACCCACTGATCAGGGCCGGCAGCTCCGCGGGGCAGACGACGTCGGGCCGGTAGACGATGCGCCACCCGCGGAGCTGAGCCCGGTAGCTCAGATCCAGGTCCTCGGTCAGCGTGTCGTGCGTCCATCCGCCCGCGTCCTCGATGGCGGCCCTCCGCCACATGCCCGCCGTCCCGTTGAAGTTGAGGAGCAGCTTTCCCCAGCAGCGCGCCGACTGCTCGACGGCAAAGTGACCATCGATGCCGATTGACTGGGCGACGGTCAGCAGCGAGAAGTCTCGGTTCAGGTGGCCCCAGCGCGCCTGGACCACGGCCACGCCGGGATCGGCGAAGTGCGGAAGCATCGTGCGGAGAAAGTCCGGGCCCGGCACCGAGTCGGCGTCGAAGATGGCCACGAACTCGCCGCGCGCCTCCTTGAGCCCTGCGGCGAGGGCGCCGGCCTTGAACCCCGTGCGCTCACGCCGGTGGAGATGGACGACGCTCAATCCTCGTTCGCGCAGCTCGCGTACGGTCTCGGCGATGATCGTGGTCGTGTCGTCGGTGGAGTCGTCGAGGACCTGAATCTCGAGGCGGTTCGTCGGGTAGTCGAGCGCGCTCATCGCTTCCAGGAGCCGGCGCACGACATAGCGTTCGTTGTACACGGGGCACTGCACGGTGACGCACGGCCACTCGGAGGGCGGCGCGGGCGGCATCGCCGCCTCGGCGCGCCGGCGATTCCACCAGCGGACCCCGAGCAGCAAATAAGCGTTCAGGCCATAGAGGCAGAGCGCCACGACGCAGACGAGGCGGACCCCACCGACGACGAGGGCGACCACGCTCACGTCGCCCATGCGTCCGCCCCGCCGCCTATCGCGCGGACACCACGGTGGTACAGGCGCTTGCCATCTTGGGGAGATCCTCGGCCTTCGCGCGCTCCCAGTCGAGCGTGATGCGCTCGCCGCGGGCAAAGGGGCAGTAGGGATCGGGGGCATCGAGCCGGCCGGCGATGGCCCGTCGCCCCGCGCAGCCGCCCCGGCAGGGACACGCCGCGCACGCCGCCGGTGCGCGTCGGGCCTCGACGAACTCGGCGGCCTGGAGGATGTCTTCGCCCCGGTCGGTGAGGTCAGCGACCGTCAGCCGGCTGCCCGGCCAGTACGTGCACGGCAAGATGCGACCATCGGGGGCCACGCGGACCGTTGACCGGCCGCACCCGGAGCCGGCGAAGTCGTCGAGCCCAAGCACCGCCGCCAGCACCGACTCCGTCGTCGCGACAAGCCGCGTCGTCCCCAGCAGGCGTCGGAAGCCGCTCCAGAATTGCTCGTAGGTGAGCGTGAAGCGGTCCGTCTTCGACGGCTGGTAGATGTTCACACGGAGGTTTGCCCCGAACTGGGCGGCGACGCGGGCGAGGTCGCCCAGTCGGTCGTAGTTCGTACTCATCATCACGGACGTAACGGTGATGGACACCCCGAGATCGGCGCACCGCTCGAGGCTCTTCGTCACCGTGCGCCAGTTCCCCGCCCCTCGGAAGGCGTCGTGTTCCCGTTCGGTGGGAAAGTCCAGCGACAGCTCGACGCTATGGAAGCGTTTGACCTCGTCGTCCGTGAGGGCCTGGATGCTCAAGCCGTTGGACGTGATGCTGGTCTTGATGTCACGCGTCCACAGGTAGTCCAGGATCGTCGCATACTCCGCGTGCAGCCCGTTCTCCCCGACTCCGAGATTCATCGATCGAATCGGGATGCTGGCGCATATCCGCTCGACGTCGCCGAATGTGAGGCGCGTGACGGCCCGGTCGGGACGATAGCAGTGGGGACATTGAAGATTGCATTCGTTGGTCAGGCCGAGTCCGACGGAGAACAGCATCCGCTATCCCCTCCGCGCGGCGTGTAAGACCGCGACGATCGTCATGCTGTCGACGATCTCCCCGGATAGGACCATCTCGAGCGCAACCCCGAAAGGAAAGAGGCGAACCGTGATGAACTCCGTCTCATCGGGACTGACCGGCGCGGAGACGAGATCATATCCAAGGAACAGATGAGCGGTCTCGTCCACGACGCTCTTGCTCGTGTGATACGTACTGACGTGGATGAGTCGGCCGGCCTGATATCCGGCCTCTTCCGCGAGCTCACGTTGCGCTGCCTCCTGAAAGGACTCCCCGGCGTGCACGCCACCCGTGGGCATCTCCCACGTCGCGCGCTGGGACACGTAGCGGAACTGGCGAACGAGCACCACGGTGGCCCGATCGACGAACGGCAGGACTCCGACGCAGTCGCCGCAGCTCACGACCCCGTAGGTCGAGGTCTTCCCGTCAGGCAGCTCCACGACGTCCTCTCGCAGCGACAGCGAGCGGTTGCGGTAAATCGGCGTCGTCGACAGCCTTTTCCATGGCGTCTCCGTGAGCTTCGTCATTATTTCGCGTCCACCCAGGTATCCGACCCCTTCAGCTTGGCCGCCACATTCGAAAAGAAGATCCGCAGCGGCTGGCCGTCCGCTGTACCGCGGTGCTCCGTCGAGATGAGGAGCGGGCCGGCGTTTTTGTAGCCCTCCCACGTCGCGATGACGGCGCTCGGCTTCTTGGACCCGCCGCGGTGGTAGAACAATTGCGCGACACGGCTGTCGTTGCCGAGGTAGAGGTCCCAGGTGTCGCCGGGGGTGTAACCGCCGTCCGAGGGATACTTCACCGAGACCAGCTTGGCCGAGCCGCCGCCCAGCGGCAATGGTTGCGTGCCCTTGTCCTGCACGTCGGCGCTGGTGTCCCAGTACACATGCAGAGCGAAGAGCAGCCAGTATTGATCGTTGACGAAACCCGGGTCGACGTCCTCCTTCACATAGGCGGCCTGGCTGTCCAGTTGAGAGCGAACGTAAGTCGCCTTGACCGGCTTGCCGTCCTTGTCTTTTCCTTCATACGAGACTTGCCCGGTCTTGGGCTGCCACTCCCACGAGCGGGCGAGATTCACTCCGGGAAACTGGGCGTTGAAGGTGTAGCGGAGCGCATCGATCTGGTCGAACGAGTCGAGGCCATAGGTCTTGGCAATCTGTGCGGCAATGGCCGGGCGCTGCGGTGACCGCGAGCACGAGCTCGCCGAAAGAATCAGCACCCCGAAGAGCAGAAGACCGATGGCTTTCACACGCATCGACGGTGTCATGGAGTTCCCCCTCTGTGAAATGACCGGCTAGTCTGTTGGATGACGGGTAGAGGCTCCGGGATACGGGGAATTGCCGGCGTCATGAGCCGGCGCAGCCCGATGATCGTCGCGCCTGCGGCCACGGCTCCGTATTCCAGCACCATGATCCACCATGGAACCAGCCATGGACGTCCAAGTGTACGCAGATGCCAGACGTAGTACGTCGGGATGATGCTCACCGTCCAGATGATGATGGGCAGCGCCGAGGCCGATCTCAGGAAGGGCAGCAGCCAGAGCAGGTACCAGGGATACACGACTGGCGCGCATAGAATGGCCGCGGCCATCGGCCACGCAAATGCGTCGGACAGCCGTGCCCCGGACCTTCGTCGGAGCCAGATTGCGGTGAGAATGCCGACGAGAACCGCCACTCCCGCCACCAGCGGCGGCGCCGCCACGCGCTCGAGCGCCGCAAACACCGGATCGTTGAAGCGGAAACTCTGGACATAGGTGCCGAGCGAACCAATCGGAAGGTGCCCGTGTTGGAGAAATGGCGTGTAGAGGAGTACACACACGGCCGCCGCCAGCGCACCGTCCCGCACACGAACACGCTTCCAGTAGAGTGGCAGCAGCACGATGGGGAGCAGCTTGACGGCGACAGCCAGCCCAAATGCCAGGGCGGCCACCGTACGCCAGCGGCGCCGCAGCGCCGCGAAGGACACCAGCAGCAGCAGCGCGCCGACGATATCGATATGACCGCTGCCCGTCGCTTCCGTTGCCAGCAATGGGTGCCAGGCGTACGCGAGAACCCAGTGCGCTCCCTCTCGACTGCCGCGCAAGAGATCGACCAGCACGAACACAATCGCCAGCTCGCAGATCACAAAGGCCACTTTGAACGCAAAGACCGACTCGTGAATGGCCGTGACCGCACGGAAGAAGAGCTGGGCGCCCGCCGGATATGGACTCGGGACATCCGGGTTGTTCAGCGTGCGCGTTTCGGGCGTATGCAACCCGTCGAGCGCCGGGTCGCTGGGAACGAGAGCATAGGGGCTATAGCCGAGCCGTTGCACGCGGCCATCCCAGAGATATCGGTGCACGTCGTCATCGGGACCCGGCGGCACCCGCAGAAACAACACATGCCATACCGCAGCCAGCACGAGCCCGACGACGACCACGCGCTTCGGGAACATCGGCGTGGAGAAGAGCTCACGAATGGCCAGGAGGTACGCGACGCCCGCCACGAGCAGCGGAACGATGAAGGACGGTGCCCCCAGGCTGCGGAACTGCCGTGAGCAGATCGCCAGCGTGACGAGCATGATCGCGCCCAGTCCATACAGCCTGTGCGAGGGGGAAAGTGTCACCGCTCTCCCAAACACTGGCGCAGGTGCGCGACGGCCCGTTCCCACTCGCCGAACCATGCCGCCGTTCTCGGCGCCCTGGCCGGAGCGAGCCGCAGCTCGCGCGCCAGCTGAATCACATCGTCGGCGACGTCGATGTCGTAGAAGGGTTCCGTGAAGCCCGTTGAAAGCTCGAGGACCTTCGCGCGTGTCAGTAATCGGTCAAGGGCGCTGCTCGTCCCCATTCCATCTCCGTCGAAGAGCGACGGGTGAGCGACCTTGGCGCCAACGAGGTAGTAGCCTCCATCGTGCGTTGGCCCGACCACCAGGTCATGCGTCGCGAGTATTTCGAACGCGCCGTCCAGGACAGACGGCGCGAGGTGTGGGCTGTCGCTGTTGAACGCGACGACGTGCCGCCGGCCGGCCGCAGTGAAGTGTCGAAACACCGAGGCGAGTCCGGCGGCGAGACCTTCACCCTTCTGCGCCACGATCTCGACGGTATTGCAGAGCAGGTCGGCCAATTCCTCCTGGTCCGACTCGGGACACATCACCGCGACCTCCGCGCCCGTCAATGACGTTGCCAACGCGACCGTGTCCCCCAGAAGGCAGCGATACAGCGCGGTGACAGCGGGAGCAGGAAGGCTTTGACTGAGCCGAGTCTTGACCATGCCCGGCCTGGGGGCTTTCGCCATGATCACCAGCGTCCGGTGTGGTGAGGGACAACGCATGGTCAACGTCGAAAATAGTGGCGCACGATCCGGCTCAGGATAAACCATGCGGCGGCCGTCGTGCCCTTCGCCGTACCGCTGATCTTGGACTTTCCAATTCGCGGGTGATAGCTCACCGGGACTTCGACGATGCGAAATCCCGCGAGGGCACCCTTCAAGATCATTTCCACCGCCCAACCGTAGGTGACCTCTTCGAGCGCAAGCGCACGAAGCACATCGGCGCGTCCGGCGCGAAAGGGACCGAGGTCGCTGATCTTCAGACCGTACAGACGCCGGATCAGACCGGCCGCGAGGCGGTTACCGAATACGGCATGCCAGGGCAGCGCCCCGGCGTTGCGGGTGGTCCCGAGGCGCGAACCCAGCGTGATGTCGGCGCGGTCCTCGATGATCGGAGCCAGGAGCATCGGCAACTCCGAGGGTCGATCGCTGTAGTCTCCATCGAGGAACACGACCACATCAGGATCGTGCGTATTCGCAAGCCCGGTCAAACACGCGCGCCCGTATCCTCGGCGAGGCTCCTGGATGACGTGGGCCCCCATCTTTCGGGCGAGCTCGGGCGTTCCGTCAGTCGAATTGCTGTCGACAACGATGACTTCCGCGACGAGATTGGAAGGCAGATCGGCAAGCACACGGCCAATGGCCTCCGCTTCGTTATAGGTGGGAATGACGACCGATACACGCACCAGATTCGCTCATCACCACCACGGGGACGAGGGGCGCCGCTGGGCCAGCAACGCGTCGATGCCCCAGGCTCGACCTGCGCGTCCGATCGCGAGCCCGAGCGATGCGAGCATCGGAACCAGCAGTTCCCAGATCCATGACGTGCCCCATTCCGAGACCCACAGGCTTGCGAGGAACAGGAAGGCGACACAGCCGGCTGGCCGCGTCAGCAACCCGATGACCAGCAGGATCCCCAGCGAGATCTCCGTCGCCGCCTGCATGGGAGCTGCCATGGACGCATGGCTGGCCATCAACCCCATCACCCACTTCCATGCGGCGGGGGCGTGGCTCGCCTTGATGTAGTGATTGATCAGGTCGGCGTAGCCCGCGGAACTGTACAGCCCCTTCCCCAGATTCTCGAAGAACACCCACACCAACATCGCGCCGATCGTCACCCGCACGATTGCCAGACCGTGGGCCGGTTGCAGTTGATCGGCCGCTCGGGAGACGTCGTTTCGCAGTGAGGTTGCGCTCATGGTCATGGTGAGCCTCGCCCCCAGATGCTATACCCGATCGGAGCCCTTGAGGGTGCCGACGAGCGCGACCATCCCGGCCGGCGCCTCGTGTCGCGCGACGGCGAACCCCGCCTTCTCGAGGTGATCGACGACGACGGCCGGCGTGAGCCGCAGTTTGCGGTAGACACCTTTGCGGAAGTGCCATCCGTCCGGCTGCCGCACCCAGATGAGATCGTGGACCTTGACTGTCATGGCCTCGTACTCGAGAAAGCAGGTCATGATCAGGTCGTCGGAGCGGCAGACCGGGATGAAGCGATCCAGCTCTCGAAACTCTCCGCCGAGATCGCGAAACGTGAGGATGAGCCGGCCTCCGGTGGCGAGGCGGCTGGCCGAGCCCTCGAATACCCGGTCCAGGTCTTCCAGATGCTCGAGGTGGGAAAGCGTGTCGCCCATGCACGCAACGACCTCGACGCCGGCTGGAACCAGGGCGGCGACGTCGCGGATGTCGCCTGTCACGGCCGTCACCGACACGCCGCCGGCCCGCTCGTTCAACTCATCAAGGAGCCGACGGCTGAAGTCAACGGCCAGCACCCTGAAGCCCAGGCGTGCCAGCGCGATCGATTGAAACCCGGAGCCGCAGCCGAGGTCCACCGCCATGCTGTCACCGTGCGCAGCCCTCGTGGTAAGGCGCTCGAGGAGAGCCTGTTGCTCTCCGACCTTGGTTTCGAAGTCACCGAACATCCGCGAATAGTACGGAGACAGGACTTCGTCGTAGTGCTCGCGCACGGTCAGCATGGTCGCCGTCACGTTAGCATGTCGGACACACACTGGCTCTTTACGCCGGTCCTTGCGATCCTATCCCAGGTCCGAGGCGGCTTGGAGCGCGGGCGCAGAGTCGCGAGAGTTCGAGGAGGAGCGCTCACATGACAACGCACAAGGTGGTGAAGCACGACGAGTGGCTCAAGGCACGGAAGCGGCACCTGGCGAAGGAGAAGGAGTTCACCCGGATGCGCGACCAGCTGAGCCGGGAGCGGCGCGACCTGCCCTGGGAGCTGGTCGAAAAGCCATACACCTTCCAGGGCGAGCGCGGGACGCAGACCCTCGGCGACCTCTTCGAGGGACGCGGCCAGCTGATCATCTATCACGCGATGTTCCACCCCGACACCGCGGGACCCCATACGCCGTGGACGGCCGACGCGCCCTGTTACGTCTGCTCGTTCTGGATGGACAACTTCAACGGCATCACGATCCACCTGAACCACCGCGACATCACCATGGCGGCGATCTCGCGGGCGCCCTACGCTAAGCTGGCCGGCTACAAGAAACGGATGGGCTGGGGCTTTCCGTGGCTGTCATCGCTCGGCGGCGACTTCAACTTGGACTATCGCGTCTCACGAGAAGGTCGACTACAACTACCGGCTCCGCCCGTGGGGGCTGACCGAGGCCCCCGGCGTCAGCGTGTTCCTGAAGGACGGCGGCCGGATCTACCACACGTACTCCACCTATGAGCGTGGGCTCGACATGTTGAACGTCGCCTACCACTACATGGATCTCGTACCGAAGGGCCGCGATGAGGGCGACGACGGCGCGACCGCGTGGGTTCGCCGTCGCGACGAGTATCGGGATTGATGTACGGCGGCCGACTCCTTCCGGCGATCGGGTTGGTCAGGCAAGCGAAGCCAGGAGGATTCTGCCCGGCGTGCCGAGTGCTGATGAAGGCCCGCGACGCCCGACCGGAGCTGGCCAAGCCCATGGTGGCCGCATTGATCGTCCTCGCGGTCGCCGCCGTTGCCTGGGCGGCCATGGTCCAGCACTCGCGCTCCATGGCCGGCATGGACGGAATGGACATGGGCCTCGGCCCGATCGAGTCCTTCGCCGCGATCTGGGTCGTGATGATGGCGGCCGAGTTCGCGCGAACGGCCGAAGGCCGAAGGGGATGGCCGGTTGCCACCGGAGTGCTTGCCGTCACGTACCTCGGCGTGTGGCTGATGTTCGGCGTGGTGTGCTACGCGATCTACACCGCCGTGAGCATGCCCTGGCCCAACCAGGCGGTGGTGGTTGGACTCGCTCTGGCGCTGGCCGGCGCCTACTCCCTCAGCCCGATCAAACGGACGAGCCAGGCTCGCTGCCGCGAGCTGTGCGCGCTGCATGGGCCGCTTCCCTTCAACCTGATGCGCAGCGCCGCTGTCGCAGGCGTGCGCTACGGTCTGAGCTGCCTTGGCTGCAGCGCCGCGCTGATGGTGGCCATGGTCCTGCTCGGGATGTCCAGCCTGTGGTGGGGGGTGACCCTGGGCATCGTCGTCCTCATCTACAAGTTCGCGCCGCCGCTGCGAATGCGATATGAGCTGGCCCTTTCGGCCGCTCTGGTGGCTCTCGGCGCGGCCTACCTCATGATGGCGTGAGCTGCCCATCTTGTGGTCACGAGAACCCCGCCGGCGCGAGGTTCTGCAACGATTGTGGCGCGCACCTCGCGGCGCCGGCGATCACGCCCGAGCCGCGCGCCTACACGCCGCGGCATCTCGTCGAGAAGATTCTTGCGTCCCAGAGCGCGCTCAGGGGCGAGCGCAAGCTGGTCACCGTCCTCTTCGCCGACGTCGTGCGCTCGATGGAGCTCGCGGAGCGCGTCGATCCCGAGGAATGGCATCGCTTGCTCGATCGCCTGTTCAGGATCCTCGCGGATGGCGTTCACCGATACGAGGGAACCATCAACCAGTACACCGGCGACGGCATCATGGCGCTCTTTGGCGCCCCGATCGCCCACGAGGACCACGCCCAGCGCGCCTGTGCGGCCGCCCTGGATCTGGCGCGCGAGCTCGGCGCGCTCGCCGAAGACGTGCGGCGCGAGAGCGGGCTCGACTTCGCGGTGCGGATGGGCCTGAACTCCGGCGAGGTCGTCGTGGGGCGGATCGGC
>QHRW01000041.1 GCA_003220265.1 Candidatus Rokuibacteriota bacterium | reverse complement strand
GGTCGCTGGTTCAAATCCAGCCCCCGCAACCACGATTGCTACACGGTCCAGAAGCCCTTTGCCGGTGCTGATGACCTCGGCCCTGGCAAAGGGCTTCGCCGCGTCAAGGACCGGGTGCACGTTGATGCGGTCGATGTCGCTCTGCAGGAACTGCCGGGCCCGCAAGCCGCCCTTATCTAGCGTGGCACGGAGATCCTCGAGATACTGCTTAACGCCGTCGGCCTCCAGCTCGTATCTGCAGGCGCTGGCCGGTCTCTCCGCTCCGCCCGCTAGGTCGACCCGGCGTCAGCGGACGTCGCCGCCGCCGTCTCCGATCAGGGTGAACGGGGCCCAAAAGATCGGGTGCGCATAACTGAACGCCACCGTGCCGGTCTCCACGTCCACGTACTCGGCCTCGTCGATCATCCACTGCATGGTCGCCTGCAGGGCCCTGGCGCGACTGACGCTCGACCCCTGGCGGAAGAGCCGCGTCGTCAGGGCCCGCGCGGACGTCGTCTCCACCCGCCAGTTGCTCACCAGCAGCGCCCGCGCGCCCGCGTAGAAGAACGCCCGGCCCAGGCCGGAGACGGCGTCGGCGCCGGTCCCATCGCCGGCGGCGGTGTTACAGGCCGAGAGCACGACCCAGTCCGCGTTCAGGCGCAGCGCGAGGATCTCGTCCAGCGTGAGCAGGCCGTCGCCGTCCACGCCGGCCACGTCCGGCGCCGACAGCGCCAGTGCCGGCTGGGTGAGGCCCGCCAGGTCGCCGGGGACGAGGCCGTGGGTAGCGAACGCGATGACGCGGTACCCCGTCAGGTCGAGGCGCTTCACGGTCTCTTCGTTCGCGCGGGCGCCGACGAACACGTCACGGCGAAGATCGGCCTGCATAGTGGTGGCGATGCTCTGGATTTCCTCGGCCGTCTCCGGCAATGGCGGCAGCCGGTGCAGATCGCTGCCGCCGAGTCCTCGCGGCGCATTGCGCAGCGTGAGCGGCATCGAGCGGGTCGTCAGCGCGACGGCGTCGCGCGGCCGCGTGGGGCTACCGGCCGCCGCCAGCGCCTGCTCCTGGCTGAACCAGGGGTCGCCGAAGCCGACGAATGGACGACGGCTCGCGTCGCCGGCCGGCAGCGCCCGCAGCGTGGCCAGCGAACCCACCGACGGCAGTACGACGACCGCGTGCGTTCGGGCCAGCCACGGAACCTGGCGGTAATTCGAGAAGAGCGCGCCCGACTCGGGCGGCAACATGGTGGCCCGCGTCGGCAGCAGGGCCAGCGGCAGCTGGCCGAGGGCGCCATCGGCGACGACGAAGATGACGCCGGCGTCGTGCCAGCCCGAGCGGACCGGCTCCAGGAGCGTGCGGTAGAGGCCATGCGCCACGTCGAGATCGAAGTCGGGGATGTCGCCGAGCGTCTTGGCGCCAGGCTCGAGCGCCTTGCGGAGAGTGACGACGGTGGTCTCCATCTCGGCGGCGCCGATGGGTGTCGCGGCAAAGGCGACGGCGCCGGCGTGGGGCACGGCCCACACGAACGTCCGGTCCCGGGTGACCAGCGTGGCGACCAGTGCTTCGCCGGGTCGCAGCGTCTCGCGGGCCTGGGCCAGCGTGACCGGCTTGGGGTTGGTGAGCTCGGCGTAGGCGGGGAATTCGGTCTCGACCTTGACCGTCAGCGCGTTCAGGGTGGCGCGGAGCGCTTCGATGCGCCGTTTGAGCTCGGCCGCCGCCCCGGAGTCCTGCTCGCCACGCGGCTGGCTCAGCACGTCTGCAAGTTGCTCGTACAGCATGGCGATCTGGTTTCTGGCGTCCTGTTGCCGCCGCACGACCTCGGCGAGGGCCGGGCGGTGAACGGCGGCCCGAACGGCGTTGGCATCGACCGCTCGCTGGACCGTCCGCGTTCGCACGGCGTCGGCGAGACGGAAGGCCTCGGCCATGGCGTCGATGCCTCGCGTACGCTCGTGCGACGTGCCCCTGATGTCGGCCAGCAGGCCGATGTACGCGCCAAGGATGACGACGAAGCGAGGATCCGGCTTCCGCGAGCGCGCCGTGTCGTCCTCGGTCTCGGACAGGCGCCTCGACAAGATCGGGACGGCCTCCGCGAACTCGTCGAGAGCCCGGCCGACGTCGCCCTTCGCCGCGTAGGCCCGCGCCAGCGAGCCGCGGACCTCCGCGGTCTCGCGGTGGCCGTCACCGACGAGGCGCCGACTCCGTTCCAGCGCGGCGGTGAGGGTAGCCAGCGCGTCGTCGACGGATCCCGTCTTCAGCAGGAGCTCGGCATAGTCGACGTTGGCGTCGAAGAAGTGCCGGCGCGACTCGGGATCTCGGCCGAGAGCGGCGCGGATCACCGTGTACTCGCGCAGCGACTCGGCGTCGCGACCCTGGGCGGCCAGGGCCCGGGCAAGATCGGCGCGCGCTGTGGCGAGCCGGAGGGAGTCGGGCGCCGTGCCGGTGCGCTCGAAGATGTCGATGACCACGCGGGCCAGCCTCTCGGCTTCCCCGTAGCGCTGCTGTTCCAGGAGCACCCAGACCAGGCTGCGCAGCGTCCAGGCCGTGGCCGGCGAGTGCCGGCCTCGGTTCGCGAGGGCTCCGCGGGCGGCGTTCCGCGCCGCGTTTTCGGCCTCGAGCAGCCGCCCCTGGCGGGCCAGGATGAGCGCGAGATGGGCGTGGAGCTCATCGAGCCAGGGGCGTGGCTGAGCTCCGTGGTCGGCCGACACCAGGGTGATCAGCTTGCGGCACAGCGCCTCGGCCTCGGCGTGATGCCCGGTGGTGTTCAGCAGAATCATCTCCGCGTTGGCCAGAAGCAGGCGATCCGCGACGAATGCCGGCTGGGTCCACCTCCCGTTGCCGCCCGGGGGCCAGGTGCTCTGGTACTTGTGCGCGGCCCGTCGGAGGGCGGCTTCCGCCGCCTGCACGTCTCCGAGCGACGCGTATTCGACCGCCAAGTCGGCGCCGGGCGCAACGAGGAACCGATCACGCGGGTAGCGTGACGCCACGATCCACGGTCCGGAAAGGCCATCGGTCTGCTTGGTGGACTCCCGGAGGTGCTCGATGGCGCGAAGCTGGCTGCCGCCTTGCCGTTCGGCGGAGCCGAGGGTGAACAGGAGCGTGTAGAGCGGCGAGACGGTCTGACGCGCGTACTCGAGGGCCCGGGTGAGATCGTCGATTTCCTGGTCGGCCCGCCCCGCCCGCCCGGCGGCGATGCCTTGCTTGTAGTGGAACTCGGCGAGCGCCTCGAGCCTGGCCGTCGGCGGCGCCCGCAGGACAGTGGCCCGTGCGCCGCCGCTGGCCGGGGCCTGATCCATCAAGGTGATGATGTCGTCGATCGTCCGCGGGGGAGGGACGAAGACGTTCCTCAAGCCCTCCGGAGACATCGCGGTTCGCGCGGGAGCGCTCTGGCACGCGGAGGCGAGCAGGCCGAGCACGATCGCCAGCGACAGCGACGTCGCCCTCATCGTGTCAGGAGCTCGCGGACGTGCTGGACGGCGACGGCGAAGCTCACGCCATGTGTCTCGGTGGCCGAGCCGACGACGACGCCGACCATCGCCCCGGCGTCGTTCAGCAGTGGTCCTCCGGAGTTGCCCGGATTGATCGGAACCTGGGTCTGGATGGCCGTGGCGGTTCGCTGAACGCCGTCGCCGTATCGCCACCTGTAGTCCGGCCGGACCTGGGAGACGACGCCCCGGGTAAACGACCAGGCATGGGTCTTGGGATGGCCGATCGTGAAGACGTCCTGCCCCACGTCGGGAACGGCGATCGCCAGCGGAACCACCGTGGCCGACGCCGGCACGGTCTGGGCCAGACGCAGACGGGCCAGATCGTGACCGGGATCGCTCTGGGCGACCCTGGCCAGCAGGAAGTTGCCCTTGTCGGCGCGCACGCCCGGCGGCGGCTTGAACCACACGGCAACCCACGCCTCGCCGCGCGCGCGATAGGCCTCACGCGCGATGTGGTCGTTGGTGACGATGTCGCCGTCGGTGGAGACGACGACGCCGGTGGCCACCGCCGTCGCGGTGGCGAGCAGCACGACGCCGTGGACACGCTCGCGGTACACGGCATTACCGCGCTCGACGGCGCCGCGGAACACGAGGGGAGGCTCGGCGAAGAACCGCTCGAGGGCCTGCTGCGGCAGCGCGCTCTCGAGCCCCATCCGGACGGGCGTCAGGTCATCGTCCGCGGCCAGCGGCACGACGGCGCCGCCCAGCAGTCCGAGTCCGATGGCGATCGCGGTCAGGCGGATGCGCGTCCGCATCATGTGTTCATCTCGTGCGCCGCAGCGCCGTGGCCACGCCCTGGTACACGGGACCGCCGCTGCTCTGATCGGCGCGGGTGAAGATGCCGACGACCTCCACCGATTCGCCGGCGTGGACCGTCGGCCACCCCCACGCGAACAGCACGTAGGTGGCGCCCGACGCGTCCGTGACGCTCACGACATGGGCGTCGACCCCGTTGGAGGTGGCGTCGCGGACCGAGCCGACGACGCCCGCGATCGTGCGCTCGGTCCGGGCATTGGCTGGGGCGAGTCGGTCGACGCTCGGTGATTCAACGGTACCGCCCGGTCGCCCGACCGTCTGGAGGGTCGCCCACGTGAGCAGCAGGCCCGCCACTGCGGCGGCGGCCGCCGTCCACGCCGGAACCCTGAGCACGAGCGGGCGCCTCAGCGCGTCGACCACGCGCCGCCAGACTCGCGGTGACGACGCCTCGCCGATCAGCTCGTCCAGGGTTCGTCTCAGTCCGGCAGACGCCGGGGCCGGGGCCGCGACGCCCTGCAACAGGTCTCTCACCTCGATGAACGCGTTGAGGCAGGCCAGACACTCGTCGAGATGGGCGTCGACGCGCGCTTGCGCGGCGGAGGTCAGGCCGCCGGCGGCGCGCTCACCGAGGACGGCGAGCTCCACGCAGGCGCTCGCGGGAGACTCCGCGTGCCGGTCGAGGTCCCCGATCAGGCGTTCGGTCAGCCGGTCCAAGCGATCCACTCTCCCTGTCTCCCTAGACGGCGCGGCGCTCGGATTCTTGCATCGTCGGTTCAGAGGCAGCCGCGGGCCCGCAGGCGCTCGCGTAGCCGCTCCAGGAGGCGCGCGATCTGCGAGGCCACGGTGCCGGCCGGGCGGCCTGTTTGCTCGGCGATCTCCCGCTCTTTCAGGCCGCGTGCCTTCATAAGGTAGAGCTCCCGGTCCTTGCGCTCGAGCGTGGCGACTTCCTGCTGGAGAAACGCCAGGCACTCGTCGTCGGCGATGTCGACCGGAGCGGAGCCGCCACCCGGCGCGGCGGCCGCCTCGTCCATCTGATCCAGGGCATCGCTCGGCGCCCAGCGGTTGCGCTCCTTCACGAAGTCGAGCGCCCGATTGCGCACGACCGCTCTCAGGAATGCCACCAGCTCGGCCGTCGATCCGCCGCGAAACTGGGAGAGACCACCGGCGTAGAGGGAGGTGAGGGCGTCGGCGAGGACGTCGTCCAGATCGGCCGCCGACAGACGAAACGAGCGCACCGAGCGTCGGCCGATTTCCTGGAACGTCGGCAGCAGTGCCCGCCAGGCGTCGGGCTCCCCGCCGCGGCAGCGCCGGACCACGTCGAGGAGACCTGCACTCATCGCTGCCTCCGTCCGCCGGTCTGAGCGATGACAGAAAACCTGGAGCCGCGAGTCTAACACGTAGTGACGTCGTGTTCGGAACGATAGGAACGGCTGCGGTCAACCAAAAAGGAGATACGACATGGGGCGGCGTTCACTCTACGTGGTCGCGCTCGGCTTTATCATCGGCGTCGTCGCGGAGGCCGGGGCCGGAGAGCCGGCATTCCAAGGCGGCGCCGACGATCAGCTGGTGATGCATGTCGTCAAGCCCCAGCAGACGGATTCCGCCATTGACCGGGCGCTCGATGACCACTATGCCTGGCTCGACACGTCTGTTCGGACGAACAACAAACTCTTCGTGTTCATGCCGGGCACGGCGACACCACCCGGAGCGTATCAGCTTGTGCAGCAGGAGGCCGCGCGGCTCGGCTATCACGTCATCGGCCTGATGTACCCGAATAGCGTGAAGCTCGCGGTTGCGTGCCCCCTCACAGGCGACCCGGACGCGTGCTTCGAGAACGCGCGTCTCGAGATCCTTGATGGGATCCCCCGAAGGTCCGTCGTGGAGGTCAGCGAGCCGAACAGTATCGACAACCGGCTCACGAAGCTGCTCGGGTACCTCGCCGACAACCATCCCGATGAGGGCTGGTCGCGCTTTCTGGCCCATGGCAAACCGAAGTGGTCGCAGATCGCGGTCGGCGGGCATTCCCAGGGCGGCGGCGAAGCCGCGATGATCGCGAAGTTGCGCCGCGTGGCGCGTGTCGTTCTGTTCTCCTCCGTCCCTGACAAGGGCCACATGACGCTGGCGATCCCGTGGATCGCGACGCACGTGACGAATGCGGAGCGCTATTGGGGCCTCGCCCATGATCGCGACCCCGCGTTCCCGGCGTTCCACGCGAACTGGGACGCTCTCGGCATGACCGCGTTCGGCGGAGACGTCGCGCCGGAGACGAGTTCGCCGCCGTATGAGCTCACTCACATGCTCGTGACTGACCTGGCGCCCCATGCAAGCTCGGATTTTCACGGCAGCCCCGTCCTCGACAACCCGACGCCGCGGGCCTTGGACGGCACGCCCGCCCTGCGGGACGCATGGCGATACCTGCTGAGTGCTCGCGCTGCTGACGAGGACCATGCCGACGAGGACGATGAGGACGAGGGTGACCAGTGACGCGGCATCCGTCAGGCAGCAGTCGTGCGGCTGATCTGCGGAACGAGCGCAGCGCGCGGCAGTACGCCGAACAACACAGAGAGGCCAGCCAATGAGAATGCGAGCCGTCATCGCCGCCCTCTCGTGCGTCTTCGCGCTGGTCGGCTCGCCGGTATCGGCGCAGCCTCTGACGTTCATCACGCTCGATTCCGACGCCAGCAACCCGTCCGGCATCAACGATTCGGGCGACATCGTGGGGACCTCGGGGCAGTATGTCTATTACGACTGCGATGACACGACGTGTTGCTACTTCGAATTCAGCGGGTTCCTGGATTCGGGGAGCGGGCTCACGACCATCGCGCCCCCCGACGGGCGACCGGATTCAGCGCGGCCAGCGCGGCCAACGGGATCAACAACGCCGGTGACATCGTCGGGGCGTTTGCCGATGACGAGGGAACCCAGCGTGGCTTCGTGCTCTCGGGTGGTACGTACACCATCGTCGACGCCCCCGAGGCCACCGCGACCGCGGCCAGCGGGATCAACGCGGCGGGCGAGATCGTCGGGGACTTCACGGATGCCGGTGGCACCTTCCATGGCTTTCTTCTCTCCGGGACGACGTTCACCGCCATCGACGTCCCGGGCGCCTCGGCCAGCGCGGCCAACGCCATCAACGACGCCGGCGAGATCGTCGGGTGGTTTCTCGATACGACGGGAACCCATGGCTTCCTGCTCTCGGGCGGGACATTCACCACCCTCGACGTCCCCGGGGCGACTACACCGTGGCGCGGGGGCATCGGTACTGACCGCGACGCTGCCTGCGATGGGCTGAAACGCCCGCCTGGCGGCCAAAGAATCCGCGCCGCGCGGCGTTTACATGCAGGCGGGGGCAACGTGCTCGTCCTGAACAGTACGTCGCTAAGCGTCGCTCCACTGTTCGGCGAGCCGGGCCCCCAACTCTCGTTCGCCGAGGCGAGTGGGCCGCGAGAAGAGGGACGGTCTTCCTACTTGAATCTGTACGTGATCCGACCGCGGGTCAGGTCGTAGGGGGACAGCTCCATCGTGACCTTGTCGCCAGGCAGGATGCGGATGTGGTTCATCCGCATCTTGCCGGACACGTGGGCCAGGACCTTGTGGCCGCTGTCCATCACCACCCGGAACATTGCGTTGGGCAGCGGCTCGATCACCTTGCCCTCTACCTCGATTGCATCTTCCTTCTTGCTCATGGCCTTTCGCTTTCACCTTTCATCAGCGTCTTGGACGGGCGCCTCGTGCGGGTCGGAATGAGATTGCCGGCGCGATGGGGCTCGAACACGATAGCACTCGCTGGGCGGGACGGAGCGACCGACACAGCGTAGCACGCATTCTTAGCGACGCGTCACGGCTTCTCCCGTAGCATCCAGCGCCTTGCCGAACTTCCGCAGCAGCTCGTTGATCTCGTCCCGGACCTCTCGTTCGCCTCGTCAGGGTGCGGACGAACGGCAAGCGTTCGCTAGATCGCAGGCAGTGCGGCTTTGGATTGTTCAGGCTGCGTAAGAACCACGGCCTGCGCCGCTTCCAGGAATGTATCACCGAGATCAGTCACCGTATGCCTCGACACAGCACAGCGCCCCCCGCATCGAGACGCCTTCGCTGCCTTCGCTTCGATAGGCGTTGTGCAAAGGGTCACCGTCAGTTCGCCGCCGCACGGGTGAAGGACCGCATACTGACCGTCGCCTTTAATCCAGCTGGCCGTCGTACCCCATTCGCGGTTCGCTTTGCCTTGCCATGTTCCCATCTACCTCACCTCATCACGACGATTATCCTCTACCGGTGCGGTAGACGAACGGGGAAAAGCATCCGGTCAACATTGACCGCCACGGTGGTTGTCGTGAGCTCGAGGGCGCGCCGATCGTCTACTAGCTGGGGGTGCCAGAAAGCCGCGAACTCTTCCGCCAGATTAAGATGGACTATTCGATCCGGTCGGCGATCGTCCACGGTATGCGTCTTATGGAAGCATCTCGCTTGCGCGCGACCTCCTGCAAGTCGGCCGGGCTGACGCTGAAGGCCGAGGCCGCGCTCTGATCAGCGCCGCAAATCAGTGGCCGAGCGCCTTGCGCAGGTCCTCACCCTGGGACTTCCACCACTGGTGCAGGATCGTGATGTCGGTGCCAACGGAGAAGTGGCGGACGCCCATGTCGAGGAAGTACTTCGCCTGATCCGCGGTGGCGATCTCGGCGCGGGGCGGCACGCCCATCTTGATGGCCGTTTCGAACACGCGGCGCTCCACCACTCGTAGCTCCGGGGAGTAGCGCTCGCCGGCCCGTCCGATGCCCATCGAGTAGTCGGAGCCGCCCCACTGCACCATGTCGACGCCTTTGACGGAGAGGACCTCCCCGAGCGTGTCGACCGTCCCCGGCTTCTCGATCATGATGGCGACGACGATGTCGCGCAGGGCCTGGACGTACTCCTTGGTGCCGCCATAGCCCATGTAGGTGAACCGACGGGTGGCAACTCCGTAGGTTCCTCCGTCCTCCGGGGTCTCCGGGCGCACGATGCGCACGCACTCCTGCACGTCGGCGGCGGAGCGACAGTCCGCGAACAGGATGCTGTGGAAGCCGGATCCAATCGCCCGTTGCGCGAGGAATCCCCGCGGCTCCTGGTCGACCTTGAGCTGCATCGACATGTTGTAGATGTCCGCGGCTCGCGCGAGGTTGTCGAGGTCATGGAGATCGAAGGGGCCGTACTCTCCCACGAACTCGACGTAGTCGTAGAGACCCGTGTGCCCGATGGCTTCCACGACGGACGGCCACGTGGTGTGAATGTGGGTGGACAGCGTAGGCTTGTTGGACTTCAGGAGCTCGCGCAGCTTGTTGGGTCTCATGTCGTATCTCCTATCGTTTCCATCCCAGCCAGTCACAGACAGCCCGGCCCATTACCAGTTCGAGGTCGCGGCCCTTCAGCCAGGGCAGCTCTTCCGTGAACAGCGTCACGCACTGACGCCACGAGCACGGCATGCG
>QHRW01000140.1 GCA_003220265.1 Candidatus Rokuibacteriota bacterium | reverse complement strand
GCGACCCGAGCGCCAGTGGCGCGGCGGCAGCGCACAGCAGCCCCATCACCACGAATGCCTGGCCGCCGAGACGCGCATAGAGCGGGCCGGACGCCAGTGTGAGGAACGCCGTCGCCGCCCCCGCCCCGAGCGCGTACAACGCTTGCGCGGTTGCGGCCAGGCCCGGCGGGATGATCGCCGGGATCACGCGCATGCAGGCCAGGTGCAGCGCCGCAAAGGTGAGCCCGTGGAGCGGTTGCACGAGGGCAAGCGCGGTCACGGAGGTCGTCGACGCCACGACCACCCAGCGCAGGAGGCCCCCCGCCGCGGCGAGTGCCATGACACGGCTGGCGCCCAGCCGCTTCACGAGCGAAGGGCCGATCAGGAAGAAGACCACCACCTCGGCGGCGACCGACTCCGACCAGAGCACGCTCACCATGGGCGGACTGACGCCAGCCTCGGTCCAGCGAATGACGGCGAAGGTGTCGTGCATGGCGTGGCTGCCCAGGACGAGAGCGGAGACGAGCATGACGCGCCGAAACTCCGCGATGCGTAGCAAGTCGACCACGCCGTGAGTTGACGCTGGCTGGACGACTCCCTCCATAGGCCGCGATCGCTCGGGTTCCGGCACGAGAAGCACCGTGCCGGCCGCCAGCGCGAGCTGCACCGCATGCAGCACCAGGATCGAGCCGAGGCCCCAGGCGGCGACGACCTGGCCACTGAGAAGCGTGCCCAGAATGAAGACTCCGGACCCCGTGCCGCGCACCCAGCCGTACTCGAATCTCGCGCCTGCCGGGCGTGCAGCGCTCGCTTCGAGGGTGAGCGCATCGGCGAGCGTGGTGATCGGCGCCAGCACCGCCGAGTGCAAAAGGCTGACGGCCAGCAGCGCCGGGAACCCGGCTATGCCGAGGAGGCTCATGGCAACGACCGCGGCGAGCGCCGCGCATATGGCCAGGACACCTCGAAAAGCGTCCGTACGATCGGCGAGGCGGCCGCACAGCGGCCCGGAGAGCAGCCGGATCGCCGTCCCTGCGCCAAAGAGGACGCCAAGCTGCTCGGCCGTGAGCCCCCGTCGCTCGAAGAATGCCGGCATGAACGGCGACGACACGCCGAAGGCGCCATAGATGAGCGCGTAGAGCGCGACGAACCGCAGTAACGCGGACGTCTGCACGCGCGAATCAGGCGCCGCCGCCCGGGCGGGGAACCACCCGGGCGGTTCCACGAGCGCGACTATCGATCAGGCGCCCTTGGTGTTCCAGATGTCGCGATGCAGGCTCCAGCGGCCGTCGACCTTCTTCCACACGACGACGTACTTCACGGCGGCCGGCCCGGACTGCAGCGTCAGCAGCGCCTCGCCCACCTCGTAGGCGGTGTCGCCGGCGATCTGCAGATCCGTCGTCTGGAGGCGGACCTCCTTGAGCCCCATCTGCTGTGCGGCTGAAGTCCAGAACTGCTTGATCGCATCCCGTCCCTTGACGACGGGTGCGTCCGGCGCCAGCACCATCGCGTCGGGTGTGTACAGCGATGCGAGCCGATCCATATCGCCCTTGCGTGCCGCTTCCTCGAACGCTCGATTGACCTGAGCGATCTCAGTCTGGCTCACGGGGTCCTCCTTCCGTGGTTGCGAACAGGGGGAGAATCTGCCCGAAGCGGACGCGCGTCAAGGAGCAAGGTGCAGGCGTCTAAATCTCCGCAAACACCTCCAGCAGATTGCCATCCGGATCACGGAAGAATAGGGTGCGATGTCCAAAGACCTGGTCAGTGGGCGGTGCGAGCAGATCGACGCGAGCGCTGCCGTTGGGCGTTGGAACATCTGCTGCGGTCAGGCGTGGCCTGGCCAAGGCCAGGGTGTTGTCGCCCACCCGATATTCGATCCAACCCGGCGAAAGCTCTCGGCGCAGTGGAAAACCAAGAACGTCTTCATAGAAGCGACGCATCGCTGCCATGTCGCGCACGAAAATGACCGTATAGTCGATCGCCCGAATGGCTTGAAACGCCGAACCAGAACGCGGATTGCGCTCGTTCGACTGCTTCTTCATCGATAGATCCTTATCATTGTGCCCCTCGCGACTGTCGCATGGCCGACAACGGACCGACAACCGATTCATTCTTCAGACTTTTATCGGGTCTCCGTTCCGGGTGTAGGCTGAGCCGGTCTGGAGCGTAGGCGAACTTTCGGAGGACAGAGACTCATGACGAAACACCGTAACGTTTATCGTGACCGCCGAGATTTCCTGCGCCTGGCCGGAAGCGGCCTGGCCCTCGCCGCGCTCGCGCCGAGCATGGCCGCGGCGCAGACGCCGGCGGGCGGACCGCTGAAGATCGCGATGATCGGCTCGGGGCGTGAAGGTAGCGCGCTCGGGACGCTGTTCGTCAAGGCCGGCCATCCGGTGATGTTCTCGTCGCGGAACCCCGAGCGCTTGAAGGATCTGGCCGCCGGGCTGGGACCCCTCGCGCAGGCGGGCACGGTCGAGCAGGCGGTGGCCTTCGGCGACATCGTGGCGCTCGTCGTGCCCTACACCGCGATCGAGGAGATCGGCAAGGCGCACGCGAGCGCGCTCGCCGCGAAGGTGCTGGTGCTGGACGTGAGCAACCCGATTCCCCGGCGCGACGGCGAGGACTTCGTCAAGCGGGTCAACGACCAGGGCGGGGCCGGGGTGATGACGGCCAAGCTGGTGCCGGGCGCGCACATCGTCCGGGGGTTCAACGCGATCGGCTCGGGACAGCTCGCCGGGCTCGCGCATCGCGCGGGGGATCCGGTCGGCGTGCCGATCGCGGGGGACGACGCGAAGGCGATCGCGACGGCCGAGGCGCTGATCCGTGAGATCGGCTTCGAGCCTGTTCTGGTCGGCGGGTTGGCCATGGGCAAGCACCTCGTGCCCGGGACGCCGCTCGGAGGCGTGCACACGCCGGCCGAGATCCGAAAGATCGCCGGGACCCTGCGCTGAGCTTCGCTTGAGGCGCTTCTTCGACGTCAGGCCGCACGAGGTGGCGGTGGTGGCCTGGTGCTGGCTGGTCGTCTTCTCGCTGCTGTCGTCCTACTACATCATGCGACCCATTCGCGACCAGGCCGGCGTGGCGGGCGGCGTCCAGAATCTGCAATGGCTGTTCACCGGCACCCTCGTCGCCATGCTGGTGCTGAACCTTCCGTTCGCGTATCTCGTCAAGCGATTGCCGCGCCGCCGGTTCATCGCGATCACGTACCACTTCTTCGCGGCCAACATTCTCGTGTTCGCCGCACTCTTCCACGTCTCCGAGGGCGCTCAGGCCGTCTGGGTCGGGCGGATCTTCTTCATCTGGGCCTCCGCCTTCAACCTGTTCGTCATCTCGATGTTCTGGCAGCTCAACGTGGACGTGTTCAGCCCCGAGCAGGGCAAGCGGCTGTTCGGCCTGATCGCCGCCGGCGCCACGCTTGGCGCAATCGTCGGCTCCGGCGTGACGGCCACGCTGGCGCGGCACGTGCCGCCCATGGTTCTACTCGTCGCGGCGGCGGGCCTGCTCGAGGTCGCGGTGTTCAGCGCCGGCCACCTGTCGCGCCTGTCGACCACCCTCCAGCGGCAGCCGCACGCGGCCGCGGTGGAGGCGCCCATCGGGGGCAGTGTCCTCGCGGGCGTCACCCGCGTCGTGCGGTCGCCCTATCTGCTCAACGTGGCCGTGTTCATGCTGCTGTTCTCGATCACCTCCACCTTCCTCTACTTCCAGCAGGCCGCCATCGTCAGCGGCGCGTTTCGCGATCGCGCGGCGCAGACCGCGTTCTTCGCCACTGTCGATCTCGGGGTCAACGTGCTGACGCTGGTCGTCCAGCTCTTCCTCACCGCGCGCGTGGTGCTGCTGCTCGGCGTCGCCCTCACGCTCGGCCTGCTGCCGGCGCTGACCATCGTCGGCTTCGGCGCGCTCGCCCTGGTGCCGACCACGATGGCGATTGCGGTGTTCCAGGTAGTCCGCCGGGCCGCCGACTACGCGGTGGCGCGCCCGTCCCGCGAGCTGCTCTATACCGTCACCTCGCGAGAGGACCGCTACAAGGCCAAGAGCTTCCTCGACACGGTGGTCTACCGCACGGGCGATCAGCTCGGCGCGTGGTCGGTCGCCCTGCTGCGGGTGGTCGGACTGGGGGCGGCGCAGGTCTCGTTCGCGGCGATCCCCCTGGCGGCCCTCTGGCTGGTCAACGCGCTGTGGCTCGGCCGGCGGCAGGAAAGGCTGGCGGCGCCCCGACAGGAGGCTTGACGCACCCCGCCGTGTAGCGCAATCATGCTTCGTGCGTTCCGCCCGGAAACGGTCTTCACGGGCTCAACCGGTGGCCTCCTAGTCATCGACTACCGGATTGACGGTAAGCGCGGTGTCCTGGCGCTAAGTGGCGTCGGGGCGCTGCTGCTGTTCTTCGACGTCGGCGCGCGCGTCCTCGCCAGCAACGACGAGGCGCGGTTTGCCGTGCTCGCCCGCGACATCCTGCGACACGGGACGTGGCTGGTGCCGTGGCTCGGCGACGCGCCCTACCTCAACAAGCCCCCGCTCGTGGCGTGGCTCATCGCGCTGGCCTCGTGGCCGACCGGTGGGGTGACGCAGAGCACCGCCGTGTGGCCGTCGCTGGTGGCCGGACTCGGGATCGTGTTCGTCACCTGGTGGATCGGGCGGCGCCTCTGGGACCAGGCGGTCGGGCTCACGGCCGGGTTCGTGGTGCTCACCATGCACGGCGTCTTCACGCAGGCGCGCACGACGATGCCCGACATCGTGCTGTGCCTGGCGATGACGGGCGCCATGGCGGCGTTCGTGGCCGCCGAGTTCGGCGCGCGGCCGCGGATGATGCTGGTCTGCCACCTCCTGCTTGCGGTCGGCTTCCTGGCCAAGGGCCCCGCCGCGCTGCTCGGTCTCGTCGTGATCGCCGTCCATGGGCTCGTCACGCGCGAGGGGCCCTGGCTCCGGCGACTCACGCGCCTGCAGGGCGCCGTCGCGATCGTCCCGGTCATCGCGCCGTGGTGGCTGATCGCCGCTGCCAGTCGCGGCTCAGGCTTCGTGCAGGATACGGTCGTCACCGACTGGCTGGCCTGGTTCCAGCCGTCGGGGCGCGTGAATGCGAACGGCCTGCTCACGCCGTTTGCCCAGACGCTGGCGATCGTGCTGCCGTGGTCGCCACTGCTGCTGATCGCGGTGGTGGCCGCCGTGCGCGCGCGTCATCGGTTGCCGGCCGGCGCCGCGGCGTTCCTCCTCGTGTGGCTCGCTGTCATCTTCGCCGTCGTGGCGCTGTCGCGCGAGCAGCGGATGCGCTATTACCTGCCCCTGTGCCCGGCGGCCGCGCTGCTGATCGCGGTCTGGTATCACCGCATCCTCGCGCGGCGGCGCGCGCTCGTGGGCTGGGCGGCCGCGGCGGCGGTCGTCGTCGGCCTCGTCACGTGGCAGCTCCGCGACGATGCGCGGCACAATGCGACGACCAACTTCAGCACGCTCGCCGCCGTCCTCGACCGCGGCGACCTGCCGCTCTACACGTTCGGCGTCCCCAGCCTGGTGACGGCCTTCTACCTCGACCGGCCGGTGCAGGCGCTCGATGCGGTGCCGCTCGACCGCGCGCGGCTGGCGCCCGGCTACTTCCTCGTGGACGACCGCGCGCTCGGCACCTGGCCACGCGGATGCGCGGTTGACGTGGTCGGCGACGGCGCCGCCAACGGCCGGCGGTTCTCCGTGCTGCGCCTGGCGCCGCCCGGCTGCGGCGGACCGAGAGGAGGCGCGCCATCTGCGGGCTGACGGGCTTTCTCGCGCACCGCCCGGCCGAGGGCCAGCGTGCGCGCGTGCAGCGCATGACCGATCGGCTGCGTCATCGCGGCCCCGACAGTGAGGGCGTGCACGTCGATGGCGAGTTCGCCCTCGGCATCCGGCGGCTGAGCATCATCGACCACCGCACCGGCGCCCAGCCGGTGGCGAACGAGACGAGCACGGTGTGGGCGGCGCTCAACGGCGAGATCTACAACCACCGCGAGCTGCGCGCCGAGCTGGAGGCCCACGGGCATCGCTTCCGGACCCGCGGCGACACCGAGGTGCTCGTGCACGCCTGGGAGCAGTGGGGCGAGCAGAGCGTGCAGCGCCTGGACGGGATGTTCGCCTACGCCGTCTGGGACGGCGAACAGCGCCGGTTGTTCCTGGCCCGCGATCGCATGGGCGAGAAGCCGCTCTATTACGCGGCCACGCCGTCGGCGTTCGTGTTCGGCTCGGAGCTGCGCGCGCTGCTGGAGCACCCGGCCGTGCCGGCCGAGCTCAGCCTGGACGCGCTCAGCGCCTACCTGGCGTTCGAGTACGTGCCCGACCCGCTCTCGATGGTGGCGGGTGTCGCCAAGCTGCCGCCAGGGCACACCCTCACGGTGAGGGCCGGCGAGCCGCCGCGCGTCGCGCGCTACTGGGACATCCGCTTCGCGCCGAATCATACGGTCGGCAAGGCCGAGTGGTGCGAGCGGATCGTCGAGCAGCTCTCTGCCTCCGTGCGCCGGCGCCTCGTGGCCGACGTGCCCGTCGGCTTCTTCCTCAGCGGTGGGGTCGATTCGAGCGCGGTGCTCGCGCTGGCCGCGCGGCAGGGCCACGGCGGCAGGCTCGAGACGTTCAGCCTGGGCTTCAACGAGCCGGGCTACGACGAGCGGCCCTACGCGCGGGCGGTGGCGCAACGCTTCGGCGCCACGCATCACGAGGTCATCTTCGACGCCGCCGAGGCCGGCAGCCTGCTCGAGAAGGGCGGCGACCTCTTCGACGAGCCGCTCGTGGACGGCTCCTACCTGCCGACGTACGCGCTGAGCCGCCTGGCGCGCGAGCACGTCACCGTGACGCTCGGCGGCGACGGCGGCGACGAGCTGTTCTGCGGCTATCCGACCTTCCTCGCCGAGCGCTGGCTTCCCGCGCTCGACCGCGCGCCGGCGGCGCTCGTGCCCGCGCTGAGCCGGGTGATCGAGCGCTGGCCACGCTCGTCCGGCTACGCGGGCATCGACGTCCTGCTCAAGCAGCTCTGTCGCGGTCTTCCCCACCCGCGCAGCGTGCGGACGCAGGTTTTGCTCGGCGGGCTGACGCCGGCGGAGCGCGCCGGGCTCCTCTCGCGCGACGTGCGGGCGGCGTGCGCCGCGCGCGAGCCGTACGATCTCATCGGCGCCGCGCTCGGCGGTCTCGGTAAAGCGGAGCCGCTCGAGCAGGCCATCTACCAGCACTGCAAGTTCTACCTGGCCGGGCAGAACCTACCCAACGTCGATCGCGCCAGCATGGCGGTCGGGCTGGAGGTGCGCGCGCCGTTCCTCGATCATGCGATGGTCGAGCTGGCCGGACGGATCCCGGCATCCCTGAAGCTGCGCGGGCTGACGATGAAGTACATCCTCAAGCGCGCGCTGCGCGACCTGCTGCCCCGCGACATCCTCGAGCGGCGCAAGCAAGGGTTCGGCGTGCCGCTGGCGCCCTGGCTGCGCGGGCCGCTGCGCGAGCTCATGCAGGAGTGGCTCGAGCCCGGCCGCGTCGCCGACGTGGGCCTCTTCGAGCCGGCGACGATCAGCCGCCTGATGAGCGAGCACGTCAGCGGCCAGCGCAGCCACCAGAAGATCCTGTGGTCGCTGCTGGTCTTCGACGCCTGGCGCGAGCGCTACCTGCCGGGGGCACGCTGGAGCGGGTGATGAGCCGCCTGCAGGGCGCGCTGCTGGTGGCGGCCGTGGCGGCGCTCCTGGTCCTTCCCCCGCTCGGCCAGCGCGTCCTGGTGCCGTCCGACGAGGTGCGCTTCGTCCTCTACGCGCGCGACGTCGCCGAGCGCGGCGCGCCGTTCGACGTCCGCGTGCGGGCCAAGCTCTTCCGCGAGAAGCCGCCGCTCTTCGCCTGGCTCATCGCGCTGTCCTCGGCGCCGGTCGGCCGCGTCACCGAGGCGACGGCGCAGCTTCCCGTCGCGCTCGCCGCAATCGCCGCCGTCGTGTTCACGTTCCTGGCGGGCGATCGGCTGCTCGGGCGAGGGCCCGGCGTGATGGGCGGCCTCGCGCTGGCGACGACGTACGGCTTCTTCTCACACAGCCAGTTCATCCTGCCCGACATGCTGGTCGTCGCCTGCGTGTGCGCGGCGATGTATGCGCTCGTCGTCTGGCAGCGCGCCGAGCGGGTCACGTGGCCGGCTCCCGTCGCGTTCTACGTGGCCATTGCCGGCGCCGTCTACGCCAAGGGACCGGTCGGGCTGCTGCCGTTCCTGATCGGCGGCGTCTGGCTCTGGAGCGAGCACGGGGCGGCGGGGCTCCGGCGGCTATGGCACCTGGGCGGCGCGCTGGCCGGCGCGCTCGTCACGCTGACGTGGGTCGTGCCGTTCCTCACGATGGGCGGCGGCACCTTCGCGGAGGCGGTCATCTGGGAGGACTGGATCCGCTGGTACGTCGGGCGACCGCGGATCCTGAACCTGCTGATCGACACGGCCGTGATGTGCCTGCCGTGGACCGCCGTGCTGCCGCTCGTCCTCGCCGCCGCCATTCGTCATCGGCGTGAGCCCGTCGTGCGCTTGCTGCTGACGTGGTTCCTCGTCTCGTTCCTCGTCATCCTGCCGATCGCCAACCAGCGGACGCGCTACCTGCTGCCCATGACGCCGCCGCTGGCGCTGCTCGTCGCGTGGTGGGCGGCGGCCGAGCTCCACGCGTTCCGGCTCGCGCGGCGCGCGCTGGCGCTGCTGATCCTGGCCGTGGGCGCTGTCGCGCTGGTCGGCATCGCGTGGCCGAGACCGCTCGGCGCCTGGCAGCCCCCGTATCTCGCCGGACTCAGCTTGGCCTCGCTGCCGTTCGTCGCCGCGGTCGCGGTCCTGACGGCGTCCATGGCGTGGGGCCTGTGCGTGGCGGCACCGCGCGTCCTGATGGGCGGCACGGTGGTGGCGATGGCGCTTGCCCTCGGGTTCGGCATCTGGCAGTACAACCGTGACTTCAATACCGCCCACGACTTTCCGCGCCTGGCCGCCGCCGTGGAGCAGCACGCCAACGGCGGCGACGTCGCGGTCTTCGGTGGTCGCTGGTTCGCGCTGGACTACTATCTCGGGCGGCGCGTGCACTCGGCCGAGACGCTGGCCGAGTTCACCGACTTCGCGCTGCGGCCCGAGCGGCCCGTGCTCGTCACCAACGGGCGGACGTGGACCGGCATCCGCGCCACCACCAATCTCGGGCTGTGCGCGCTCGACGAGCAGCCGATGGGCTCGCAGATGATGGTCATCGTGCAAGCGTCTCCGCAATGCCCGCCAGCGCCTCGTACTCCTGCATCCAGTACCGCACGTCCTTGAAGTTCGGATACGCGTGGGGGAACGACGGGTCCTCCCACCGCTTGGCGATCCAGCCCGACATGTAGATGATGCGCAGCGCGCGCAGCGGCTCGACCAGCGACAGCGTCGAGCGGTCGAACTCGCGGAAGATCTCGTAGCCCTCCAGTAGATCCTCGCGGGCCTTGCGGGCTTCCTCGTCGCGGCCGCGGGCCAGCAGCCAGAGATCCTGGATCGGTGGCCCCATCACGCAGTCGTCGAAGTCCACCAGGATGGGGCCGTCGCGCGTCCACAGGATGTTGCCCCAGTGCAGGTCGCCGTGGACGCGCTGGAACTTCACCTTGGCCAGCTGCGGCGCGACGGCCTCCGCGATGCGCACGGCCATGTCGCGGTAGCGCGGCCAGAGGTTCTCGGGCATGAAGTTGCCCTTCTCGATGTTGCGCAGAGGCTCGTGGACGTAGTGCTCGACGCCCAGCGTGGGGCGATGCGGCGCCGGGCGCGCGGCGCCCACGGCGTGCAGGCGGCCCAGCGTGCGGCCGATGTGGCGGCGGTGCTCGGCGTCCAGCTCGTCGAGCGAGCGGCCACGGATGCGAGGGAACGCGGCGTAGTAGATCCCCTCGATCTCGTTCAGCGTGGTGCCCTTGCCGAGGTCCATCGGGGCGACGGCGGGCACCTCGGCCTCGGCGAGGTCGGCGAGGAACTGGTGCTCGTCCAGGATGGTCTCGCGCGACCAGCGGCCGGGGCGGTAGAACTTCACGACCAGGCGGCTCTCGTCCTCCAGCTCCACCTCGTACACGCGGTTCTCGAAGGCGCGCAGCGGCAGGCAGCGCCCGGTCGAGCGCAGGCCGCCCACCTCGACGGCGTCGAGCACGCGCTCGGGCGTGAGGGCGAAGAACGTGTTGGCTTCGGTCACGATTCGTCGAGTGTATCCTAATAAGGGCGTTGACCAGGGCGCCGTGAGGCGGATCCAATGACGCGCGTGGGGATCTACGATCCAATGAAGGCGGCGATTCAGGATCTCGTCGCGCCCACTCTGCACGAGCTCCGCGGCGAGATCGTAGCCATCCGCGGAGAGCTGCAGGCCGCGCGCGCCGACATCAAGCGCGTCGACGCGAAGATCGACAACGTCGACGCTCGCCTGGGCGACAAGCTCGACTCCCTCGCTGCCCAGATGGGCCACATGCGCGGCGAGCTCGTCGCCGAGATCCGCCGCGTCGACGCCCGGATCGACGGCGTGGATCGCGAGCTGCGCACCGCCATCGACATCCGCGAGCGCCTGGCCGCCCTCGAAGCGCGCCGCTCCTGACCGTCCCGCCCGGCTCCCCGCCGGGCGATGCACCGTAGCTGGTCAGCGGTTGACCCGCTACTGGGCAGGCGTCCCGCCCGGATCGACGGCGCCTGCCACCACCTGACCCTCGGCAATTCGGCCACTTGCCGCGTGCTGCCGGTCTGGCGTGTCCCTTGCTGACGACAGCGCCCGTGCTTTCGAGAGCGCGGTCCGTCTTGCAGCGTGTGGTCAAGGGCGGGAACGGCCGCGACGTGCCCGACACCTTCGAGGACGTCCTGCAGGCCGAGCGGGACGAGATCGGCGCCAGCCGTGGCGTCCGCTACGATCCCAGGGACGCCGCGGCGAACACGCACGAGACCTACGTGGGCGTCGCGCTCTCGGGCGGCGGGATCCGGAGCGCCACCGTGTCGCTGGGGCTGCTGCAGGGCATGCACGACCTCGGCGTGCTGCGCACGGTCGACTACGTCTCCACGGTCTCCGGCGGCGGCTTCACCGGGGGATGGTGGACCGCCTGGCTGAACCGCAAGCACGCCAGCGAGTCGACGGAGGCCCACCACTTCCCGCCGCGCGAGGAGCGCGACCCGCAGCGCGCGCCGGACTTCACGCGCAACGAGGATCCGCCGGACGGCTCGCGCTTCGCGGGGCGCGATCCGATCCACCACCTGCGCCTGTTCGCCAACTACCTTACGCCGCGCAAGGGGCTGCTCAGCAGCGACACGTGGCGGGCGGCGGCGGTGTTCTCGCGCAACCTCCTGCTGACGTGGCTGGTGCTGCTGCCGATTCTCTGCGCGGCGGTGCTGGTGGCGCAGCTCTACTACATCGCGCAGCCGTTCAACGACCAGGTCGTTCGCAACTTCGTGCACGCCGACGAGATCCACGCGCCGAAGCCTGACGTCGTACAGGTCACGGTCACCGCGGACGACGACACGATCGAGGACCGCGATTTTCACAGCCTCGACGGGGAGATCCTGTGGCCGCGCGTGAAGGTGGCGGCGCGGCCGCTGCTGGCGCTGCTGCTCCTGATGGCGCTCGTCACCATCTTCTGGATGCACTTCAACAACGCCGGCGCCTGGCACACGCACGTGGCGGTCCTGGTGGCGCTCGGCGTCATCGGCACGGCGGGCGTGCTCGCGTGGAATCCGGAGATCGGCAGTGGGCCGCACGTGCCCTGGTCGACGACGCTGCGGGCGCGGGCCTGGGATCTGGCGGGCGTCGTGCTCACCCTCGCGATGGCCGGCTGGATCGCCTGGCGCATCAACCAGCGGGCCGGCGACGGCACCGCGGTCTCGAAGCAGACGAAGGCCGGGCGCGCCACCCACTGGCACACGCGGATCCTGACGGCGTTCGTGCTGGTCGGCCTCGGGCTGGGCTTCGCCGGGTTCGCCCACGAGTTCCTCATCCAGGTCGTGTTCAACATCAAGGACTGGAGCCTCCCCACCTGGAAGGAGAAGCTCGCGGTTCTCACCGGCCTGGCGGGCGCCGCGTCCACCATCTACACGATCTTCGTCTCGGCTCCGACGGGCGGAAAGGATCGCCGCGAGGTCGCCAAGCCCTCGCTGGCCAGCCGCGTTGTGCTCGCCCTCGCGCCGCCGCTCGCGCTCGTCATCCTGGCCGCCGCCGCCGCGCTCGCCATGCACTGGATGCTGTTCGACGTCCTCCTCTTCCCCAAGCGCACCGACTGGCTGAAGGTGGGCGCGTGGGCGAGCCTGGCCCTCGCCGTCGTGCTCGCGTGGTGGGAAAACCAGAGCATCCCGCTCAAGGGCCTGCGGCTGCCGCCGATCTACTTCGCGTTCACCGCGCTGCTGTGGGCGGGGCTGGCGCCCTCGGTGCCGACGGCGCAGTGGCTCGAGCCGCTGGGCTTCACGCGCGGCTCCGTCCTGTTGCTGGGCGTGGCCATCGCGCTCTTCGTCGCCCTCGGCCTCGTGCGCCTCAACGATCGCAGCGCGCGCGTCCGCGCGCTCCTGGGCTTCGTCATCGCCTTCCTGCTGGCGTGGGCGGCGATCGTGTGGATGGACGGGATGGGCGGGCCGCGGACAGACCCGCTGCGCATCGCGCTGTGCGTGGTCGGCGGCTTCGCCGGCTGGATCCTGGCGCTCGGCTGGGTGGCGGATCCCAACGCGCTCTCGCTGCACACCTTCTACAAGAACCGGCTGGTGCGCGCGTATCTCGGCGCCTCCAACTTCGCGCGCAACCGCGAGCGCAACGACATCGCCGACCCCGACCCCTGGGACGACATCCGGTTGAAGGAGATCAAGTCCAGCCGCCACGGCGGGCCCTATCACCTGATCAACACCACGCTCAATCTCGTCGGCGGCCGCGATCTCGTGACGGCGCAGCGGTGGGCGGCCAACTACGTGCTGGCGCCACGCTACTGCGGCTCGACGCGCACGGGCTTCCGGCAGACCGAGCAGTACATGGGCGGCGAGCTCACCCTGGGCGCGGCGGTGGCGGCCTCCGGCGCCGCCGTCAGCCCCAACATGGGCGCGGCCACGCCGAGCGCGGCGCTGGCCCTGCTGCTGGGCGCGTTCAACATCCGCCTCGGCCTCTGGGTGCCGACGCCGCGGCGGCCGAGCTGGATGCTGCCGCAGATGTGGCTGTGGCCGTACTACCTGCTGCGCGAGGCGCTGTCGCAGACGAACGATCTCGGCAGCCACTGCTATCTCACCGACGGCGGCCACTTCGACAACTCCGGGCTCTACTCGCTCGTCGAGCGCGGCTGCCGCTACATCATCCTGGCCGACAACGGCGCCGATCCCGAGCCCTGCTTCGCCGATCTCGGCGAGGCCATTCGCCGCTGCCGCATCGACTTCCGCGCGGAGTTCGAGCTCGACACGCGCGCGTTCCGCCCGGCCGGCGACGAGCCGGTGGCGGCGCACGTGGTCTTCGGCCGGATCAAGTACGACCCCGAGCACCTGCGGAGCCTCGGCTGGAGCCACATGATCCGGGAGCCCTTCGGCTACCTCGTGTGGATCAAGCCGGTCGTGCTGCCGGGTGACGCCGCCGACGTGCGGCAGTACCGCCTGGAGAACTCGGCCTTCCCGCAACAGACCACCGCCGACCAGTGGTTCGGGGAGAGCCAGTTCGAGAGCTACCGCAAGCTGGGCGAGCTGAGCGCGCACGCGGCGTTCGCGGAGGCGGCGAGCACCACGACGCTGCGGGCCCGCCCGCCGCTCACCACGCAGGTCGTGGCCGAGTTCTTCGCGGCGCTCGAGCGGCGTCAGGCGGCCGACAAGGACGGCAACTGGGTCGATCGCCTCCGCACGGCGCTGAAGGTTTAGTCCAGCCTGCGTTCCATCCGCACCCAGGTGGGCTGGGCGAAGCCCTCGTGGCTGAGGAGCTCGGCGTCCACGAAGCCGCACGCGGCGAAGAAGCGCCGGTTGTCCTCCAGCGGCAGCCGGACCCCGAGATGCATGCGCGTGAGGCCGCGGGCGCGGGCTTCGCGCTCGGCCTCGTCCATCAGCAGTCGCGCGATCCCGCGCCGGCGGTGCGACGGATGCACCGACAGCCGGCCGACGTAGAGGCTGGCTTCCTCCTCGTGCCACAGCACGGCGCCCACCAGCGTGCCGTTGCTCTCGATGACGGCGCCGCCGCCGAGGTCGAGCTCCTGCCGGATCGTGGCCGGCGTCTCTCTGAGCGCGCTCGACGGCGGGCTGGTCTGGACGGATTGCGCGGCGAAGGCGAGCCGGACGAGAGCCGCCATGGCGGCCGCATCGGCGTGGGTCGCGCGGCGGAGACGAAGCCCTAGCCCGCGGCCTTCTCGATCTTCGCCCACGTGTCACGCAGCCCCACCGCGCGGTTGAAGACCGGGCGTCCGGGCTGCGAGTCCTCGTCCACCGCGAAGTAGCCGGTGCGCTCGAACTGGAAGCGCTCCCCCGGCGCGGCCGTGCCCAGCGCGGGCTCCACGCGGGCGCCCGTCAACACCTCGAGCGAGGCCGGATTGAGCACGCTCTCGTAGTCCTCGGCGTCGTCGGGTTTCGGCACCGTGAAGAGCGTGTCGTAGAGACGGACCTCGCTCTCGACCGCGTGCTGCGCGGACACCCAGTGGATCGTGCCCTTCACCTTGCGGCCCTTGCTGTCGCCGCCGCGGCTGTCGGGATCGTACGTACAGCGCACCTCGGTCACGTTGCCGGCCGCGTCCTTGCCGACGCCCGTGCACTTGACGATGTAGGCGTAGCGCAGGCGCACCTCGGTGCCGGGCGCGAGGCGGAAATACTTGGGCGGCGGCGGATCGCGGAAGTCCTCCTGCTCGATGTACAGCGTGCGCGAGAAGGGCACCTTCCGGGTGCCGGCGGAGGCATCCTCGGGATTGTTGACCGCCTCGAACTCCTCCACCTGGCCCTCGGGATAGTTTTCCACGACCAGCTTCAGCGGGCGCAGCACGGCCATGCGGCGCTGGGCGCGCTTGTTGAGGTCCTCGCGCAGGCAGTGCTCGAGGTACGCCAGCTCGACGACGTTGGGCGACTTCGTCACGCCCACGCGCTCGGCGAAGTCGCGCAGCGCTTCCGGCGTGTAGCCGCGGCGGCGCAGCCCGGCCAGCGTGGGCATGCGGGGGTCGTCCCAGCCGCGCACCCGGCCGCTCTCCACGAGCTGGAGCAGCTTGCGCTTGCTGAGCACCGTGTGGCTCACGTTCAGCCGCGCGAACTCGATCTGCTGCGGATGGAAGATGCCGAGCGCGTCGAGATACCAGTCGTAGAGCGGGCGATGGTCCTCGTACTCCAGCGAGCACATCGAGTGCGTGACACCCTCGATGGAGTCGGACTGGCCGTGGGCCCAGTCGTACATCGGATAGATGCACCAGGCATCGCCGGTGCGCTGGTGCGTGGCCTTGCGGATCCGGTACATGACGGGATCGCGCAGGTTGATGTTGGGCGAGGCCATGTCGATCTTCGCGCGCAGCGTTTTGGCGCCGTCCTCGAATTCCCCCGCCCGCATCCGCCGGAAGAGGTCGAGGTTCTCCTCGACCGAGCGGTTCCGATGCGGCGACGGGCGGCCGGGCTCCGTCAAGGTGCCGCGGTACTCGCGGATCTCGTCGCCGCTGAGATCGTCCACATAGGCCTTGCCCGCGCGGATGAGCTGCTCGGCCCACTGGTAGAGCTGCTCGAAGTAGTCGCTGGCGTGGTAGAGGTGCGGGCCCCAGTCGAAGCCGAGCCAGCGGATGTCGCGCATGATGCCGTCGACGTACTCCTGGCTCTCCTTCGTCGGGTTGGTGTCGTCGAAGCGCAGGTGGCAGCGGCCGCCGAACTCCCTGGCCATGCCGAAGTCGATGGCGATGGCCTTGGCGTGGCCGATATGCAGGTGGCCGTTGGGCTCCGGCGGAAACCGCGTGATCACCTTGCCGCCGAAGCGGCCGGTGCGATTGTGCTCCAGGATGATGTCGCGGATGAAGGTGCTGGGCCTAGTCTCGTCGGTCATTCAACCAATCGTATCATCTGTAAGGTTGCTGTCCTGCCGCCGTCTCTTCGGCGGCAAGGAGGCCACCATGGCATACGCACGGCTCGTCTCGCTGCTGCTCCTCCTCGTTCTGGCCGTTCCGGCGCTGGCGCTCGCCGGTGCGGACGGCCGCAACGACCGCGCGGTGACCGTCATGACGCGCAACCTCTATTTCGG
>QHRW01000081.1 GCA_003220265.1 Candidatus Rokuibacteriota bacterium | reverse complement strand
ATCGGGCCCGTGTGATCGAGCGTCCACGACAGCGACAGCACGCCGGCACGACTGCACCGTCCGTACGTCGGCTTCAGGCCGACGATGCCGCAGAATGCGGCGGGCCCGCGGATCGAGCCGCCAGTGTCCGAGCCAGTCGCGCCGTGCACGAGGCCGGACGCCAGCGCGGCGCCCGAGCCGCTGCTGGAGCCGCCGGGGATGTGCTCGAGGTTCCACGGGTTGCGCGCGGCCGGGAAGCGATGGCCGGGGAACTGCAGCCCCATCGCGAACTCGTGCGTGATGAGCTTGCCCAGCAGCACGGTGCCGGCGTCGTTCCAGCGCCGCACGCACGTGGCGTCGGCGTCGGGGACCCAGTCGGCGAGGAGCGCCGAGCCGCCGGTGGTCCGGATGCCGCGCGTGCAATAGATGTCCTTGTGGGCGACGGGCACGCCCAGCAGCGGGCGATCGTCGCCGCGCCGCAGCAGCTCCTCGGCGGCGCGCGCGTCGGCCAGCGCGCGCTCGGCCGTGAGCGTGACGAAGGCGTGCAGCGCGGAGTCGACCTTCTCGATGCGCGCCAGCAGCGCGCGCGTCACCTCGACGGGGGAGAGCTGTCGGGCCCGGTAGCGCGCGCCCAGCTCGCGGATGGTCGTGTAGGCGATGTCCTCGCTCATGGCTCGGCCTCGAAGCGCACCGCCGGCTCCACGGTCTTGATCGCCCGCGAGTCGAGCGCCCGCACGTGCACCAGCGCGTCGCTCAGCAGCTTGCGCACCATGCCGAGGCGGTGCTCGGCGATGGTGATCCCGGTGGCCCGCGTGCGGGCGCGCAGCTCCTCCAGCGTGAGCTCGTGTGGATCGGTCATGACGTCAGCCTCCCGGCTCGTAGGCGGTGGCGGCCGGCGCGGCGCCGGCCGGCGCGCCCGGCTCGTGCCGCGCGCGCAGGACCATGAGCATCATCAGGGCGCCGAAGGAATCTAGCACGACGTCGAGCGCGCTGCCCGTGCGGCTGGGCAGCATCGACTGGTGCGCTTCGTCGACGAACGCGCAGGCCACGCAGACGAGCAGCGCCGCCCACGCCGCCGTTCGCAGCGACACCCGGCGCGTGGCGAGAAAGCCCCGCAGCCACAGCAGGGCCAGGACGGCGTATTCGCCCAGGTGGCCCAGCTTGCGCAGCAGGGCGTGGACCGAGTTCAGCTGGGCCGCCGTGGCGTGCGGCGCCACCAGCTTGAGCACCGGCAGGATCAAGGGCTGCGACTGCTGCGTGCCGAAGTAGCTCGATCCCAGGAACAGGACGAGGCTGAGCCAGAGCAGGGGCACGCGAAAGGGTCTGGTCATGACCGGTCGGGTCGAACACTCTCGGCCCTCACGGTAACGAAGAAGTCGACCGCTGTCCAACGATCGGGGGGCGCGGGGTTGACACCCTCGGGACCGCGTGAGATTCATGACGCGCGTTCGGACCGCGCTCACGGAGGACCGCCGATGACCCGAGCTGCCCGCGTCTTGTGCACCGTTGCCGCCGTCGCGCTCGTGGCCTCGCTGGCCGCCGTGAGCGTCACCGCGCAGCCGAAGCCGCTCCGTCCGTGGACGCTCATCCTCGACTTCGTGCCGACCGGCGAGTACGTGCCGCACTACACGGCGCTCGAGAAGGGCTGGTACAAGGACGAGGGCCTCGACGTGAAGATCGTGCGCGGCCAGGGCTCGGCCGACACCGTCAAGCGCATCGCCGCCGGCCAGGGAGAGACGGGCATCGCCGACATCTCCACGGTGATCGCCGGGCGCGCCAACACCGACATCAAGGTCAAGGCCATCGCGCTCTGGTACCGGCGCCCGCCGCACGGGATCTTCGTGCGCGCCGACTCGCCCATCAAGACGCCGCGCGAGCTCGAGGGCAAGAAGCTGGCGATCTCACCGGGCAACAGCCACCAGGTGCTGTGGCCGGTGTTCGAGAAGCTCTCCGGGCTCAAGCCGGGCTCGGTGACGTGGGTCACGATGGACGCCGCCTCGATGCCGCCGGCGCTCATCAACAAGGTGACCGACGCGGTGCCGTTCTTCGTCGTCCACGAGGCGCGCATCCGCAAGATCGCCAAGCAGCAGAACGCCGACGTCCGCGTGCTGACCGCGTGGGCCGACCTCGGCTTCGACCTCTCCTCCACCTCGCTCATCGCACGCGAGGAGTCGATCGCCAAGGACGCCGACGGCCTCAAGGCGTTCCTGCGCGCCACCCTCAAGGGCGCGGACTACGCGTTCCGCCAGAAGCACTTCGACGAGGGCGTCGGCTACGTGGTCAAGCACCATCCCGAGGTCGATCCCGACGGTGCGCTCGGCGCCGCCCAGGTGGCGGCGCGCTTCGTCTACGCCGAGGAGGTCACGGCCGGCAAGATGGCCGTGGGCCAGTTCGAGCCCGCGCGCCTCGAGAAGACGCGCGACACCTACACGCAGTATCTCGAGCTCAAGCGCAAGGTGCCGATCGAGGAGCTCTACACCAACGACCTGCTGCCCGAGAGGAAGTAGCCGCTCAGCGTGATCCGCCTCGACCACGTCGACAAGACGTACCGGACGCGGCGGGGCGACCCCGTGCACGCCCTCGACGACATCACGCTCGACGTCGGCGAGAACGAGTTCGTCACGCTGGTGGGTCCGAGTGGCTGCGGCAAGTCCACCCTGCTCAAGCTGGTGGCCGGCCTCACGCCCGCCACGGGCGGCGCCATCTCCATTCGCGGGCAGGCCGTCCGCGAGCCCTTCCCCGACGTGGGCTTCGTGTTCCAGCAGCCGGTGCTGCTGCCGTGGCGTTCGGTCTTCGACAACGTCCTGTTCTCCGTCGAGATGCTCGGGCTCGACCCGCGCCAGTACCGCAAGCAGGCCGGCGATCTCCTGGAGCTGACCGGGCTCGGCGGCTTCGAGACCAAGTATCCGCGCGAGCTGTCGGGCGGCATGCAGCAGCGCGTGGCGATCTGCCGTGCGCTCCTGCCCGATCCGAGCCTGCTGCTGATGGACGAGCCGTTCGGCGCGCTCGACGCGATGACGCGCGAGGAGATGAGCCTCGAGCTGCTGCGCATCTGGGAGGAGCGCCGCAAGACCATCCTGTTCGTCACGCACAGCATCCCCGAGGCGATCCTGCTCGCCGACCGCGTGGTGGTCATGACGCCGCGGCCGGGCCGGATCGCGCGCGTGCTGCCGGTCGAGCTGCCGCGCCCGCGCACGATGGACCTGGAATTCGACCCGCGCTTCAAGACGGCCAGCGACGAGGTGCGCCGCCTGATCTTCGCACCACGGATGGCCACGCGATGATGCGCCGCCGCATCGTGGCCGAGTACGTCGTGCCCGCCCTCACCCTGGTGGCCGCGCTGGCGCTCTGGGAAGCCGCCACCTACGCGTTCAAGATCCCGCGCTTCATCATGCCGGCGCCGTCGGCGATCCTCGGCGAGGGCTGGGAGTGGCGCTACCGGTTCATCCATCACACGTGGGTGACGCTCTACGAGACGCTCGGCGGCTTCGCGCTCTCGATCGCCGTCGGCGTGCCGCTCGCCGTGCTCATCGTCTACTCGCCGGCGCTGCGGAGCGCGCTGTACCCGCTGATCGTGCTCACGCAGTCGGTGCCCAAGATCGCCATCGCGCCCGTGCTGCTGCTCGTCGTCGGCCACGGCGAGTTCCCCAAGGTGATCGTCGCGTTCCTCGTCGCCTTCTTCCCGGTCGTCGTCGACACCGCGACCGGGCTCGCCGCCACGCCGCCCGAGCTGCTCGACCTCAGCCGCTCCTACCGGGCCAGCGCGTTCAAGACGTTCCTGAAGGTCCGGCTGCCGATGGCGCTGCCGTTCGTCTTCGCCGGCGCCAAGGTGGCCATCACGCTGTCGGTGATCGGGGCCGTCGTCGGCGAGTTCGTGGGCTCCGATGCGGGGCTCGGCTACGTGATCCTGTCGGCGACGTCGTACTGGAAGACCGAGCTGGCCTTCAGCTCGATGATCCTGCTCTCCGTGATGGCCATCCTGCTCTTCGGCGCCGTCTCGCTGGTCGAGCGCTTCACCTGCCCCTGGCTCGCGCCCGCGGGCGAGGAGTGATCGAGGCTCTACGCGAGCGCCGTCACGACGTTCGCTTCATCGGGCAGCGTCAGCCCATCACCGTCCACGTAGCCGCGCAACGCCCGGCCGACGTGCTCTGCCAGGGCTGCGCGTGCACGAGAGTCGACGGCGGCGACCGCGCTTGCCACGGGCGTGGCGGCGAGATGCGAGAGGACGAATCCCTCGACCGCCGGCAACCGGACGTTCATGACGCACGGCTCGATCGCCACGTCACGGAACCCCGCCTCGACAACCAGGCGGCGGAGCTCTCCAGCATCGGGCACGACCCTGGAGGCGGAAAAGCTGGCGGCCGCCCCGGCGCCGACGTGCTGTCGAAGCGCTTCGCCCACCGCCGCGTGGTAGGGACTCACGCCGCTCCAGACGCTGAGCGCTACGCGGCCGCCCGGAACGAGGACGCGATGCATCTCGCGGACCGCTGCCGGTCGATCGGGGAAGAACTGAAGCCCTTGCTGGCAGAGCACGACCTCGAACGAGGCGTCCGGGAAGCCCATGGCCAGGGCGCTGCCCTGCACCCAGGTGATCGGCGCCCCCGGCGGCGCCGGCAGGGCGCGCGCGACGGCCAGCATTCCCGCGTTGAGGTCCAGGCCCGTGACTCGGCCCGTCACTCCAACGGCCGGCGCCACCAGTCGTGCGATCAGGCCCGTGCCGCAGGCCAGATCCAGCACACGCTCCCCAGGCTTCAAGTGGGCCTGGGCGACCAGGCCCGGCGCCCAGGGACCCAGCATGTATCGAGCGGCATATCGCTCGTACAGCTCGGGGGCGCTGCCACTGAGCTGCCATTGCTCCTGCGAGGGCATGAGGCCCGACCGCCAAACGCTGGGGGCGCCGGTCAGCGACCGGCGAGATATTGGCGCGCCTTCTCAACCTCGGAACGGGCATCGCCCGACCCCGCCAGCTCGATCAGCTTCGAGAAATACTGCCGCGCCTTCTCGCGGTTGCCGGCCTGGGCCGCCGCCTGCGCGGCGCCGTAGAATCCCCTGAAGCGGCTGGGCTCGCGCACCTGCGAGGCCTCGTACGCCGCCAGCGCGTCAGCAGGCCGCCGGAGCTCGAGCAGCATGTCGCCGAGCAGCTCGCGCGCGGGCAGCAGGCGCCCGGGCGTGACGATGTTCTTGTCGCTCTTGTCCTCGATGTCGGCCGCCTGGCGCATGAGCTCCAGCGCCTCGTCGCTTTTCTTCTGCGCGAGCGCCGTCCAGGCCAGCGACGACAGTCGCATCACCTCCACCTCGTTGGCCCAGTAGAGGCTCTTCTTCGCCTTGAGCTCGTCGCGCAGGGCCGTGATGCGCTCGATGTCGGCCGGGGCCGCCGCCGGATTGCCGCTCCGCGCGGCGCCCAGCGCCCGCGCGAAATGCGTCATCGCCTCGGTGAACGGGAAATTGCTCGGCGTGGGCTGAAGCCGGGCGGTGTCGCCCCAGGCGCCCCGCTCGAGCGGGTAGCGCGCCGGCATCGCGGCGAGCGCGTACGGCCCGGTGGCGCGGGCCGGATTGATCCTGGTCAGCGTGCGCGCCTCCTCGAGGACCTTGCGCGCGTCACCGTCGCGAGCGAGCTGCAGGTAGGCGTAGGTCATGTAGTCCAGCGCGTGCAGCGCATCGTCGGGGTCGTTGCTCCGCTGCGCGGAGTCCGCCGAGCGGCGGTTGGTCACCGCCGAATCGGCCCAGGCGCCGACCCGCGTGAAGATGTGCGACGGCATGTGGAGCGCGTGCGGCGCGTCCGGCGCGATGTCGGCGTAGCGCCGCGCGGCCGGCACGCCCTGCTGCGCGATCGGCGGCGCGTCGTAGCTGTGGATCAGGTAGTGCGCGACGCCCGGGTGGTCGGGGTGCTTGGCAAACTGCTTCTCGAGGATCCCGGCCGCCTTGAGGTAGGCGGCGTACGTCTGGTCGGACGCCGTCTGCGTCCCGGCCAGATACAGCGCGTAGAAGATCTGCGCCTCGTCGTCGCCCGGGTACTTCGTGGCCAGCACCTCGTAGGCCTTGGCGCGCGCGACCTGGCGCTCGCGCTCGGCGCGGGTGGCGAACTCCTGGTAGTAGGCGGCCACCGCCTCCAGGTAGTCGCGCTCGCGCTCGGTCTTGGCGCCCATCTGACGGCCCTTGTCGATCGCGGCCTGCGCCTGCTCCGCACCCTTGGCCGACGCGCCGATGCCCTGGAGCGGGTTCGACATGAGAATCGAGGCGTAACCCCAGGCGGCGATCGCGCAGGAATGGTCGTCGGCGGCGACCTCCTCGAACGCCCGTTGCGTCGCCGAGTAGTAGAACGAGTGCAGCATGGCGATGCCGCGGAGCAGCTTCTCCTGCACCGCGGGGCTGCACGAGTTGGGGAACTCGACCCTGCCGAGCCGGTCGCCCGACTGCGCGGCGCCCGCCGTGGCGAGCGACAGCGCGAGCTGCGTCCCTGCGAGACGGATGCGCATGTTCACCTGTGTCCCTCCCGGTTCGACAAGAATCCCCGACGCGCGTCAGATCCGCAAGCGGCGAAAAATGCTCAGCAGCGGGCGCTGGGCCAGCGTCGTGGCGAGAAGCATCAAGCCCACCGTGAGAACGACCGAGCCTACCAGGAACCGCAGGACGAAGAGCAGCAAGCGGCCGGTGTAGTCGGCTTGCGCGCGGAGCTCCGCGAGCAGCGAGCGCTCCACCGGCGTCATGGGCTGCAGGCGCTCGAGCCGTCTCTTCCGCGGCCGGCGTGCCGTGTAGCCGGTCCACGGCCCACAGGCTGTAGACGGCTCCCAGCAGGAACAGCACGGCGCCGCCGATCAGCAATGGCAGGTGGCGCCGACGAGCTCGCGCAAGCGTCCGCGCATCGCGGTCGTGCAGCATCGCTAGCGGCGCACCACGCGGCGCGCCTTCAGCTCGAAGCGCGGCAGGCTCCCCGCGGCGACGGGGGCAACGTCCAGGCGGATACCGATTCCGATGCGCAGCGCGTCCTGCACGCGTCGCGCGCCGTCGGCGCCGCCGTCCACCTCGACCAGCACGCGCACTTCATCCAGCTCGCCGTCGCGGAACACTTCGATCTGGAACTCCCCGACCGGGAAGCGGCGCACGATGGCCTCGATGGCGGAGGGGAACACGTTCACGCCGCGCACGATCAGCATGTCGTCGAGGCGCCCGAGGATGCCGCCCTCCAGCCTGCGGAACGTCCGTCCGCACGCACACGGCGTCGCGGCCACGCGCACGCGGTCGCCGGTGCGATAGCGGATCAGCGGCGATCCCACGCGGCCGAGGTTCGTCAGCACCAGCTCGCCCTCGTCGGCCGGCGCGCCGGTGGCCGGGTCGATGACCTCGGCGACGAACTCGCTCTCGTTCACGTGCAGGCCGCACTGCGCCTCGCACTCGTAGCCGTACGCACCCATCTCCGTCATGCCCGCGTGATCGAAGGCCCGCGCGCCCCAGCCTGCCTCGATGCGGGAGCGCACCGACGGGATCCCCGCGCCCGGCTCGCCCGCGTGCACGGTGATCCGCACCGGCAGCTTGGCCGCGTCGATCCCGCGCTCGCGCGCGACCTGCAGCAGGTGGAGCGCGTAGGAGGGCGTGCAGACGAGGACCGTGGCGCCCAGCGTCTCGATCGTGGCCAGCCGCGCGGGCGAGTCCTGGCCGCCGCCGGGAATCGCCAGCGCGCCCAGCGCGCGGGCGCCCTCGAAGCCGGCCCAGAAGCCGACGAAGAGCCCGAACGAGAACGGAAAGAACGCGCGGTCGTCGGGCCGCACGCCGGCGCCGGCCAGGACGAAGCCCCAGCAGCGCGTCCACCACTCCCACGAGGCCTGCGTGTCCAGCCAGCGCAGCGGCGCGCCCGTGGTGCCGGAGGTCTGGTGCACCCGCACGTAGCGCTCCAGCGCGTACGTGAGGTTGCTGCCGAACGGCGCGTGCGCGGCCTGGTCGTCCACCAGCTCGCGCTTGCTCGTCAGCGGCAGCCGGGCGAAGTCGTCCCAGCCGCGCAGGTCCTCGGCGGAGACCACGCCGGCTGCGCGCCACCGGGCCGTCCAGAACGGGTTGGCGCCCACGAGCGCGCGCGCCAGCGCCTGCACGCGCCGCCACTGATGCTCGCGCAGCGCTCCGGCCTCCAGCGTCTCGAGGGCGCGGTCGAACACTCAGTCCCTCTCCGCGGGATCCTGATTCAGGTAGTCGCGCAGCGCCTCGTAGAGCTCCGGGTGCTGGCGGCGCAAGCGCTGCGGCGCCCTGAAGAAATATTCCACGGCGACGGCGAACGTCTCCGCCTCGTTGCTGCCCGCGTACTCGTCGAGCACCGAGCGCCCGGTACGCACGCGCACCAGCTCGTCCTCGATGAGCGCCTGCCAGCGCCGCTGCGCCGCCGCGGGCAGGCCGCACGGCACGCCGTCGAAGCGGCCGTCCTCCATGTCGAGGACGTGGGCGAACTCGTGCAGGCCCACGTGGTAGGGCTCCTCGTGACGGAAGCTCCAGATCAGCGCCGACTTCGAGAGCGCGATGGCGTTACGGGGCACGACCATGCCCGCGTAGGCGACGTGGCGCGACGAGCGCCGGAAGCGCTCGTCGAACGGCGCCGGGTAGATGAGGATCTCCGGCAGATCGGTCCAGCCCCAGCCCGGCCGGCCGAACGTGAGCATCACCGCGCTGCTGGCCACCAGCAGCCGCACCGAGTCGCTCACGCTCGTCCCGACGCCGGTGATCTCGGCCTGGTCCAGGAAGATCGCCACCTCGCGCTCGAAGCGCCGCCGCTCCACGCCGTCCAGCGCGAGATAGTAGGCGACGTGGCCGTCGAGCGTCCGCCGCCAGCGCGGCCCGAACGTGCGCACGCCCACGCGATGCCGCCGCAGCGCCTGGCGCATGAGGAGCCAGAAGACGAGCGTCGCGGCGACCGGCGGCCACACGACGACGTGGACGAGGGGCGTCCCCGTCTCCCACAGCACGGCCAGCGCCACCAGCGCCGTGGCGCCGGCGGCTGCCGCGGAGAGGACCGCGTCCCAGCCGGTCCACCACGGGCTCAGGCGCGTAGCTTGAACCGCTGGATCTTGCCGGTGGCCGTCTTGGGCAGCTCGGGCACAAACTCGATCCAGCGCGGGTACTTGTAGGGCGCGATCCTGTCCTTCACGAAGGCCTTCAGCTCGTCGGCGAGCGCGGCGCTGCCGGAGGCCGGCTCCTTGAGCACCACGAAGGCCTGCGGCTTCACCAGGCGGTCGGTGTCCTCCTTGCCGACCACGGCGGCCTCCAGCACGGCCGCGTGCTTGATCAGCGTGGCCTCGACCTCCACGGGCGACACCCAGATGCCGCCGACCTTCAGCATGTCGTCGGCGCGGCCGGCAAACCAGAAGTAGCCGTCCTCGTCCTGGTGGTACTTGTCGCCCGTCTGGATCCAGGGCCCGTAGAGCGTCTCCTTGGTCTTGTCGTGCTTGTTCCAGTAGTAGGCCATCGTGGAGTCGCCCTTGACGCGCAGGTTGCCGATCTCGCCCCGCAGCACCGGGTGTCCCTGGTCGTTGACGATGACCGCCTCGTAGCCCGGCACCGGCATGCCGGTCGAGCCCGGGCGCGCGGCGCCGGGACGATTGGACAGGAAGATGTGCAGGATCTCCGTGGTGCCGATGCCGTCGATGATCTCCACGCCGAAGCGCTGCTTCCAGCGTGTGTAGATCTCCTCGGGCAGCGACTCTCCGGCGGAGACGCACAGGCGCAGCGCCGAGAGGTCGAAGCGCTTCTCCGCCTCCTTCACGGCCAGCATGGCGGCGTAGAGCGTCGGCACGCCGAAGAAGAGCGTGGGGCGCTGGCGCGCGAGGACCTCGAACACGCCCTCCGGTGTCGGCCGGTGCGGGTAGAGAATGCTCTCCGCGCCCACGCCCATCGGAAAGTAGCCGGCGTTGCCGAGCCCGTACGCGAAGAAGAGCTTGGCGGCGGAGAACACCCGGTCGCTCTCGCGAATGCCGAGCACCTGCCGGGCGTACGTCTCCTGGCAGACGACCATGTCGTGATGCAGGTGAACGGCGCCCTTGGGGAACCCGGTCGACCCCGACGAGTAGAGCCAGAACGCCGCGTCGTCGCGCGAGGTCGGCGCCGGCTCCAGCCGCGACGAGGCGCGGGCGAGCAGGTCGTCCCAGGCGAGATGGGGGCCGGCCGGGCCGCCGGCCACGATGACGTGGCGCAGCCACGGCGACTGCCCGAGGGCCGGCCCCACCTCGGCCAGCAGCGGCGCCGACACCACGGCCACCTTCGCCCGGCTGTCGCGCAGGAAGTAGACGTAGTCGGCGGCGCGCAAGAGGGTGTTGGTCGGAATCGGGATGGCCCCGAGCTTGATCGCGCCCCAGAAGGCGCCGAGGAACTCGGGCGCGTCCAGGCAGCACATCCAGACGCGGTCCTCCATCGCCACCCCCAGCTCCCGCAGGGCGTTCCCCGTGCGGTTGGCGAGGTCCTGGACATCGGTGTAGGTGAGGACACGATCCTCGTAGCGGAAGGCCGGCCGCGCGCCGCGCCCCTCGGCGACGTTGCGATCGACGAACCACGTCGCGACGTTGAACTCCTGCGGCAGGCTCTCCGACGCGATCATCGCCAGCTCCTTGTCATTGTTGCCAAACGGCCTGGTGGCACCGCCGTTGCTTTACCCACCGTCAGGAGGTGCAGCATGAAGAGCGTTGCCGTTCTCCTGCTCATTGCCCTCGTGACCTTCGGGCTGGTCGGCGGCGCCATTGCCCAGACCAGCACCAGCCCGAGTGGGTCGGCGGGCGGCTCGGTATCCACGCCCTCAGGGTCCGCCAGCGGGACGGTCTCGTCGTCGCCGGATTCCACGAGCGGCTCGAAGTCCAGCGCGCCCAGCTCGGCCGTGACGAACGAGCGGTCCAGCAGCTCGCGCAGCGAGACCAAGTCCGACAACTCCGCCGCGAAGAGTAGCGACGGCTCGGCGCTGCCGCGCACCGTCACCTCGGAGCGCACGACGATCTTCGGGCTGAGCCCGACCGCCGCGGTCATCATCGCCGCCGCGCTGCTCGTCGTCGTGATCCTCGCCATCGTCGCCATGACCCGGAGCAACGACACCTACATCGACACGAACCGCCGCGTGTAGCTTCGTCGCGTCGTCCAGGGGCGGACCTGGGGACGGCGTGACCAGGCGGGGCGCCTCAGCCGCGGACTTGTTCGCGGTGGGGGCGCCCCGTTCTGCTTTATCGCCGGCGGCGGGCGCGACGGGTCGGCTTCTTCGTGGTCGGGCGGCGATGGCGGACGGCCATCGCCTCGACCTCCACGCGGAGCTCCGGGCGCACCAGGCGGTCCACCACCAGCAGCGTGTTGGGCGGGTAGACCTTGTCCGGGAAGTAAGTCGGGAACAGCTCCTGGCGCGCCTTCATGAAGCCGGGGATGTCCTCGGCCCGCGTGAGGAACGTCTGCAGGCGCACGACGTCGCGCATCGTGCACCCGGCCGCCTCCACCACCGCCCGCACGTTCTCCAGTGCCTGCTTGGTCTGGCTGATGACGTCGTCGCCGGGCACGCGGCCGTCGGCGCCGAGCCCGACCTGGCCGGCCACGATCACGAGATCGCCGGCGCGCACGACCATGCCGTGCGAGTACATCCCCAGCGGCGGGCCGAAGCCCGGTGGAACGATCGGCTCAGCCATGACGTCCCTCCTCGCCGGCCCGCACGCTCAGCTTCACGTACTCGAACTCGACGGGCTGGCTGTTGATGCCGCGCGCGGGCGGCGCGATCCACCCCGCGAACTTGCCGGGCTCGACCACCGGGGTCATGAGCGAGGCCACGTGCGCCTGGTCGGCGGGCGTGGGCAGCCAGGCCGCGCGCTGCGCCTCCCACTCGGCGGCGCTGACGACGCGGCCGTCGGGTGAGACGTGCAGGTCGGCGAAGTTGCCGATCGCGCGATGGAAGCCGCGGTGGGGCAGCCGCAGCTCGGCGTCGAGGCCGTGGCGCTTGATCACCGCGTTCCAGCGATCGACGCCCCGCTGGCAGTCGGCCACGTAGTCGTCGCGCAGCCGCTCGTTGAGCGCGGTGAGCGCCGGCTCCTCCGCCACCTTGATGCGGCCGCCCTCGGCGCACGTCACCGGGTACGTCGCCTCCCGCAGCAGGTGGTCGTCCGTCTTCTTGGTCTCCTCGAAGCGCCCCTTGAGGCCGGCCGTGTAGAAGTTGGCCGCGTTGGTCGAGATCTCCGAGCCGAAGAGGTCGAGCGAGACCGAAAAGTGGAAGTTGAGGTAGCGCTGGATCATGGCCAGGTCGATGCCGCCGTACCGGCTCACCTCGGCCGTCTTGTGCTCGCGCATCAGCTCGCAGGTCTTCTGGACCACGCGCGAGATCCCCGCCTCGCCCACGAACATGTGGTGGGCTTCCTCGGTGAGCATGAAGCGGCAGGTGCGTGAGAGCGGATCGAAGCCGCTCTCGGCCAGCGCGGCCAGCTGGTACTTGCCGTCGCGGTCGGTGAAGAAGCTGAACATGAAGAACGACAGCCAGTCGGGCGTGCGCTCGTTGAAGGCGCCCAGGATGCGCGGCTTGTCCGAGTCGCCGGAGCGCCGCTGCAGGAGCGCGTCGGCCTCCTCGCGGCCGTCGCGGCCGAAGTGCGCGTGCAGCAGGTACACCATCGCCCACAGATGGCGGCCCTCCTCGACGTTGACCTGGAAGAGGTTGCGCAGGTCGTAGAGCGAGGGCGTCGTGCGGCCCAGGTGGCGCTGCTGCTCGACGGAGGCGGGCTCCGTGTCGCCCTGGGTGACGATCAACCGGCGCAGGGTGCCGCGGTGCTCGCCGGGGACGTCCTGCCACGCCGGTGCGCCCTTGTTGTCGCCGAAGGCGATCGTGCGGCCGCGCTCGGGCTCGGCCAGGAAGATGCCCCAGCGATAGTCCGGCATCTTCACCCAGTCGAAGTGCGCCCAGCCTTGCGGATCCACGCTGATGGCGGTGCGGAGGTAGACGTCCCGGGCCTGGAAGCCCTCGGGCCCCATCTCGCGCCACCAGTCGAGATAGCGCGGCTGCCACTCTTCGAGCGCCCTCAGGAGCCGGCGGTTCTCGGCCAGGCTGACGTTGTTGGGGATGCGCTCGGTGTAATCGACGCGCGCCATCACACTCTCCTCCGGTCGAACTCGGCCCGCTGGCCGGTGCCGTACACGTGCAGCGCCCCCTTGTCTCCCACCGCGTTCGGCCGCTGGAAGATCCAGTTCTGCCAGGCCGACAGTCGCGCGAAGATCTTGGTCTCCAGCGTCTCCGGCCCGCCGAAGCGCAGCGAGGCTTCCATGCCGGTCAGCGCGTCGGGCGAGAACGCTGCGCGCTCCTCGATGGCGATGCGCACCTCGTCGTCCCAGTCGATGTCGTCCGGCGTGAACGTCACCAGGCCCGCCTCGCTCGCCGCCGCCGCGTCGAGATCCTGGCCCAGGCGCCCCTTGAGGTCGTCCACGCGCCCGGGCTCGGCCAGGAAGCGGCTGTCCAGGCGGCTGAGGCCGTTGGGCATCGGGTACGCGCCGAAGTTCATCGGCGTCAGCCTCAGCGTGGCCGCGGGGGCGTCGTCACCCTCGCGGGTGCCGTCGAGCATGTACGAGCGATCGCAGGCCAGCGCCAGCTCCAGCAGCGTGCCGGCAAAGCACGAGCCCGGCTCGATCAGCGCGAAGAGCGAGCGCGAGGTGACGTCGAGCCGCTTGAGCGTGCGCTTGAGGTAGAGGCGGATCTCGCGCACCAGCCAGTGGCCGGCGTGCTGCTCGAGCAGTCGATCGTAGGCTTCGACGAGGTCCGCGCTGCCCGTCGTCTTCAGCACCCAGAGGCCGATGGCCTCCTCGTTGACGCGCAGGTGCAGGATCAGGTCGTCCAGCTCGCGCGCGACGGCCAGCGGCCAGAACGCCACGCCCTGCGCCTGGACGCCCGCGGGGTCGGCCGGCGGTGGCGCCCCCGGCGCCGCCACGGTGATCTCGGCCACGCCGCGGCCCCGATCGATCGCGCACGTCACCCAGCGATAGGCGATGCGGTCGCCCTCGACGCGCCGCTCGAGCGGCGTGAGCGCGACGCCGCGCGCGCCGGCCGGCCGGTCGGTCTTCGCGGCCAGCTCGCTCGCTCGCCGCTTCGTGGTCTCGTCCAGCTTCGTGCGCGGGACCACCTCGTCGACCAGGTTCCACTCCACCGCCCGCTTGCCCTTGACGCCTTCCTCGAGCGTGCAGAAGTAATCCGCGCGGTCGCGGCGCACCTTGCGCTTGTCGGTGAGGCGGGTGAGCCCGCCCGTGCCCGGCAGCACCGCCAGCAGCGGCACCTCGGGCAGCGCCACCGACGTGTTGCCGTCGTCCGCCATCACGATGTGCCGGCACGCCAGCGCCAGCTCGTAACCGCCGCCGGCGCACGGCCCGTTGACCATGCACACCCACGACTGGCCCGACTCGGCCGAGGCCTCCTCCATCGCGTTGCGCGTCTCGTTGGTGAACTTGCAGAAGTTCACCTTGAAGCCGTGGGAGGCGCGGCCCAGCATGCGGATGTTGGCGCCGGCGCAGAACACGCGCTCCTTGGCCGAGGCCAGGATGACCGCGCCGACCTCGGGATGCTCCAAGCGCAGCCGCTGGATCGCGTCGTAGAGCTCGATGTCCACGCCGAGGTCGTAGGAGTTCAGCTTCAGCTCGTAGCCCGGGGCCAGGCCGCCGTCCTCGCGGACGTCCATGCTCAGCGTGGCGACGCGGCCGTCGAAGGCCAGCCGCCAGTGCTTGTAGCGCGACGGCTCCGTCCGGAAGTCGACCGTCACCCGCTCGCCGCTCTCCGCCATGGCGCTGACTCCTAGCCGAGGATCACCCAGAGGACGCGGGCCTTCCGGGTGCCGAGGTTTTCCCAGCCGTGCGGCAGCCCCCCATCGAGCAGGGCGCTGTCGCCGGTCTCGAGCGTCTGCCGCTCGCCGTTGTAGTGCAGTCCGACCTCGCCGTCCAGCACGTAGAAGAGCTTCATCTGGCCCGGCTTGATGAGGACCTTCTCGGTCTTGACGCCCTTGGCCCGCGCATCGAGCGTGGACACGACCGCGCGGATCTTGCCCTCGAAGAGCCCGGCGCCGAGCACGGTCCACTTCTCCGAGGAGCCGTCGAAGGACACCACGGGGTAGTCCTTCTTGCGCGTCACCTGGATGCGGCCGGCCGGCTCGCCGTCGAAGAGCGTGGCGATCGGCACGCCGAGCGCGGCGGCGATCTTGCCGAGCGTGTTGAGCGAGGGCGTGAGCCGGCCGGACTCGATCTGCGAGACCATGCTGGGCGTCAGCTCGGCCTTCTCGGCGAGCTGCCGCTGCTGCAGGTCGCGCTCCAGCCGCAGCGCCTTGATGCGCGCGCCCAGCGAGGTCACGCGACCTCCATGGACGGGCCGTGGTCCAGCCCCGCCAGCCGGGCGAGGGCGCGGGCCACGAAGACGCGCGCGACCTTCTTGCGGTAGGGATGCGTGAGGTCGGTGTTGTCCAGCGGTCTGGCCGGGCCCGCCGCCGCCTCCGCCGCCGCCTCGATCGTCTCCGTGGTGAGCCGCCGGCCCACCAGCGCCTCGGCCGCCTTCGGCGCCTCGCGCGGCACGGAGGCGACGGCGCCCAGCACCACGCGCGCCTCGCGCACCACGTCGCCCTCCAGCCTCAGGGCCACCGCGACGCCGAGGATCGGGAAATCGAACGACCCGCGACGCCGCAGCTTGAGATAGACCGAGCGCCAGCCGTCCGCCGGCGGCAGCAGGATCTCGGTGACGATCTCGTCGGGGCGCTTGGCGAGATACGCGATACCGTCGTCGTGGAAGAGCGCCGCCACCGGAATCGTCCGCTCACCGCCGGGGCCGTGCAGGCGCAGGCGCGCGCCCAGGCTCCACAGCACGGGCGCGGTGTCGGACGACGAGACCGCCCAGCAGCGGTCGCTGCCGGGCGCGACCAGGCAGATGTCGCCGTCCTTCTTCATGCAGAAGCCGATCGCCTTTCGCCACTCGTACGTCTGGTTATAGTAGTTGCAGCGCGTATCCACGCACACATTTCCGCCGAGCGTGCCCATGTTGCGAAGCTGCGGCGAGGACACCACGCCGGCCGCCGTGGCCAGCGCCGGATAATCGCGCGCGACGCCCGGATGACTCGCCACCGCCGTCAGCGTCGTGCACGCGCCGATCGTCACGCCCTCGCGCGCCGAGCCGCTGACACCGCGCAGCTCCTTGATGGCGCGCAAGCCGACGAGCGTCTTCGGCTCGAACTGCCTCCGCTTCATGTTGGGATAGAGGTCGGTGCCGCCGGCCACCAGCATCCCGTCGGGCCCCGCGTCCGCTAGCGCGCGCAGCGCCTCCTCGACGGTCTTCGCCGCCACGTAGTCGAACGCCGGCAAGCGCATCATTGTAGCGGGCCCCGCTTGCACGGATAGATGCGTGGGTGGGCTGTCATGAGAAGGTTGCCGGCTCGGCAAAGGGGCGCACGGCGATGGCCTCGGCGACCTGGCCGAACGCGGACTCCACCACGATCGGATCCTTGAAGCGGAAGAGCGGGAGCTTGTCGGGGCCGATGCGCGCGGGCTTGCCCTGGCGCTTGAGCTCGAGACCGCGCAATACCATGTCGGGGGTGATCGGCACCTGGTCGAGGCGCACGCCGACGGCATGGTAGATCGCATTCGCGATCGCGGGAATTACGGGTAGCAACGGACCCTGCCCTGCTTCCTTCGCGCCGAACGGGCCTTCCGGATCGTCGGTCTCCACCAGGTACGTGTGGATCTCGGGCGTCTCCAGCGTCGTCGGGCTCTTGTATTCGAGCATCGAGGGGGACTTGTGCAGCCCCTTGCGAAAGACCTGGCCCTCCATGAGGGCCTCGCCGATGCCCATGTAAACAGAACCTTCGATTTGACCTTCGACCAGGAGTGGATTCAGAGCACGGCCGATGTCGTGGGCGATCCAGATTTCACCAAGGGTGATCCAGCCCGTGTCCTCGTCCACGGTGAGCTCGACGACGCACGCCGAGTAGGAATAGCAGGGCGACGGCCCCACGCCCCCGCCCTTGTACTTGCCCGCGCGCTTGGGCGGCGCGTACGAGCCGGGAAACGCCAGCACGCCGTGCATCGCCTCGGCCAGCTCCACGGCCTGGGGGAACGGCACCGCCTTGTCCCAGTCCTCCAGCACGCCCACCTTGCGCTCGCGGAACACGATGCGGTCCGGTGTGACGTTCAGCTTGCGCCCCACCGCGCGCGTCATCACCTCGCGCAGCCGCGTGGCCGCCTGGATCGCCGCCATGCCGCACATGAGCGTCACGCGTGAGGAATAGGACCCGAGGTCCACCGGCGTGAGGCTGGTGTCGGCCGGGTGGACGTGGACGTCCTTGGGCTCGATGCCCAGCACCTCGGCCGGCAGGTAGGCGAGGATCGAGTCGGAGCCCTGGCCGATGTCGGTGGCGCCGCACAGCACTGCCACCGCGCCGCTGCGATCGGCGCGAATCACGACGCCCGAGTGCGGCATGTTGTTCCAGTAGATCGCCGTTCCGGCGCCGGTCATGTACGCGGAACCGGCGATGCCGATCCCCTTGCGCGTGCGCGGCTGCCACAGCGGCTTGGCGCCGGTGTCCCTGGCCGCCTCCGCGTAGCGCGCGCGCTTGTCACGCCAGCCGGAGGCCTCCACCACCTTGTCGATGCACTCGCCGAGCCCGATCGTGGTCACCGTGAGGTGGTTGGCCGTCTTCGTGAAGGGCTCGACGAGGATGCGCTTGCGCAGGTCGGCGGGATCGAGGCCGAGCTGCTCGGCCGCCTTGTCGAGCTGGCATTCGAGCGCGAAGCGCGGCTGCGGCGTGCCGTGGCCGCGCTTGGGCCCGCACGGCGGCTTGTTGGTGAACACGCGCGCGCCCTCGAACTTGTAGACCGGCATCTTGTACGTCACGGGGTTGATGACGCCCGTGTAGAACGTGGACGCCACGCCGTAGGACCCGTAGGCGCCACCGTCGAGCCACGTGCGGATGTGAGAGCCGGTAATGTCGCCGTCCTTCGTGAAGCCGGTCTTGAGCCACATCAGCACAGGATGCCGTCCGCGGTGGATGTAGAAGACCTCCTCGCGCGTGCAGGTGATCTTGACCGGACGGCCGGTGAGCTGCGAGAGCTTGCAGGCGGCGATCTCGTGGGCGAACGGATCGAGCTTGCCGCCGAAGCCGCCGCCCACCGGTGCGGCGATCACGCGGATGTGGGCGCCCGGCACGTCGAGGATCTTGGCGAGCAGCCGGTGCACGTAGTGCGGCGTCTGGGTCGAGGACCAGAGCGTGAGCTTGCCGTCGGCCATCCAGTGGGCGACCGCCGCGTGCTGCTCCATCGGCAGATGCGTGTTGCCCTCGAAGTAGAAGACGTCCTCTCTCACGAGATGCGATTCCGCGAAGGCCTTGTCTACATCTCCGAACTGCAGCGCGACATTCTTGTGCACGTTGGGGCCGTCGCCGTACTCGTGGATGCGCACCTCGGGGTGCGCGAGCGACTCGTGGATGGACATCAGCGCCGGCAACGGCTCGTAGTGCACGTCGATGAGGCGGCTGGCGGCCTCGGCCGTCTCCTCGTCCACGGCGGCGACGGCGGCCACGGCATCGCCCACCATGCGCACCTTCTCGGTGCAGAGGGCCTCCTCGTCCTGCGAGACGGGCAGGATGCCGAACTTCACGCGCGGCAGGTCGTGGCCGGTGATGACGGCCAGCACGCCGGGCAGCGCGCGGGCGCGCGCGGTGTCGATCGACACGATGCGCGCGTGGGCGTGGGCGCTGCGCAGGAGCTTGCCGTGAGCCAGGCGCGGCAGCACGAGGTCGTCGGCGTAGCGCGTCTCGCCGGTCACCTTGCCCCAGGCGTCGATCTTCGGCAGGGGCTGGCCGACGACCCGGAAGGTTTCCTTACTCATGCGCGCCCTCCCACCGTCGTCATGCGCAGGGCGGCCAGCTCGACGGCGTCGAGGATCTTGGTGTAGCCGGTGCAGCGGCAGAGGTTGCCGGCCAGCGCTTCTTTGATGCGCTGGCGCGTGGGCTGGGGCTCGTCGGCCAGCAACGCCTGGGCCGTCAGCAGCACGCCCGGCGTGCAGTAGCCGCACTGGGCGGCGCCCAGCTCGGCGAAGGCCTGCTGGAGCGGGTGCAGCTCGCTGCCCCGCGCCATCCCCTCGACCGTGGTGATGGCGGCGCTCTCGAGCTCGGCGGGCAGCGCCAGGCAGGACAGCACCGGCTCGCCGTCCACGAGGACCGTGCACGTGCCGCACTCGCCGAGCTCGCAGCCGTGCTTGGTCCCGATGAGCCCGAGATCCTCGCGCAGCACCTCGAGCAGCGTCTTGTGGACGGGCACCAGTGCCTCGTGGCGCTCGCCGTTGACCGTCAGCGTGACGCGCAGCTTCATGGCCGGCCACCGCCCTGCGGGTTAATTGGTACTGAACGACACTTAAAAAATACTGAAGCGGGCGGGGGCTGTCAAGCGAGCGGAGCCGCCCTCAGGCGAGGTGGCGGGCCACGTGGGGCGCCACCTCCGCCGCGCGATCGCGGGCCAGCCCGTGCTGGCCGCCCGGGATCACGATGAGCTCGGCGTGCGGCAGGAGCTTGGCGAGGTGGTGGCCCACGGCGGGCGGGCTGATGGGATCGGCGTCGCCCCAGATGAGCAGGGTGGGCACGCGGATGTCGCCGAGGCGATCGGTCAGATCGGGGCGCTGCTGGATGATCGAGGTGCGGGCGGCGGGGAACCGGCGTACGTACTCGGCCCGCCAGTCCTCGGCGCCGAGCCGCTGCATGTCCACGCCGCCGGAGGTCGCGATGAGCACCAGCCGGCGCACGGCGTCGGGCCGCTCCAGCGCCACGCGCAGCGCCACCACGCCGCCCGTCGACTGGCCGAGGAGATCGACCGGGGCGTCGATCGCCCGGTGCGCCAGCCGCACGAGGTCGTCGAAGGTGTTGACGTCGGGCGAGGGCGGCACGTTGCCGAGCCCGGGCCAGTCCAGCGCCGTCGTCTGCCAGTGCGCGGGCAGCAGGCGGATGAGCGGCTTCCAGAAGCCACCGTCACCGCCCGAGCCGGGCAGGAACACGACGCGCATGCCGCCAGTCTGCCGCGCTCTCCGCGGCCGGTCGAATCAAATCGCGTGATGCAAACGATCAGGTAATCTGTGCGCATGCCTTACGCGAAGACGAGCGACGGCTTCAAGCTCTACTACGAGGAGCACGGCGCCAGCGGTACTCCCCTCGTCCTCGCCTACGGCATCGGCGGCAACACCGAGATGTGGGACGTCAACGTGGCGGCGCTGTCGGCGAAGCATCGCCTGATCCTGTGGGAGCCGCGTGGCCACGCGCGCTCGGACAGTCCCGAGGACCCGGCCAGGGTCTCGTTCGCGCGGTGGGCGCTCGATCTCCGCGATGTGCTCGACCACCTGCGTCTGCGTCGCGCCCACGTGGGCGGGCTCAGCCTGGGGGCCGGCATCGCGACACGCTTCACGCTGCGCTTCCCTGCCCGTGTGACGTCGCTGCTCGTCACCAACTCCTCCTCCGCTGTCGGCCTGCCGCTGTCGGTCGACAATCTGGTGATGCGCGCGCAGTCCATCAAGATCACGCTCGAGCAGGGGCTCGACGCGATGGCCGAGTACGCGATGGAGGCCAATCCCAACCTGGTGGAGCGCCTGCGCATCAACCCCGGCGCCCGCAGGGAGTTCTACGAGGAGTACCGCCGGCTCTCGCCCATCGGGTACGCCAACTCGCTCCGCGCGCTGCTGGCCATGGACCACATCACGGACGAGCTACCGAAGATCCGCGTGCCGGTGCTGCTGATCGGCGGCGACCGCGATCCCTCGCTGGCGCCGATGAAGGTGATGAAGCGCAAGATCCGCGGCTCCAGGCTGGTGGTGCTATCGCCGGCCAGCCACTTCGCCAACCGCGACCAGCCCGCCGCCTGGAATCGCGCCGCGCTCGAGTTCCTCGCCCGGGTCGACCGGCCCGCCCCCCGCCGCCGCAGCTGAGCGGCGCTTCCGGCTGCGCGAAATTGACCGGGCGCCGGAGCCGGTCACTGATCAGTTCCGGCCCACAGATGCCCGATGCCCAGCGCCCGCGTCTTCCACAAATGCTCGAAATCATGCGCGAGAAGCGGTCGACAGGCCGTGGCACCAAAGATGCTCCTCCGACGCGCGTTCGCATTCGCCGGGTCAGGAGCGTGGAGATGAACTATGGGCCGTACGGCGCGTCGCGCTCTGGAGTGTGGGTTGATCGCGTTCCTGCTCGCCCTGACGGCAGTGGCGGGCGGCGCGGCCCGCGCCGCGGCCGACGCCCTCATGGAGCCGTCGCCGGCCCCCCCTCGCGTCCCCGTCGAGCTCCGTCGAGCCGACGGCGCCCGCAGCCGTTGATGAGGGCGGGATCCGTGGGGCGCTCGAGTTGATTCTCTTGGCGCTGACCTGCGCCGCGGTGATGGCGTTCTATTCGATCACGACTGGAGAGCGTAGCGGCACGCGCGTGCCAGCGCGCGTCCGCCGGCGCTAGCCGGCGGCGTCGGGGCGCGGGTTAACACCCGCGTCCCGGCGCCGGAACCACCGCAGTCGCCGCGCTGCCCGAGCGTGGGCGTCAGCGTGATGGGAAAAGGTTTCCCTATGTTGCCGGCTGCGACCCGGGTGCTATACGTAGCTCTACGCATCCGCAGATGAACGACCCCGAGGCGTTTCCGCTGTGGCCCGCCAACCAGGCAGCCGACGCCGAGTCGCGCGCTCGTGGGCTCGGCCGCGTCTTGATCGTCGACGACAGTCGCGACGCCCGCGAGATGTACGCGCTCTATTTCCGTTCGCGCGGATACCACGCCTTCATGGCGAATGACGGTCACGCCGCTGTCGAGATGGCGACCAAGTTCAAGCCTGACGTGATCGTGATGGACTTGGCGATGCCCGGAATGTCCGGCATCAGCGCGACCCACCAGCTCAAGAACAACCCGCGCACGAGGAGCAGCGCTGTCATCCTCCTCACAGGCCACCACGCTCGGGCGATCGAGGAGGGCGCGCTCGAGATGGGCGTAGACGTCTTCCTCACCAAGCCGTGTCTCCCCGAGGATCTTGAAGTACACGTCCGCCGCTTGGTCGAAGACCGCCGCAGGTAGTCGTCAAGATCGACGGGACACCGCCCCGGCCTCCGCTCGGGGCGCCCCGGCGCGGCCAGGGCGCCCGTCGCTCACCGGTTACTTCTTGCTCGCGTCGTAGAGCTCGCCGAAGGTCGCCCAGCGCTCGCCGTCGAACTTGGCCAGCTGCTCCTGCTCGATGGGGGCGTGGTCGGTCGGGCTCGTGTTGACCTTGATGCCGGGCAGCAGCAGCGGGAACTCGACGTTCTTGAGGCTCGCCGCCTGCTTCATGATGTTCTCGCGGCTGAGGTCGTTGCCGCACTGCTTGAGGACCTGCGTCATCGCGTGGGCCACGGTATAGCCGAAGGCGTTGGACTGGTCGTCGAGCGCGCCCTCCGGGTAGTACTTCTTCATGAAGGCGACCCAGTCCTGGTAGCCCTTGTCGCTCTTCCACTGCGGGTCGGTGATCTCCTTCATGTAGAGCGCCGTGATGAGGCCGCGCGAGGCTTCGACGCCCGCCGGCTTCAGGACGGTGGCCAGCGACGACGACACGTTGTTGAGGAAGTGGGCCGGCTTCCAGCCGAGGTCGTGCGCCTTCTTGATGGCCTGCACCGCGAACTTCGGGATGGTCACGTTGAAGAACACGTTGGCGCCGCTGTTCTTGAGGTTGACGATCTGCGAGTCGATGGTGGGATCGGTCACCTCGTAGGTCTGCTCCATCACGATCATCTTCTTGGCGTTGGCCTCGCCGAGCCCGTCGTGCAGGCCCTTGCGGTAGTCCTTGCCGTAGTCGTCGTTCTGGTAGAGGATGCCGATCTTCGCGTCGGGGAAGTTCTTCATGATGTACTGCGCGTAGATCTTGCCTTCCGTCTGGTAGTTCGGCTGCCAGCCCATCGTCCACGGGAAGTGCTGCGGGTCGTTCCACTTGGTGGCGCCGGTGGCCACGAACAGGTGCGGCACCTTCTGCTGGTTGACGTACTTGTGGATGGCGCTGTTGGTCGGCGTGCCGAGCGTCTGGAAGAGCGCGGCCACCTGGTCCTGCTCGACCAGCTTGCGCACCATCTCGACGGCCTTGGGCGGGCTGTACGCGTCGTCGTAGGTGATGTAGTTGATCTTGCGGCCGTTGACCCCGCCTTCTTCGTTGACCTTCTTGAAGTAGGCGCCGATCACCTTGCCGATGGTGCCGTAGGCGGAGGCCGGCCCGCTGTACGGGTTGGTGTTGCCGATCTTGATCTCGGTGGCGGTGACGCCGACCACCGTCTGGGCGCCGGCCGGGGCGAGCATCCCGAGCCCGAACGCCGTCATGAGCATGAGCAGCAGGACCTTTTTCAGCATGATGTCCTCCTCGGGACGTGGTGCGATGCGAGAGCCGCAGTGGGCCAATCTTACCCCCGGGAACGCGCCGCCGCCGCGGGCGGGAGGGGGCGGGGGAACCCGGCCAGGGTTCCCCTTCAAGACGGTTCCGCGCGCCGCCGCCACCAGCGGGCGGCGCCCAGCCTCACCGCGCCGGCGATGCCGCGCGGCATGACGTACATGAAGCCGATCAGGAAGACGCCGTAGATCGCCCACGGCGCCGCCTTGGAGATGTCCTGGGCCCAGTTGGGCACGAACTGGATGAACAGCGCGCCGAAGATCGCGCCGGAGATCGAGGCGAGCCCGCCGATCACGATCCCGCTCAGGAACGTGATCGACAGGAACACGTCGAAGGCGTCGGGGGCCACGAACGCGATCACCAGCGCGCTCAGCGCGCCGGCGATCCCCGTGTAGGCTGCGCTCACGCCGAACGTGAGCGACTTGTAGAGCGCGGTGTTGACGCCCATGGCCTGGGCGGCGATGGGATTGTCGCGGATGGCCACGATGGCCCGGCCGGTGCGCCCGGCGAGCAGATTGCGCGCCAGCACGAGGAGCACCAGCAGCACGAAGAGCGTCAGGAAGTACAGCCACTGATCGGGGTTGAGCGGGACGCCCTTGGGGGCCGCCGGCTTCGAGAGCACGATGCCCTGCGAGCCCCCCGTCCAGTGCTCGAAGTACTTGAGGATCTGCGGCACCGCCAGCGCCAGCGCGAACGTGGCCAGGGCCAGGTAGAGCCCTTCCAGCCGCAGGGCCGGGATGCCGAACAGGAACCCGGCGATCAGGCACAGCAGGCCGGCCACGGGGATCGTCCAGCCGTAGGGGACGCTCCACTGGTCGATCATGATGGCCGTCGTGTAGGCCCCCAGCGCGTAGAACGCGCTGTGGCCGAGCGAGAACTGGCCGTTGTAGCCGATCAGGATGTTCAGGCCGAGCAGGGCGATGGCGTAGATGAACACCTGCGCGCACTGGAACAGCCGGAAGTTGGTCACGACGAACGGCAGCACCATCGCCCCCGCGAGGACGACGACCAGGCCCAGCCGCAGCGCCCGCGACGGCATCACACGCGATGCACGGCGGCGCGGCCGAACAGGCCGCTGGGCCGCACGAGCAGGACGATGAGGATCACCGCCAGCGCCACCGTGAGCTTGAGCTCGGTGCCGATGAAGTGCACGTAGGTGCCGACGAGGTTCTCGATGACGCCCACGATCAGCCCGCCCAGCACGGCGCCGCCCGGGCTCGTGAAGCCGCCGAGCGTCGCCGAGGCGAAGGCGTAGATGAGGATGCCGGCCATCATGTTGGGATCGAGCGTGACGATGGGCGCCACCATCATGCCGGCCACCGCCCCGATCAGCGAGGCCAGCCCCCAGCCGATCGCCAGCATCCAGCCCACGCGGATGCCGCACAGCCGGCTGGAGGCGGGATTCTGGGCGGCCGCCCGCATGGCCAGCCCCAGCGTGGTGAACCGGAAGAACGCGTAGAGGGCCACGAGCACGAGGACGGTGATCGCCAGCGCGCCGACGTCGTGGGCGCCGAAGTAAACGTTGCCGATCCGGATCGGCCGGTCGGGGAACGGGCTGGGGAACGGCTTCTGGATGTAGGAGTAGATCCAGCCCAGCACGCTGTTGAGGATGACGAGCAGCCCGATGCACACGATGACGACGGTGAGCACCGGCGCGCCCTCGACCGGGCGGATCACGATGCGCTCGAGGAGCAGGCCGCCCACGAACGAGATGGCCAGGGTGGCCAGGAAGGCCGCCCAGTACGGCGCGCCGGCGTTGAGCAGCGACCAGGCGATGTAGGTGCTGACCACGGCCATCTGCCCCTGGGCGAAGTTCACGATGTCGGTGGCCTCGTAGATCATCACCAGCGCGAGCGCCACGCTGCCGTAGATCCCGCCGGTGGCGAGCCCCGACACGACCTGCTGGATCAAAATGTCCATATTGAAGGGGGACCCTAGCAGGGTCCCCCCGACCCCTCCTTGGTCCAGGGGAACCCTGGCAGGGTTCCCCTCTTCCCCTCCGTGGTCCAGGGGAACCCTGGGAGGGTTCCCCTCTTCCCCTCCGTCATGTCCGTCCGAGCCGTTTCCTCATCTCAGTAGCCGAGGTAGGCGCGGCGGACGGTGTCGTGCTCGCGGAGCTCGGAGGCGGAGCCCGACATCACCATGCGGCCGGTCTCCATGAGGTAGGCGCGGTCGGCCAGGCGGAGGGCCATGGCGGCGTTCTGCTCGACGAGCAGCACGCTGACCCGCTGCTCCTGGTTGATCGTGCGCACGATCCGGAAGATCTCGCGCACCACCAGCGGCGCCAGCCCCAGCGACGGCTCGTCGAGCAGCAGCAGCTTGGGGCGCAGCATGAGGCCGCGCGCCACCGCCAGCATCTGCTGCTCGCCGCCGGAGAGCGTGCCGGCCAGCTGCCGCTTGCGCTCGGCCAGCACGGGGAAATACCGATAGGCCGCCTGCAGATCGTCGGCGAGGCTGCCGCGCCCGGCGCGCGCGTAGGCGCCCAGGCGCAGGTTCTCCTCCACCGTGAGGTTGACGAACGTCCCGCGCCCCTCCGGGACGTGCGCGATGCCGAGCCGCACGAGGTCCTCGGTGGCGCGGCCGGCGATGGCGCGGCCGTCGAAGCGCACCTCGCCGCGCGTCTTGACCATGCCGCACACCGCGCGCAGCGTCGTCGTCTTGCCGGCGCCGTTGGCGCCGAGGATGGTGGTGATGCCGCCCTCCTCGACGGCGAAGCTGAGCCCGTGCAGCACCTTGGTCCAGCCGTACTGCGCCTCGAGGTCGCGGACCTCCAGCAGCGCCATCAGCGCGTCATGCCTTCGTCGATGCCCAGGTAGGCGCGGATGACGTCGGGGTTGCGCTGCACCTCGGCCGGCGTGCCCTCGGCGATCTTGCGGCCGAAGTCGAGCACGACGACCTTGTCGGAGATCGGCATCACGAGCCCCATGTGATGCTCGACGAGCAGGATGGTGACGCGGCGGCTGTCGCGAATGGTCTTGATCAGCTTGCCGAGCGTGGCGACCTCCTCGTGGTTGAGCCCGCCGGCCGGCTCGTCGACGAGCAGCAGCCGCGGATGCCCGGCCAGCGCGCGGCCCAGCTCGACGCGCTTGAGCGTGCCGAACGGCAGGCCGGCGGCCGGATGCCCGGCCACCGTCTCGAGGTCGAGGAAGTCGAGCAGCTCCATCGCCTCGGCGCGGATGGCGCGCTCCTCGCGCCCCACCCATGGCAGGCGCAGCGCGTTGCTGAGGAAGTCGCTGCGCGTCTTGCTGTGCAGGCCGATCATCACGTTCTGCAGCACGGTCAGCGTGGGGAACAGCGCGAGGTTCTGGAACGTGCGGCCCACGCCCAGCTCGGCGATGCGGTGCGGGCCGAGGCCGAGAATGGAGCGGCCGGCGAAGAGGACGTCGCCCCGATCGGGCGTGTAGAGGCGCGACAGGCAGTTGAAGAGCGTGGTCTTGCCGGCGCCGTTGGGGCCGATGAGCGCCACGATCTGTCCGTCCGCCACGTCGAAGCCCACGCTGTCGAGCGCGACGATGCCGCCGAAGCGGATCGTGAGGTCGCGCACCGCGAGGATTGGTTCGGAGGACGGGGTCACGGCCACTCTCCTCGGAAGGCTGTTTGCTTATACGGTGAAGGGTTAGCCCTTGTCAACGTCGGGCTGACAAGGGTAAGGTGCGAACCCCAGGAGGCGAATGATGCGCAAACTGAAGAACGTGCTGCTCCTCTGCCTGACCCTCGCGATGGTGACGGGGCTGGCGACGCAGGCCACGCCGGCCGATCCCATCAAGATCGCGTTCGTGGATCCGCTGTCGGGGCCGTTCGCGGCCACCGGTGAGAATGGCCTCAACCAGTTCAAGTACGCCGCCGAGGCCATCAACAAGTCGGGCGGCATGCTGGGCCGCCAGCTCGAGATCGTCGGCTTCGACAACAAGGTGAGTCCGCAGGAGAGCCTCATCCAGCTCAAGAAGGTGATCGGTGACGGCATCCCCTTCGTGTTCCAGGGCAACAGCTCGGGCGTCGCGCACGCCATCTCCGACGCCGTGCAGAAGCACAACGAGCGCAACGCCGGCAACCGCGTCCTCTACCTGAACTACTCGGCGGTGGACCCGGCGCTCACGAACGACAAATGCCACTTCTGGCACTTCCGCTTCGACGCGGAGGCCGACATGAAGATGGCCGCGCTCACCGACGTGATCGCCGCCAACAAGAACATCAAGAAGATGTACATCATCGGCCAGGACTACTCGTTCGGGAAGGCCGTGGCCGACGGCGCCGTCGCCATGCTGGGCAAGAAGCGCCCCGACGTGCAGATCGTCGGCAACGAGCTGCACCCGATCGGCAAGGTGAAGGACTTCTCGCCGTACGTGCAGAAGATCGTGGCCTCCGGCGCCGACGCCGTCATCACCGGCAACTGGGGCGCCGACATGGTGGCGCTGGCCAAGGCCGCCAACGACGGCGGGCTGAAGGTGCCGTTCTACACGTACTACGCGGCCTCCGACGGCGTGACGGCGGCCATCGGCGCCGCCGGCGTCGATCGCATCCGGCTGGTGCACGAGAGCCATCCCGGCAATCCCAACGCGCCCAAGGCGCTGAGCGAGTACATCACCGGCTATCGCAAGCTCCACCCGCAGAACGACGTCAACCAGCCGCGCATCCACACCGCGCTCAACATGCTGGCGCTGGCCGTCAAGAAGGCCGGCACGGTCGACGTGGACAAGGTGGCCGCCGCGCTGGAGGGCATGGAGTACACGAACCTCAGCGGCGACCAGGTGATCATGCGCCGGCAGGACCACCAGCTGCAGATGCCGATCTACATCTCGGTGCACACCAACAAGAACATCCAGCACGACCTCGACGCCTCCGGCTTCGGCCTCTCGCTGGAATCGAAGGTCGACCGCGACAAGGCGACGCAGCCGACCACCTGCAAGATGCAGCGGCCGAGCTAGCGCGAACCATCACGACGGGCGGGGCCGCCCGCGCGGCCCCGCCCCCGTCCCGGCCATGGAGCAGATCGTCCTCTTCTCGATCCTCAACGGGCTCGTGTTCGGCATGCTGCTGTTCATGCTGTCGAGCGGGCTCACCCTCATCTTCGGCATGATGGGCGTGCTCAACTTCGCCCACGCGAGCTTCTACATGCTGGGCGCCTACTTCGCCTACACGCTGGCCAGCCGCGTGGGCTTCTGGCCCGCGCTGGTGCTGGCGCCCGTGCTGGTCGGCCTGCTCGGCGCGCTCGTCGAGCGCCACGGGCTCCGGCGCGTGCACCGCTTCGGCCATGTGGCCGAGCTGATCTTCACCTTCGGCGTGGCGATCGTGATCGAGGAGCTCGTGCAGCTCGTGTGGGGGCGTCCGGCCAAGAGCTACCAGGTGCCGGCCGCTCTCGACTTCCCGCTCTTCCACCTCTTCGGCTCGGCCTTCCCGGCCTACAAGGCCTTCATGCTGCTGGTGTCGGTGGCGATCTTCGTGTTCATCTTCGCGATCCTCACGCGCACGCGCGCCGGCCTCATCATCCAGGCCTCGCTCACGCACCCGGGCATGGTCGCCATGCTCGGCCACAACGTGCCGCGCGTCTTCATGATCGTGTTCGGCATCGGCTGCGCGCTGGCCGCGGTGGCCGGCGTCATCGCCGGGCCCGTGCTCGGCACGTTCCCCGGCATGGCCCAGGTGCTCGGCAGCGTCGTCTTCGTCGTGGTCGTCGTGGGCGGGCTCGGCTCGCTCAGCGGCGCCTTCGTGGCCTCGCTGCTGATCGGCACGCTGCAGACGTTTGCCGTCGCGCTCAACGTGTCCGTGGGCAACGTGCTGATGGCGGTGGGCGTGCCGGCCGCGGCCAGCGCCGCGCTGCACGACGTGTGGAAGGTGACCGTCGCCCAGGTCGCGCCCATCCTGCCCTATCTGCTGCTCGTGCTGGTGCTGATGATCCGGCCGACGGGCCTGTTCGGGACGCGCGAGACGTGAAAGCCGCGGACGCGCCGACCGCCGCGCGCCGTCTGGCCGTCGCCGACGTCGGACGGGCCGGCGTGCTGCGCGGCTACGGCGTGTGGCTGACGGCCGCCGTCGTGCTGATCGTGCTGCCGTGGGTAGTGCGCACCGGCGCCGCGGTGCCGATCATGAACCAGATGGGCATCGCGATCGTGTTCGCGCTCAGCTTCAACATGCTGCTCGGCCAGGGCGGCATGCTCTCGTTCGGCCACGCCGTCTACTTCGGCCTCGGCGGCTTCCTGGCCGCGCACGCGCTGAACCTGGCCGGGCGCGGCACGCTCTACCTGCCGGTGCCGCTGCTGCCGCTGGTCGGCGGCCTCGGCGGCCTGGCCTTCGCCGCGCTCTTCGGCACCTTCTCCACCTCGCGCGCGGGGACGGTGTTCTCGATGGTCTCGCTGGCGGTGGCCGAGCTGATGGCCGCCTCCTCGCTGATCTTCGACCGGTTCTTCGGTGGTGAAGAAGGCATCACGACGAACCGCGCGAAGGCTCCACTCCTGTTGGGCCTCGAATTCACCCGCGACCGACAAGTCTATTATCTGATCGCGTTCTGGGTGCTGCTGGCGGCGATCGCGATGTACGCCTTCTCGCGCACGCCCATCGGGCGCATGGCCAACGCCGTGCGCGACAACCCCGAGCGCGCGGAGTTCGTCGGTTACAGCCAGCGCTGGGTGCGCTACATCTCGTTCTGCGCGGCCGGCTTCTTCGCGGGCATCGCTGGCGGCCTCTTCGCGCTGAACTACGAGATCCTCACCGCCGAGAACATGGGCCTCAACGCCTCCGGCGTCGTGCTGCTCATGACGTTCATCGGCGGCATCGGCTCGTTCGTGGGACCGATCCTCGGGGCCATCGTCTTCACATTTCTGCAATCGATGCTGAGCGACTACACGGGCATCTGGCTGCTCTACCTCGGCATCCTGTTCCTGGCCACGGTGCTGTTCGTGCCGATCGGCATGGCGGGCGTGCTGATGCTCCACGCGCCGGCGTGGCGCGCGCGCCGGGTGGGGCGGCTCGCCGGCCCGTACCTCGTCGCCGGCGTCTGCGGCCTCGTGGCCGCGGTCGGCGTCATCGGCCTGCTCGAGATGCTGCACGCCCTGGTGGCCGCGGACACGCCCAGCGGCGTCAGGCGGCTGTTCTGGACGGCGGTCTCGCTGCGCAGCGTCCTGCCGTGGCTCGTCTTCACCGGGCTGGCGGCCGCCGGCGCGCTCGGGCTCCGCTGGGCCGGGCCGCGCGCGGCGGCGGCGTTCGCCGACGCCAACCGCGCGGGAGCGGGCCGATGACGCCGGCCATCGAGCTCAGCGGCGTCTTCAAGGCGTTCGGCAACACGTCGATCATCCGCGGCGTGAATCTCACGATCGAGCCCGGCACGCGGCAGGCGCTGATCGGCCCCAACGGCGCCGGCAAATCGACGCTGTTCAACCTGATCACCGGCAAGTACCCGGTCAGCAGCGGGCGCATCCGCCTCAAGGGCCAGGACGTGACCGGCCTCAGGCCCTCCGAGATCAATCGCCGCGGCCTCAGCCGCTCGTTCCAGGTGACGAACATCTTCCCGCGGATGTCGGTCTTCGAGAACATCCGCTGCGGCGTGCTGTGGTCGCTCGGCTACCGCTACTCGTTCCGCCACCGCGTGGACGCCGCCCACGACGCCACGGAGCGCACCGAGAAGGTGCTGGAGCAGCTCAACCTCGCCGCGCGCCGCCACGTGCCGGCCGGCGTGCTGTCGTACGCCGAGCAGCGGGCGCTGGAGATCGGCATCACCATCGCCGGCGGCGCCGACGTCATCCTGCTCGACGAGCCGACGGCCGGCATGAGCCACAGCGAGACCGAGCACGTCGTCCAGCTCATTCGCGAGGTCACGCAGGGCAAGACCCTGCTGATGGTCGAGCACGACATGAGCGTGGTGTTCGACCTCGCCGACCGCATCGCGGTGCTGGTCTATGGCGAGGTCATCGCCCACGACACGCCCGAGCGCATTCGCGCCGACCCGCGCGTGCAGGAGGCCTACCTCGGCGTCCCCCAGGGCGTGGCCTGATGCTGGCCGTCAGCGACCTGCACGCGTACTACGGCAAGAGCCACATCCTGCACGGCGTCACCCTGCGCGTGAACGAGGGCGAGATCGTCAGCCTCCTCGGCCGCAACGGCGTGGGCCGCTCCACGACGATCAAGGCCATCATGGGCGACGTCCACGCCGAGGGCTCCATCCGCTTCCGCGACGAGGAACTGTGCGGCCTGCCACCCTACGTCATCGCCCACAAGGGCCTCGGCTACGTGCCGGAGAACCGCGACATCTTCCCCACGCTCACCGTCCGCCAGAACCTGCTGCTGGGCGTGAAGAACACGCGGCACGCCGGCCGCTGGTCGATGGACGACATGTTCCGGCTGTTCCCGTCCCTTCGGGAGCGCGCGGACACGCCCGGCGGCGTGCTCTCCGGCGGCGAGCAGCAGATGCTCACGATCTGCCGCACGCTGATCGGCGACCCCCACCTGATCATGATCGACGAGCCGACCGAAGGCCTGGCCCCCATGCTCGTCAAGCAGGTTGCCGAGATGCTCGTGCGCATCGCCGAGCGCGGCGTATCCATCCTGCTCGTCGAGCAGAAGCTGACGATCGCGCTGACGATCTCCCGCCGCGTGTACGTGATGGGCCACGGCCGCGTGGTCTTCGAGGGCGCCCCCGACGACCTCCGCCGCGCGGAGAACGTGCGGAAGGAGTGGCTGGAGGTCTAGGGAGGGCGGGTTTGTTCTCATAGGTGAATCATGCGGGGTTTGTCGGGGGGTATCGGTTCCTCTAGCGGGCTGGTCGCAACTCTGCGTCCGCGAGACGGGCGAACCATCGCTTCAGCGCGTTGACCTGCGCGAGGTATCGAGCGACGTCGTGGTCACCACATCGCTGGCGGTCCGTCAGAAGGAACCCCCGTCGCGCGTAGGCCTCGCCCGGCCCGGCGCCACACAGGTGGATGACGGCGGCCAGATCCTGCTTCTGCGCGAGCGTGGCGCTGGCCATCCGCTGGCGCTGCAGCGTCTGCGTGACGCCACGATCCAGGAGCGCGGCGGTCAGCTCGATGGCGTGACTGGGCACCACCCGCGTGTAGAGGCCGTTGAACCAGCATGAGCGCACGTCGTGCCAGGCGCCGTCCTCCACCACCACGTGGTCGTGGATGCAGTAGCGTCTCGCCTCGCGGAACGTCGCATCGGTGATCTGGTACATGCCGACCGCGCTCGACGCGGGCTGGTACAGCTCGAAGGGATTCCACGTCAGGCGCCATCGCCAGTACGTCCGGGCCACCGGGTTGCCCCCGCCTTCCACCTGAGCCAGCGCGGCCAGGAGCTCGGGCGTGACGATCAGCGTGGAATGCCGGTGAAACAATACCCCGTACTGCCGCCACGTCTCCGGCGGCGTCTTGGCGAGCACGCCGCTGACCGGAAAGAACAGCTCCGTCGGCTTCCGGACGACCTGGTAGATCCAGTTGGTCGCCGACCACACGGCCAGGACAGCCACCAGCCCCACCAGGACCCGGATCGCCAGTGGCGCCCTCAGCAGCGCCGTGAGCGCGCGCCGGCACCATCGAATGACCTGCCAGACGGATGCGATGTGGGCCGAGCGCCCGCGTGTCCGTCGAAAGGCGGTCCTGCCGGCGCGTGAACGGGTCATGAACGCGACGCTTCGAGTATGCAACGAAGTCGGCGGCTCCTCCCAGCGGACCGTGAACGACTCGCCACTGCCCGCTTCACTTCCCTGCACATTGGCGTGAGGCCGGTGCCGCCTTTTGTTCCCAAGTTGGCCTCGCGGCTCGCCCGCCGACGTCGTCCACGGTGTGGCAAAAATCTTGCTGGCTCGCTGGTCGACGGCAACGCGCTGTCCAAGGAGCCCTCGCCGTGATGCATATTGCTGCCCGCCTGCTCGGCCCCCTCGCATGCGTCCTGGTGTTCATCGCCACCGTCGCGCCGGCTGCCGCGCAGTTCGCCATCGGCGGTGACGCCCGCGTGAACCCCGACGACTTCCGGATCACGACGTTCGCGTCCGGGCTCAACGCCACGACGAGCCTGGTGCGCTTGCCTGACGGCTCGATCCTGGCGGCCACGGCTGATGGCGCCAACTACTTCGCGTCGACCGGCTCGTTGCGGCGGTTCGTGGACGCCGATGGCGACGGGGTTGCCGACGGCCCCGGGACCGTCGTCTACACCGACCCGGCCGGCGTCCTCACCTCGGTCCGGGTGGCAGGCAGCCTGGTCTTCATCACCTCCGTCAGGGAGGGCCAGGAGCACATCTCGATCTTGAGAATGACCGGCGGCCCTGCCGGACCGTACACCCTGGTGGGAAACCTGAACTTCACGTTCACGAACTGGGAGCACAAGAGCTACGCGCTGGCCGTGCGGCCGGCGCCGGGTGGCGGCGCCAACACGTGGGAGCTGTACTTCAACGTCGGCTCCGACACCAACGGCGGCCAGTCGGCGGCCACCGTCGGCCTCAGCGGGATGATCAGCGGCATCCTGCAGGGCGGCTCGATCTACCGCGTCACCGTCCAGGACACCGGCAGCACCGTGACGGTCTTGAACCTCACGCGGATCGCCGCCGGCCTGCGCAACGCCGCCGGCATGGCGTTCCACCCCACCACCGGCGACTTCTATTTCGAGGACAACGGGATGGACGGTTTCCAAGACCGGCTCGACGCCCGCAGCGCCGACGAGATCAACATGATCCCGCGCGCGAACCTGGGCGCGTCCACCCCCGATTTCGGCTTTCCGAACGACTACATCGAGTACCGCACGGGCAATCGCATCGGCAGCGGCGGCGTCCAGCCCCTGGTGGCCTTCCAGCCCAACGCCGACGGCTGGGAGAGCGAGGGCCCGTTCGAGATCGCCTTCGCGCCGCCGATGTTTCCGCCCGGGCTGAACAACGGCATCTTCGTCGGCTTCTTCGGCCAGTTCGCGGCGCCCTCGCTGAACGAGGAGAACCCGGTCGTCTTCTACGACCTGGCCACCGGTGAGTACTTCCACTTCATCGAGGCATTCCAGCTCGGTCATCCCGATGCCTTCACGACCTCGGATGATTCGCTGTTCGTGGCCGACATGTCGTCCACGGGAGATCTCTTCACCGCCGGCACCGGCGTGATCTACCAGATCAAGCGCGACACCACGCCGCCACGGCTCACCGCCTGGTTCACGCACCCCGCGGCCAACTCGCCGGTGAGCGGCACGGTTCCTGTCGGCATGTCGGCCAGCGGCGCCGGCGCCACGCCGATCGCGTTCACGTTGACGGTCGACGGCGCCCAGGTCTTCACGGCCTCGGGCACCGCCACTACCGCCTCCTTCGACTGGGACACGACCGGGATGGCCACGGGCACTCACACCCTGGGTTTGACCGTCCGCGACGGCACGGGCGCGACCGCGACGGCGAGCCGCACGGTCACGGTCACCGCGCCGTTGAAGGCCTCGTTCAGCAGTCCGGCGCAGGGCGCGACGGTCAGCGGCTCGACGAAGATCGACATGGCGGCCAGCGGCGCGTTCAACACTCCGATCACCTTCAAGCTGAGCATCGACGGCAAGGAGGTCTCCTCGATGGTCGGCGGCGATGCCTTCGCCTCGTTCTTCTGGGACACCACGCCGTTCGCGACCGGTAGCCACACGCTCAGTCTCCTCGTGCGTGACGGTGTCGGCCGCACGGCCACGGCCAGCATCAGCGTCATCGTCACCCGCTGCACGCAGGGACAGTTCCTCGCCGAATACTTCAGCAACATCACGCTGACGCCGCCGGCCACGCGGACGGCCTGCGAGGCGACCGTCAACAACGACTGGGGCGCCGGCGGGCCCGCGGGCCTGCCCGTCGACAACTTCTCCGTGCGCTGGACCGGCCGCTTCAACTTCGCGGGCAGCGCGGCCACTTTCACCGCGCGCGCCGACGACGGCATTCGCGTCTTCCTGGACGGCGTGGCGATCATCAACCAGTTCCACGACCAGCCCGCCACGACCTACACGGCCACGGTGACGCCCACGCCCGGCGTGCACGAGGTGAAGATCGAGTACTACGAGCGCGGCGGTGACGCCGTCGCCCAGGTGAGCTGGACGGGCGCGACCGCGCCGCCGCCCACGATGATCGCGCTCACACCCAGCAGCGCCACTGCTGGCGGCGCCGCCTTCACGCTCACCGTCGACGGCACCAACTTCGTCGCCGGCACCAGCGTGCTCTGGAACGGGGTGTCCCGCCCGACCACGTTCGTCAGCGCCACCCGCGTCTCGGCGGCGATCGCGGCCGCCGCGCTGACGTTCACCGTGAACCCGGCGGGCGCCGGCTGTCCGACCGGCCAGTTCTTCGCGCAGTACTTCAGCAACATCGCCCTCACGCCGCCGGCCACCCGCACGGCGTGCGAGACCACCATCAACAACGACTGGGGCGCCGGCGGTCCGGCCGGTCTGCCGGTCGACAACTTCTCCGTCCGCTGGGTCGGGAGCTTCCACTTCGCCGACGGCACCGTCATCTTCACGGCGCGCGCCGATGATGGTATTCGCGTCTTCCTGGATGGTGTTGCCGTCATCGACCAATTCCACGATCAGCCGGCCACCACGTACACGGCCACGGTCAACGTCACCGCCGGCCCGCACGAGGTGAAGGTGGAGTACTACGAGCGCGGCGGCGACGCCGTCGCCCAGGTGAGCTGGACCGGCGGCACGACCACGCCGGCGCCCACGGTGACCGCGCTCACGCCCAATAGCGCCACCGCCGGCGGCGCCGCCTTCACCCTCAACGTCGATGGCAGTAACTTCGTGTCCGGCGCCAGCGTGCTCTGGAACGGGGCGAGCCGCACCACCATGTTCGTAAACGCCACCCGCGTCACGGCGGCGATCACGGCCGCGGACATCGCGGCCGCCAGCTCGGTGCCGGTCTCCGTCAGGAACCCCGACGGGCAGACGTCCGCCGCGCTGACGTTCACCGTGAACCCGGCGGGCGCCGGCTGTCCGACCGGCCAGTTCTTCGCGCAGTACTTCAGCAACATCGCCCTCACGCCGCCGGCCACCCGCACGGCGTGCGAGACCACCATCAACAACGACTGGGGCGCCGGCGGTCCGGCCGGTCTGCCGGTCGACAACTTCTC
>QHRW01000080.1 GCA_003220265.1 Candidatus Rokuibacteriota bacterium | reverse complement strand
GCTGGCGTCGGCGACCTCGATCAGCAGCAGCACGTCGGTGGCGATCGGGTGCGCACGCGTGTCGAAGTTCTGGTGTCGGCGCAGCAGCATGACGTCGGGCTGGAGCTCGGAGTCTTGCCAGGCGAATCGCACGGGGTTCTGCGCCGATCGGCTCGCGCACGACGATCTGTCCGGCGATCAGCTCGATGCGGGGATCGTCGGCGAGGATGCCGGTCTCGCCCATGCGCTCGTATTGCGCCGGCGTCGATACAGCGCGGCGTCGTGGCCCCGCAGGCCGCGAAGGAATCCGGTACACTCGCGTCGAATGAGCTTCGTCTCCCACGTCGAGTGCACGGTGTGCGGCCATCGCCACGATCCCAAGCGCACGCTGAGCGTGTGCGAGCGCTGCGGGCAGATGCTGGCCGTGCGCTACGACCTCGAGCGCGTCGCGCGCGCGGTCACCAGGGAGGCGCTGCGCCAGCGGTCGCCCGGGATGTACCGCTTCCGCGAGCTGACGCCGCTCGACGACGGCGAGGCGCCGGTGACGCTTGGAGAGGGAGGCACGCCGGTGTTCGAGCTGCCGCGCCTGGCCCAGCATCTCGGTCTTCGTACGATCTGGGCCAAAGATGAAGGCCAAAATCCTACCGGATCCTTCAAGGCGCGCGGGCTCGGCATGGCGATCACGAAGGCGCGCACGCTCGGCGCGCGCGGCTTCATCATCCCCTCGGCCGGCAACGCCGGCGGCGCGGCGGCCGTGTACGCGGCGCGCTGCGGGCTGCCGTGCGCGGTGATCGTCCCGCGCGGCACGCCGTCGGCGGCTGTGGCCGAGGCGGCCATCGCGGGCGCGCGCGTGTTCACGATCGCGGGCTCGATCGCCACCGCTGGCAAGGTCGTGGCGCGGGTGGCGCCGGAGATCGGCTGGTTCGATCTCTCCACGCTGAAGGAGCCCTATCGCCTCGAGGGCAAGAAGACGATGGGCCTTGAGCTGGCCGAGCAGCTCGGCTGGGCGGCGCCCGACTGGCTGCTGTATCCGACCGGCGGCGGCACCGGGCTCGTCGGCATCCCCAAGGGCTACGACGAGCTGCGCGCCATGGGCTGGGTGACCGACCGCCAGCCGCGCTACGTCGCCGTGCAGGCCGAGGGCTGCGCGCCCGTGGTGACGGCCTTCCACGCCGGCGCCGAGAACACCACCGGCGTCGAGCATCCCACGACGCACGCGGCAGGGCTCCGCGTGCCCTCGCCGTTCGCCGGCCGCCAGATGCTGAAGATCTTGCGCGACTCGGACGGCGACGCCGTGGCCGTGAGCGAGCGCGCCATCGTCGAGGCCCAGCACCTGCTGGCGCGCCTGGAGGGCATCTGGACCTCGCCCGAGGGCGCGGCGCTGGTGGCGGCCCTGGGCGTGCTCAAGGACCGCGGCCGGCTCGCCGCCGACGCGCGCGTCGCCGTCATCCTCACCGGTGCCGGCATCAAGTACGCGCCGCCGGAGCTGCCGACGCCCATCGATCTGACCGGCGGACCGGACGAAGTCCACGGGCAAGTGATCGCAGCGTTGTCGGCCGCATAGCAGGCGGCGCGGGGCCCGTGGCGGGGGCCCGGAAGCCCGGGCCAGTTATGGTACATTCCGTCCACCGCATCGCTGGTCCAGGAGGCCGGGTCAATGACGATCGAAATCGGCAAGATACGCAACGTCGGTGTCGTCGGTCATGGCGGCGTGGGCAAGACCTCGATGGTGGAAGCCATGCTGTTCGCCGCCGGCGCCGTGACGCGGCTGGGCAAGGTGGACGACGGCAGCACCACCACGGACTTCGACCCGGACGAGATCAAGCGGAAGATATCGATCAACGCGGCGGTGGCCTACTGCGACTACAAGGGGCACCGCATCAACTTCGTCGACACGCCCGGCTACGGTGATTTCATCTCGGACGCGCGCGCGGGCTTGCGCGTGGTGGAAGCGGCCGTGGTCGTGGTCGACGCGGTGGCCGGCGTGCAGGTGCAGACCGAGAAGGTCTGGAAGTTCGCCTCGGAGTTCGAGCTGCCGCGCGCGATCGTCGTCAACCGGCTGGACCGCGAGCGCTCGGACTTCTTCCGCACGCTGGAGTCGCTGGGCCGCCGGCTGAAAGGGCGCGTCGTGCCCGTGCACATCCCCGTCGGCGAGGAGTCGGGCTTCCGCGGCTACGTCGATCTCGTCACGCAGAAGGCGACGCTGTTCGCCGACGGCAAGGCGTCCGAGCAGCCGGTGCCGGCCGACGCAGCCGAGCGCGTGAAGGAGTGGCGCGAGAAGCTCGTCGAGGCGGCGGCCGAGACCGACGACGACCTGCTGACCAAGTACCTCGAGGAAGGCTCGCTCGACGAGGCGGAGATGCTGAAGGCCCTCCGCACCGGCATCAGCCAGGGCAAGATCATCCCCGTCCTCTGCGGCGCCGCCACCAAGTCGATCGGCAGCCACGCGCTGCTCGACCTGATCGTCCACGAGTTCCCGTCGCCCGCCGACCGCGGCGAGGTGAGCGGGACCGATCTGAAGGCCAAGCAGACGGGCACGCGCCCGGCCGACGCCAAGGCGCCGGTGAGCGCGCTCGTCTTCAAGACGCTGTCCGATCCGCACATCGGCAAGCTCTCGGTCTTCCGCGTGTACTCCGGCACGGTGCGCGCCGACGCCACCCTGCTCAATCCGAACCGGTCATCCAAGGAGCGCATGGGCCACATCGCGTGGCTGCAGGGCAAGAGCCAGAAGACCGTGGAGGCCCTCGGGCCCGGCGAGATCGGTGTGGTGCCGAAGCTGAAGGACACGGCCACCGGCGACACGCTGACCGAGGACGCGCACCCGTTCGAGCTGCCGCGCATCACGTTCCCGGAGCCCGCGATCAACTTCGCCATCCAGCCGAAGTCGCGCGGCGACGAGGACAAGATCTCCAGCGCGCTGGCCCGCATCGCGGAGGAGGACCCGACGGTCCACCACCACTTCGATCCGGAGACCAAGCAGCTCCTCATCTCCGGCGTCGGCAGCATGCACGTCGAGATGACCGTGGAGCGCATGAAGCGCAAGTACAACGTGGACGTCTCGCTGCTGCCCCCGCGCATCCCCTACAAGGAGACGGTGAAGGGGCGCGCCGAGGGGCAGGGCAAGTACAAGAAGCAGACGGGCGGCCGCGGTCAGTACGGCGACACCTGGCTGCGCGTGGAGCCCATGCAGCGCGGCGGCGGCTTCGAGTTCGCGGACGAGGTGTTCGGCGGCGCCGTGCCCCGCAACTTCATCCCGTCCGTCGAGAAGGGCGTTCGCGAGTGCATGAAGAAGGGCATCCTGGCCGGCTATCCCGTGGTGGACATGAAGGTCACGCTCTACGACGGCTCCTACCACGACGTGGACTCGTCGGACATGGCCTTCCAGATCGCCGCCTCCATGGGCCTGCAGAAGGTCTTCATGGAGGCGCGTCCGATCCTGCTGGAGCCGATCATGAACGTGGAGGTCAGCACGCCGGCCGAGGTGGCCGGCGACATCATCGGCGATCTCAACTCGCGCCGCGGCCGCATCAACGGCATGGAGCCGGCCGGCGAGACGGCCACCGTGCGCGCCTCGGCGCCGATGTCGGAGATGCTGACGTACGAGTCGAGCCTGCGCTCGATGACCGGCGGCCGCGGCGGCTACTCGATGGAGTTCTCCCACTACGAGGAAGTGCCGGCCTTCCAGGCCGACAAGATCGTGAAGGAAGCCAAGGCCGAGAAGGAAAAAGCCGCGGGGCATTAGAGGAGCGCCACGGCTACGCCGGGGCGCTCCGAACGTTTGGGGGGTTTGGGGGGCCATTTCGTGGCCCCCCATCTCTATAGGCGCCAGATGTCGGTGAGTCGCCGCCGAGACGCCACATCTCGATGGTCGACCATCGTCGTGGTCGGCGACAGGATCTCGACGCCAAGCGTCGGCGCGCCCTCGATGCCGCGGGCACTGACGAGATGCTGCCGGTCGTCCCCCACGAAAACGATATCCGGCTGCACGATCGACGTGTCGGCGAGGATCACGTCGACTGGGGCTGCCAGAACGTGGCCCAAACCGTGTGCGGTCACGTGCGCGTGCAGCGGCGCCCGGATGCTGATCATCTGATGCCGCGTCGCCGGGGCCGCCGTCACGAAGAGCTCCCCATCGAGGAGCTGGTAGCGCCGGCCGTCGTCCGGCAGCGCCGCATAGTCCCGATACGTCAGGGCAACCCTGCTCGTCGCAACGCCTCCACCGGCATTTTCGCGCTGCGTCTCGAGGCCGTCAGCGCCCAAAGACCGATACACGTTGTAGAATAAGCGCCGTGATCTTCCAGCAGTTCCTGAACGAGGACTCCGGCTGCCTCAGCTACCTCATCGGCTGCGGCGACGCCGGGCAGGCCATCGTGGTCGACCCCGGGCGCGATCGCGTCAACGAGTACCTCCGCTTCGCGCGCAAGAAGGGGCTCAGGATCGCCCACGTCCTCGAGACCCACACGCACGCCGATCACATCTCCGGCAATCGCGATCTGGCCGCGGCCAGCGAGGCGGCGATCCACGTGCACGCGAGCGCCGGCGTCGCCTTCGAGCATGCGGACGTCAGCGACGGCGACACGCTTCGCGTCGGCAAGGTCGAGCTGAAGATCGCGCACACGCCGGGCCATACCCCCGACTCGATCTCGGTGTTCGTCATCGACCACTCGCGGGGGCCCGAGCCCTGGTTCGTGCTCACCGGCGACCTGCTCTTCGTCGGCTCCGTCGGCCGCCCGGATCTGGGCGGCGAGCGCGCGGCCGAAGACATCTACGAGAGCCTGCGGCGTGTGCTCCTGCCGCTCGACGACCTGGTGGAGGTGTACCCGGCGCACGGCGGCGGCTCGTCATGCGGCAAGGGCATGTCGTCCAAGGGCGGCTCCACGATCGGCTTCGAGCGCCGCTTCAACCCGGCCTTCCGCTACGACGACAAGCGGGCGTTCGTGGACTTCATCATGGCCGGCATCCCGCCCAAGCCCGCCGCGTTCGAGAAGATCGTGGCCAAGAACAAGGGGCTGGTGCCGCTGGTCTCGGCCAAGCCGCGGCCATACGCCGCGCGCGAGGCGCGCGAGGCGATCGCCCAGGGCGCGTGCGTGCTGGACCTGCGCGACGCCGCCGAGTTCGGCGAGGGCCACGTGCCCGGCGCGCTCAACGTGTGGATCGAGAGCCCGCAGTTCGCCGAGCGCGTGGCCGGCATGGCGCCGGCCGGCGGGCCGCTGCTGCTCATGGGCGCGCCGTCCGATCTCGACCGCGCCGTCACCGCGCTCTCGCGCGTGGGCGTGGACGACATCGCCGGCTTCCTGCGCTACGGGATGGTCGAGTGGCGCACCGAGGGCTTCCCCATCGAGACGGCGCCGCAGATGACCGTGCACGACCTGGCCGACTGGCTCGAGCAGGGACGCGACGTCGTCGTGCTCGACGTGCGCGAGCCGGCGGAGTGGGACGACGGCCACATCGACGGCGCGCTCCACCTGCCGATGTTCGAGGCCGCCGCGCGGCGGGGCGAGATCCCCGAGGGCCGGCTGACGGCCGTCGTGTGCGCCGGGGGCTTGCGCTCGAGCACCGTCATCAGCGCGCTCCAGCGCCACGGCGTGGCCAACCTCCACAACGTCACCGGCGGCATGACGGCCTGGGTGAAGGCGGGCTACGGCATCACGCGCCAGCGGCCCGCGCCGTCCACGGCGCCGGCGCCGTCGAGCGGCGCCCGCGTGGTCGACTGCCGCGGCCTGTCCTGCCCGTGGCCGAGCATGAAGCTGGCGAAGGCGATCGTCGACGTCGCCCCCGGCGGGCTCCTCGAAGTCCTCGCCACGGATCCCGGCGCGCCCGCGGACCTGGACGCCTTCTCCAAGCGCACCGGGCATCGCGTGGTCGAGCGCTCCGAGTCGGGCGGCGTGCTCGCTTCGTCGTCCAGCGAGGCGCCGTGACCGAAGGCTGATGGGCGCCGCCCTCTCGGCGCAATACGCCGCCGTGTTCGCCAGGCCGTGGCCCGTGTGGGGCGCGGCCATCCTCGTCGCCACCGTCAACGTCTTCCTCTTCGCGTTCGATCGGCCGTGGACCGCCTCCGACGGGCTGCGCAACTGGGGCGACTGGGTGTTGCGGGGCGCCGGCGTCGTGCAGCGTGCCGACCTCGTCGCCCCCTGGCTCTACTCCGGCTCGCTGCTCAACCTGGGCGTGCTCTTCGGCGGGCTCACGGCCGCGTTGCTGAGCCGCGAGTTCGCCGTGCGCGTGCCGCCGCGCGGCGAGGCCGTGAAGGGCGCAGCCGGGGGCGTGCTGATGGGCGTCGGCGCCATGCTGGCCTTCGGCTGCAACATCGGCGGGTTCTTCTCGGCGGTGAGCGCGCTCAGCCTCTCGGGGTTCGGCATGATGCTGGGCCTCGGCCTCGGCGCCTTCCTCGGCCTGCGCTACCTGCTGTGGGAGATGGATCGACGCCCGGCGTGGTCGAGCGGGACCGCGCGCGTGTACGGCGCGCCGGCCGCGGGCGGGGCCAGCCGCCAGCCACTCGCGGGCCTCCTGCTCGCCGCCGCACTGCTGCTGGCGCCGTTCGCCTACGCGCGCACGGGCTATCACGCGCAGGGCATCTTCCTGCTCTTCGGCGTGGTGTTCGGCGTGATCTTCCAGCGCTCGCGCTTCTGCCTCGTGCGCGCCTTCCGCGAGCCGTTCATGACCGGCGACGCCGAGCACACGCGCGCCGCCGCGCTGGCGCTGGCCGTCAGCACGCTCGGCTTCGCCGTGCTCAAGTTCGCCGACCTCAAGGACAAGGGCGACTGGGTGTTCCCCGGCGCCGGCATCGGCGCGCTCGCGGGCGGCACGCTCTTCGGCGTGGGCATGACGCTGGCCGGCGGCTGCGGCGCCGGCTCCATCTGGCGCGCCGGCGAGGGGCAGGTGAAGCTGTGGATCGCGCTGGCCGGCTTCGCGCTGGGCGCGTCCCTGGCGCGAGTCGCGCTGGCGCAGACCGGCGCGCTCCAGAAGCTCGGGTGGGCGGTGTTCCTGCCGAGCGCGCTGGGCTGGGGCGCGGCGCTCGTGATGACTCTCGGCGTCCTCGCCGTCTGGGCGGTGCTGGCCACGTGGAACGAGGACGCGCGGGTGGTGTCCGCCCTCGACTGATCTGGCGCTCCTCGATTTAACTCTGTTACCCTACGCGCGGCGTCCTGGGGGAGGGGCATATGACGCGGATGACGCGCAGGCAATTCCTGAGGGCATCGGGAACCGGCGTCGGCGTGCTCACGGTCGCGGGCCTGGAGGGATGCGCGACCAGCACCGGCGAGATCAATCCCAAGGCCGGACGTCGCGTGGTGGTCGTGGGCGGCGGCTGGGGCGGCGCCACGGCCGCCAGGTACGTGCGCGCGGCCGATCCGTCCATCGAGGTCGTGATGCTGGAGCCGAACAAGACGTTCGTCTCCTGCCCTTTCAGCAACCTCGTGCTGAGCGGCGTGCGCGGTCTCGGAAGCCTCACGTTCGGGTATGGCGGCCTGCGCGACTCGGGCGTGAAGGTGCGCCACGCGGCGGCGACGGCCATCGAGCCCGACACCAGGCGCGTGCGCATCGGCGACGGCTATCTCGTCTACGACCGCGTCATCGTGGCGCCCGGCGTCGATTTCCTGGTGGAGCAGGTCGAGGGCCTGGCCGCCGCCCAGGACACCGTGCTGCACGCGTGGAAGGCCGGCCCGCAGACGGCCGAGCTGGCCAAGCAGCTCAGCGCCATGCCGGACGGCGGCGCCTTCGTGCTGACCGTGCCTCCCATCGCCTACCGCTGCCCGCCCGGGCCGTACGAGCGGATCTGCCAGGTGGCCTGGTATCTCAAGACGAACAAGCCGAAGTCGAAGCTGATCGTGCTCGACGCCAACCAGAACATCGTGTCCAAGGCCGCGCTCTTCCGGGCGGCGTGGCAGGCCTATCCGAACATCGACTACCGCGCCTCCAACAAGGTCGTGAGGGTCGATCCGGGGGCGCGCGAGGTGACGACGGACTTCGGCGACAAGGTGAAGTACGACGTGATCAACCTCATCCCGCCCCAGCGCGCGGGCGCGATCGCCGTCCAGGCCGACCTCGTCGGCGCCGACAAGCGCTGGTGCGAGGTCGATCACGTCACCTACGAGTCGGCCAAGCACCGCAACGCGCACGTCATCGGCGACTCGACGATCGGCTTGCCGGTGCCGAAGTCGGGCACCATGGCCAACGCGATGGGCAAGATCTGCGCGAACGCCGTCGTGAACCTCCTCAACGGCCGCGAGGCGACGCCGGTGCCGCCCGTGAACACCTGCTACTCGTGGGTGAGCGACCGCGAGGTGATCGCCGTCGTCAACGCCTACAAGATCGAGAACGGCAAGGTCGTGCAGGTCGAGCAGAAGCTCACGCCGGGCCAGTCCACGGTGTACGCGCAGCACGCCGAGGGCTGGGCCAAGAGCATCTGGGCCGACGTGCTCGGCAACGGAGGTGTCGCATGAGCCGCGCGCGCCTCGGACTCCTGCTGGTGCTGCTGGTCCTGCTCGGCGCGCCGGCCGTGTCGAGGGCGGCCGGCCCCCTCGATCAGCCCGGGTACGCGAAGGCCGTCACGTGCGCGGCGTGTCACGGCGCGTCCGGCAACAGCCGGTCGGAGGCGGTGCCGATCCTGGCCGGCCTGCCGCCCGCGTACTTCAAGAAGGCGATCGAGGACTACGCCAGCGGCAAGCGCCTGTCGGCGGAGATGGAGCCGTTCGCCAAGCAGGTGAAGCTCCTCGGCGTGGACGAGGTCGCGGCGTTCTTCGCCGCGCAGCGCCGCGAGCCGACGCCGGTGCGCCCCGAGCGCGCCGCCGTCGAGCGCGGGCGGGCGGCGGCGGCGCAGTGCGCGAGCTGCCACGGCCCGGAGGGCCAGGGCGACGCCGCCAAGATGGTGCCGGCGCTGGCCGGCCAGCCGGCGGCGTACATCCGGAACCAGCTCCTGCTGTTCAAGGCCGACAAGCGCAGTCCCGGGGACGAGCCGCTCACGAAGATGAAGGCGATCCTCAAGCCGATTCCCGACGCGACGCTGGCCGATGTCGCCGCCTACTATTCCAGCCTGAGGTAGTCTCGACCGCGTGACCTTTCTCCTGACCCTGGTGGTGCTGAGCCTCGCGGGGGCGTTCGTGGCCGGCCTCGTCGGGGTGGGCGGTGCCATCGTGATGATCCCCTTGCTCCTCTACGTCCCGCCGCTCCTCGAGGTCGGTGGCCTCGACGTGAAGACGGTGACGGCGGTCACGATGGTGCAGGTGTTCGTGGCCTCGCTCTCGGGCATGCTCGCCCATCGCCGCACGCGCGCCGTCCGCCGCGACCTCGCCCTGCTCGGCGGCGGGGCCATGGCCGTCGGCTCGCTGGTCGGCGCCGTCGCCTCGAAGTACGCGGACGATCGCACGCTGCTCGCCGTCTTCGGGCTCATGACCGTGGCCGCGCTCGCGCTGCTCTTCGTGCCGTTCGAGACGGCAGGCCAGCCGATCTTCGCCGAGCGCGTGGAGTTCAACCGGCCGCAGGCGATGATCGTCTGCCTGGGTGTCGGTCTCGTGGCCGGGCTCGTCGGCGCCGGCGGCGCTTTCCTGCTGGTTCCGCTGCTGTTGGTCGTCGTCCGCCTCCCGATCCGCGTCACCATCGGAAGCTCGCTGGCCATCACCGCGGTGGCGGCCACGGCCGGCGTGTTCGGCAAGGCCGTCACCGGTCAGGTGCCGCTCTTTCCGACGTTCGCCGTGGTGCTGGGCGCGGTGCCGGGTGCGCAGATCGGCGCGCTGGCCAGCCGCCGGCTCTCGGGCGCCGGGCTGCGGCGTGTGCTCTTCGTCGTCATCCTCGTCTCGGCGGTGCGCGTGTGGTGGGACCTCTTGACCCACGGGCGGTCCTGAGGCGTGCGCTACGGCTTCGTCATCGATCACCGGCGCTGCATCGGCTGCCACGCCTGCACGGTGGCGTGCAAGGAAGAGAACCGGGTACCGCTCGGCGCCTTTCGCACGTGGGTGAAGTACGTCGAGAAGGGCACGTTCCCCGACACGCGCCGCTACTTCTCGGTGCTGCGCTGCAACCACTGCGACGACGCGCCGTGCGTGACCATCTGTCCGACGGTGGCGCTCTATCGGCGCCCGGACGGCATCGTGGACTTCGACGGCCGCCGATGTATCGGCTGCAAGTCGTGCATGCAAGCCTGCCCGTACGATGCGCTCTACATCGACCCCACCACCAACACCGCCGCCAAGTGCAACTACTGCGCTCACCGCATCGAAGTGGGTCTCGAGCCGGCGTGCGTCATCGTGTGCCCGGAGACGGCGATCATCGCGGGCGACCTCGACGACCCGCGCACGCCCATCGCGCGCCTGGTGGCGCGCGAGCAGGTGGACGTGCGCAAGCCGGAGCAGGGCACGCGCCCGAAGGTCTTCTACGTCGGCGCCGACACCTCGGCGCTCACGCCGACGATGCAGCGGCCGGCGGCCACGTTCATGTTCGGGCAGCGGCCGGCCGCCGAGGCCGACCTGGTGCGCATGGTGGCCGCGGTGCAGGCCACCGAGCCCGGTGGCGACGGCGCGCTGAGCCGGCCCGTCTACGACGTGCCGCACGCGCCCCGGCCGTGGGGCTGGCGGGTGTCGGCGTACCTGTGGACGAAGGCGATCGCGTCCGGCGCGCTGCTGGTGGGCGCCGCCAACGCGCTCCTGCGGCCGGACACCATCGGCCCCCTCAGCGCGGTGCTGGCGCCGGTGATCGCGCTGCTGTTCCTGCTGATCACCACGGCGCTGCTCGTGCTCGACCTCAAGCGCCCGGACCGCTTCCACTACATCCTGCTCAAGGGCAACCCGCGCTCGTGGCTCGTGTGGGGCACGTGGATCCTCCTCGCCTACGGCGGGCTGGCCGTCGCGTGGCTCGCGGCCGGCCTCGCCGGCAATACCGGATTGCTCCGCGCGCTGGCGGCGCCCGTGATCGTGCTGGCGGCCGGCGCCGCCGGCTACAGCGCGTTCCTGTTCGGGCAGGCCGAGGGCCGCGACTTCTGGCAGAGCCCACTGCACCTGCCGCATCTGCTGGCCGGCGCCGTCGTCGCGGGCAGCGCGACGCTGATCGTGCTGCACCTGCTGACCGGCCACGGCACGTGGGGCCCGGAGCTGATGGGCGTCGAGGGCCTGCGCCTGGCCATGGCCGCCGGTCTCCTCGCGCACATCGCGATCCTCGGGCTCGATCTCTTCGGCCCGCATCCGAGCGTGGATGTTCGCCGCGCCGCGCGACTCATCACGCACGGCGCGTGGCAGTCGCGCTTCTGGGGCGGCGTCGTCGTCGCCGGCGTGGGGCTGCCGCTGCTCCTCGTGCTGTGGGGTCTCGGCGGCCCCGCCACGCACCTGCCGATGGGCGTGACGCTGCAGGAGCCCGTCGCCACGGCCGTTGCCGCCCTGCTGGCCCTCCTCGGTCTCTGGATCTACGAAGACCTCTGGGTCAAGGCCGGCCAGTCCATTCCATTGAGTTAGGGGGCCCCGACATGGCCCCCCAAACCCCCCCGACGCTCCGGCCGCCCCGGCGGAGCCGTGGCGGCCGTCGTTAACCGAAGGAGAGTCATGCCGCATCCCGAGCCGCTGCATCCGGTCGCGCGTGACCTCACACCGGCACCCGCGCTCGCCTCCTATCCTCCGGTCGAGCGATGGGCCGACTGGGAGGAGTACGATCCCGTCGCCTGGCCCGAGAAGGTCAAGCGGCGCTACGCGCTGATCCCCACGATCTGCTTCAACTGCGAGGCGGCGTGCGGCCTGCTGGCCTACGTCGATCAGCAGACGCTGAAGATCCAGAAGTTCGAGGGCAATCCCGTGCACCCCGGCAGCCGCGGCCGCAACTGCGCCAAGGGCCCGGCCACGCTGAACCAGGTGCAGGATCCCGAGCGCATCCTCTATCCGCTGCGCCGCAAGGGCGTGCGCGGCGGCGGCCAGTGGGAGCGCGTGACCTGGGACGAGGTCCTCGACGACATCGCCGGTCGCATCCGCGCGGCCCTCGTCGAGGGCCGGCAGAACGAGGTGATGTACCACCTCGGCCGCCCGGGCCACGAGCTGATCTACCTGCAGCGCGTCTTCCACGCCTGGGGCATCGACGGCCACAACAGCCACACCAACGTGTGCTCGTCGAGCGCGCGGGCCGGCTACGCCTTCTGGCACGGCATGGACCGGCCCTCGCCCGACCACGCCAACGCGCGCTTCATCCTGCTGCTGTCCTCGCACCTGGAGACCGGCCACTACTTCAACCCGCACGCCCAGCGCATCATCGAGGCCAAGTCGCGCGGCGCCAAGGTGGCTGTCATCGACTCGCGCCTCAGCAACACCGCCTCGATGGCGGACTACTGGCTGGCGCCGTGGCCGGGCTCGGAGTCCGCCCTGCTGCTGGCCATGGCGCACGTGCTCATCCGCGAGAAGCGCTACGACGCCGACTTCGTCCGCCGCTGGACCAACTGGGACGAGTACCTGCGCGAGGAGCATCCCGACCGGCCGGTGACGTTCGAGGCCTTCCACGAGGCGATCGACGCGCACTACGCGCGCTACACGCCGGAGTTCGCGGCGCGCGAGAGCGGCGTGCCGGCGGAGACGATCGTGGAGCTGGCGCGCGCGGTCGGCGCTGCCGGCTCGGCGCTGGCCACCCACATCTGGCGCAACACGGCGGCCGGCAACCTCGGCGGTTGGCAGGTGGCGCGCGCGCTCGAGTGGCTGGTGGTGCTGGTGGGCGCCGTCGGCACCCCGGGCGGCACCGCGCCCAGCGCCTGGCACAAGGCGATCCCGGCGCCGCCCATGATGCCGCCGCCGGGCAAGGTGTGGAGCGAGCTGCTGATGCCCAAGGAGTACCCGCTGGCGTTCTTCGAGATGAGCTTCCTGCTCCCGCACTTCCTGCGCGAGGGCCGCGGCAAGCTGGCGATGTACTTCACGCGCGTCTACAACCCCGTGTGGACCAACCCCGACGGCATGTCGTGGATCGAGATGCTGACCGACGAGGCCAAGGTGGAGCGTCACGCGTGCCTCACGCCCGTCTGGAGCGAGACGGCGTGGTTCGCCGATTACGTGCTGCCGATGGGCCACGCCTCCGAGCGCCACGACCTCATGTCGCAGGAGACGCACGCCGCGCGGTGGATCGGCTTTCGCCAGCCGGTGCTGCGCGTGGCGCTCGAGCGGCGCGGCCGGACGTTCGATCTCACGTGGCAGGCGCACGAGGCGGCCGGCCTTGGTCAAATCTGGGAAGAGGACGAGTTCTGGATCGAGCTGTCCTGGCGGATCGACCCCGACGGAGCGCTGGGAATCCGGAAATACTTCGAGTCTCCTTATCGCCCTGGGCAGAAGTTACGGATCGCCGAATTCTATCAGTGGATGTTCGAGAACAGCGTGCCCGGCCTGCCCGAGGCCGCGAAGCGCGAGAACCTCACACCGCTCGAGTACATGCGGCGCTACGGCGCCTTCCTGATCGAGGACAACGTCTATCGCACCCACGAGCTGCCCCCGTCCGCCCGCGAGATGGACGGGACGGCCGTCGATCCGGTGACGAGCGTCATCAGCAAGAACGGCAACGCCGTGGGTGTGCAGATCGACGGGCGCGCGTACGTCGGGTTTCCCACGCCCTCGCGCAAGCTGGAGCTCTTCAGCAAGACGCTGAAGGACTGGAAGTGGCCCGAGGAAGCGCTGCCCGGGTACATCCGCAGCCACGTGCATTGGTCGAACATCGATCGCGGCAAGGGCGAGATGGTGCTGCTGCCGACGTTCCGGCTGCCGACGCTGATCCACACGCGCTCGGGCAACGCCAAGTGGCTCTACGAGATCTCGCACACGAACCCGCTGTGGATCCATCCCGAGGACGCCGCGCGCCTGCGCGTGGCCACCGGCGACCTGCTGAAGATCGCCACCGCCATCGGCTGGTTCGTCGACAAGGTGTGGGTGACGGAGGCGATCCGGCCGGGCATCGTCGCGTGCTCGCATCATCTCGGCCGCTGGCGGCTCGCGGAGTCGAGCGGCGGCGAGCGCTGGTCGACGGCGCTCGTGGATCTCAAGCGGGAAGGGCCCGGCCGCTGGCGCATGCGGCAGGTGCACGGCGTGCGCCCGTGGACCAGCGAGGATCCCGACTCCGAGCGCGTGTGGTGGGAGGATGCCGGCGTTCATCAGAACCTGACGTTCCCCGTCCAGCCGGACCCCGTCAGCGGCCAGCACTGCTGGCATCAGAAGGTGACCGTCACCCGGCCGGCGGCCGGCGAGCGTTACGGCGACATCTTCGTGGACACGAACCGCTCGTTCGAGGTCTACCGCGAGTGGCTGGCCAAGGCGCGCCCGGCGCCCGGGCCCGGCAATCTGCGCCGTCCCCTCTGGCTGCCACGGGCCTTCAAGCCCGACGCCCAGGCGTACCGCCTCGACTGACCCGCGCCGCGCGGCGGCCTGGACGATGGACGGCTTCGAGACCACCGAGGTCGACACGGGCGAGACCACGGTGTTCGTGCGCTGGTCCGGGGCCGGGCCGCCGGTCCTCTTGCTGCACGGCTTTCCGCAGACCCACCTGATGTGGCGCAGCGTCGCGCCCCTCCTGGCGCGCCACTTCACGGTCGTCTGTCCCGACCTTCGCGGCTACGGGCGCAGCGGATGCCCCGCCTCGACGCCGGACCATGCGCCGTATGCCAAGCGCGCCATGGCGCACGACATGGTGGCCGTCATGGCGCGGCTCGGGTTTGAGCACTTCTCGGTCGCGGGGCACGACCGCGGCGGTCGCGTCGCCTATCGCCTGGCGCTCGACCATCCCGGCCGCGTCGACCGGCTGGCCGTCCTCGACGTCCTGCCGACGGAGACGGTGTGGGACCGAGCCGACGCGAGGTTCGCCCTTGCGTACTGGCCGTGGTCGCTCCTGGCGCAGCCCGCGCCGCTGCCCGAGCGCATCCTGGCAGCGGCGCCCGAGGCCATCGTCGACAACGCGCTCGGGGCGTGGGGCTCTCCCGCGTCGGCATTTCCGCCCGAGGTTCGAGCGGCCTACATCGAGGCGCTTCGGGATCCCGCGCACATCCACGCGATCTGCGAGGAGTATCGAGCGGCCGCGAGCCGCGATCGCGAGCACGACCGGGCGGATCGCGCGAGCGACCGGCGCATCGCCTGCCCGCTGCTCGTGCTCTGGAGTGCTGAAGGCGCGCTCAACACCTGGTACGTCGAGGCCGGCGGACCGTTGACGCTCTGGCGGGTGTGGAGCGACGCCGTGCAGGGTTGGCCGATCGACGCCGGCCATTTTTTCCCCGAGGAGGCTCCCGGGCCGACGGCCGAGGCGCTGAACGACTTCTTTGCCGTGACCCCGGCGCGGAGGAATTCGCCTCCGAGGCCGGACGGGGCATAATGGGGCACCGCCCCGACGGCGGGCGCGGAGGGTGGGACGATGAGGCAAGGTCACGACACGGGACTCACACGGCGGGCGGCGCTGGGCGCGCTGGGGACGGTCGGGGTGGCGGTCTCGCTCGGTGGCGTGGTCACGCTGGGCGGCGCCGCGCCGGCCGCGGCGCAGGCGCTGGGGCAGAACGAGCCGCTGGAGGCGGCGCTCAAGCGCGTGTTCGGCGGGCGGCCGATGAAGGACGGCAGCGGCATGATCAAGCTCGACATCCCGCTCATCGCCGAGAACGGCGCGGTGGTGCCGGTGGGCGTCGAGGTCAACGCGCCGATGACGCCGCAGAGCTACGTCAAGCACATCTACATCGTGGCCGACAAGAACCGCATCCCCATCGTCACCCGCGTGGCGCTCACGCCGGCGTCGGGCCAGGCCTACATGGGCGCCAACATCCGCCTGGGCGAGACGACGGACGTGCGGGCGATCGTCGAGCAGAGCGACGGCACGCTCCTCGCGCTGACGCGCGAGGTGAAGGTGACCGTCGGCGGCTGCGGAGGCTAGGCCATGTCGGACATCGGCAAGGTCCGCCTGCGCGTGCCCGCCAGCATCAAGGCCGGTGACGTCATCCGCGTTCGCTGCCTGGTGATCCACCCGATGGAGCGCATCGAGCGCGACAAGGCCGGAAAGATCATCGACAAGAAGTACCAGTACATCGACACCGTCACGGTGACGTACCTCGGCAAGACGATCGCCACCTTCGACACGACCCAGAGCGTCAGCGAAAACCCCTTCTTCGCGTTCGCGGTGAAGGCGACCGATCCCGGCAAGCTGACCGTCTCCTTCCACGACACCCACGGGCAAAAGTACGAGGGCTCGGTCGACATCGCGTTCTCGTGAGCGCCTGATGCGACGTCGCCCGATGCGCTGGCTCGCCGTGCTCGTGCTGTCGGCCGGCTGTGCCACCGCCGCTGACCGTCCCTCCCTTCCACGCTGGACCTCGCGGGCGGTGCCCGAGGCGCGGGGCGACGTGCGCGTGGAGCCCGATGGCCGTCGCGTGGCGGTGCGCTATCCGGGGTGGACGACGCGGGACTTCGCCCGCTTCCGCACCTATGCTTACGACGACACGCGGCCCGAGCCGCCCGTGCAGCGCGCGACGATGCCGGCCGGTGTGACCGGCGATCCCGAGCGCGGCCGTGCGCTATTCCTCGACCGCGTCAAGGGACCCTGCACGGGCTGCCACCTGGTGCCGGGCGACGACGTGTGGCCGGCCGGCAGCGTCGGCCCCGACCTCTCCACGCTGGCCGACCGCAAACTGGCCGACGCGTACCTGTACCAGCAGCTCTGGGATCCGCGAGTGACGTTCCCCAAGACGGTGATGCCGCCCTGGGGCGCGCAAGGCGTGTTCACTCCGGAGGAGATCGTTCACCTCGTCGCCTACCTCCAGACGCTGCGCGGCCCGGTGGTGGCCGAGAAGGACCCCGACCGCAATCCGTTCACGCGCCGCAAGCCGGTCGGCTTCGGCGACAACCTCGACCCCACCAACAACCCGGCCGTCCTCCGCGCCGAGAGCGCCGAGACGACGTGGGGTCGTCGAGGTCCCACCGGGAAGTCCTGCGCGGACTGCCATGCCGGGGGCACCGAAAAGTCGATGCGCGGCGTGGCCACCCGCTATCCCAAGTACGTAGAGGCGTATCGACGCGTGATGTCCATCGAGGACTTCCTCACGGTGCACGGGCCGGAGACGACCGGCGCGCCGCTGCTGATCGAGAGCGCCGCCAACGTCGACCTCGCCATGCTCATCAAGATGGCCTCCGACGGCATGCCGGTGGTCATCGACACGACGAGCGCGCCCGCGCGAGCGGCGCTGGCGCGCGGCGAGGCGACCTTTCATCGTCGCGTGGGCGAGCGCAATCACGCGTGCGTCGACTGCCACACGCCCGACCGCGGGGCCGGAAAGTTCCTCGGCGGCCGCCTGCTGGGCGACGCGACCGCCGGCCTCACCCGCCACCTCCCGACGTGGCGCACGAGCCTCAACGACGCCTGGGACATGCGCAAGCGTTTCCAGTGGTGCATGACGCCGCTGGGCGCGAACATGCTCGCCGCCGACTCCATCGAGTACGCCGAGCTCGAGCTCTACCTCACCCAGTTCGACAACGGCAAGCCCCTGAACGTCCCCGGCATCCGCCACTAGCGGCGCAGCGGCGTCCATGGACGTGACGCGCCGCGATCTGCTCAAGCTGCTCGGCGTCGCGGCCACGGCCGGGCTCGGGCCGCGCGCCCTGGCGGAGGCGGCCGACGCGCCCGAGCGGCTGCTGGACTTCGAGCCGCTCGGCAACGTCACCCTGCTGCATCTCACCGACACGCACGCCACGCTCCGGCCGGTGTACTCTCGCGAGCCCGACACGCTGCTGGGTGTCGGCGCCGAGCGGGGCAAGCCACCGTATCTCACGGGCGAGGCCTTCCTGGCCGCCTACGGCATCCCGCGCGGGAGCCCGGCCGCCTACGCGCTGACGTATCTCGACTTCCCGGCGCTGGCCGCGCGCTACGGGCGCCTGGGCGGCTACGCGCACCTGGCCACGCTGGTGAAGCGCGTCCGCGCGGAGCGGCCCGGCAAGACGCTGCTGCTCGACGGGGGCGACGCGCTGCAGGGGTCGGCGACGGCGCTGTGGAGCCGCGGCGAGGACATGCTGCGCGCGACCAACGAGCTGGGCGTGGAAGTCTTCACCGCGCACTGGGAGTTCATGCACGGCCTCGAGCGCGTCCGTGAGCTGTTCGGCGACCGCGACGGCGGCGGGCGCTTCACCGGCGAGTTCCTGGCGCAGAACGTGAGCGAGGTCGGCTGGGGCGAGCGCGTCTTCAAGGCCGCCACCGTGCGAGAGGTCGGCGGCGTGCGGATCGGCGTCATCGGCCAGGCGTTTCCCTACACGCCGGTCGCGCACCCGCGCCGCTTCGTGCCCGACCTGACGTTCGGCATCCGCGACGACCAGATCCAGGCGCTGGTGCGCGAGCTGCGCGACGACAAGAAGGTGGACTGCGTGGTGCTGCTGAGCCACAACGGCATCGCCGTCGACCTCAAGCTGGCCTCGCGCGTCACCGGGCTCGACGTGATCCTGGGCGGCCACACGCACGACGGCCTGCCGGAGCCGATCGAGGTCGGGCGCACGCTGGTGGTCAGCTCCGGCTCGCACGGCAAGTTCCTCAGCCGGCTCGATCTCGAGGTGAGCGGCGGCCGCGTGGTGGGTCACCGATACCGGCTGCTGCCCGTCCTGTCCGGTGCGATCGCGGAAGATGCCGCGATGGCGGCGCTCGTCACCGAGGTGCGGGCGCCGCACGAGGCGAAGCTGGGCGAGACGCTGGCGGTCTCGGAGTCGCTGCTCTACCGGCGCGGCAACTTCAACGGCACCTTCGACGAGGTGATCCTGGACGCGCTGCTCAAGCGGGCCGACGCCCAGGTGGCGTTCTCACCGGGCTTTCGCTGGGGGCTCACGATGGTGCCGGGGCAGGCCATCACACTGGAGGACGTCTACACGCACACGGCGCTGACCTATGCCGGCACGTGGACGCGCGAGATGACCGGCCGCGAGATCCTGACGCTGATGGAGGACGTGGCCGACAACCTCTTCCATCCCGATCCGTACTATCGTCAGGGCGGCGACATGGTGCGCGTGGGCGGGCTCGCGTACACGATCGAGCCCGCGGCGGCGATCGGCCGCCGCATCCGCGACGTCCGCGTGGGCGGACGCACGCTGCAGCCGGCGCGTCGCTATCGCGCGACGGGCTGGGCCTCGCTCGGCGAGGCCGACGGGCCGCCCGTGTGGGACGTGGTGGCCGATCACCTGCGCAGCCTCAAGCGCGTGCGGATGGCGCCGCGGCCGCGCGTGCGAGTGCGCTGACGATCGACGAGAGGAGAGCGAGCATGCGGGCACGAATTCTCGCCGCGCTGGTGGCGCTGCTGGCGCTGGGCGCCTGGGCCGCCGAGGCCACGCACAGCAAGGAGTACGCGAAGAAGCACAAGATCTTCTATCACCTGAACGAGGCGGGCAACGCCAAGGCCATCGCCGTGCTGACCAACATCCAGAACCACGTCGACACGGTGGGCTGGGAGAACATCGAGGCGCTCGAGCTCGTCGTGCACGGGCCGGCGCTCAGGACGTTCCGCGCCAAGGACCTCGACCCCGAGGTCCGCGGCAAGGTCGAGAAGCTGCTGGTGGGCGGCCTGCGGATCGATGCCTGCCAGATCGCGCTCAAGAGCCAGAAGCTCGAGCTGCGCGAGCTGCTGGAGGGGCTCACCGCGGTGCCGAGTGGCGTGGCGCGCGTGATGGAGCTGCAGGAGCTCGGCTACGCGTACGTCAAGCCGTGAGGCACGCTCTGGTACAGTACGCACCATGACGATCCCGCGCTGGACGGCCGTGGTGACGGGGCTCGTGATTCTGGCCCTGATCGGCGGCGGCTCGCCGGCGCCGGCCGCCGACAAGGACAAGGTCCTCGACGACCTCCTGTTCGACCTGCAGATGATCCCGCTCGACGGCCAGGCGCCGCCCGGCTTCGAGCTGGAGCGCTTCGGCGATGGCAAGAAGGTGACGCTGGCCGAGCATCGCGGGCGGCCGGTGATGCTCTACTTCTGGGCCTCCTGGTGACCGTACTGCACGAGGGAGTTGCCCTCGACCATCGAGCAGGTGCACCGCGAGTACAAGGACCTCGGTCTGGCGCTCTACGCCGTGAACATCGAGGAGACCCGGACCACCGTCGCTGGCTTCGTGCAGAAGCACAACCTGGTGCTGCCGGTCCTGCTCGACCCCGAGGGCGACGCGAGCGCCGCCTATCGCATCACCGCCACGCCGACCGTGTTCCTGATCGGCCGCGACGGCAAGCTGGTGGCCAAGGCGCTCGGCAACAAGTCGTGGACCTCGCCGCAGGGCCGCGCGCTGCTGCAACGTCTGCTCGTCCAGTAGCCCGCGGGCGGTGATCGCCACTCTCGACACCGACGTCCTCATCCTCGGCGCCGGCGGCGCCGGCCTCACCGCCGCGCTCCACGCCGCCGACGCGTCCCCGGCGCTGCGCGTGACCGTGGTGGTCAAGGGCCTGCTTGGCCGCGCCGGCTGCACGCGCATGGTGCAGGGCGGCTACAACGCCGTGCTCACGGAGCCCGACTCGCTGCAGGCCCACCTGCTCGACACACTGGCCGGCGGCGGCTGGATCAACGACCAGGAGCTCGTGTGGACGCTCGTCACCGAGGCGCCGCGCCGCGTGCTGGAGCTGGAGTCGCGCTACGGCTGCCTGTTCGACCGCACACCCGAGGGGCGCATCCACCAGAAGCCGTTCGCCGGGCAGAGTCACGACCGAACGATCCACAAGGGCGACCTCACCGGCATCGAGATCATGAACCGCTTGACCGAGCAGGTGCTCGCGCGCGCCAACGTGAGCGCGCTCGAAGAATGCCGCGCGGTCGAGCTGCTGCGGGACGGCGAGGGACGCGCCGCCGGCGCGCTGCTGCTCGACATGCGCGCGGGGACGTTCGCGGCCGTGCGCGCCCGGGCCACGCTGCTGGCGATGGGGGGCGGTCCCACGATGTACCGCGTCATCGCGTGCTCGGCCGACAAATCGGCCGACGGCATCGCGCTCGCGTACCGGGCCGGGCTCCCGCTGCGCGACATGGAGATGGTGCAGTTCCATCCCACCGGGCTCGTCATTCCGGGCTCGCTGATGACGGGCGCGCTGCTCGAGGAGGGCCTGCGCGGGGCCGGCGGCCACCTGCGCAACGGCCGCGGCGAGCGGTTCATGGTGCGCTACGACGCCGCGCGCATGGAGCGCTCCACGCGCGACCTCGTCTCGCGCGCGTCGTTCCTGGAAGTGGTGGAGGGGCGGGGCACGCCCAACGGCGGCGTGTGGATCGACGTCTCGCACCTCGGGGCCGAGGTGGTCGAGCGCAACTTCCGCGGCATGGTCCGCCGCTGCCGCGACTTCGGCCGCGACCTCGCGCGGGGGCCGGTCGAGGTGGGTCCCACCGCGCACTTCATGATGGGTGGCGTCGTCATCGACCCGGCCTGTCGCACGGCGATCGAGGGCCTCTTCGCCGCGGGCGAGGACACCGGCGGCGTGCACGGCGCCAATCGCCTCGGCGGCAATGGCGTCGCCGAGTCGACCGTCTTCGGCGGCATCGCGGGCGATACGATCGCGGCGTTCGTCGAGAGCCGCCCGCTGCCGCGCGTCGACACGGCGGCATTGAAGCCGGTGGTCGAGGCGCTGACGGCGCCCTTCGCCCGCGCGCCGGGACCGGCACTCTACGACTTGCAGGCGTCACTGCGCGACGCCATGTGGGATCGCGCCGGCCTCGTCCGTGACGGGGAGAGCCTCACGGCGGCGCTGGCATCGCTCGAGCGCATCGAGACCGGGCTGGACGCCGTCGGCGTCGCCGGCGATCCCTCGCTCAACACCGCCTGGCAGGACTGGCTGAGCGTGCGCAACCAGGCGCTGGCCGCGCGGCTCATCGCGCGCTCGGCGCTGGAGCGGCGCGAGAGCCGCGGCGCCCACTACCGGCGCGACTTCCCGGCCGCCTCGGCGGAGCCGCCGTTCAGCGTTCGCGCGCGGCGCGGGCCCGATGGCCCGGTGATCTCCACGGAGCCTGTCGCGCTCACGCGCGCCACGCCGGCCGGCACGAAGGCGCCGGCCCTGGTCGAGATCGGCGATTGACGGCTCGCCGCCCGCGGTGCTGATCGGCGTCGACGGCTGTCGCGACGGCTGGGTCGCCGTCTCGCGTGCGGACAGCGGCGAGTTCCGCTGGCGACGCATCGACGCGCTCGCCGACCTGTTCAGGGACGCGGTGCGGCCGCGGGTCGTCGCCGTGGACATCCCGATCGGCCTGACGAAGCGCGGCGCGCGCCTCTGCGACGGCGAGGCGCGCGTGCGGCTCGGCGAGCGGCGCTGCTGCGTCTTCACCCCGCCGATCCGCCCCATGCTGGCCGCCCGCTCGCACGCCGAGGCCTCGGCGGTGCGCCGGCGCGTGGAGGGCAAGGGCGTGTCGATCCAGGCGTGGGCGATCGTGCCCAAGATCCGCGAGGCCGATCGGCTCCTGCGCCGGCATCCGTCCTATCGCCCGATCGTCCACGAGGCGCATCCCGAGGTGTGCTTCGCCCTGCTCAACGGCGGGTCGCCCCTGGCGGCGCCGAAGAAGACCGCCACGGGACACCGCCAGCGCGTGCGGCTCCTGCGCGCGTGGTGCGGTGACGCGATCACGCGCGCGCTGGCCGAGCGGCGCGCGCTCGGCTGCGCGGCCGACGACGTGGTCGATGCCTTCGCGACGCTGTGGACCGCCGAGCGCATCCATCGCGGGCAGGCCACGACGCTGCCCGCCGATCCCCCATGCGACGCCCACGGGCTGCGCATGGAGATCGTCGTCTGACGCGTCGGCCGCCGCGGCCGGATGATACGATGCTGGCCGCGATGCACGACGTCGTCTCACGCCGCAAATTCCTGGCGGGTGCGGCCGCATCGCTCGCGGTGGCCACGGGCCCCGCGCGAGCCGGTGGACAGGGCAAGCGCAGCCGGCTCATCATCCTGGCCACCGGCGGCGGGCCGCGGCCGCGCAAGACGCGCGGCTCCACCGCGCACGCGATCGTCGTCGACAACGTCCTCTACGTGATCGACTGCGGCAACGGCGTGGCGCGCCAGCTCGTGCAGGCCGGCGTACCGCTGCCGACGTTGCGCCACGTCTTCATCACCCATCACCATTCCGACCACAACGCCGACTACGGCAATCTCATCCTGCTGGCGTGGACGACGGGACTGCGGGGACGCGTGGACACGTGGGGCCCGCCGCCGCTCGAGAAGATGACCCGGCTCTTCTTCGAGCTGAATGCTTACGATATCGATACACGGATTGCCGACGAGGGCCGCGCGCCGCTGGTGCCGCTCGTCCATCCGCACGAGATCAGCCAGGCGGGTCCCGTGATGCAGGACGAGCGCGTGAAGGTGACGGCGGCGGTGGTGGATCATCCACCGGTGACGCCGGCGCTGGCATTCCGCTTCGATTGTCCCGACCGGGCGATCGTGTTCTCGGGCGACACCAACAAGTCCGACAACCTCATCCGCCTGGCCAAGGGCGCCGACGTGCTGGTGCACGAAGCGCTGTACCTTCCCGCCGTGGATCGTCTGGTCGCGCGCGTGCCCCAGGCAGCCACGCTCAAGCAGCACCTGATCGACAGTCACACCTCCGCGGAGGACGTCGGTCGCGTGGCCGCCGCCGCGGGGGTGAAGACGCTGGTCATCTCCCACCTGGTGCCGGCCGACGACCCGCTCGTCACCGACCAGATGTGGATCGACGCCGCGCGGCCGCACTTCAGCGGAGAGATCCTGGTCGCTCACGACGGCATGGAACTCTGAGCAGGGTTCCAGCGCAGTGAGCGCGGTATCATCGCTCGCCATGGAGCGCACCATCCTGACCGGCGCCTTGCTGCTCGACGGCAGCGGTGCGCCACCGGTGGCGGGGCGCGCGGTGGTCGTCGAGCAGGGGCGCATCGGCGCCGTGGTGGCGGCGAGCGACGCGCCGGCCGGCACGACGCTGCGGCTGGACGGGCTGACGCTGCTGCCCGGGCTGATCAACTTGCACGTGCACCTGTGCTTCGGCGGCGAGGCCGATCCGGCCGCCGCGATGCAGCGCGACTCGCACGCGATGACCGTGATCAAGGCGGTGCTGCGGGCGCGGCAGACGCTGGAGGCCGGCGTGACGACCGTGCGCGACCTCGGTGGCCGCGACTACGCCGAGCTGAGCGTGCGGGACGCCGTGCGCCACGGCCTCATCCCGGGCCCGCGGATCCTGTGCGCCGGGCGCGGTATCTGCATGACCGGCGGCCACGGCTGGAACCTGATCGGCCGCGAGGCCGATGGCCCCGACGACGTGCGCAAGGCCGTGCGCGAGCAGCTCAAGGCCGGCGCCGACGTCATCAAGCTCTTCGCCACCGGCGGCGTGATGACGCCCGGGGTGGAGCCGAACTCCGCCCAGCTCACGCGCGACGAGGTCGTGGCCGGCATCGAGGAGGCGCGCAAGGCCGGCCGCCGGACGGCCGCGCACGCCATGGGCAGCGACGGTATCGCGAACTGTCTCGAGGGCGGGATCACCACGATCGAGCACGGCGTGTTCCTCACCGAGGCGCTGTGCGAGCGGATGGCGCGCGACGGCGTGGCGCTGGTGCCGACGCTGATCGCGCCGGCCGCCATCGCGGCCGGCGGCGTGGCGGGCGGCATTCCCGAGTACGCGGTGCGCAAGTCGCTCGCCGTGGCCGATCGTCACCTCGAAGGGTTTCGCATGGCGCTGCGCCATGGCGTGCCGATCGCCGCCGGGACCGACGCCGGCACGCCACTGAACCCGCACGGCACGCTGGTGCCCGAGCTGGCGCTGATGGTGCAGGGCGGCATGACACCGGCGGCCGCCGTGCACGCGGCGACCGCCGCCGCCGCCCGCGCCCTGGGTCTCGAGCACGAGACCGGCCGCATCGCGCCCGGGCTCGCCGCCGACCTGCTGGCGGTGGACGGCAACCCCGCGGAGCGCGTTCAGGCCCTCGACGAGGTGCGCCTGGTGATGGCGCAGGGCCGCATCGCGGTCGATCGACTCAAGTGAAGGAGACAGCCATGGCATTCGACGGAGAGAAGTTCATCGATCGCTTCAACACCGTGTGGAACGGCCACGACGTCGAGGGCATCCTCGACATGATGACCGACGACGTGATCTTCGAGGCCTCGTTCGGCAAGGACCCGTGGGGCTCGCGGGTCGTCGGCAAGAAGACCCTGCGTGACTTCCTCGGCGACATGTTCGAGCGGATTCCCGACGTGCGCTGGGACGAGACGCGGCACTTCGCCTGCCCGGAGATCGCCGTGGTGGAGTGGGTGACAACGGGCACCCCGCGCGGCGCCGGCCGCTACGAGGTGCACGGCTGCGACATCCTGGCGCTGCGCGACGGCCAGATCGCCGCCAAGCGCTCGTATCGCAAGGCCAGCCTGTGATGGCCGCCGCCGGGCGCTGATGGCGCGTCGCCGCACCTGGATCATGGTGGTGGTCGGCGCCGTGGTCGTGGCCGCGGCGGTCTTCACGCCGATCGTCTTCGACATCACCTGGAAATGAGCGACGCCCCGCGCGTCCTCCGCCGGGACTGGACGACGCCCGAGGGCTGGCGCGGCACCACGACCGGCATGTGGGCGTGGCTGATCCAGCGGGCGGCGGCCATCGCGCTGCTGGTCGTCGTCGCGCTGCACCTGGTCAACCCGTTCCGTCGCGGGCTGCAGGCCGCGCTGCTCGCCCTCGTGCTGCTGCACGCGCTGCTCGGCGTCCGCGCGCTGCTGCTGGATTTCGGCCTGCCGCTGCGCTGGCACCGCGCGCTCTTCGTGCTGGCGCTGGTGATGACTGCCACGATCTTCGTGACGGTGTGGACGTGGCGCTGGTACTGATACTGACGAGTGACGATGTATCTGTCCGGGCACACTGGCGCCCGGGTCCTGCGGTAATACACTCGCCACCTGAGCACGCCGGGAGTCGGGTGCGCGATCGTGGGAGACGAAGAAACCTTCAAGGCGGAAAGAAGTGATGAGAACGCCAGGGCCGAAGATGTCGTCCCTGGTAGTCTCAAGCGCTCCGCGAGCTATCACGACGAATACGGCCGCAACCGTGAGGCAAATCAGAAGACAGGCCAGACGTAGTCGCTGAGGTGCTGGAACGGTACCCAGAAGTCCCAGTTCTTCTCGTTTACAAAGGTATGGCTTTACAGCTCACGGTTGGCGATGGCAAATCGCAATTGAACGAGGCGCGGCAGGCCTTGAAGGCTGCCGCCGACCTCGTGGTGGGCGTTCCATACGCCGTGAATGAGTTGGCGCATTTCCTCTACGCTGTCGATGACAAGAGCCAAGAGGCGCTAAAGCTTTTCGAAAAAGCACGACTCGACGGGCTCTCTATCGTCGAGGAAGCCTATATCGGCAGTATCAAAGCGCTTACTGATCTTGGTCGAGCGGGTGACGCCAAGAAGATGTTAAAGGCGGCGAGACGGGCCTTGGGCTCAACGTCAAAGCTCGCGCGCTTACAAGATGAGATCGACTTTCCGGCGAGCACGAAGAAGTCTCAGCATGCCCGTGGGTGAAGCCAGCATGATGCCCTCGCGCGGCTCAAAGGTTCTCTTTGAGCCGGGGCGATTACGCCGGACGGGAGCTCACGATCGCGGCGTAGAGCTTCATCTGCCCGAAGAAGTGCTTCAGCACGTAGTGCTCGTTGACGTCGTGCTGCTGGTTGTCGCTGTTGGCGGCGGGGATCCACAGCGCCGGGATGCCGAGCGTTTCCGTGAAGACCCAGAGCGGCAGCGTGCCGCCCAGCGTGGGTAGCGCGACGGGATCGGCGTCGCCGTGCTCGGCCAGCAGGCGCAGGAGCCAGCCGAACTCCGGACGGTCGGGCGACGTATAGCTGGCCGGCTGGCCGGCCGTGCGCACGGTGAAGGTGATGCCGGGGGTGCGGTCCTTGTGCTCGGCCACCACGCGCTCAACGATCTCCACCATCGCCTCCACCGGCGTGTCGCGCGTGAGCCGGATGTCCAGGCGCGCATTGGCCGTGCGGGGAATGATCGTGCGGCGCGCCGTGGGCGAGGCGCCGTCGGTCATGAAGTGGTTGACGTTGACGGTCGGGCGCAGGAACGGCGTCCACACCGCGCGGTCCTCCCACTTGGCGAACAGCTCGCGGGCCTCGCGACGGAAGGCGTCGTGGCTCTCGCCCCACGCGCGCACGCGCTCGTCGATGTCGGCGATCACGCGGGCCAGCGGCAGGACCGGGTTCGGCACGATGTTGCCGTAGTTGCCGGAATGCAGCGAGGCCGGCTTGCCGTTGTCGGCAACGAGCTCCACGCCCAGCAGCCCGCGCACGCCCATCACCAGCGTGGGCTCGTTCTTCTGCTTGGGACCGTCGGAGCCGATCAGCAGCTCGGCGCGCAGGCGGTCGCGATGGGCGCGCGCGATGGCGTCGAGGTTGGGACTGCCGTGCTCCTCCTCGCCGTCGAGGATCACGCGCACCGTCCACTGCGCCCGCCCGGCGCGCGCGGCGTCGAGCGCGCCCAGCACGTTGGCCAGGTGCTGGCCCTTGTTGTCAGCCCCGCCGCGCGCCACGACGGTGACGTCGCCCAGCGCGCGCTCGTCGAGCGTGCGCGGATCGACCGGCCGCCCGGCGTGGAAGTACGTCGGCTCGAACGGCTTGCACGCCACGTCCTGCCAGCGCCAGCGCTCGAGGTCGCCGATGGGCTGGACGTCGTAGTGGCCGTAGAGCAGGAGCGTCGGCGCGCCCTTGGGGCCGGGAATTTCCCCCCACAGCGCAGGCGTGCCGCTGCCGTCGGGCACGGGCAGCACGTCGAGGTGGAGGCCGATGTCGCGCCAGAAGGCGCGCACGTCTTCGACCATGGCCGGCGTGACCTGCCGGCTGATGGTGGCGATGCGCAGATAGCGATCGAGCAGCAGCAGGCGGTCGTGACCTTGCGCCACGGTGACTCCTTCCGTCGGCGCGGTAGTATAGCGCGATGCCGACGAGCCTCTCGGTCTTCCGCTGGTCGCGCGGCGAGCGCGAGCGCTGGCAGGCGTTCGACGTGGACGCCGGCCCCGACACGACGGTGCTCGACGCGCTCGTGGAGATCCAGCGCCGCCGCGATCCCTCGCTGGCGTTCCGCTACGCCTGTCGCGTGGGCATGTGCGGCTCCTGCGCGATGGTGGTCAACGGGCGCGAGCGGTGGGCGTGTCGCACGCGCCTGGTCTCGCTGCGCGCGGGAGCGATCCGCGTGCGGCCGCTCTATCACTTCCCGCTGCTCCGCGACCTCGTCGTGGACATGGCGCCGTTCACGGCCAGGATGCGCGCCGTCGGCGCGGCGCTGGTGCCGGCCCCGGACGCCGAGCCCTATGCGCGGATCCCCGCCGGCTCGACGGAGCGGAGCGAGATCGATCCCGCGATCGAGTGCATCGGCTGCGGCATGTGCCTGTCGGCGTGCACGATGGTGGGCCACAACGCGCGCTTCCCCGGCCCGGCCGCCCTCAATCGCGCCTTCACCCTCGAGCGCGACTCGCGCGACGCCGCCGGCGAGGCGCGCTGGCGCGTGCTGCTCGGCGACGACGCGCTGGCGCGTTGCCACGGGCAGGGCGCCTGCACGGAGGTGTGCCCGATGGGCCTGGCACCGACGACGTCGATCGTCCGCCTGCGCCAGATGGCGACGCGGAAGCTGCTGGGACTCGGCTAACCCACGGCGGCGTCGTGCGGCCCCACGGCGGGGCTCAGGCAGCGAACGCGGCCCGGCACGGTGAGCCCCGGTATCGCGTAGAGGCGCTGGAGGTCGGCGAGCGCGTCCGGCGCTTGCGTGCGCTCCGCCACCTCGTCGAGCAGCGGCACCTCGGCGTCGAGCTCCGCCTGCATCAGCCCCCAGATGTCCCAGAGCAGCAGCTCCCGCTTGTTGAGCGCGGCGAGGTCCTGGACGACGTGGGCGCGCACGAAGGTCAGCCCGCGCGGCTGCGGCAGCTCCGGCGCGAGCCCGAACGTGTCGGGATCGGCCTCGCCGCGGCGACAGAGCTGCCACGCGCGTCCGCCCACGAGAAACTGCTCGCGCGGGACGTCGAAGGGATCGAAGCCGATGCGGAAGTGCGCGACGTGACGCTCGCTCAGCTCGGGGTCGAGCAGCCGCCACTGGCCGTGCCCCGCGTCCCACCACTCGAGGATCTCGTGATCCACGTGGAAGCCCGGGCTGAAGTAGCGCGCGAAGCCCACGCGGGCGCGGCAGGGGATTCCATGGTGACGGGCCATCGCGCAGAGCAGCACGGTGAAGTCGCGGCAGCAACCCAGGATGCGTCGCTCCGGCGGCCGCGGCTCGCGCAGCGGCCGCGCATCCAGCGCGCGCAGTCGCGCCAGCATGGAGCGGACCGTGCGGCTGTCGATCTCGGGCAACCGCTCCTTGGGCGGGCGAAAGCCGAAGAGCGCCTCGTCGGCGAAGTAGTGGAAGACGAGCCCCTGGACCACGCGCGTCAGGGCCGGCAGCTCGGCCGGCAGGTCAGCGAAGGCGGCGGCCTCCGGCCCGGGTTCGGTGATGGGCCCGTGGCTCTCGTAGAACTCGGCGCTCACAGCGGCCGCACCGGGAGATGGAGCTCGCACCGGAAGACGCCGCGCGCGTCGTCCACCGTCGGATCGCCGCGATAGAGCTCGTAGCACGGCCGGTCGTCGGGCTCGTAGCCGCTGCCCGGTAGCCAGCCGGAGAACACGCGGTCCCAGGCGCCCTGGATCTCGTGCGCCGTGCCCACGAACTCCGCCACCGCGAAGGCGCCGCCGGGCACGTCGGTGACGTCGACGAGCCGGTCGGGCGTGAAGTCCCGCGGCACGACGACGCAGGCGTCGTAGCGGCAGCGCACGCCGAGCTTCACGTGCGGCCCCGGGCCCAGGTCGTGGGCGGCGCTCCAGCGGCGCAGCCGCGTCCACAGCTCGGGGATGCCGTGCGCGCCGTACGGCCCCACGTACCGCATGCAGGCCACGTGCTGGCTCGGACGCTCGACCACGTGCACGCTCATCGGCGCAGTCTGCCTCGCCGGGCGGCGCCGCGCTTTGCCGGCCTTGCGAACGTGTTTGCCGTGCTTGCTGCGCCGCCAGCCGCCGGACCGCCAGGCCGTGGCGCTCATCCCGAAGCGGGCGCGGAAGGCCCGCGCGAAGGTGGCGGCGGAGCCGAAACCGTGGTCGAAGGCGACCTCCAGCACGCTCTGATGCGGATGATCGCGCAATGCGGCGGCAGCCTTCTCGATCCGCAGCCGCTGGATGAAGCCGAAGACCGTCTCGCCGGTGCTGGCGCGGAACACGCGGTGGAAATGAAACGGGGAGAACGCCGCCACCCGGGCCAGCGCCGCCAGCGACAGGTCGTCGGCCAGGTGCTGGCGGATGTGATCGATGACCCGGTTGACGCGCTTGTCGTACTCGAGACGGTTGCCGGCCGTCACACGCCCGAGCCTAGTCCATTTGCCGCCGGCACGCCAACGCCGACAAACTTTGGAGATGCGCGGCTCTCTCATTACACTCGTGATACCGATGAACGAACGCGCGATCGTGAGAGCGGCTGGTGGAGTCATCATCAGGCAGTCGACGCAGGGCAATCCGGAAGTGTTGCTGATCCATCGTTCTCGCCGCGACGACTGGACGTTTCCGAAGGGCAAGCTGGAGCCGGGCGAGAGCCTGCAGGCCTGTGCGCTCCGCGAGGTGGAGGAGGAGACGGGCCTGCGCTGCCTCCTCGAAGAGGCGCTGCCGCCCACCTCGCACGTCGATCACAAGGGCCGCCTGAAGATCGTCCGCTACTGGGTGATGCGCCCGTTCGCGGGCGACGCCGAGGCCCGCTACGACGTCGACCTCGTCCGCTGGCTGCCGCTGCGGCGGGCCGCGCGCCTGCTCACCTACAAGCACGATCGGGCGCTGCTGGACTCGGTGATTCGAGGGCGCGCCGTGGCCCGCCCGGGGCTCCACGCGCTATAGCCGGCGGCCGACGATCAGCAGGTCGCGCTCGACGCCGTCGAGGCGCGCGACGCGCGGCAGGTGGCCCCAGCGCGTGAAGCCGTGGCGCTCGAAGAGCGCCACGCTCGGCCCGTTGTGGGCGAAGATGAAGCCCACGAGCGTCGTGAGGCCCAGCGCGGGCGCCCGCTCGAGCGCGCGCGAGAGCAGCCGGCCGCCGATGCCGCCACCTTGCGCGGCGCCGCTCACGTACACGCTGACCTCCGCCGTCGCCCCGTACGCCGGCCGGCCGTAGAAGTCCTGGAAGGACAGCCAGCCGACGATCGCGCCGTCGCGCTCGGCGACCCACAGCGGCCGGCGCGCCGGCGTGTGCTCGCGAAACCAGGCGGCGCGGCTGTCCACGGCCACGGGCTCGGTGTCGGCGGTGGCGCGGCGGCCGGGAATGGCCTCGTTGTAGATGGCGACGATGCGCGCGAGGTCAGCCTCGCGCGCGTCGCGGATCGCGACTGTGTCGGACATCGCCCAGATCATCCCACCACTTGCGTGCGCGCCCGCGATCCTTGACGCTAACGCCGCGCCGCGTTAGAGTAATTTGTCTTTCATGAAGCCTCTGCTCCCGTGCGGAGTCGGGGCGCTCTTTTGCCTGCGAAGAGGGAGGCCCCGATGTCCGTGCCGCAGATCCGCTCGCTCTACGCCTCCATGCCCGACCGCATCGCCCAGGCCCGCCGCAAGTTCGGCCGCCCGCTCACGCTGACCGAGAAGATCCTGGTCTCGCACTGCTGGGAATTCGACAGCCAGGTGTGGGAGCGCGGCAAGGCCATCCTGCGCCTGCGCGTCGATCGGGTGGCGCTGCAGGACGTGACGGGACAGATGGCCCTCTTCCAGTTCATGATGTCGGGCCGCAAGCGCGTGGCGGTGCCGTCGTCGCTGCACTGCGACCACCTGATTCGCGCGGAGTCGGGCGCCGCCGACGACCTGGCGCGCGCCATCAGCGAGAACGAGGAGGTCTACAACTTCCTGCGCTCGTCGGCGCTGAAGTTCGGCCTCGACTTCTGGAAACCCGGCGCCGGCATCGTCCACCAGGTCGTGCTGGAGAACTACGCCTTCCCCGGCGGGCTCATGATCGGCGCCGACTCCCACACGCCCAACGGCGGCGGGCTCGGCATGATCGCCATCGGCGTGGGCGGCGCCGACTGCGGCGAGGCGATGGCGGGGCTCGCGTGGGAGGTGCTCCATCCCAAGCTGATCGGCGTGCACCTGACCGGCAAGCTCTCCGGCTGGACGGCGCCCAAGGACGTCATCACCTATCTGTGCACGCTGCTCACGGTCAAGGGCGGCACCAACAAGGTGATCGAGTACTTCGGCCCGGGCACCGAGTCGATCAGCGCCACCGGCAAGGGGACCATCTGCAACATGGGCGCCGAGCTCGGCGCCACCACCTCGCTGTTCCCCTTCGACGCGCGCATCGCGGCCTACCTGCGCGCCACCGAGCGCGCCGACATCGCGAAGGCGGCCGAGGAGTCGCGCGAGCACCTGGTGCCCGATCCGGACGTCCTCAGCGAGCCCAAGAGGTTCTACGACGAGATCGTCGAGATCAACCTGGACGAGCTGGAGCCCCACATCGTGGGCCCGCACTCGCCCGACCGCGGGCGGCCGATCTCGAAGCTGGCTGCCGAGGTCCGGGAGAACAAGTGGCCGGCGGCGATCACCAACGCGCTGATCGGCTCGTGTACGAACTCGTCCTACGAGGACATGCCGCGCGCCGCGCACATCGCCACGCAGGGGCTCAAGGCCGGGCTCAAGGCCAGGTCGAAGTTCCTGGTCACGCCGGGCTCCGAGCGCGTTTTCCAGACCGTCAAGCGCGACGGCCTCGTGGACACCTTCGGCAAGATCGGCGGCACGGTCCTCGCGAACGCGTGTGGGCCGTGCATCGGACAGTGGAAGCGGACCGACATCGGCCCCGATCAGACGAATACGATCGTCAGCTCGTTCAACCGGAATTTTCCGGGCCGCAACGACGGCAGCGCCTCCACGCTGTCATTCATCACGAGCCCGGACATCGTGACGGCGCTGGCCCTGGCCGGCACGCTCGAGTTCAACCCGCTCACCGACACGCTGACGGCGCCCGACGGCAGCAAGGTGCGGCTGACGCCGCCCGAGGCCGAGGAGCTACCGCGCGACGGGTTCGTGCGCGGCACCGCCGGGCTGGAGGCGCCGGCCGCCAATCCCGACGCCGTGCACATCCAGATCCCCGAGAACAGCGAGCGGCTGCAGCTCCTGGGGCCCTTCGTGGCCTGGGACGGCAAGGATTTCATCGACCTGCCCATCCTGGTCAAGACCAAAGGCAAGACGACGACCGATCACATCTCCCCGGCCGGCCCCTGGCTGCGCTATCGCGGCCACCTCGACAAGATCTCCGACAACATGTTCCTGGGCGCGCTGAACGCCTTCACCGGCGAGGCCGGCAAGGGCGTCAATCCGCTCACGGGCGAGGCCGGGCAGAACTTCTCCAAGACCGCGCGGTATCTCAAGCGCGCGGGCCAGCAGTGGATCGTCATCGGTGACGAGAATTACGGCGAAGGCTCCAGCCGCGAGCACGCCGCCATGTCGCCGCGCTACCTCGGCTGCGCGGCGGTCATCGTCCGTAGCTTCGCGCGCATCCACGAGACCAACTTGAAGAAGCAGGGCGTGCTGCCGCTGACGTTCCAGAATCCCGCCGACTACGACAAGTTCGAGCAGAACGATCGCGTGACCGTCAGCGGCCTCTACACGCTGGAGCCGGGCAAGCCGGTGAAGGTGTACATCAAGAAGCCGGACGGCCGCATCCTCGAGCTCCAGGCGAATCACACCATGACGCGCGAGCAGATCGCGTGGTTCCGCGCGGGCTCGGCGCTCAATGCCGGCCAGCCCGTGGATCCCAAGACCGGTGAGACGCCGCCGATGACCTCGGGAGCGCTCGAACCCGGCGACACCAAGGCAAAGCCCGGAAAGGACGTCTGATGGCAGGCAAGGTCAAGATCCCGGCCGGCGACAAGATCACGATCGAGCACGGCAAGCTCCGCGTTCCCGACCGCCCGATCATCGCATTCATCGAGGGCGACGGCACCGGCCCCGACATCTGGAAGGCCTCGGTGCGCGTGCTGGACGCCGCGGTCGAGCAGTCGTACAAGGGCCGGCGCAAGATCGCGTGGGCCGAGACCTACGCCGGCGAGAAGGCGCAAGCCGTCTACGGCAAGGACTGCCCGCCCAACCTGCTGCCGGAGGAGACGCTCGACGTCATCCGGGAGTACCTGGTGGCCATCAAGGGTCCGCTGACGACGCCGGTGGGCGAGGGCTTCCGCTCGCTCAACGTGACGCTGCGCCAGGTGCTGGACCTCTACGTGTGCCTGCGGCCGGTGAAGTACTTCCAGGGCGTGCCGTCTCCCGTGAAGCGGCCCGACAAGGTCGACATGGTGATCTTCCGCGAGAA
>QHRW01000079.1 GCA_003220265.1 Candidatus Rokuibacteriota bacterium | reverse complement strand
CCCGGGCTCCTCCTCCATCGGCATCAAGCCGGTGTCGAAGGAAGGCTCCGAGCGGCTGATCCGCGCGGCCATCCGCTACGCCATCGAGAACAATCGCAGGAACATCACCCTCGTGCACAAGGGCAACATCCAGAAGTACACGGAAGGACTGTTCATGAAGTGGGGCTACGCGCTGGCCAAGAAGGAGTTCGGCGACAAGACGATCGGCTGGGACGAGTGCGGCGGCAAGCCGCCGGCCGGCAAGATCCTGGTCAAGGACGCCATCACGGACGCGTTCCTGCAGCAGATCCTCACGCGGCCGGACGAGTTCGACGTGATCCCGTGCTGCAACCTCACGGGCGACCTCCTCTCCGACGCCCTCGCCTCGCAAGTGGGCGGCATCGGCATCGCGCCCGGCGCGAACATCAACTACGACACGGGGCACGCGCTGTTCGAGGCCACCCACGGCACCGCGCCGAAATACGCCGGACAGGACAAGGTCAACCCCGGCTCAGTCATCCTGTCGGGCGAGATGATGTTCCGCTACATGGGCTGGACCGAGGCGGCCGACCGCGTGATCGCCGCGCTGGAGAAGACCATCCAGTCCAAGGTCGTCACCTACGATTTTGCCAGGCTCATGGAGGGCGCCAAGGAAGTGAAGTGCTCGGAGTTCGGCACGGCCATCGTGCAGAACATGGCCAAGCTCTAGGCGCCGGCATGCAAGTCGGAAAGGCCGAGCCGCTCAGAGTGGTGAACCGCCGTCCGAAGATCACGGTGGTCGGCGCCGGCAACGTGGGCGCCACCGTGGCCCAGTACGCGGTCGAGAAGGAGCTGGGCGACGTGGTGCTGGTCGACGTCATCGAGGGCATCCCGCAGGGCAAGGCGCTGGACCTCGCCCAGGCCGGACCCGTCCACGGCTACGACTCGGCGCTGGTCGGCTCCAACGGCTACGACGAGACCGCCAACTCCGATATCGTCGTCATCACCGCCGGCATGGCCCGCAAGCCCGGCATGACCCGCGACGACCTGCTGTTCAAGAACGCCGAGATCGTGGGCTCGGTGGTCGAGCAGGTGGCCCGGCGCTCGCCGGAGTCGATCCTGATCCTCGTCACCAACCCGCTCGACGCCATGGTGCAGCTGGCCTGGAAGAAGTCGGGCTTCCCGGCCCAGCGCGTGATCGGCATGGCCGGCGTGCTCGACTCCTCGCGCTTCCGGGCGTTCATCGCCCGCGAGCTCGACGTGTCGGTGGAGAACGTCACCGCGTTCGTGCTGGGCGGCCACGGGGACAGCATGGTGCCGCTGCCGCGCTACTCCACGGTGGCCGGGGTGCCGATCACCGAGCTGCTGCCGAAGGAGAAGATCGACGCGCTGGTGACGCGCACCGCCAACGGCGGCGCCGAGATCGTCAACTTCCTGAAGTCGGGCAGCGCCTACTACGCGCCGGGCGCCTCCGCCGTCGAGATGGTCGAGGCCATCCTGAAGGACAAGAAGAAGATCCTGCCGTGCGCGGCCTACCTCGACGGCCAGTACGGCACCAAGGGTCTCTACGTCGGCGTGCCGGTCAAGCTCGGCCGCGCGGGCGTCGAGCAGATCCTCGAGATCAAGCTGACGCCGGACGAGCAGGCCGCGTTCAACAAGTCGGCGGCGGCCGTGCGCGAGCTCGTCGACAAGCTGAAGCTCTAGCCATGCCCAAAGCACCCCAGAGGGGGAAGCCCGTAAAGGCGGCCAAGCGCCCACCGTCTGCCGCGCGCCCGACGAAGCCGAAAGCCGTGCGCCCGGTGCCGGCCGGCTATCACACGATCACGCCCTACCTCACGGTGAACGACGGCGCCCGCGCGCTCGAGTTCTACGCGCGGGCCTTCGGCGCGCGCGAGGTGGCGCGGATGCCCGGCCCCGGCGGCAAGATCATGCACGCCGAGCTGCGCATCGGCGACTCGGTCGTCATGCTGAGCGACGAGTTCCCCGGCATGAGCACGTGCAAGGCGCCCACCTCGCTCGGCGGCGCCACCGGCTCGATCTTCCTCTACGTGCCCGAGGTGGACCCGGCCTTCCGGAGGGCCGTCGAGGCCGGCTGCAAGGTGCTGATGCCGCTGACCAACATGTTCTGGGGCGATCGCTTCGGCAAGCTCGAGGACCCGTTCGGCAACCAGTGGACCATGGCCACCCACGTCGAGGACGTGCCGCACGACGAGATGAGGCGGCGCGCCGACGACGCCATGGCCAAGATGGGGCAGCGCCCATGACGCGTGACGTGCACGTCTCGGCCATCGCGGATGCCGTCAAGAAGCTCTGCATGGAGGCCAACGTCAGCCTGGAGCCCGACGTCCTGCGCGCCTTCGATCGCGCGCTCGCCACCGAGCGCTCGCCGGCCGGCAAGCAGGTGCTGCAGATC
>QHRW01000195.1 GCA_003220265.1 Candidatus Rokuibacteriota bacterium | reverse complement strand
TCCTCGCTGCTGGTCAGGATGTGGAAGCTCAGCGGGAAGCCGAGCGCGACGGCCGCCTCGTAGAACGGGTCGTACATCGGATCGTGGTAGTCGGCGACGGCCGGGTTGCCCGGCATCATCACGCCGCGTAGGCCGAGCTTCTTGATCGCGTGCAGGTCGGCGATCCCGGCCTCCACCGAGCGCATCGCCGTCTGGCCGATGCCGAGCAACCGGTCGCGGTGCGGGGCGCAGTACTCGGCGATCCAGCCGTTGTAGGCGTCGAAGCAGGCCTGCTTGTACTCGAAGTCCGGATGGTTGCAAAGCATCATGCCGACCGTGGGATAGAGGATCTCGGCGCTGATACCGTCGCGGTCCTGGTCGCCCAGTCGCGCGTCGGGATCCCAGCCGCCGCGGTGCATGTCCTCGAAGCGGACGTTGTACATCGCCAGCTCCTCGGCCTTCTTGCCGGCGGCGGCGATGAGCCCCATGGGGATGGGCTTGTCGAGGCCGTCGATCACGAACATGTCGCCGCGCTCGGTGTCGCGCACGAGCCGCGGCGCGCGGTCCTTGAAGCGCCGGTCGATGCGGTCGACGTAGGTGCCCGGCGCCTCGGTGATGTGGGAGTCGGCGGAGATGATGGACGTCATGGGGCCGCTCAGCAGTGCTTGCACGGCGGGAAGTCCCGCGAGTACACCGGCTGCTTCAGGAACTCCTCGGGGTTGTACTTCCAGAACTGGCTGACGTTCGGATAGGTGAAGATCACGGTGTTCTGCAGCTTACCGCCCACGCGCTCCACCTTGCGGATGTAGATGTTCTGGGTCGGATTGCCGTAGGCGTCCATCTCCACCGGCCCCCGCGGGGCGTCGGTGATCTTCACCTTGCGCAGGGCCGCCATGAGGGCGGCGCGGTCCTCGACCTTGCCGCCGACGGCCTTCACGGCCTCGCTGAGCACGCGCGCGCCGGTGTAGCAGTTCTCGCCGTAGAAGCCCGGCGTGCGCTGGTAGGCCTTCTCGTAGGCCGCGCGGAACTTCTGGTTGGCCGGCGTCTCCAGCGCGGCCGAGTAGTGGTGGGCGCTGATCACGCCGAGCGTCTCGTCGCCGAGCTGCGGCAGCACGTGCTCGTCGGTGTACGTCCCGTTGGCGATGAGCGGGATCTTGCCCTTGAGCCCGCTCTCGCCATACTGCTTGGCGAACAGCACCGTCCACCGCCCGAGGCCGTTGACGAACACGGCGGCGGCGTCCTTCTTGATCTGGCCCAGGTACGGTCCGTAGTCCTGCACGTTCAGCGGCACCCACAGCTTCTGGATGATCTGGCCGCCGTTGTCCTCGAACGACTTGTGGAAGCCGCCCACGGTCTCCCAGCCGAACGCGTAGTCGAGACCGACGACGGCGATCTTCTTGTAGCCGAGCGTCTTGGCCGCGTACTCGCCGAAGGGATGCATGTTGCCGCCGGCGGAGAAGCCCGTGCGGATGAGCCACTTCGGGCGCTTGCGCTGCGTGAGGTCGTCGGCGGAGTTGATCGGGTAGAGCGTGGGGATCCCCTGCTGCTCGACGTACGGCACCAGCGCGTAGGCGACGTTGGAGAGGATGACGCCGGCCAGCAGGTGAACCTTGTCGCTCTCGACGAGCTTGCGGGCCTTGGTGAGCGTGGTGGCGGGGTTGCCCTCATTGTCCTCGAGGATCACCTCGACCTTGCGTCCGGCCATCTGCCAGCCGCTCTCCTGCCAGAAGAGCTCGCAGCCGGAATACATGTCCTTGCCGGCGGCCGCGATGGCGCCCGAGAGCGGCGAGAGGAAACCGATCCTGATCGAGCCCTGCGCGGACGCCTCACCCGCGAGGATCAGCAAGGCCATCACCGCCAGCAGCGCCAACCGCGTCCCCCTCAGCATGCAAGGCCTCCCCGACCGCTGTTGCTCTCTGGCCCGTGATCCTAACAGCAAACGGTCGGGTATTTGACACGAGCCCGCGCTGGGCGTCGAGGAGGCGGCGGAGCCCTATGCTGGGCTCTTCGTGGGAGGCGCGTTCTCGCTACGCAACGACGTGGAACAGGACCTGTTCCCGGGGACGTTCGAGGACGTCCGCTTCGACAGGTCGGTCGTCTTCGGCGGCAAGGCGGGATACTTCTTCGATCCCCCGTCGGCGTCGGAAACTTCGGGCTGGAGCTCGAGGTCGATCACTTCCGGCCGAACATCGACACGCAGACGGTCACGTTCTCGACGGGAGGCTTCAGCGGCGAGGTCGAATTGCAGGGGGCCGACGTCCGGGTGACGCCGATCGTCCTCAACGCTTCAGCGATACCGACGTGAGGCCCGGCTTCCAGGCGATTGCCGGCACCCGGTTCTTCCTCAGCCGGCACATCGCGCTGTTCGCCGAGTACAAGTTCGTGCGCACCGCGGATTTCAGCTTCAACCTCATCTCGAAGCAGGGGACGATGCTCGGCGGCCCCGCGCTCCAGATCCGACAGCTGGAGTTCCACTTGACGACGCATATGCTGCAGGCCGGCCTGGCCTACCACTGGTAGGGACGGCGCGGGGGCGGGCGTGTCGCCTCGCCCCCGCGCGGCTAGAGACCGTTAGTCGTGATCGTCGCCCTTGCCGCGGTCCTCGTCGTCGCGATCGCGCTTGACTTCGCCGGAGGTGCCGTCGGCGATCCCGTTGCCGGTGCGCACGAACGCGCCGTTCACGAAGATGTT
>QHRW01000039.1 GCA_003220265.1 Candidatus Rokuibacteriota bacterium | reverse complement strand
GCTGTCGCCGTCGCCGGGCTCGTGGTCTGCGTGATGCTGGCCCCCGCCCGCGCGGCCTTCGCCACGAACGCCACCAACCTGCTCGGCTACAGCGCCGCCGCCCAGGGCCTGGCCGGCGCGGCCTCGGTGAGCGTGCTCGACACCTCGCTCATCAACACCAATCCGGCCAGCCTCGCGCTGCTCCCCAACGGGACCGATCGCGACCCGCAGAGCGCGATCCTGGGCGGTGTCGGCAACTTCACGCTCGGCGTCCTGCAACCGTACCTGCATCACACTGACTCCTTCGG
>QHRW01000040.1 GCA_003220265.1 Candidatus Rokuibacteriota bacterium | reverse complement strand
CCCGCGGAAACCCGTCGGAGGATCGCCGCGCCCGCGGCAAACTTTTTCCTAGAGACGGCACTTCGCTGTGCACGGCGCCTCCAGAGCTGGCACTCGTGTTGCTGGGCATCGTCCGCGGGAGAGTTTACACATGCCGCGCGCGATATGGAAGGGCGCAATCAGCTTCGGTCTCGTCACCGTTCCCGTGGGTCTCTACTCCGCCACCGAGCGGGCGAAGGAGATCCACTTTCGGCTGCTCCACGCCAAGGACACGAGTCCCATCGATTACAAGCGCGTGTGCGAGGCGGAGGGCGTCGAGGTGCCGTGGTCCGAGATCGTGAAGGGCTACGAGTACGAGAAAGGTCAGTTCGTCGTGCTGACCGAGAAGGACTTCGCGCGGGCGCGCACGGAGGCGACGCAGACGTTCGCCATCCGTGACTTCGTTCCCGCCCGCGCCATCGACTTCCTCTACTTCGACGAGCCCTACTACCTGGCGCCCGAGGGCAAGGCCGCCGCCAAGTCGTACGCGCTGCTGCGCGACGCGCTGGCCAAGGCCGAGCGCGTCGGCGTGGGTACGTTCGTGCTGCGCCAGCGCGAGCATCTCGGCGCGCTGGAGCCCGTCGGCAACGCGCTGGCGCTGACGACGCTGCGCTTCGCCCACGAGCTCCGCTCGCCCAAGTCCCTCGAGGTGCCGGCCGCGGGCCGTGGCTGGGACAAGCGCGAGATGGCGTTGGCCCTGCAGCTCATCGAGACGCTGGCCAGCGACTGGGATCCGACGCGCTACCGCGACACCTATCACGAGGTGTTGCGGCAGGCGATCGAGCAGAAGATCAAGGGCGAGGCGGTCTCGCTGCCGGCGCCGAGGAAGCCGGCCCGCGTGGTGAGCCTGGCCAAGGCCCTCGAGCAGAGCCTGAAGACGCCCCGTCGAGAGCCGGCCAAGGCGGCCGGCCGCCGCCGCGCCACCGGCGCCCACGCGCGGCGCGCTCGGAAGCACGCGGCATGAGCGCCGTGGACACGCAGGAGGCGACGACGACGGCCGCGGCGCCGCCCGGCGGAGCCGAGACGCCCTCGGCGGAGCCGCGCACGCCCGCGGAGGAGCGCTCGCAGCTCGAAGAGCGGCGCCGCGACGCCTACCGCGTCGGCTGAGTCCCGGCGCGGCGTACGGACTGCACGACGGCGCAGAGCCGCTCGAGATCGATCGGCTTGGGCAGGAACGCCGCGAAGCCGAGCGCCGCGGCCTCCGGCGAGCTGTACGCCTCCGGATACGCCGTGATGCCGATCACCGGGATGCGCCCCCCGTGCTCCGGCGAGCGCTCCCGCAGGCGCGCGATGAACGCGACACCGTCCAGACGCGGCATCCGGATATCGCACACGATGACGTCCGGAAGGAACTGCATGAGATCGTCGAGCGCGTTGTCGCCGGCGGCGGCGCTCGTCATCGTCGCCCCGGCATGGTGCAGCGTCGCGGCCATGGTGGCGCGCGCGTCGTCGTCGTCGTCGATCACGAGCACGCAGATGCCGGAGAGATCCGGCCAGCACGTCGTGGAGCGATGATCCCGCATGGGCGTCGCCTCGAGTGGTCACGAACGCACGGCCGACCGACCGTGGGGCCCGCGCTAGGAGCGGGCGGTAGGTAGATCCAGATATAGCACCGAGCCGGCGAGCGCGCGATGGGAAAGAGTTTTCCTGGCATTGCCAAGGATCCAACTGATACGTAGGGCAGCCCGGTCGCTGAGCGGTACACCCAGCCGTCGCGGTGGGAGGCTGGAAACGAGTGTTTCCCGGTAGTCAACTTGCTGATGGTGTTTGGGCACTAGATAGTGCTAGGTTCGCCAGGCCTACACCTTGGCCTTCAGGGTTGGCGCTCGCAGAGCGCTGAGACCCGGGTGATTTGGGCTTGCCCGCCCGGACGTCACCGAAGGCCTGTATATGCAAGACGGTCTCGGTCCGAACGCTGAGATCCTCCGCCTGGTCCTGTCCAAGATCGCCGACGGGGCACTTCCGAGTGTGCGGGTTGAGAAGGTATGGGCCGGCTACGGCACCGGGCATCGATGCTATGGCTGCGATCAGCCCATCGACAGGACCGAAATCGAGACCGAGATCGACCTCGCTGGCGCACTCCTCCTTCGGCTGCATCGGCGCTGCTTCGCCATGTGGCAGCGAGAACTGGAGACCCGCGAAAACGTCGCTGCGCGTGACCTGAAGTAGTGGTGGGCGCTGGATCCGGGCTGTCGTGCGACGACGATGGCGGCGTCGGGGTCCCGCTTCGCGTGGTCAACGCCGTGCCGGCTCATGAAGCGCGCACGCGGGGCCCTCCTCATAGGGCCCGTCCGGTAGCCTTCATAGACCCACCCTTGAGCAAGCCGCTGGATCCAAACGAACTGTGCCCGACGGTCCGGGGGTTGGCGCATAGGCGGAAAGCAGGTCCCCGGGTCAACGGATTGAGCTCGGTGGCATCGGCATTGCGCAACTTAGGACGTATGAGTGCGAAGCGTAACGGCCGCCGACGACGTCATCGCCGTGCGCGACGGATCGGCTACCGGCGATGACACGGCCTGATCGGTATCTATGCCGGCCAGGCCAATAGCGGGCGCGATCCACATTACAAAGCGCAGCGACCACCCTGAGGTCTACATCGTCACGTTCACTCCTCATGACAAGGTTCCAATGCGAGAGTGCGTCTGTGAAACGCTCGCAGAGCTCGGACAGATGCTGGCTATGATTAATATCGCGCAGGATACTGCCACAACGGCAGTGCGCGAAGCGTATTACGAGCGGAAGGCAGATATCGAAAATGTCGCGCTGAGCGAGGAACAGTTCTGGCAGCTCGGCCGGCCGAGCTGAACGGTCAGGAGTTAGCTCGTGGCCACGCACTGGACGCGGTCACGACGTTCCTTCGCGGTCATCCTCTCGGTCGCGCCGGGCCTCGGGCAAGCGCGAGCTGTTGAAGTCGCCGAACGCGACGTGTTTCGCTCGGCACACCGCCAAGGGCAGGTTCGACGCCTCGCTTCACGCCGAAGAGGTGTTTCAGAAGTCCTCGTCGTTATGGTGAGCCGTCTGGGACTCGAACCCAGGACCCCCTGATTAAAAGTCAGGTGCTCTACCAACTGAGCTAACGGCTCGCGCGAGGATTCTCGCGTACTTGCTCGAAGCGCGCAACGGGCGGTCGGCCTGTGAAAACCTTTTCCAGGGTTGCAGGCGGTGCACCGCGGCGTGAGGATGAGAGCGGCTCTGCAGCGCGGCAGCACAGGAGGTTGATCGATGGCAGAATTCCCGCGGTGTGCGATGTGTCGGGTCGAGATCAAGCCCGGCCGGCGAGTGATGTTCCGCAACGACGGTCGCGTCGCCCACGTCGACTGCCCGGAGGTCACGTGTCCCGTGTGTACGCGACAGATCTTTCCGGGCGAGCCAATCCGACGGAACGGCGAGGAGATGCTCCACGGCAACTGCTGGCTGAAGCGGCAGCGGGCCATGGCCGGTGGCTCGGCAGCGTCGCCGTGGACGATCGTGTTCCAGCAGCGGGCGCAGCGCCGCGCATCCATCGACCCGGCCGCAGTCTCGCGGATCAGAGCGGCCGTGCGCGAGGTCTGGGCGGAGGCTCGTGCGCTCCGTCGGTTCGCCCGCGTCGTGTGCTGGAGCAGCCGCGCCCTGCGACCGGAGTCCCGGTTTGTCTGAGCGACCAGGCGTTCCGCGGCCTCATCGCGGCCGTTCGACGCCTTCGCGGTGGTCGTCCGGCGAATTTTTTCGATTTTTCTTGAAAGGGCCACATGTCGTTGCTACAGTCAGCGCGGCTACAACATCTGGGAGGCGCTGACTGCTCACGGGACCCGTCGAATTCAGCTACCTCGTCGTCGTCGCCGCATCCGAGCCGGCCCTCTACCACTATCTGAAGCAGCGCTTCGAGCCCGACACGAGCACCTGCGTCATCCTCGATCGCCGCCGCCGGCTGGCACCGGGGGGCGCGGCCGAGCCGCCCGTCATCGAACGCCGCCGCGCGCGCACGGCGGAGATCCTCTCATCCCAGCGGGTCGCGGTCATCCGGCTGACCGATGAGCCCGTGGTGAGCAGGGGCACGTCCAACGACCCAGCCGGTCAAGGGGGAAGGGAGAGCATGGAAGGTATGGAGGGTTTGGATGATCGTCAGCGGGTAGACCGGTGGCTCGAGGAGAGCCAGTACCTGATCGGCCGCATGATTCCCGCGTACCTGGACGACCGCGACCGCGTGCGGGGACGCCTGGAGACGTCCGAGCACGACAACGATCGGCTGCGGGTCGAGCTGACCGACGCCCGGCGCGAGATCGCCGAGCTGCGCGCCGAGCTCGAGTTCTTGCGCTCCGAGCGCGCCACGGTGGCCGACTCGTTCAACACGATCGTCGAGCACCTGACCGCGCTCCAGAAGCCCGTCAACGACATCTCGCGCCATCTGCATTCCATCCAGCCGGCCTCCGAGATCCACGCCTAGTTCCTCGAACGCATGAACGAGGCGCCCCGGAACTCCGGGGCGCCTCGGCGGCGCTGCACAACATGCGTGCAGCTCCGAGCAACCGAGTCGCTCGTCCACCGCGAGGTCGTGGCGCTCCCCAATCGGGGCCTGTCCGCTACGGGTTGCACGAGCGCCGGCTCTGGAGGCTCGCCCGAGGTGAGAAGGGCGGCGAGCGAGGCGATCAGGCGGCGACGGCCGGGGTCGTCAGCGGCCGCCGGCATTCGAACGGGTCAGCGACTGGACCAGCGTGGCGAGCTCGTCGGGGGCGATCGGCTTGGAGGCGTGGGCCTGGAAGCCGGCCGCGAGGGCGCGCGCGCGGTCCACGGTGCCCGCGTACGCGGTCAGCGCCACCGCCGGCAGCACGGCGCCGCCCGTTCCGCGCTCCCGTCCCCGGATGCGCCGGATGAGGTCGTAGCCGTCCGCGCCGGGCATGGCCAGGTCGCTGACGAGCACGTCCACGCGCAGCCGGTCGAGCGTGTCGAGCGCCTCGTCGGCCGAGGCCGCCACCGCCACGTCGGCCCCGCACTGCTGCAGCACGGTGCGGATCAGCTCGCGCGCGTCATCGTGGTCGTCCACGACCAGCACGCGCAAGCCCTCCAGGCGCGGCAGCCGCGTGTCGGTGCCCGCGGCCTCCACCGCCACGCGCTCGCCCCGGCCGCTGCCGACCACGAGGATCGGCAGCTCCAGCGTGAAGGTCGCGCCGAGGTCGGGGCCGGCGCTCTCCGCACGCGCGCTGCCGCCGTGCAGCTCGGCCAGGTGGCGGACGATCGCCAGGCCGAGCCCGAGGCCGCCGTGTTTCCGGCTGCTGGTGCTGTCGGCCTGCAGGAAGCGGTTGAAGACGTGCGGCAGCAGCGCGGGCTCGATGCCGATGCCGGTGTCGCTCACCTGGATGCGCGCGGTAGCGCCGACCCGCTCGAGCACCACGCTGACGCGGCCGTCGGCCGGCGTGAACTTGAGCGCGTTGGACAGGAGATTGACGACGATCTGCTGCAGGCGCAGGCGATCGCCGAGGACGGGGCCCGCCGAGGGATTGATCGAGGCCTCGATGACCAGGCCCTTGGCGTCGGCGTCGCTCTTGACCGAGGCCACCGCCTCCTCGACCACGCTCACCAGCTCCAGCGGGCGCAGGTCGAGCTGCAGCTTGCCGGCCACGATGCGCGAGACGTCGAGCAGGTCGTTGATGAGCTGGGCCTGCAGCCGCGTGTTGCGCTCGATGACCTCCAGCGCGCTCTGGGACTGATCGCCGGTGAGCCGCCCGCTGCGCAGCATCCGCACCCAGCCCAGCATCGCCGTCAGCGGCGTGCGCAGCTCGTGCGAGAGCGTGGCCAGGAACTCGTCCTTGGCGCGGTTGGCGCGCTCCGCCTCGCCGAGGGCCGCCTGCTGCGTGGCCAGCAGCCGCGCGTTGCGGATGGCCACGGCGGCGTGGTCGGCCAGGCTCAACAGCACGGTCTCGTCGCGGTCGCTGAAGGGCCGCGCCGTGCGGTTGGTGACGTAGAGCAGCCCGCCCACGCGCCCGTCGATGCGGATGGGCACCACCAGCGCGGCCACGGTGCCCGCCTCGCCGGCGGGCTCGACGTACTCCTTGGTGAAGCGCGGATCGGTGCGGTAATTGTCGGTGCGGAAGGGACGGCCCGTCTCCATCACGCGCCCGCCCACGCCGTGGCCGCGCTCGATGCGGCGCACGGGCTGCTCGGGCGCGCCGGGCGCCACGCGCGAGCGCACCGTCATCGCGTCGGGCATCGGGCTGCCCACGTCTTCGGGCAGCGCGATCGTGGCGGTGTCGCCGCCGGTCAGCTCGCGCGCCGCCGCGCACACGCGCTGGAGCACGGTGTCGAGGTCCAGCGACTCGCTGATGGAGCGCGTGAGCTCGGCCACCACTTCCGCCTCGCGACGGCGGTCGTCCAGCTCGCGCTCGGCCCCCTTGCGCTCGGTGACGTCCAGGCAGACGCCGAGCATGCGGCGCTCGGCGCCGTCGCCGACGAGCTGGCCGCGGCCTTCCACCCAGCGCACGCTGCCGTCGGGCAGCACGATGCGGTACTCCACGCGGTGATCGCTCCGGCACTCGAGGGTCTGCGCGATGGCGGCGAGGACGCTGGCGCGATCGTCGGGATGAATGTCGGCGTGGAAGGCCTCCACGGTGCCGCGGAACGTGCCCGGCGCCAGGCCATGGATGGCCTCCAGGCGGGGCGACCAGCGCACGCGGCCGGCCGCGATGTCCCACTCCCAGACGCCGAGCTGGCCGGCCTCGAGCGCGAGCCGGACGGGGTCGTCGTGCGCGTTCACGGCGGGCCGCTCGGTCACCACGGCCGCGGCCAGCGGCGTGGCAGCGCGGAGCGGGGCGAGCGCGACCGTCAGCTCGACCGGCCGGCCGTCACGCCGCGTCGCACTGACGTCGAGGACGACGGACTCACCGGCCAGCACGCGCTCGAGCGCCGCGCGCAGCTCGGACGCGCGGTCACCGGCCGGCAGCGGCGCCGGCCGGCCGACCACCTCGTCGGCGCGCCAGCCGAGCAGAGCCTCGAGGGCGGCGCTCCACACCCGCACGACGCCGGCCGCATCGACGACGACGATCGGCAGCGGCGCGGCGTCCACGAGCGCCGCGAGGTCGTCGGGGGAAAGGGCAGTACGCCGGGATGGCGCACCGATGCGACTGAGCACGGCGTCGAGCCATCGCATCGGGGTCGAATGATACGCCCGCCCCGGCATCGCGCAAGGCAGGGCGGCTACGCCCTCGACGCGGCCGTCGCCGCCAGGCGCGCGATCACCGCGGTGACCTCGGCCGGATCGACGGGCTTCGCCACGTGCGTCTGGAAGCCGGCGGCCAACGCCTGCGCGCGATCCTCGCTGCGCGTGAAGGCGCTGAGCGCGAGCGCCGGGATCCCGTCGGCGCGGCCGTGGCCGCGCTGGCGCAAGCGGCGGACGAGCGCGCAGCCATCTTCCCCGGGCATCGCGATGTCGCTCACGAGGACGTCCGGCGTCCAGCGATCGAGGATCGCCAGCGCGTCCGGCGCCGAGCCGGCCACCGCGACGTCGGCTCCGGCCTGCCGCAGCGTCGTGGTCAGGAAGTCGCGCGTGTCGACGTCGTCGTCGACCACCAGCACCCTCAGGCCCTTCAGGCTCGTGAGCCCGGCGACCGCGCGCGCATCGAGCCGCGGCACCAGGGGCGCCCCCACCACCGGCGTCAGCAGCGGCAGCTCCACGACGAACGTGGCGCCGAGGCCGTCGCCGTCGCTGGCCGCCCGCACGGTGCCCCGGTGGAGATCGGTGATGTGGCGCACGATGCTCAGGCCCAGACCGAGGCCGCCAGCGGTGCGCCCGGCCTCGCCCTGGCGGAAGCGCTCGAAGACCTGCGGCAGCAGCGCGGGCGAGATGCCCTGGCCGGTGTCGCTCACCGTCATGCGCGCGACACCGTCCAGGCGCTCGAGGCGCAGCTCCACCCGGCCCTGCGGCGGCGTGAACTTGATCGCGTTGCAGAGCAGGTTCCAGACGACCTGCTGCAGGCGCTGGGGATCCCCCAGCACCGCGCCCGTGGAGGCATCGAGGATCGCCGTGAGGTACACGGGCTTGGCGTCGGCGAGCGGCTGCACGGCCGCGATCGCCCCGTCGATGACGGTGACCGGGTCGAGAGCCTGCAGCTCGAGCCGCAGCTTGCCGGTCACGATCCGGGAGACGTCGAGCAGGTCGTCGATGAGCTTGGTCAGGATCCGCGTGTTCCGCTCGATGACCTCGAAGCCCTGCACGGCCGTCGCCTCGGCGAGCCGGCCGATCCGCAGCAGGCGCACCCAGCCGAGCATGGCCGTCAGCGGCGTGCGCAGCTCGTGCGAGACGAGCGCGAGGAACTGGTCCTTCGCCTGGCTGGCCGCGCCCAGCTCGCGCCGCGACTCTTCGAGATCGCGCAGCACGCGCTCGTAGGCGCGCATGTCGCGCAGGATGCCGATGGCGCCGATGACCTGGCCGGCCGGATCGCGCAGCGCCGAGGCGTTGAGCGTGGTCGGGATGATCTCGCCCGAGGCGCTGCGCGGGTTCAGCCGGACGTTGCGGCTCACGCCCCGGCGCACGACCTCGTCGAGGGCGGCCACGAACTCACGCGTCTCCTCGGGACTGATGAAGCGCTCGACGGACTGCTCGACCACCTCGTCCTCGCGGAAGCCCAGCAGCTCCGAGACCGCGTCGTTGGCCTGCAGGATCTTGCCGTCGAGGTCGCTGACGAACACCGGGTCGGGCGCGTTCTTGATGAGGCTCTCGGCGTAGGCGCGCGCCCGGTCCAGCTCGCGCATGTCGCGCAGGATGCCGATGGCGCCGATCACGTTGCCGTCGGCGTCGAGGAGCGCGGAGGCGTTGAGCGTGGTCGGGATGACCTCGCCCGAGGCCGTGCGCGGATGCAGGCGGGCGTTGCGCGTGACCCCGCGCGCCACGACCTCGCGCAGGGCCGCGATGAACTCGCGCGTCTCCTCGGGCGAGATGATGCGTGAGAGCGACTGCTCGATCACCTCGTCGGGACGAAAGCCGAGCAGCGAGAAGACGGCGTCGTTGGCCTGGAGGATCTTGCCCTGCAGGTCGCTCACGAACACCGGGTCGGGCGCGTGCTTGATGAGGCCCTCGGCGTAGGCGCGCGCCCGGTCCAGCTCGCGCATGTCGCGCAGGATGCCGATGACGCCGATGACCTTGCCGCTGGGGTCGCGCAGGGCCGAGGCGTTCAGCGTAGTCGGGATGAGGTCGCCCGAGGCGTTGTGCGGGTTGAGCCGGACGTTGCGCGTCACGCCCCGGGCGACGACCTCGCGGACGGCGGCGACGAACTCCTGCGTCTCCTCGGGGCTCAGGAAGCGCGAGAGCGACTGCTCCAGCACCTCGTCGCGATGCAGGCCCAGCAAGTGCGAGACGGCGGCGTTGGCCTCGTGGATCTTGCCCTCGAGGTCGGAGACGAACACCGGGTCGGGGGCGTGGGCCACGATGAGGTCGGCGGACAGCATGGCGAGCGATAGGTGTGCAATGCAGACGCCACCGACCTCCACCAGGCCGCCACTTCCCTGGCCGGGGGCCCCCAAAAGGTGGCCGGCCCCCGCCGGCCACCTGCTCCCGGCCGCCCCTCAGAGGAGGCTGGAGCGCACCGACGGGTACCAGCGCAGCAGCGGCGAGTCCTCGCACAGGATGGTCTCGTCGCGTTGCGCGCCGGTGGAGATCAGGCAGAAGGGCACCCCGATCAGCTCCTCGAGCCGCTCGAGGTACCGCCGGGCCTTGGCCGGCAGGTCGGCCTCGTTCTTCGCGCCCACGGTCGAGCTCATCCAGCCCGAGATCTCCTCGTAGACCGGCTGCAGCTCGGCCAGCGCCGTCTCCTCGTCGGGGAAGTCGGTGATGACGTCGCCCCGCCACCGATAGCCGGTGCAGACCTTCACGGTCTCGCACTGGTCGAGCACGTCGAGCTTGGTGAGGGCCACCGTGTCGAAGCCGTTGATGCGGACCGCGTAGCGCAGCACGACGCCGTCGAACCAGCCGCAGCGCCGCGGCCGGCCCGTGGTCGAGCCGTACTCGTTGCCGCGCGCGCGGATCTGCTCGGCCAGCTTGCCGCTCATCTCGGTGGGAAAGGGCCCGCCGCCCACGCGCGTGCTGTAGGCCTTGGCCACGCCGAGCACGCCGTGGAGCTTGGTCGGCGGCACCCCGGTGCCGATGGCGGCGCCGCCGGCCGTCGTCGAGGACGAGGTGATGTAGGGGTACGTCCCGTGGTCGACGTCGAGCATCGTGGCCTGGGCGCCCTCGAACAGCACGGAGTAGCCGCTCTCCATCCACTTGTGCAGCAGCAGCGCGGTGTCGGTGATGTAGGGCGCCAGCCAGCCCGCGTAGCGCAGGTACTGGTTGAGGATGGCCTCCACGCCGAACGTCTCGGCGTCGTAGAACTCGCGCAGCAGCCGGTTCTTGAGCGCGAGGTTGAACTCGAGCTTCTCGCGGAAGAGCCGCTCGTCGAGCAGATCGGCCATGCGGATGCCCATGCGCGCGGCCTTGTCCACGTAGGCGGGGCCCACGCCCTTGCCGGTGGTGCCGATGCGCCGCTTGCCGAGGTGGGCCTCGGAGGCGCGGTCCAGCGCGGGGTGATACGGCATGATCAGGTGCGCGTTCTTCGAGATGTAGAGGTTGCCGTCCAGCGTGACGCCGCGCTGCACGAGCGACTCCATCTCCTCGATGAGCGAGCCCGGATCGACGACGACGCCGCAGCCGATCACGCAGCGGCAGCCGTTGTGCAGGATCCCCGAGGGAATCGTGTGCAGGACGTACTTCTCGCGACCGACGACGACGGTGTGGCCGGCGTTGTTGCCGCCCTGGAAGCGCACGACGACGTTCACGTGCGGCGTGATGACGTCGACGACCTTCCCCTTGCCCTCGTCCCCCCACTGCGCGCCGACCACCACGATGTTAGGCATGGCTCTTCCCTTTCGCCTCGGCGAAATGTTGTTCCGGACGCTCCAGCACGGCCCGCACGGCCAGCGTACGCTCGCCGCCCCCGGCGAGATCGAGCGCCAGGAGCTGGTCGGCGGCCGTGCGCGGGCTGCCGACCACCAGCACGTGGCGCACGCGCTGGGCGCGCGCGTAGGCCAGCGAGTCTTCCAGCCCGCGGCTGATGATGTCGCGCGCCACCGACGCCCCGGCGTCGCGCAGCCGGCGGGCCAGCGACAGCGCCGCCGTCTTCTCGCGCGTGAAGTCGATGATGAAGAAGTCCGGTCCCGGCAGGGCCACGTCCACGCCCTGCGCCTCCATCACGGCCAGCACGCGCGCCACGTCGAAGGCGAAGCCGACCGCGGCGCACTCGTACCCGAAGCGGCCCAGCATGTGATCGTACCGCCCGCCGCCCGCGACCGAGGCGCCGAATCCGGACACGTAGGCCTCGAAGTACGTGCCGGAATAGTAGTCGAAGCCGCGGACCTCACCGAGGTCGAGGAGCACGTCGTCGGCCAGCCCGTAGATCGTCAGCAGCCGGTAGACCTCCGAGAGGTTGGCCAGCGCGCGCGCCGAGCGCTCGTTGCGCGCGTGGCCGGCCGCCTGCTCGAGCACGCCGGCGTGGCCGAACAGCGTGGGCAGGGCGCAGAGTGCGTCGCCCACGTGCGCCGGCGGCGCGATCTCGCCCACCACCCGCTCGAGCGTCGAGACGTCCTTGCGCGCGAGCGCCTCGCGCAGCTCCTGCTGGCGCCCGCCGTCGGCCTTGATCTCCTCCAGCAGTCCACGGAAGAAGTCGGGGTGGCCGAGGTCGAGCTGGAAGCGGTCGAGCTCCAGCGCGCGCAGCCCCTCGATCGCCATGGCGATCACCTCGGCCTCGGCCTCCGGCTTCTCCAGCCCGATCAGCTCGACGCCGGCCTGGTAGAACTCGCGGTAGTGCGACACCTGCGGCTCGTCGTAGCGGAAGACGCTGGTGACGTAGCCCAGGCGCAGCGGCTTGGGCTCCTCGCGCAGCCGCGTGGCCACGATGCGCGCGATCTGGGGGGTGATGTCGGCGCGCAGCGCCAGCATGCGGCCCGTCTCGCGGTCCACCAGCTTGAACATGTTTTCCTGCACGCCGAGGTCGGTGCCGCGCGCGAGCACGTCGGCGTACTCGAACGTCGACGTGACGATCTCGCGGTAGCCCCAGCGGCGAAACACATCGAACAGCCGCGACTCCACGTGCCGCTTGCGCGCCGCCTCGTCCGGCAGGTACAACCGGGCGCCCCGTGGTAGCTGGGCATTGACGGGCTTCACACCGCTTCCCCATCTAAATGCGCCAGCGTGTTCATGCGGTGCACGGTGACCCAGCCGTCCTGGTACTCGATCTCCGTGATACCGGCGGGCGAGGCGTCCACCGACCACAGCCGGTCGGGCCCGAGCCCGAGCGCGGCCAGCACGATCAGCCGCACGACCATGGCGTGGGTGACGAGCACGACCGTCTGGCCCTCGTGCTGCTGCAGGAGCCCGCCCAGCGCGGCGCCGACCCGCGCAGCCACGGCCTCCAGCCGCTCGCCGCCCGGAGGCACGGCCAGGTGCGGCGTGAGCCGCCACGTCTCGAGCGCCTCCGGCGAGCGCACCCCGATGTCGGCGCGCGTCAGGCCTTCCCACTCGCCAAACGCCATCTCGCGAAACGCGGGCTCGACCACGATCGGGAGCTTGTGCGGCGCGGCGATGCACTCCGCCGAGGCCCGCGCGCGGGCCAGCGGGCTGGCGTAGACGGCGGCGACCGGGGCACCGCTAAGCGCCCGGGCGACCGCCTCGCACTGCCGGAGGCCGCGCGGCGTGAGGGGGACGTCAGCCGCCCCCGTGAACCGCCGCTCACGGGCGAAGTCCGTCTCGCCATGCCGTACTGTGAAGAGCCTGACCGGTTTCACAACCCGGATAGTGTACATGGGAGCGCGCGAAATGAGCCATCGAGGAGGGGCCCTGCTCCTGCTTGCCGTCCTGCTGACCGCCTGCGCCGAGACCTACAAGATTCGCCCGATCCAGCTCGACGAGAGCGCGGCGCTGACGATCGCCGCCGATCCCCTCCTCAAGCAGGTGGGTCTCATCGGCCCGCGCCGCTCGTGCACGATGGCCGTGACGCTCAACGACGTCCAGGCGCGCGTGCTCGAGGTCCTGCCCGGCTCGGGGTCGGAATACTGCCTGGGCTTCTACGTGAGCAGCGGCGCGCTGGCACTGCCGCTGGCCGAGCTGCGCGGGCTGATCGCCCACGGCCTCGCCCACCTGGTGCTGGGTCATGCGCGGACGTCGGCCGCGTCCAGCGGCAGCTCCCGGGCGCGCGCGCGAGGCTATGTTCAGGGCCGTCCCCACTCGCTCGAGGAGGAAGCGGAAGCCGACCGCGAGGCCGCGCGGCTGCTCACGACCGCGGTGGGCGGCCCGGCGTGCGCGGGGTTGGGCCAGGTCCTGGAGCGCGTCGCCGCCGAGGGCGACCGCTGGAGCGAGTGGACCGAGCAGCACCCGCAGACGCCCAGGCGCGCGATCGCCGCGCGCGGGCTCTGCGCCGGCAAGCGCTGAGTCCGCGCGCGCGGCGTCAGCCGCGCGTCACGTGCGCCGACACGCAGCGCCACCGCCCGTCGGCCTGCCACCAGATGTCCGTGTAGCGTCCGGCGCCGGGCTGCCCGTCGGGCTTCGTGTACGCCGTGCGCGCGTGGATGATGCCGATGTCGCCGACCACCTGGATCCGCACGTCCTCGGCGCGAAGATTCGCGAGAGCGCTCGGCTTCCCGATGAACGCCAGGAACGCCGCGCGATCCGAGAAGGAGCCGTCCGAATTGCCGTTGGCGAACTCGGGCGCCAGGTTCGCGTCGAACCAGCGGACGTCCGACTCCCGGACCGAGCGGATGTAGTGGTCGTTGAGGTCGGCCAGCGTCGCGTGGTCCGCCGGGCCCGCGGCGCCGGCGGTGATCTCGGCGGTCCTGGTGGCGCCGCTCTGCGGCGGCGACGGCCGCAGGGCGAAGTGCGCGGAGATGCACTGCCAGCGCCCCTCCCCGAAGGCATAGACGTCCGTGTAGTGCCCCACGCCCTCCTGGCCGTCCGGCTTCGTATAGCGGAATCCCGAATCGACGATGCCGACGTCGCCGACGACTCGAACGCGGGTGTCGACCGGCGCCATGTTCGTGCTGGGACTCGGCCGGCCGATACGGTCCAGGAATCCTGCACGGTCGGCCAGCGACCCGTCGGGATTGCTGGCCATGAAGCAGGGCGCCAGGTGCTCGTCGAACCAGCGGACGTCCGACGCCTCGGCGGCCTGGACGTAACCGCGGTTGAGCTGCTCGAGCGTCTGGATGTCGTCGGTGTGCGCGCGCCGCGGATCGATCGTGGCATTCCCCATCGCAGATCCCTCCATCGCGGTGATCGTACGCCGGGTATCGTGCCTCCTCATCTGGCATGGTGAAAGAGCCAGTTCCGTCTTAATCTATGGGGCCAGATGCTGCTCCTCAATCTGCGCGGCGCGGACGGTCCGCTCTACCGGCGCGTGTACCACGCGCTGAAGTCGACGATTCGCGCGGGACGCCTGGCGCCCGACGCGCGCCTGCCCTCGACGCGGGAGCTCGCGGCCGATCTCCGGGTCTCCCGCAACACCGTCATGCTGGCCTACGAGCAGCTCCTCGCCGAGGGGTACGTCGTCACCCGGGACCGCGCGACCACGTCCGTGGCGAGCGCGCTGCCGGCGCCCGCGAAGCCGGTGTCCTTCCGCCCGCAGCCCGCCCCGCCGGCGGCGCTGTCCGCCTACGCCCGGCGGCTGATGCGGGGCCTCGGCCCGGTGCCCGGGCGGCCGCGCCCCCGCCTGCGCTACGACTTTCGCTACGGCGAGCCGTCCATCGACGAGTTTCCGCGGGAGATCTGGCGTCGCCTGCTCGCGGCACGGACACGGCGCCCGGCCCGTGACGCGTTCGGCTACGCGTCCCCGGCCGGGTACGCGCCGCTGCGCGCGGCCCTCGCCGACTACCTGAAACGGGCCCGGGGCGTCGTGTGCGAGCCGGACCAGATCGTGATCACCAACGGCTCGCAGCAGGGCTTCGACCTCGCCGCGCGCGTGCTGCTCGATCCCGGAGACGTCGCGGTCGTCGAGGAGCCGCACTACCCCGGCGTCACGATTCCGTTCGAGGCGGCCGGCGCCCGGCTGGCCCGCGTCGCGGTCGACGGCGACGGGTTGCAGACGCGCCGCCTGCCGCCGCGCGCCCGGGTCGCGTACGTCACCCCCTGCCATCAGTTTCCGACCGGCGTGATCATGCCGCTCGAGCGGCGGCTCGCGCTTCTCGCGTGGGCGGCGCGCGCCGGCGCCTGGGTGATCGAGGACGACTACGTCAGCGAGTTCAGGTACGAGGGCCACCCGCTGGAAGCCCTGCAGTCTTTGGACCGCGAAAGCCGGGTGATCTACGTCGGCACGTTCTCGAAGACCCTCTTCCCCGCGCTGCGGGTCGCGTACCTCGTGCTGCCCCCCGCGCTGGTGCCTCCGTTCATCGCCGCCAAGTGGGCGACGGACCGCTTCTCCGCGACGCTCGCCCAGGAAGTCCTCGCGGAGTTCATCACCACGGGTCAGTTCGAGCGCTACCTGCGGCGCGCCGGAAACCGGAATGCCGCGCGACGCGGGGCGCTGATCGGCGCGCTGCGCCAGCACTTCGGCGACCGCGTGGAGATCGCGGGCGAGAACACCGGCGTGCACCTGGTGGTCTGGCTGAACGACGTGAGGCCGCGCGATCTCGCGGCGCTCATCGCGCGCGCCAGGGAGCTCGGCGTCGGGCTCTACTCGGTGGCGCCCTTTCATGCGAGCCAACCGCCCCGCGCCGGCCTGCTCTTTGGCTACGCCTCGCTGACGGAGGCCGACATCCGCGCCGGGATCCGCCGGATGGCGGAGGCCGCCGTGACGGCGGGATACCGCTAGGACTTCTCGGCGAAGACCTTCTGGGCGCCGCGCAGGCCGGCGCCGAAATCGACAGGCTGGCCGAGATCCGCCAGCACCTGCTCGAGGGCGGCCAGCGCGATGATGACGTCGGTGTCGGTGGCGTAGCCCATGTGACCGATCCGGAAGATCTTGCCCTTCGTCGGACCGCGGCCGCCGTCGATCGTGATGGCGTGCTGGGTGGCGAAGCCCTCGACGACGCGGTCGGCGTCGAGGCCGGCGGGGACGGCCACGGCGGTCAGCGCCGGGCTCGGCGTGGTCTTCGGGAATAGCGTGAGCCCGAGCGCCTCGGCGCCCGCGCGGGTGGCGCGCGACAGGCGGTCGTGACGGCGGAAGACGTTGGGCAGGCCCTCGGCCTCGATCATCCGCAGCACCTCGCGCAGGCCCACCATGATCGACACGGCCGGCGTGAAGCGCGCCTCGTTCTTCGCCGCATACTTCCGCTCCTCCGCGAGATCCAGGTAGAAGCGCGGCAGGGTCGCGCGCGCGGCCGCCGCCCACGCCTTGTCGCTCAGCGCCAGCAGACCGAGCCCCGGCGGCAGCATCAGGCCCTTCTGCGACGCGGAGACGACGACGTCCACGCCCCAGGCGTCCATCGGCACGTCGGCGATGCCGAGGCTCGACACGGCGTCGACCACGAGGATGGCGTCCGTGCGCCGGGTGGCCTCGGCGTAGCCGCGCACGTCGTGGAGCACGCCGGTCGACGACTCGCTGTGCTGCACCAGCACCGCCCGCACACTGCCTTGCGCGCGGAGCGTCTCGGCCACGCGCGCGGGCGGCACGGTGTCGCCGTGCGGCGCCGCGAGCTCGACGACGTCGAGGCGGAACGCGCGGCAGATCGCCAGCCAGCGCTGCGCGAACGCGCCGGCGTTGACGACGATGACGCGATCGCCGGGCGAGAGGGTGTTGACCACGGCGGCTTCCATCGCGCCGGTGCCCGAGCACGCCACCGGCAGAACCTCCTGCGCGGTCTGGACCAGGCGCTTGAGGCCAGCCCGCACCTCGGTGAAGAGCGCCGCGTACTCCGGCGTGCGGTGATGGATGATCGGCCGCGCCATCGCGAGCAGGACTTCGCTCGGCACCGGCGTCGGCCCGGGCGCCATCAGCTGGTACTTCTTCATCGCGCTCACGTCCTCCTCGCCGGCGCTGAAATCGTTTTCGATAGTAGCACGTCGTCGCGCGCGCCCGAGGCGCGGCCGAGCGCGGTGACGAAGATCGCGTCGCGTCCGGCCGCGTGCGGCGCGAAGAAGCGCACGACGTCGGCGTCGTAGAACGTGAGCCCGCTGGCCCCGAAGCCGGTCGCGTAGGCGGCGAGGTAGGCGCGGCCGCCCGCGACCCCCGCCTGAAGGTTCGCCAGGCGATAGCCGCGATCGCCCGACGCCGCCAGCAGGTCGTCGAGCGGCGCCAGGAAGTAGAGGACGGCCGCGGCGTCGCCGCCGAGCGGCTGCTCGAGGGTGAGATAGGCCGACTCGCGCCGGAAGTCGCCCGCGCGGATCAGCTCGAGCCCGGCCCCGGGCCAGTACACGTAAGCGCCGGGCGTCACGCCCTCCACGGCGTTGACGATCAGGTAAAGGTCCACGAGCCCGTCGGGAACGTCCGCGGGGATCGGCCGCGTCCCGGCCCACAACGCGGCCGAGAGCTGAGCGGCCGAGATCGGCGCGTGCGAGAAGCGCCGCGTGGAGCCGCGGCGCTGGATCGCCTCGCCGAGCGGCAGGCTGTCGCGCGGCGGATCCGGGAGCGCCACCAGCGGGCCGCGCGGCTCGCGCCGCGGCGGCGGCGTGGCGCGGCGCCAGGCGACGACGTCGGCCGCGCTCGCGAGCGCGGAGGCCGCGTGGATCTCGCGCAGCGCCGGATAGTCCACCTCGTCGCTCGACAGCGGCATCACCTCGTGGGCGATCGGCGCGAGCGCGCCAACCGCGGGCGCCGCCGCGCCCTCCGGGCCGATGGGGACGAGCTCCAGCGCCGCCTCGCGCGAGGCATCGACCCCGAGCAGATGGTTGACCTCGGCATCGACAAAGCCGGTGACGACACGCGGCGCGAGGCCGAGCGCATCGCCCACGGCCAGGGTGTTCGCCAGCATCGTGCCGGAGTCCCAGAACAGGTGGCGATAGCCGCGCGCCTGGTACTTCCACGTGTTCCGCCAGTAGATCGCCGTTAGCACCACCGTCGCCGCGCGCCGCGCGAGCGCCGGCTCGGCCGCCGCCTCGGCGAGCGCGCCGCGGACGTCGCCCGCCCGCAGTCGGCGCAGCGTGAAGTCGCCGGGGCAAAAGTGATAGAGGCCGGCCTCGAGACCATCCACCTCGCCGGCGATGACGTAGACCTCGGTCTGGTAGAGCGCACCGGTGGACGCCGCCGCGCGGAAGAGGACCTCGCCGCCGCCGGGATAGCTTTTCTTCTTGGTGACGCCCGCGGAGTAATAGAGCAGGGCCGTGAGCGCCGGCAGCGTCAGCCGCGCCGCCGGCGGGGCCGGCCTGGCGAGCGCCTCCAGCGTGGGCACCGCCACCACGTCCGCGTCCCGCGGCAGCGGGATCGCCGGCACGTCCGTGTAGACCTTGAACGGAAACGGCTTGATGTCCCACTCGAGCGTGTGCCCGCTCGTCCTCACCGAATACGGCGAGTGCGCCGTCTCGTCGTGAAACTTCCGCGCCACGGACGCCATGCGGACGATTGTACCGGGTGGATTGCTACGACGACCGGGCGCTGACTAGAAGCGGTATGGGGGGCGGACGACGCCGCGCTCGGTGATGATGGCCGAGATCAGCGTGGCGGGCGTGACGTCGAACGCGGGATTGTACACGGGCGAGCCATCGGGCGCGGTGGCCTGCGCACCGACGCGGCGCACCTCGCCGGCCTCACGCTCCTCGATCGGGATGTGGGCACCGGAGGGCAGCGTGGGATCGATCGTCGAGTACGGCGCCGCCACGTAGAAGGGCACGCCGTGGTGGCGGGCCAGCACGGCCAGCGCGTAGGTGCCGATCTTGTTCGCGGTGTCGCCGTTGGCGGCGATGCGATCGGCGCCGGTCACGACCAGGTCCACCTCGCCGCGCGCCATGACGGACGCGGCGGCCACGTCGGCGATGAGCCGGTGCGGAATGCCGTCGCGCACGCACTCCCAGGCGGTCAGGCGCGAGCCCTGCATGACGGGACGCGTCTCGTCCACCCACAGCAGCGCCACCTTGCCCTGCGCGTGGGCCGAGCGGACGACGCCGAGCGCGGTACCATAGCCCGCCGTGGCGAGCGCGCCGGCGTTGCAGTGGGTCAGGATGCGCGCGCGCGCCGGAACCAGCGCGGCGCCGTGGTCGCCCATCGCGCGATTGGCGGCGACGTCCTCGTCGAGGATCGCCTGCGCTTCCTTGAGCAGCCGCGCGCGCGTCTCGTCCAGCGGCCGCTCGCTCCCGGCCTCCAGCGTGCGCCGCATGCGCTCCAGTGCCCAGAAGAGATTGACCGCGGTCGGCCGGGTGCCGGCCAGGCCCTTGATGGCGACCTCGACGTCGGCCAGCAGCCCATCGAGAGTAGTGGCGGTGCTGGCGCGCGCGGCGAGGACGACGCCGAAGGCGGCGGTGACGCCGATGGCCGGCGCGCCGCGGACGGCCAGCGTGCGGATGGCGTCGGCGACGTCCTCCCAGCGCCCGTACACGCGCTCGAGCTCCTGCCCGGGCAAGAGGCGCTGATCGAGGAGGACGAGCCGGTCATGCTCCCAGCGGACGGGGGTGATCGCGGACGTCACAGGTCCATCGCGCCCCACCAGCGGATCGCCCGCCGCAGCCATTCGTCGATGTCGGCGTTGAACTTGAAGTTGTGCGCCTTGCCGTCGTGCTCGACGCGGCCGTCGAGGCTGAAGCCATCCTTGCGCGTCTCGCCGTTGAGCCACGCGCCCCCGGCGTAGCCGTCGCGCCCGAAGAGGCGGCTGCCGAGGCGGAAGCCGTTGAGCCCCAGCTTGAGGTTGAGGTCGAGCGTGTGCTCGGTGCCGGGCACGCTCAGCGTCGCGTCGTGCTCGGACGGCGCCGAGTTGTGATCGGCTCCGGCCGGCAGGGCGATGGCGAGCACGACGAGGAGCCCGGCGGCGATGAGGATGCGTGACGTCATGACTGCCCTCCTTCGAGGCGCTGCCGGATGTCGGCCGGCGTCAACCCCGTGACTCGCACCAGCTTGTCGCGCCCGCGGGCGCCGTGCTCGATCGTGACGGCCGAGGCGCGCACCCGCAGCGCCGCGGCCAGCAGCGCGGCCACCGCGGCGTTGGCCGCGCCCTCCACCGGCGGCGCCGCCACCCGCACGCTCAGGGCGCCGTCGGCGCGCCAGCCGACGATCTCGCTGCGGGAGGCGCGCGGCTGCACGCGCACCCGGAGCAAGCCCTCGCTAGGCGGGGCCGTCGTCGCCTTCCATCAAGAGCATCCGATGGTAGCGCTCGAGGGTGGCGTTGAAGTCCTCGACGAGCTGCCGCCGCAGGCGCTTGAGCGACTGGATCTCCACGCGGACCTTGCCCTCCTCGCCCCGGGCCGCTTCCACGGCCTTCTCGCCCCGCAGCTCCGCCTCGCGCACGATCAGCTCGGCCTCGCGCTTGGTCGCGGCCTTCATCTCGTCGACGACCCGCTGGGTGGTGACCAGCACGTCCTGCAGGTTGCGCTCGCGCTCGATGACGCCGCGGGAGCGCTCTTCCTGGGTCGCGATCTGCTCCTTGAGGAGCTGGTTCTCCTTCAGCAGCGCCTCGTAGTCGTCGGCCACGTCCTCCAGGAAGGCGTCGACCTCCTGGGGATCGAAGCCGCGGAACGTGCGGACGGTGAACTGCTGCTGGCGGATGTCGTGGGGCGTGATGCGCATCGAAGCCTCCGCCTCCCCTATCGCAGGCTCAGCGCCAGGTCGCGCAAGGACTCGACGACGAAGGCCTGCAAGAAGTAGATGGCCAGGATGACGATCATCGGCGAGAGATCGAAGCCCATCTGCATGCCCGGCATGCGCCGGCGGATCGGCCGCAGCACCGGCTCCGTCGCGCGGTAGAGGAAGCGCACGATCGGGTTGAACGGATCGGGGCTCACCCACGAGATCAGCGCGCGCGCGATGATGATGAAGAAGTAGGCCCACAGCATCAGCTCCAGCACCCGGGCCACGCCGAGCAGGAGGTTGCCGAGGAGGAACATCAGGCCGGGCCCCGGCCGAGCTCGCGCGAGCGCTGGGTGGCGCGCTCGACGGCGCGGATGAACGTCGTGCGGATGCCGCCCTCCTCCAGCGCCGCGATGCCGGCGATGGTGGTGCCGCCCGGGCTCGAGACCATGTCCTTGAGCGCGCCCGGGTGCAGGCCCGTCTCGGCCAGGAGCTGGGCGGCGCCGAGCACGGTTTGCGTGGCCAGCGTCAGCGCCGTCGCCCGGTCGAGGCCCATGTTGACGCCGCCGTCGGCGAGCGACTCGATGACGATCGCCACGTAGGCGGGGCCGGAGCCGGAGAGCCCGGTCACGGCGTCCATCAGCTGCTCGTCCAGCACGACGACACGGCCGACGGCGCCGAAGATCTCCTGGGCGGTGGCCAGGTCGTCGCGCTCGAGCCCGCGGCCCCTGGCGATGGCGGTGGCGCCCTGCAGCACCAGGGCCGGCGTGTTGGGCATCACGCGGATGATGCGGGCGTCCTTGCCGAGCGCGCCGCGAATGGTGGCGGTGGCCACGCCGGCCGCGATCGAGATGAGCAGGTGGCGCGGTTCCACCGCCGGCGCGATCTCGCGCACCACCTCGGCCATGATCTGCGGCTTGACGGCCAGGATCACGACGTCGGCGTCGCGCACGCAGCGGGCGTTGTCGGCATGGGCGGTGACGCCGTATTGCTCGGCGAGCTGCTTGGTGCGCTCGGCGCGCACGTCGGTGGCGGTGATGAGCGTGGGCTTGACGAGGTTGGCGCCGACGAGGCCGCGGATGAGCGCCTCGCCCATGTTGCCGCCGCCGATGAAGCCCACGCGCTTGCCCTTGACGCTCACGCGCGCGCCCCGAAGATCGCCGTGCCGACGCGGACCATCGTTGCGCCTTCCTCCACCGCCACCTCGAAGTCGCTGCTCATCCCCATCGACAGCCGTTTCAACCCGCGGCGCTCGGCCTGCTCGCGCAGCCCGCGAAACCAGCGCCGCGAGTCCTCCGGCCGCTCCACCTCCGGCGGGATCGCCATGAGGCCCGTCACCTTCACGTGGGCGAGCTTGGCGATCGCCTCCAGCGCCTCGTCGACCGCGTCGGGCGCGAACCCGCCCTTGCTCGGCTCCGCCGCCACGTTGACCTGCAGCATCGCCTCCACGGCGAGCCCGCGCGTGGCCGCCCGCCGCTCCAGCTCCTGCGCCAGCTCGAGCCGGTCGAGCGAGTGGATCACGTCGAAGAGCTCGAGCGCGTCCTTGACCTTGTTCGTCTGCAAGTGCCCGATCAGGTGCCAGGCCGCCGGCCGCCCGAGCTCGGCCACCTTCGTCTTGGCCTCCTGGACGCGGTTCTCGCCGAGCGCGCGCAGGCCCGCGGCCAGCGCCGCCCGGATGCGCTCGACGTCGACCGTCTTCGACACGCCGATCAGGAGCACGTCGTCGGGCCGCCGCCCCGCGCGCGTCGCCGCTCGCGCGATCCGCTCGCGCACCCGCTCGAGATTCTCCCGGACGTCCGGCATGCGCGATTCTAGCATCAGACCACGGTCACGCGGTCGCCGACGCTGATGCGGCCGGGCGCGACCACGTCGGCGTAGACCCCGAAGGCGAGCCCGGCGTCCTGTGCGAGGGTTCGCAAGATCGCCGGATCGCCGGGGAGCTCCGACTGGGCGAGGCTCACCATCACGCAGCGCTCCGTCATGTCGTGGACGACCAGCCGGACCTCGTCGCCCACCGCCACCGTGCGGCCGAGCCACTCTCGCTCGATCGGGCTCGCACCGGGGACGTCGACGAGCACGTTGGGCCGGAAGCGCCGCTCGTCCAGCCGTGCCGCCGGCAACAGGCTGCGGAGCCATGCCAGCGATGCCGTCGTCAGGAGGTGGACGGGGCCGGCGTCCATGTGCGAGATCGCGGCCTCGCGCGCCAGCGTCACCGGCTGCCCGAGCGCGGCGGACAGCGCGTCGTGAACGCTCCCGTCGTCGCCGCGGAGACGACGGCCGTCGGGGAAGGCGATCACCGGCACGTCGCCGTCGTAGACGGCGTGGAAGGCGAAGAGTCCGTCGATGCGGCGGAAGCGGCGCGTGCTCTTGCCGCTGCCGAACTTGCCGTCGGCATCACGGATCGCGTAGAGCCGGTCGCCCTCCACACCGCGCGCGGTCAGCGCGAGGCTCTGGCAGCGCTCGCCGAGCATCGACTTCACCGGGTAGCGCCACAACGCCGCCACGGTCGCCGGTGGCGGCATCGGGCTACGGCAGCGCGGCGACGGTGACGAGACGCCCGCGGTTGCCCTTGCGGTAGGAGTAGAGGAGATCGGGATGGCAGGCCGTGCACAGGCGCGGGTTCTCGATCTTCGCGCGATCGACGCCGGCGTCGGCCAGCAGCGCCTCGTTGGCCGCCCACAGGTCGAGCATCGCGTGGCCGTCGCGCGCCGGCTTGAGCCAGGCCTGCGCGCGGCGGCCGTGCGCGCGGCCGAGCTCGCGCAGCACCGGCTCGTCCACCTCGTAGCAGCAGGGGCCGATCGACGGCGCGATGGCGACGTGGAGCTGGTCGGCGCGGGCGCCGGCGTCCACGGCGGCGCGCACGGCCGCGCGCGTGGCGTCCTTCACGGTGCCGCGCCAGCCGACGTGCGCCAGCGTCAGCACGCGCGCGATCGAGTCCCACAGCGTGAGCGCCAGGCAGTCGGCCGTGAAGATCGCCAGCGCCATCCCCCGCGCCGTGGTCGTGATGACGTCGGCGGCGCCCGCCCAGCCGCCGGCTGTCGGCGCCCGCAGCGCCTCCGCGCCGTGCACCTGACGCAGGTAGGACAGCCGCGTGGGATCGAGCCTGGCCGCGCGCAACGCCTGCTGCGCCTCGCCATTGAACGGCGCCGTCGGCTCCGACGGCGAGGTCACCCCGGGAAAGTGCCGCGTGGTCGTGATGTGCGGCAATCCCAGCGCCGTCAACCCACTGAACCGAAAATGCGTCGCCGGCTCCCCCTCCGGAATCAATCGAGCGCTCACACGCTAAATCCTATCCGGTGAATCGCGCCTGACAAACCGCTTTCAAGCCCGGCTCAGCCAGCGAAAGAGCTGCCGCATTCGAGCGCCGTCAGGCGCGCGACGACTTGTCGGAGGGGGCCGTCGAGGCCCCCTCCGAGGCTCAGTCGGCCTGTTTCCGCAAGAAGGTGGGCACGTCGTAGTCCGCTTCGGCGAGCGGGTCGTCGGTCTCCGCGCGGACGTCGGCGGCGAGGCGGCGGCGCCAGGCCGCGGCGGCGCCGGGCTGCACGCCGGGACGCGCGAAGCGCGGCAGGTCGACAACCTTGTTCGGCGACAGCTCTTGCTTGCGCTCGGCGAAGCCGGTGGCGATCACCGTCATGCGGACCTCGTCGCCGAGGCTCGGATCGATGACGGCGCCGAAGATGATGTTGGCCTCCTCGTGGGCGGCCTCCTGCACCATGCGCGCGGCCTCTTCCAGCTCGTGGATCGAGAGATCGGGCCCGCCCGTGAAGTTGATGAGAATGCCCTTGGCGCCGTCGATCGAGGTGTCGTCGAGCAGCGGGCTGGCGATGGCCTTCTGGGCGGCGTCCACCGCGCGGTTCTCGCCGCGGCCGATGCCGGTGCCCATCATCGCCATGCCCATCCCCGACATGATCGTGCGCACGTCGGCGAAGTCGAGGTTCACGAGACCGGGCACCAGGATGAGATCGGAGATGCCCTGCACGGCTTGCTGCAGCACGGTGTCGGCCACCTTGAAGGCTTCCAGCAGCGGCGTGCCGCGATCGACGACGGCCAGCAGCCGCTGGTTGGGGATCGTGATGAGCGTGTCCACGACGCCGCGCAGCGCGTCCATGCCGGCGTCGGCCTGCAGCAGCCGCTTGCGGCCCTCGAAGGTGAAGGGCTTCGTCACCACGGCCACCGTGAGGATGCCGAGATCCTTGGCCAGCGAGGCGACGACGGGCGCGGCGCCGGTGCCGGTGCCGCCGCCGAGGCCGGCGGTGATGAAGACCATGTCGGCGCCCTCGAGCAGCTTCGTGATCGTCTCGGGATCCTCCAGCGCCGAGTCGCGCCCGATGTCGGGATTGGAGCCGGCGCCGAGCCCCTTCGTGAGCTGGGTGCCGAGCTGGATCTTCGTCGGTGCCGGCGACGCGCGCAGCGCCTGCACGTCGGTGTTGGCGACGATGAACTCCACGCCCGTGAAGTCGGCGGCCATCATGCGGCTGACCGCGTTGCCGCCGCCGCCGCCGAGGCCGATGACCTTGATCTTCGCCGCCTGCGGCACCTGGTCGAGCTCGAACAGCGGGCGCCGTGTCCGGTCTGTCTGCATCGAGGCCTCCTCCCGTGTTGGGACATTACGTCGTGCACGTCGCGTGCGTGAGCGCGCGCCGTCGGCGTCCTCGCCGCCGGCGAACAATCCGGGCTGCGAGTCGGGGCGCTTAAAAAATTTCACCGAACCAGCCTGCGAGCCTGCGGCCGAGGCGTGTGAGGATCGCGCCGTCGTTGCTGTCGAGGGGCGTGACGCCGGTCGTCTGCCGGCGGGCGCCGTAGAGCGCCAGCCCCACGCCGGTCGCGTAGATCGGGCTGCGCACCACCTCGGCGAGACCGCCCACCTCGGCCGGCACGCCGCGGCGCACCGGCATGTCGAAGACGGCCTCGGCCAGCTCCGGCACGCCTTCCATAATCGAGCTGCCGCCGGTGACGACGACGCCGGCGGTGGCCGCGTCCTGGAAGCCCGCCTTGGCCAGCCCCTGGGCGACGAGCGTGAAGATCTCCTCCATGCGCGGCTGGATGATCTCCGAGAGCACCTGGCGCGAGAGCTCGCGCGGCTTGCGGCCGCCGACGGAGGGCACGTCCACGGTCTCCTCGGCCGGCACCATCGAGGTCAGCGCACAGCCGTAGCGCTTCTTGAGCGCCTCGGCATCCGCCATCGGCGTGCGCAGTCCCACGGCGACGTCGTTGGTGATGTGATCGCCGCCGAGCGGCAGCACCGCCGTGTGCCACACGGCGCCGTCGCGAAAGAGGGCCATGTCCGTCGTGCCGCCGCCGATGTCGATCAGCACGACGCCCAGCTCCTTCTCGTCGGGGAAGAGCACGGCTTCGGCCGAGGCGATGGGCTCCAGCACCACGTCCTGCACGGCGAGTCCCGCGCGGTTCACCGAGCGCACGACGTTCTGCACCGACGTCACGGCGGCGGTCACGATGTGGCACTCGACCTCCAGGCGCACGCCGGACATGCCGACCGGCTCCCGCACGCCGTCGGCGTCGTCCACCATGAAGGTCTGGGGCAGGACGTGGATGATCTCGCGGTCCTGCGGCACGTTGATGGCGCGCGCGGCGTCGATGGCCCGCTCGACGTCGAGCGTGCTCACCTCGCGCTCGCGGCCGGAGATGGCCACCACGCCGCGGCTGTTCAGCGAGCGCACGTGGCCGCCGGCCACGCCCGCGTACACGCCGGCCACCTCGACCCCGGCCATCTGCTCGGCCTCGGCCACCGCCTGCTTGATCGCCTCCACGGTGGAGTCGATGTTGACGACGATGCCGCGGCGCAGGCCGCGCGAAGGCGCGTTGCCCACGCCGACGATGTCGAGCCCACCGCCCGGCCTGGGCTCGCCGACGACGGCGCAGATCTTCGTGGTGCCGACGTCGAGGCCCACGACCAGCTCCGGCGCCTTGCTGCGCCTCACTTGGTGCCTCTCCGCAGCACGACCTGGTCGCGGAAGCGCAGGTCGACGCCGTGCACGTCCTGCGTGGCCACCTGGGCCAGCACGCCTTCGAGCCGGGCCAATCGCTCCTCCCACTCCTCGGTGCCCAGGCGCACTTCGACGCCGTCCACCGTGTAGAGCACCGGGCCCTCGGCGCGGCTCATGTCGATCTCGGAGATCTCGGCGGCCAGCGTGCTGCCCGTGCGCAGCAGCGCGCGGATCAGCGTGATGGCCTGCCGCGCGCGCGGGCCCGGCGCCGTGCGCATACTCGCCAGCTCCTCCTCGCTGAGCCCGCTGATGACGGGGACCTCGGGCGCCACCGCGTGGCTCTCCTCGCCCAGCACCCGGCCTTCCTCGTCCAGCCAGTGCAGCCGGCCGGCGTGGACCAGCGTGAAGGGCCGCCGCTCCTCCACGACGATCGACACGCGGTTGGGCAGCTCGCGCACGACGTCGGCGCGCCGGATCTCCGGCAGCTCCTCCAGCCGGGCGCGGACGTGCTCGGGGTTGATGCGCCAGAGGTTGGCGCCGTGGACGATGCCGGAGACCTCGAGGATGCGCTGGGGCGGCACGCGCGAGGCCCCGCGCACCTCCACCGCCGTCACCGCGAAGCGCGGCGAGGTCAGGGCCCAGTGGACGCTGACGATGACGACCGCGACCACGGCGGCCGCCGCGCCGACGCCGCCCACGATCCAGCGCCACGGCACCGGCGACGCCGGCCGGCGGCGGACGCGGCCGACCCGCTGCCCGGCCACCGCCACCGAGCTGCGGCCCACGTCGGCGATCGCCGGCGGGCGACCGCGGGGCGAGATGAGGCCTCTATTCACCGAGGACCCTGATCTCCGGCTCCAGGTAGATGTTGAACTGCGCGTGCACGCGCTCGCGGGTGATCTCCATCAGCGCGAGCACGTCGGCGGCCATGGCGCCGCCGCGATTGACGATGAAGTTGGCGTGCTTGGCCGAGATCTCGGCGCCGTTGATGCGCTTGCCCTTGAGCCCGGCCTTCTCGATCAGCTTCGTGGCCAGGTCGGTGCCCGGGTTCTTCCAGATGAAGCCGGCCGAGGCGAGGGCGAGGGGCTGCGTGGACTTCTTGCCCTTGAGCCGCTGCTTGATGTCCTTCTGGATCTCGGGCAGCGGCCGGCGATGGAGCTGCAGCCGGCAGCCGACCAGCACGGCGCCGCGCGGCGCGTAGAACTGCTTGTACGACGTCCCCGAGCCCGGCTTGAACTCGCCGATGGAGCCGTCGGGATGCAGGAAGTACACGGCGCTGACGAAGTCGCCGATGTTGCCGTCCGCGGTGCCGGCGTTCATCGCGAGCGCGCCGCCGACCGTGGCCGGGATGCCCACCAGCGCCTCGATGCCGCCCAGATTGAGCGCCGCCGCCTCGCGGATGAGCGAGGACAGGCTCACGCCGGCGCCCGCCACCGCCTCCTCGCCGTGGAACTCGGCGCGCCCGAGGCAGCCCTCGAGCTTGAGCACCACGCCGCGCACGCCGCGGTCGCGGACCAGCAGGTTGTTGCCGCCGCCGAGGACGGCGACGGGCAACTGCTCGCGCTCGGCGAAGAGCAAAGCGTGGCGGATGTCGTCGACGTCCTGCGGGACGACGAAGATGTCCGCGAAGCCGCCCATGCGCAACGACGTATGGAAGCTGAGCGGCTCCTTGAACCGCACTTCTCCCCGAATCTCACCTAGCATTTATCTCCCCCCATTGGGGAGGGGCACCCTAGCAGGGTTCCCCTCTTCCCCTCCCGTTCGGCGACTCGCCTTCGAGCCGTCGCAGAATGTCCGGTCCCAACTGGCTCACGTCGCCGGCGCCCAGGGTGAGGATCAAGTCCCCGGGCCGGCTGATCTCGGTCACGTACTCGACGATGCGCGCCCGATCGCTGCCGAGAAACGTCACGTTGCGGTGGCCGTGGGCACGGATGCCCTCCGCCAGATCCGCGGCACTGACGCCGGGAATCGGCGGCTCGCCCGCTGGATAGATGTCCATGACGACCAGCACGTCGGCCTGGTTGAACGCGGTGAGGAACTCCTGACGGAGGTCCCGCGTCCGGGTGTAGCGGTGCGGCTGGAACACCGTGACGACCCGGCTGTCGAACCCGGCCTTGGCGGCGGCGAGGGTCGCGCGGATCTCGGCGGGGTGATGGCCGTAGTCGTCGACCACGGTCACGCCCGCCGCCGTGCCACGGATCTGGAATCGGCGCTGCACGCCGGCGAAGCCGGCCAGCGCCTTGGCGATCGTCAGGAACGGAATCTCGAGATCGAGCCCCACGCCGACGGCGGCGAGGGCGTTGAGCACGTTGTGGCGCCCGGGGATCTGCAGCGTGCACTCGCCCAGCAGGGTCCCCCGCTGGTAGACGTCGAAGCGGCTCGTCATGCCGGCCGGCTGCACCCGGCGGGCGACGAGGTCGGCCCCCGATTCCAGGCCGTAGGTGATCACGCGCTTCTCGACGCGCGGCAGCAGGAGCTGGATGTTCGGCTGGTCCAGGCACAGCACGGCGGAGCCGTAGAACGGCACCTTGTTGACGAACGTCAGGAAGGCCTCGGCGATCGCCTCCAGGCTGCCGTAGTGATCGAGGTGCTCGGCGTCGATCGTGGTGACCACGGCGATCGTCGGCGCCAGCTTGAGGAAGGAGCCGTCGGACTCGTCGGCCTCGGCCACCAGGTACTCGCCCTGACCCAGGCGCGCGTTCGAGCCCAGGTTGGTCACGCGCCCGCCCACCACGATCGTCGGATCGTAGCGGCCCTCGGCGAGCACGGCGCCCACCATCGAGGTGGTCGTCGTCTTGCCGTGGGTGCCGGCCACCGCGATGCCGTACTTGAGCCGCATGAGCTCGGCCAGCATCTCGGCGCGCCCGATGATCGGGATCTGCCGCTGGTGCGCCGTGCGGACTTCCACGTTGTCGCGCGAGACCGCGGAGGAGTACACCAGCACGTGCACGCCCTCCACGTGGGCGGCGTCATGGCCGACGTGGACCTTGGCCCCGAGCTGCTCGAGTCGCTCCATCGTCTCGGTGCGCTTGACGTCGGAGCCGCTCACCTTGTAGCCGAGGTTCAGGAGGATCTCGGCGATGCCCGACATCCCGATGCCGCCGATGCCGACGAAGTGGATGTGCTGGTAGCGCTTAAACATGGGCGTGCTGGGAGATGTTGAGGAGGACGCCGGTGGACAGCATCGTCATCGACAGCGCGGAGCCGCCGAACGAGATGAACGGCAGCGGCAGCCCCTTGGTCGGCAGGATCCCGGTAACGACGCCGAGGTTCACGAGCGTCTGGGTGGCGATGAGCAGCCGCGCCAGATCAGCACCGCGAAGATCAGGACGAACGCCGTGGTGCCGAGGAAGCCGAGCTCCTCGCCGACCACCGCGAAGATGAAGTCCGTGTGCGACTCCGGCAGGTAGAAGAGCTTCTGCCGCGAGGCGCCGATGCCCTGCCCGAAGAGCCCGCCGTTGCCGAAGGCGAGCCACGACTGGATGATCTGGAACCCGCTGCCGCGCGGGTCGGCCCACGGATCCCAGAACGCGGTGATGCGCCGCAGCCGGTACGGCGCGACGGCGATCGCCAGCACGAGCAACGGCAGCGCGGGGGCCAGCGTCCAGCCGAGGTAGCGCACCGGCGCACCGGCCAGGTAGAGCATGCCGAAGGTCAGCGCGACCAGGGTCAGGCAGTTGCCCAGGTCCGGCTGCACGAACACGAGCGCGGCGAAGGCGCCCGCCACCAGCAGCGGCGGCAGCACGCCGCGCCGCAGGTCGTGCAGCTCCTCTTGCCGGCGCGCCAGGAACGCCGCCAGGTAGAACACCAGCGCCAGCTTGGCCAGCTCGGCGGGCTGGAAGGAGACCGGTCCGAGCCGGATCCAGCGCCGCGTGCCGTTGATCGACTGGCCGATCGGCGGGATCAGCACGAGCACCAGCAGCGCGGCCGCCACGATCAGCGTGGGGACGATGAAGGGCTCGAGCTTGCGATAATCCGTGCGGACGGCGACGAGCATGCCGAGCGAGCCCAGCAGCGCCCAGAAGAGCTGCTTCTTCAGGAAGAAGTACGGATCGTGGAAGCGGTCGGCCGCCACGATCGCGCTGGCCGAGTAGACCATCACGACGCCGGCCGACAGCAGCATGACGGCCGCGCCAAAGAGCCACATGTCCGGCGTCACCTTGCGCGGCATCAGTTCACTCGGAGGGGGGCTTCGCCCCCCTTCCGACGCTCCTCGCACGCTGCCGCGCGCTCGTCGCTGCCTCCCCCCAGAACTTCGGTTGCGCCGGCAAAGCCGGCGCACGAAACGTGAAGCCGATCGCGCGTGCTCACTCGAGCACTCCGACGAGCTTCTTGAAGACGTCGCCGCGATGCTCGTAGTTGTCGAACATGTCGAAGGAGGCGCAGGCGGGCGAGAGGAGGACGACGTCGCCGGGGCCGGCCTGGGCGCGGGCGGCGTCGATGGCGGCGGCCATGCTCGGCGCCGCGCTCACGGGAATGCCGGCGGCGGTCAGGGCGGCGGCGATCTTGGCGCCGTCCTCGCCGATGGTGACCGCGTGGCCCACGCGGCCGCGCGCGGCCGCGGCCAGCGGCGTGAAGTCCTGGCCCTTGCCCTTGCCGCCGGCGATCAGCACCACGCGCTCGGTGAAGCTCTCCAGCGCCTTGATGCTGGAATCGACGTTGGTGCCCTTGGAGTCGTTGTAGAACTGCACACCGCGCAGGTCGCGCACGAACTCGATCCGGTGCTCGACCGCGTTGAAGCGCCCCACGGCGCGGCGGATGGCGCCGGCGCCCAGGCCGAGCCAGAGGGCGCACGCCGTGGCGGCAAGCACGTTCTCGACGTTGTGCTGGCCGCGCAGGCGGATCTCGGCCAGCGGCACGATCTGCTCCACGTGGCCGTTGAGCTGCGCCGCCACCCAGCCGTCGGGACTTACGAACACGCCGTGCTCCAGCACGCGCCGCCGGCTGAACCACAGGACCTGGGCGCGCGTGCGCGCGGCCAGCCCGGCGGCCGCCGCATCGTCCGCGTTGAGCACCGCGCAGTCGGCCGGCGTCTGGTTGAGGAAGATCCGCGCCTTGGCCGCGACGTAGGCGGCGAAGTCGCCGTGGCGGTCGAGGTGATCGGGCGTCACGTTGAGGACCGCCGCCACGCGCGGCTGGAACGTCTCGATCGTCTCGAGCTGGAACGACGACACCTCGGCCACCACGAGGCCGTCGCGCGGGAACGTCAGCGCGTGCGCCGCCAGCGGCGTGCCGATGTTGCCGCCCACCAGCACCGGCCGCGGCTGCTCGGCCAGCAGCGCGCCGGTCAGCGCGGTCGTGGTCGTCTTGCCGTTGGTGCCGGTGATGGCGATGGTCTCCGCTTCCATCGCGCGCCAGCCGAGCTCCAGCTCACCGATGATCGGCACGCCGCGGGCGCGCACCGGCGCGAGCGACGGAGCGTCCACGGGCACGCCCGGGCTCACCACGACGAGCGTGGCGCCGTCGAAGGCGGCGGGGCCGTCGCCGACGATGCGCACGCCGGCCTCGCGCAGCGCCGCCGCCTCGCGGCCGAGCGCCTCCAGCGGCTTGGCGTCGGCGCCGGTGACCTCCGCGCCCACCGCGCGCAGCAGCCGCGCGGCGGCGATGCCGCTCCTGGCCAGCCCGACCACCGTCACCCGGCGGCCCGCCAGCGAGCTCAGCCAGCCCCGGCCCCGCGTCGCCACGTCCGTGTCCTCCTCGAGGGTGATCACTCGCTCACCGGAGCTTGAGCGTCGTCAGCGCCAGCAACGCCAGCGCGAACGAGACGATCCAGAACCGCACGACGATCTTGGGCTCCGGCCAGCCGGTCAGCTCGTAGTGATGGTGCAAGGGCGCCATGCGGAAGATGCGCCGCCCGGTGAGCTTGAACGAGGCGACCTGCAGGATCACCGAGACCGCCTCCACCACGTAGAGCCCGCCGATCAGCGGCAGCAGCAGCTCGGCCTTGGTGAGCACGGCCAGCATGCCGATCGCGCCGCCCAGGGCCAGCGAGCCGGCGTCGCCCATGAAAACTTCCGCCGGATGGCAGTTGAACCAGAGAAACCCGACCGCCGCGCCGATCAGCGCCGCGCAGAACACGGTCAGCTCGCCGGCGCCGCGCACGTTGAGGATCTTGAGATAGTCGGCCGCCCGGAAGTTGCCCGTGAGGTACGCGATGACGGCGAACGCGCCGCCGGCCATGACGATGGGGCCGATGGCGAGGCCGTCGAGCCCGTCGGTGAGGTTGACGGCGTTCGAGGCGCCCACGACGACGAGGGCGGCGAAGGGAAACCACCACCAGCCCAGGTTCAGCAGCCAGCCCTTGAAGAACGGGATCGCCAGCACCGGCTGCCAGTTCGCCTCCGGCTGCCAGTACACGATCTGCAGCAGCCCCAGCGTCAGCAGCCCCTGCAGCCCGAACTTCACGCGCGCGCGCAGGCCGCGGCGCTTCTTGATCTTCATCCAGTCGTCCCACATGCCGATCAGCCCGAAGCCGCTGATCGCCAGCATGACGACCCACACGTAGCGGTTGGTGAGGTTCGCCCACAGGATCGTGGAGCCGAGGATGGCGGCCAGGATCACCACGCCGCCCATCGTCGGCGTGCCCTTCTTCGCGCGATGGCGCTCCGGCGTGTCCTCGCGGATCGTCTCCGCCCCGGACTGCATGCGCTTGAGCCGGCCGATCAGCCAGGGGCCGAGGATCAGCGAGATCACCAGCGCCGAGATCAGGGCCATGAACGAGCGGAACGTCAGGTAGCGGAAGACGTTGAAGAGGATGTAGTCCTTGGCCAGCGGGACGAGGAAGAGGTAAAGCATCGAGCATCCTCATTCCAGGTCCGGCCGAGGGCCCGAGCGGGCCAGTCGCGCGACGAGCGCATCCACCACGCGCTCCATCCGCATGCCGCGGGAGCCCTTCACCAGCACGAGGTCGCCCGCCGTGAGGCGCTTGAGCAGGTGGGCGACCGTGTCCTCGAACGTCGTCAGGTGCCGAGCCTCCGTGAGCCCGGCTTCCTTCGCGGCCTCCACGGCGGCCTGCATGGCGCGGCCCACGCCGACGAATTCGTCGGCGGGCAAGGCCGCCACCGCGCGGCCCACCTCGCGGTGCGTGTCGTCGGTGATCGCGCCAAGCTCGAGCATGTCGCCGAGCACGACGATGACGCGGCGGCCGCGCCGGTGCGCGCCCACCGTGTCGAGCGCGGCGCGCACGGAGACGGGGCTCGCGTTGTACGTGTCGTCGAGGATCGAGACGGCGCCGGCCTGGCGCCACACGCAGCGGCCCGCCACCGGCCGCACGGCCGCGAGCCCGCGCGCGACGTCGGCCAGCGGGATGCCGAGGGCCACGCCGGCCGCCGCCGCGGCCAGCGCGTTGATCACGTTGTGACGACCGGCCAGGCCGAGCGTGACCTCCTGCCGCGCGCCGCCCGCCTCCAGCGTGAAGCGCAGGCCGCGCTCGTCGTCGACGGGCTCGCCGACGGCGCGCACGGCCGCGGTGCCGCCGCGCCCGTAGGTGACGACGCGCGCGCGCGTGTCGCGCGCCATGCCGGCCACGCGCGGGTCGTCGGCGTTCAGCACGGCCACGCCGTCCGCGGTGAGCGCGCGCACGAGGCCGGCCTTCTCCTCGCGCACGCCGTCGAGCGAGCCGAGAAACTCCGTGTGGACCGCGGCCACGGTGGTGACGATGCCGACCGTCGGCGCGGCCAGCGCCGCGAGCGCGGCGACCTCGCCGGGCGCGTTGGAGCCGATCTCCAGCATGGCGGCCTGGTGCTCGGGCGCGAGCTGGAGCAACGTGAGCGGCAGCCCCCACTGGTTGTTGAACGAGCGCTCCGGCTTGAGGACGTTCCAGCGCGTGGCCAGCACGCCGGCCGCCAGCTCCTTGGTCGTCGTCTTGCCGTTGCTGCCCGTCACCGCCACCACGGGAATCGCGAAGCGCCCGCGATGCCACGCGGCCAGCCGGCCGAGCGCGTGGGTGGTGTCCTCCACCAGCACGAGCGGGACGTTGGCCGGCACGTCGTCGGGCAGCGCGTGCACCACCATGCAGGCGGCGCCCCGCGCGGCGGCGTCGGCCAGGAAGCCGTGGCCGTCCAGCCGGTGGCCACGGATGGCGAAGAACGCCTCCCCCACGTTGAGCGAGCGCGAGTCGATCGACACGCCGGTGACCGGGATGCCGAGGTCGCCGGCGACGAGCGCCCCCTGCGTGGCGCGCACGATGTCCTGCACGGTGAACTGAGTGAGCCGGCTCATGGACGACCCCGGCCGGCGAGGATCTCGCGGGCGACGGCGCGGTCGTCGAATGGCAGGGTCTGGGCGCCGACGATCTGGTAGGTCTCGTGGCCCTTGCCCGCGATGACGATGGTGTCGCCGGCCTGCGCCCACGCGAGCGCGCCGCGGATGGCGGTGCGGCGGTCGGCCTCGGCCACGTAGCGCGTCTCGGCGCCGCGCACGCGCTTGACGCCGGCGATCACCTCGTCGAGGATCGCCTCCGGCCGCTCGGAGCGCGGGTTGTCCGACGTCACCCACGCGCGATCGGCCAGCCGCGCGCCGATCTCGCCCATGATCGGCCGCTTCGTGCGATCGCGATCGCCGCCGCAGCCGAAGACCACGCCGAGCCGGCCCGGTGTGATCTTGCGCGCCGTGGCCAGCACGCGCTCGAGCGCGTCCGGCGTGTGGGCGTAGTCGACCACGACGAGGAACGGCTGGCCGGCATCCACCTGCTCGAAGCGCCCGGGCACCGTGCGCACCGGCGCCAGCGCCGCGGCGATGGCGTGGGGCTCGAGGCCCAGCGCCAGGCCGGTGCCGATGGCGCCGAGCAGGTTCATGACGTTGTGCTCGCCGATGAGCGAGGAGGCCAGCGTGAGGCGCCCGCGCGGCGTGTCCACCGTCATGCGGATGCCGTCGAGGCCGGAGACGTGCTCGGTCGCGCGCACCCGGGCGCCGGGCGCCAGCCCGAACGTGAGGACGGGCACGTCGAGGCCGCGGACCATCTCGGCGCCGGCGGGATCGTCGGCGCTCACCACCGCCGTGCGGCGCGGCTTGGGCGAGGCGGCGAGCTGCTCGAAGAGCCGCCGCTTGGCGCGCCGGTACTCGTCCAGCGTGCCGTGGAAGTCGAGATGGTCCTGCGTGAGGTTCGTGAACACCGCGACGTCGAACTCCAGGCCGTCCACGCGCGAGAGCGCGAGCGCGTGCGAGGAGACTTCCATGGCGACGGCGCCGATGCCGCGATCGCGCATCTCGGCGAGCATGGCCTGGATTTCCAGCGCCTCGGGTGTCGTCTGCCCGGCCGGCCGCGCCTCGTCGCCCAGCACGTACTGGATCGTGCCGAGGATGCCGGTGCGGAAGCCCCGCGCGCGCAGGAGCGCGTCGACGAGGTACGACGTGGTCGTCTTGCCGTTGGTCCCGGTGATGCCGACCAGTGTGAGCGCCGCCGAGGGATGGCCGTGGTAGGCGTCGGCCAGCCGCGCCAGCGCGCGCCGCGCCGAGGGCACGAGCACCTGCGGCACGGCGAGGTTCGCGACCGGCTCGCCCTCGGTCACCACCAGCGCGGCGCCGCGCGTGACGGCCTCGGGCACGAAGCGGCGCGCGTCCTGCTTGAAGCCGGGCACGGCCACGAAGCAGTCGCCGGCCTGCACGCGCCGCGAATCGGCGGTGAGGCCGCGCACCGTCGCCGGTGGCGCACCGATCACCCGTCGCTCGGGGAGCGCGTCGAGGAGCACGCTCACGGACACGTCTCTTCTGCGCACGTCGTGCTGTGGCCTGGACATGTCATCTCGCGGCGGCGCCCACCAGGGTGAGCCGCACGCTCGTCTCCGTCTCGATCGGCGCTCCGGGCGCTGGGCTCTGCTGCACCACGCGGCCGCGCCCGTCGAGCTGCACCGCGACGCCGAGCGGCGCCAGCGTGGTCAGCGCCTGCCGCAGCGTGCGCCCGCGCAGCTCCGGCATCACCGGCGCGCCCTCGGCGATCGCCGGCTCGATTGCCGTGGCGCCCGCCGGTCGCACGCGGCCGGCCGTGCTGTCGCCCGTCACGATGGCCAGCGGCGCCGTATCACGCGGCGGCACGTCGAGGTAGCGCAGCACCTCGGCCCCGATCGCCGAGAAGATCGGCGCCGCCGCCTCGCTGCCCCACTTCTCGTTCTTCGGCTCGTCGAGCATCACGAGCATCACGATCCGCGGCTCGTCGGCCGGCGCGAAGCCAACGAAGGACAGCACGCCCGGGGTCCGCGAGTACCGGCGCGTCACCGGGTCGAGCTTCTGCGCGGTGCCGGTCTTGCCGGCCACCTCGTAACCCGCGATGGCGGCGTTGTGACCGGTGCCGGCGGCGACCACCTGGGTCATCAGCCGGGTCAGCGTGTGCGCGGTCTCGGGGGAGACCACCTGGCGGACCGCCCGCGGCTCGAACCGCCGCGTCTCCCGGCCCTCGGCGTCGAACAGCGAGCGCACCAGCCGCGGCTGCATGAGCACGCCGCCGTTGGCGATGGCCCCGAATGCCGCGACCATCTGGAGCGCCGTGACCGACACTTCCTGGCCGATGGACATCGTCGGCAGCGACAGCGCCGACCAGCGCTGCGGATCCCGCAGCATCCCGCGGCTCTCGCCCGCGAGGCCAATGCCGGTGGGGGACCCGAAACCGAACGCGGTCATGTATTGGTAGTACCGATCGCGACCCAGCGACAGCCCCACCTTTATTGAACCCACGTTCGACGAGTTTTGCAGAACTTCGCCGAAAGTCAGCCACCCATATTTCTTCCAGTCGTGGATGGTCGTCCTGGCGATCGTGATCTGGCCGTTCTCCGCCCAGATACGGTCGTCGGGGCGCACCACGCCCTCCTCGAGGGCAGCCGCGGCCAGGATCACCTTGAACGTCGAGCCCGGCTCGAAGGGATCGGTGACGGCGCGGTTGCGCCACACGTCGCGCGCGGGCACGTCGAGGAACGTGTTGGGGTTGAACGTGGGCCGGATGGCGATGGCCAGCACGTCGCCGGTGCGCGGGTCCATCGCCACGGCCATGGCCGCCTTGGCCTGCGTGCGCCGCCAGGCGGCGTCGATCTCGCGCTCGGCCAGGTACTGGATCGTGCGGTCGAGCGTGAGCATCACGCCCTGCCCCGGCGCGGGCGCCTGGAGCGTGGCCTCGGTGACGACCTCGCGGCCGAGCGCGTCGCGGCCGACCACCGCCTTGCCCGGCGTGCCGGAGAGCGTGTCGTTGAAGGCCCGCTCGATGCCTTCGAGCCCGCCGTCCACGCCGTCGAAGCCGATCACGTGCGCGGCCAGCTCGCGGTTGGGATAGAGCCGCAGCGGCTCGGGGAGGAAGCCGAGCCCCGGCTCGCGCAGCGCCCGCACGCTGGCCGCGACCGACGGCGGCAGCTTGCGCCGCAGCCACAGGAACGCGCGGCCGCTGGTGAGCTGTGCGTGGATCTCGGCTTCCGGCGCGCCGAGGAGCGGGGCCAGGCGGGCGGCCACGCGGACGGGATCGCCGACGGCGCGCGGCTGGGCGAAGAGCGACTCGGCAGGGCTCGAGGTGGCGAGCGCCAGGCCCTGGCGATCGACGATGGGGCCGCGCTGGGCGTGCAGCACGACGGTGCGCGAGTATTGCCGTTCGGCGAGGGCGGCGAGGTCGGCGTGGCGCACGATCTGCAGCCAGCCGAGCCGGCCCAGCACGCCCGTGAAGGCCAGCGCCAGGCAGCCGGCGAGGACGAGGACGCGCGGGCGCAGACTCGTCATTCTGGCTGGGGGCCCCGAGATGGCCCCCAGACCCCCCGCGCTCGGACGCGCCCCGGCGGAGCCGTGGCGCGCCTCGGGGTCCCTCGAGATGGCCCCCCGACCCCCCACGCTCGGACGCGCTCCGGCGGGGCCGTGGCGCGCCTCGGGGTCCCCCGCTCGCCGGCGTGCATCATCTGATGGGCGCTCTCATGCCGTCGGCGGGCAAGGCAGCCACGCGGCTCTTGTGCGAGGCGGCCAGGCCGGTGCCGGCCGCGGTGTACTCGCGAGCCAGGCGGATCTGGGCGCGCTCCGGCGCCACCAGGCCGAGCTGGCGGGCGCGCTGCTCGATGCGCCCGGGCGCCTGCAGCGTGGCCACCTCGATCTCCAGCTGGCGGAGCATGGTGTGCATCTCGGCGCGGTCGCGATGCAGACGCTCGAGCTGGTAGGCCAGGTGCACCTGCTGCACCCGCAGGCCGACCACGGCGAGCCCGCCCACCACGAGGAGCGCGCAGACGACGAAGGCGGCGGCGAGCGAACGCCGCACGCGGGGATCCTGTTCACGATGCAGTCGCTGAGGGTTCTTCACGGCAGCCGCTCCAGCACGCGCAGCTTGGCGCTCCGGGCGCGGGGGTTGGCCCGCACCTCGTCGTCCCCGGGCGTCAGGGGCGACGGCTCGAGCTGCGCGTAGCCCGCGCGCCCGAAGGTCCGGAACGCCTGCTTCACGATGCGGTCTTCGCCCGAATGGAACGCAATGACGCCGAGCCGCCCGCCGTGGGCCAGCAATCGCGGCCCCGCCTCGAGGGCACGCCGGAGGGCGCCCGGCTCGTCGTTGACAGCCATGCGCACGGCCTGGAAGGTGCGCGTTGCGACGTGGAGATGCCGCGGCCAGGCGTGGCGCGGAACGGCCGCCCGCACGGCGGCGACGAGGTCGCCGGTGGTGGCGAGCGGACGGCGGCGGACGATGACGCGCGCGATGCGCCGCGCGTACCGCTCCTCGCCGTACTCGTGGAGCACGCGGGCCAGCTCCGCCTCGGGCAGATGGTTCACCAGGTCGGCGGCGGTCTGGCCTCGCGTCGGGTCGAGCCGCATGTCGAGCGGCTCGTCGCGCTGGAAGGAAAAGCCCCGCCCGGAGGCATCGAGCTGCCACGACGAGACGCCGAGGTCCAGCAGGATCGTCCGCGCCTCGCTGACGCCGTGGGTGGCGGCCACGGTCGCGAGGTCGGCGAAGCTGGCGTGGGCCAGGCGGGCGCGCTCGCCGAAGCGCGCCAGGCGGGCGCCGGCCTGCGCGAGGGCGCCCGGATCGGCGTCGAGGCCGAGCAGGCGCACGTCCGCGCCGCTCTTGTCCAGCACCGCCTCGGCGTGACCGCCCATGCCCACCGTCCCGTCGATCACCCAGCCCCCGTGCCGCGGTCGCAGGAGAAACGCGACCTCGTCCACGAGGACGGGAACGTGAACAGCTAGACCCCGTACGCCGACAGCTTCTCGAAGAGCGTCGGCAGCGAATCGCCCTGCGTGCGCTCGTATTCCTCGAACCGCGCGCGGTCCCACACCTCGAACATCTTCCGGCCCCCGCCGACCAGCGTGACGTCGCGGCTGTCGAGGCCGGCCTGCTTGCGCGTGTCGGGCGGGAGCAGGATGCGGCCGGCGCCGTCGACTGCGGCTTCCTTGGCCCGTGACATGTAGAGGCGGGAGAGCTGGCGGACGTCCGGCGCGAAGGTCGGCTGAGAGTTCAGCTTCTCCTCGATCCGCTGCCACTCCTCCAGGGGGTGCACCTCCAGGGCGTGCTCGTTGGGGACCACGATGAGCTGGTCGGCATGGTCCCCGTACTGCGCCAGGGCGTCCCGGAACTTGGCCGGCACGCTCAGGCGTCCTTTCGGGTCGATCGTGTGCTGATAGCGTCCTCTGAACATGATGTCTAGGGCGTGGACACCACTTCATCCCACTTCGCCCCACTTGAGGCCTGAATGTACAGATGCCAAAAAGGCCTGTCAAGTGAAAAACCGGGATTTTCCTCTGAAAATCCCGTTCCTTGGGTCGCGACGACCCGTTGGGCCTCAGCCTCGACTATCCCACCCCGGATGGTGGAGCCCGCCCCTCCTGGCCCCTCGCCCGGGGCCGGGCCGGCGGGGGCGGGGGACTGGGGACCACGTGCTGGGAGACCGCGTCGACATGGCTCGGCTGGATTCCATCGACGCTTTGGCGCACGGTCTGGGGCGGCGGGGAACGGGTCCTCAGCCCCCCGCCCCCGCCGGCCCGGCCCCGGGCGCGCGCGAGGTGAGGCGCCGCATCAGACATCGGAGGGGAGAAGAGGGCGCGACGTCCGCGCGTTCACCGAGAACGGAGTCCCGGATCACCGAGAGTCTTTACCGAGGGGCGGACTGAACAGCATCGTCGGATCGTCTTCGTGTTCGTGCGATTCGCTTTCCCACGTCGTTGGTTGCTTGCGTTCGCGTCTTCTGTTCGTGGTTTGTTGTCAGCGGTTGCGGAGGTGGGCTTCGGTGGTGAGGGTGGTGGTGAGGTTTTTGGTGAAGAGGGATGGGGTGTGGGAGGGGCCGGTGGTGAGGGTGATGTGGATGCGGCGGACGGCGGAGGGAATCGTGGTGGGGGCGCCGGCGGCGTCGAAGTAGAGGAAGGCCAGGGCGCGGACGCCGTTGATGACGGGTTGCGCGCCGCCGCCGGCGTCGCGGCGGAGAATGTCGTGATCGAGGCGCCAGACGATCGTCTCGCCGGCGCCGGCGATCACGCTGTTGTGATTCTTGTCGACGTGCAGCACCACGCGCGTCGGTTCCGCGACGGAGATCGCCGGCAGGCTCGGCGCGGTGATCCCCTCTCCGGCCTGGCGCAGCTCGGCGGTGAGCCACGTCAGCGCGACGCGCGCGCTCTGCTGCGCCTCCACGCGCGCGGCGCCGACGGCGAACGCCTGCTGGCCCTGCTCGAGCGTGACGAGCGTGGCGCCGACGACGAGCGCGAGCACGGCCGTGGACACGAGCAGGTCGGCGAGCGTCACGCGCGCAGCGTGGGCCGCGCGCGTGCGCCCGTCAACGTGCAATGATTCAGACGCCGGTTGTTGCCACGAGGAATCCGCGGAGGTGATAGAAGAGCGGCCCGCTCGTCGCCGCCGCCGTCGCGGTTGGCGTGGTGGTGGTCCCCGTCGCCGCGGTCGGCGTTGTGGTCGTGAGCGGCTGGTTCACGAGGAGCACGCTCTGCCCAGCGGCGAATTCCAGGCCCGTGGTGAGCCCCAGCGAGAGCGACGTCTGCGCCGGCACGCACAGCGTGCCCGTGCCCGACTCCACCGCGGTCGTCGCCGTCGTGCTGACGATGCTGCCGCCGGGTGTCGTGGTCGTCGTCGTGCCGCCAATCGTCGTGGTGGTGCCACCGGACATCGTCATCCCGCTCGTCGTCATTCCGGGCGTCATTCCGGGCGTTGTCGTTCCGGCCGTCGTCGCGCCGCCCGGCGTCGTGCCGCCGGTGGTGGTGCCGGTCGCCGTGGTAGCGGCGCTCGGCGACACGGCGGCGCCGCACACCGCCGTCGTGCTCGGATTGGTGATCACGACGTCGGTGACCACGAGCTGGCGGCCCGCCGGCACCGTGAACGCGGTGACGCCGGTCGCGCCGGGCTCGACGGTCTGCGCGATCGCCACGATCTGCTCGACCGCCGGCTCGGCGGCAGCGGCCAGCGCGGACGGCGACGACGCGTCGGCCGTCGTCGTCGCGGTTGCGCCGCTCATCGACCCGGGCGTCGTTGATTGCGCGGCGACGACACCGACCGTGAGCACGAGGAGAACAGCGAGGAGCAGTCTGCGAGTGTTGCGTCCCATCCGGGACCTCCCTGAGTGGAATTCCCGGGGAGTCTCGCAAGTCACGTGCCCATGGCCGCGACTTCGCGCTTGAAAGGGCTACACCCGCGCTGCCGCCGCGAAGTTATCCGATCGGAGGACGCTGCTGCGCCCACGGACGCAGCCGCTCGAACGCCGCAGAGGCGCGCAGCACGGCGGCGTCGGCGAAGCGGCGTCCCACGATTTGCAATCCGACGGGCAAACCGTTCGCGGTGAAGCCCGCCGGCACCGAGGCGGCCGGCTGACCGGTGAGATTGAACGGGTACGTGAAGGGAATCCACGCGTAGGCGCCGGCGGGGCGGCCGGCGATCTCCGTCGGATTGTCGAGGCCGACGGCGAACGGCGGACACGCGGTGGTCGGCGTCAGCAGCAGATCGTACTTGTCGAAGAACGCGCGCAGATGCTGCCACCACGCGAGGCGATCGAACCACGCCTGGACGTACTTCGTGGGCGGATTGCGCAGCGCGGTCTCGATGATCCGCAGGAGCCCGGCGTCGATCTCGGCGCGGCGCTCGACGTACGGCGCCAGACGCGCGGCGATGCCGCCGCAGAAGATCTCGTACCAGGCCTCGCGGGGCGACGGCCAGCTCGGCTGCACTTCTTCCACGCGGCAGCCGAGCTCGCGAAACGCGCGTGCCGCGCGCGCGCACACCGTGCTCACCTCGGGATCGACGACGTCGGCGAAGCCGAGGTCGTCGGTCCACGCCACGCGCCACCCTTTGAGCGAGCCGCTCAGCGCCTTCACGTAATCGGCGCGCTCGGCGGGCAGCGAGTACTGGTCGCGCTCGTCGGGACCGGCGCACACGTTCAGCATGAGCGCGGCGTCGGCCACGGTGCGCGTCATCGGGCCCACGTGCGAGAGGCTCCACGCCCCGCTGGTCGGATAGGTCGGGATCCGCCCGTAGGACGCCTTGAAGCCGTAGATGCCGGCGAACGCGGCCGGGATCCGGATCGAGCCGCCGCCGTCGGTGCCGACGTGCAGCGGGCCCAGACCCGCGGCGGCCGCGGCCGAGGCGCCGCCGCTCGACCCGCCCGGCGTGCGCTCGAGGTTCCACGGATTGCGCGTGACGCCGAAGAGCAGGTTGTGCGTGGCGCCGATCCAGCCCATGGTCGGCGTGTTCGTCTTGCCGAGCATGATGCCGCCGGCGGCCTTCAGGCGGGTCACGATCGGCGCGTCCTCGGTGGGCACGTTGTCGCGATAGAGCGGCGTGCCGAACGTCGTGCGCACGCCCTTGGTGATGACGAGATCCTTCACGGAGAACGGCACGCCGTGCAGCGGCCCCAGCGTGGCGCTGCGCTTGGTCAGCGCGCGCTCGGCGGCCCGCGCTTCCCGCCGTGCCTGCTCGGCCGTCAGCGTGACAAACGCGTTGAGGCGCGGATTGAGCTTGTCGATGCGATCGAGAATCGCGCCGAGCACCTCGACCGGGGATACCTTCTTCTGGCGGATGAGCCGGGCGAGCGTCGTCGCCGACTGCCAGTGCAGGTCCATGAACGGCGCTCTCCTAGACGACCGGATGGACGATCACGAGGGCCTAGTGTACGGCAACCGCCGACCGGACCCGGCACGCCGCGCGCAGAGGTCGAGCGCGGCCTCCGGCCACGAGGGGTGCTCGAACGTGAAGCCGGCCGCTCTGAGCCGGCCGGGGACGACGCGCCGACTCTTCAGCACGAGCTCGGTCTCCGTGCGCATGAAGAACGCGCCGATCTCGAGCACCCAGCGCGGCGCCGGCAGCCCGACCGGCACCCCGGCGGCCTTCCGGAGGGCGGTCATGAAGTCGCGATACGGCAGCGGCACGGGCGCGGCCACGTTGACCGCGCCGTCCACCTCGCCGTGCGCGATCAGCCAGCGCACAGCACGCACGAAGTCGACATCGTGGATCCACGAGACGTACTGGCGGCCGTCGCCGGCGGTGCCGCCCAGTCCGCGGCGCACCAGGGTCAGCAGCGTGTCGAAGATCCCGCCGCGATCCGGGCTCATGATCATGGCGGAGCGGAGCGCGACCTTCCGCGTGCGCGGCGTCACGGCCTCGGCCAGCGCGCGCTCCCAGGCCGTGGCGACTTCGATGCTGAAGCGCCACGTGTCGGGCGCGCCCGGCTCGCCGCCGCCGACGATGCCAGTGGCCTCGTCGTGCGGGGCGTCGAAGCGGTGCGCGTAGATGGTGGCCGTGGAGGCCTGCAGCCACACGGCCGGCGGCCGGCGCGCCCGCGCGATCGCCTCGCCGACGGCGCGCACCGAGTCCACGCGCGAGCGCAGGATCGCGTCGCGGTTCTGCGCCGTGTACCGGCAGTTCACCGAGCGGCCGACCATGTTGATGACGACGTCGGCGCCGTCGAGCTCGCCGGCCCAACCGGCGAGGTCGTGCGCGTCCCAGCGCGCGAAGCGCCACGGCAGCGTGCGCGGCGTGCGCCCGAGCACGACCACCTCGGCGCCGGTGGCCTGAAAGGCGCGGGCGAGCACGGTCCCCACCTGCCCCGTGCCGCCCGGGATGACGATCTTCACTCCTCACCCACCGCCCGCCGCCGGCGTCACGAAGGCGAAGCGGCAGCCCTCGCGCCACGTATCGTCGAAGCCGTCGAGGCCCAGCTCGCGGCGGCCCGCGTTGTCCCACAGGCACAGCACGTCGCGCCGGCCGAAGTAGCCCACCCAGGGCTCGTGCATGAACACGATCGGCCCCTCCCGCTGGGCCTCGGGATGCGCGATGCCAAAGTAGAGCGCGTCCTCGTAGGTCGGCGCCTGCAGCCCGCGCCACGCCGCCTCGGCCAGGACCTCGGGCGCCGTCACCTCGCCCGCGAAGCGCAGCAGCACCAGCTCGCGCACGCGCGGGCCACCAGCGTGGCGCGCCGGAAAGTTCTCGGACAGCACCGCGGAATGCGCGTAGCCGTACGCGCCGGCCTCCACGAGCGCCTCGGTGCAGCGGCCATCACCGACCGTGACGGTATACGTGACGGGATAGAGGACCGCCACGGCTTCGCCGGGGCGGTCCGAACGTCGGGGGGGTTGGGGGGCCATGTCGGGGCCCCCATGTTAACCAGCCCCGCGCAGGCGGGGGTCGAGGGTGTCGCGGAGCGCGTCACCGAAGAGGTTGGAGCCGAACACGGCCAGGCTGATGGCGATGCCGGGGAAGAGCACGAGGTGCGGCGCCTTCTGCGCGTACTCGGCCGCCGAGACCGACAGCATCCGGCCCCACGACGGATACGGCTCGGGCACGCCGAGGCCCAGGAAGGACAGCGCCGCCTCGACGAGGATGGCGCTGCCGAGCTGCGCGGTGACCAGCACGATGAAGGGGCCCACCGTGTTGGGCAGCACGTGACGGAAGGCGATGCGCAGGTGGCGCAGCCCGAGCGCGCGGGCCGCCTCGATGTACTGCATCTCGCGGATCGACAGCACGCTGGCGCGGATCACCCGCGAGGCGCGCGGCACGATGGGGATCGAGATGGCGATGATCACGTTCTGGATGGAGGGCCCCAGCGAGGCCGACATCACCAGCGCGAGCACCAGCAGCGGCAGTCCCTGCAGGATGTCGAGCAGGCGCTGGGTGATGAGGTCCGTCTTGCCGCCGGCGTACCCCGAGAGCAGCCCGATGATGCCGCCCAGCACCGAGCCGAGCAGCGTGGAGCCGATGCCCACGATGAGCGAGACGCGCGCGCCGTGCACGATGCGCGAGAAGATGTCGCGCCCGAGGTGGTCGGTGCCCAGCCAGTGCTCGTCGGAAGGCTTGGCCAGCGTGGCGCCGGCGTTGGTGGCGATCGGGTCGTGGGTCTCCAGCACGTTGGCCAGGAGCGCGGTCACCAGCATGATCAGCATGAGCACGCCGCCGGCGGCGCCGAGCGGCTTCTTGCGCACGAACCGCCACACCACCGTCGCCGTCGAGTCGCGCCGGCGGAGCGTCGTCGGAGCCGCGAGGTCGACCGGCGTCACCGCCATGAGCGTCTCCGCTCAGCCGGGTGCCGAGGCATGGCCGGATGCAAACCGTTCCTCGGCACCCGGCTAGCCGGCATAACGCACCCGCGGATCGAGCACGCCGTAGAGCAGGTCCACGGCGAGGTTGGAGAGGATCACCACGATGGCGATGAACATGACCAGGTTCTGCACGATCGGATAGTCGCGCCAGAGGATCGCCTCGACGAGGAAGCGCGCCACGCCGGGCAGGTTGAACACGGTCTCCGTCACCACCAGGCCGCCGATGAGGAACGCGAACTCGATGCCGATCACGGTGACCACCGGCAGAATCGCGTTCTTCAGCGCGTGACGCCAGACCACCGCGCGCTCGTTCTGGCCCTTGGCCCACGCCGTGCGGATGTAGTCCTCGCGCAGCACCTCCAGCATCGCCGAGCGCGTGATGCGCATGATGAGCGCGGACGAGCGGTAGCCGACGGCGAGGGCGGGCAGCAGGAACTGCACGCTGTGCAGCCAGAAGTTCTCCGTCGGTCTCACGTATGTGAGCGGCGGGATCCAGCCCAGCCACGACACCAGCGTCAGGATGATGACCATGCCCAGCCAGAACGACGGCATCGAGAGCCCGGCCAGGCTGAACACGCGCATCGCGTAGTCGAGCGTGGAGTCCTGCCGGACGGCGCTGACGATGCCGGTGGGCACGCCGAGCAGGACGGCCACGATCGTCGACAGGATGGCCAGCTCGACGGTGACCGGGATGAGCGGCCGGATGATCTGCCAGGCCGGCAGGTCGTAGCGGTAGGACTTGCCGAGGTCACCGTGGAAGATCTGCGTGATCCACTCGACGTACTGGCGCCAGTACGGCTTGTCCATGCCGAGCTCTTTGAGGATGGCCTGCTTCTCCGACGGGTTCACGTAGCCCGCCGCCGAGAAGAGCACGTCCACGATGTCGCCCGGCGCCAGGCGCAGCAGCACGAAGATGACGACCGACATCCCGAACAGCGTCAGGATCGCGATGCCGAGCCGCTGGGCGATGTAGGTCTTCACGGCCGTGGCAGGAGCGGCGGGGCGCGGCGCCCCCTCCTACTTGTCCACCCAGACTTCCTGCAAGCGGCCGTAGTTGTAGAAGTTGTTGTGCGGGACCAGGTTCTTCACGTGCGGCCACTGCGCGAAGTTGTCCACGCGCCAGGTCAGCGTCGGCCGCGCCGCGTCCATCTCGAGCTTCTTCTGGATGTCGACCACGAGGGCCAGGCGCTTCTTGGGGTCGATCTCGCCGGACTGCGTGTCCAGCATCGCGGTGACCTGCTCGTTGCAGTAGAACGTGTAGTTGCGCGGCGAGTTGCACGCGAAGTTCTCGTAGTAGTTGGCGTCGGGATCGTCGATGCCGATGCCGGTGAGGTTGGCGCCGATCTGGTACTCGCCGCGCGTGGCCATGGCGTGCCACTGCGCGGTCTCGATTTGCTTCAGCGTGGCCTCGATGCCGATCTGCTTGAGCTCGTTGATGATGAACGAGGCCATGTCGACGTAGACCGCGATGGCGCGGGTGACGATCTCGACCTTGGCGGGCTTGTCCGGCGAGAATCCGAGCTCGGCCATCAGCTTCTTGCCGGCGGCCTTCTCGTCGGCCGGCTTGCCGTAGCCCGGCAGCGCGGCCAGGTCCTTGTCGAGGATGCCCCACACGCCCCACGGCTTGGAGGGCATCGACACGCCGATGGCGGCACCGCCCTGGTGGACCGCCTGGTTGAGCGCCCTGCGATCGATGGCGTGCGCCACCGCGAGCCGCGCCTTGACGTTGTCGAAGGGCGGCTTCTTCGTGTTCATGATGACGTTCTCGTTCACGTTCTCGGCGGCGCGCGTGATCACCATCTGGGGCACGGCCTTCTTGAGCTGCTCGGCCGTGGTCTTGCTGGTGTCGCCGGGGAAGGCCGCGTCGACCTGGCCCGCCTGCAGCGCCGCCACCCGCGTGCCGCGCTCCTTGATGATGACGTACTTGATCCCGTCGAGGTACGGACGCCCCTTGACGAAGTAGTCGGGGTTCTTCACGTACTCGATGAACTCGCCCTTGCGCCACTCCTTCAGCTTGTAGGGGCCGGTGCCGACGCACGCCGTGCGGTACTGCGCGGGCGGCACGTGGGCGGCGTAGACCGGCGTGTAGCCGGAGGCCAGCATGAGCAGCAGCGAGGGCTGCGGGCGCTTGAGATGGAAGATGACCGTGTGCGGGTCGGGCGCCTCGACGTTCTGGACGTTGGCGTACCAGTCCTTGCGCGGGTTGATCCGCAGCTTGGCCGGCGCGTCCGGCGCCTCACGCAGCATGTCGAAGGTGAACTTCACGTCCTTGGACGTGAACGGCTGGCCGTCGTGCCACTTGACGCCCTTGCGCAGGAAGAAGACCAGGTTGCGGTAGTTGTCCTGCCACGACCACTTCTCGGCCAGCTCGCCGATGACGGTGTCGGTGGCCTCCTGCTGCTTGAGCGGGTCGAAGATCACGAGGTTGCTGAAGCACGGCATCGCGGGCCACGTGGTGGACACCGTCGAGGTCTCGTGGATGGCGAAGCCCTGGGGCGTCTCTTCGCGCTGGGCCAGCGTGAGCACGCCGCCGGACTTGGGAGCTTTGGCGGGCGCCTGGCCGATGGCGGGCGCCCCGTTGAGCAGCAGCACGCCGGCCAGACCCACGCCGGCGAGGAGGAACACCATCGTTCGTGGGCGCATCGTGACGACCTCCGAAAATTCTGTGGTTGCGCGGAGTGTAACACGGCGCTTGCCGCACTCGTTCCCCGCCCGGGCCGTTCCTCAGAGCACGCGCAGCAGCAGATGCACGCCGTAAATGGCGCCGCCGGCCAGGCCGCCCACGACCGTGCCGTTCACGCGGATGTACTGCAGGTCGTCGCCGGCGTGCTCCTCGATGAGGCGCACGGCGCCCTCGGGCCCGAGCGCGCGCACGCCGTTCTCGATGAAGGCGGCGAGCCGATCGTGATGGCGCTCCACCAGCGTGCTCACTTGCTCTTTCACCCAGGCGTCGATGTCCCGCCGCAGCGCGGCGTTCGCGGTCAGCGTGAGCCGCGCGCGGTCGAGGCGGTCGGCCAGCCACGTGGCCAGCTCCGAGCGCGGGTCGGCGAGATCGGTGCGCAGCGCGCGGGCCAGCGCGCTCGCCGCGTCGTCGAGCAGCGCGGCCAGCGCCGGCGAGGCGAGCAGCTCGGCCTTGGCCGCTTCCACGCGCGCGGCCAGCGCGGCGTCGGTCGTCAGCCGCCGCTCGAGGTCGGCCAGCACCTCGACGGTCTGCCGACGCAGCGGATGGTCGCGGTCCTTGGCCACTTCGCGCAGGCCCACGTGGAGCGCGCTGACGAGCCGCTCGCGGTCGAGCACGCCCACGACTTGCGCGATGCCCATCAGGATGCGCGGGTAGATGCCCAGCCGCTCGCGGTAGCGCTCGATGAGGTCGTCGATGACGTCGCCGACGGCGTCGCGGAACTCCGGCCGCTCCATCGCGCCGGCCAGCACCGCCAGCGCGCCGTCGACCATCCGCTGGTCCCACCCCTGCCGCCGCGCCACGCCGAGGGCCGCGGCCAGCAGCGGGGCCACCGGCTCGGCGATGAGGGCGCGACGAATGCGCCCCAGCAGCTCGGCCGTCGTGGCCGGCGTGATCTGCTCGGACGCCCACTGCGCGATCACCCGCGTGGCCTTCTCGATGTCGGCGCGAGAGACGCGCTCGGCGCCGCGCGCGATCAGGTCGGCCACGTCCACCCGCGCGATCTCGTCGCGCACGTACTCCTTGGTGAGCACGCGGCCGCCCACCATCTGGCCGACGCGCTCGGCCATCAGCTCCCAGTTGCGCGGGATCAGGCCCGTGTGCGGGATCGGCAGCCCGAGCGGACGGCGGAAGATCGCGGTCACCGCGAACCAGTCGGCGAGGCCGCCCACGATGCCGGCCTCGGCGATCGCGAGGATCCAGCCGCCCCACCACGTCTCGCGCACGGGAAACGCGGCGATGGCCAGCACACCGGCGCCGAGCAGCACGCCGAGCGCCAGTCGCCGCTGGCCTTTCATCGCGCCCCCGGTCGCAGCAGGAAATCGAGCATGCGCTCGGTGGCGGGCGGCCCCGGCGGCCACGTGTGGCTTCCGCGCGGATCGCCGCCGCTCCACGCGTGGCCCATTCCCGTCACGAGCCAGGTCTCGAGCACCGGCACGCCGCGCCCGTCGCGATAGACCGCGTGCACGGCGCCCGTCTCGGGGCCGGTCACGCCCGCGCTCACGCCGAGCAGGCGGGCGAACATCGTCTCCAGCGCGGTCAGGTTCGCCGCGCTCACCACGGGATCGGCGGCACCCTGCCAGATGGAGACGCGCAGGCCCGGCGCGCGGCCGCCGGCGCAGGCGCTCGCCGGAGCGCCGCCGTCGCGCTGGACGCCGCGCATGCACTGGATGGCCGCCTCCGGCCCGCTCGCGCACTGGTACGGCCCGCCGGCCAGCGCCCCGACGCCGGCGATCGACTCCGGTGCCGCGCACGCGAGGTTGACGGCCATCCACCCGCCGGCCGAGAAGCCGAGCACGATCAGCTTCGGCTCGCGCACGCCGCGCTCGTCCTGGACGTGACGCGCGACGGCCAGGATCTCCGCGGTCTCGCTGCCCTTCGCCGTCTGCTCGGCCGGCTCGAACCAGTTCCAGCAGCGGTACGGGTTCGCGCGCTGCGGCTGCGCGGGATAGACGACCACGAGGCCGCGGGCGTCCGCCGCCGCGTTCAGACGCGTGCCGAGCGCGAAGTCCTCCGGCGTCTGCCAGCAGCCGTGCAGGGCGACGACGAGCGGCCGCGCGGGGTCGAGGCGGGCAGGAATCCACACCCGGTACGCACGCCCCTCGTGCGTGCCACGCGCGAACGTGCCGGCGGCCGGGGCGGCGCCGCCCAGCGCCGCCAGCAGGCCGAGGGCGAGGAGAACGGCGCGCGTCAGGACCGGCGCGCGCGTCGCGGGAGCAAGACGCGCCCCTGCTTGACGTCCCAGACGCCGCGCGGTGAGAGGCGCACGAACGGCAGGAAATCCGCGGCCAGGAAGAAGAGCGTGAACATGGGCTCGTGGTGCGGATAGCCGCGCGCGACCAGCGCCGCGCGCAGCGCGTCCTCGCGGGCGGCGGCCTCCAGCAGGCCGAGCCGCGTCATGACGCCGCCGAGCGGCAGCGGCATCTCGAGCGCCACGCGCTCGGCGTCCGCCAGCACCACGCCGCCGCGCACCTCCAGCAGCCGGTTCACCGCGCGCGCCATCGCCTCGGGGCTTCGCCCCAGGACGAGGATGTTGAAGTCCGTCGTGATCGTCGAGGCCAGGCCGTCCACCCGCTCACCGAAGCCGGCCACGAGCGCCGGCGCCACCCAGCGCCCGCCGCGATCGACCAGCGCGGCGAAGAGGTCGCCCTCGGCCGGCGCGCGCTCCTCGAGGCGCGTGATGACAGCGCTCACCAGCCGGATCACCGGATAGGTCGCGCGCCGCGGCAGGCGGAAGTCCGCCGGCCGCGCGCGCCACGCCACCGTCAGCCGCGCCTCGCGCGTCGAGAACGCGCGGTTCCAGTCGGGCTCGGGCACGGCCACCAGCACGCGGCCGTCGCGCGCCGCCACCCGGCCACGCGCCACCACCGCCTCCGGACGCGGCTCGGAGAGATCGGCCAGCAGGCACAGGTCGGCGTAGCGGCCGGGCGCGATGCCGCCGAGGTCGCCGTCGCGGCCGGCGTACGTCGCGGGGTTGAGCGTGGCCATGCGATAGGCGTCGATCGGCGCGACGCCGCGCTCGAGCGCGGTGCGGATCAGGTGATCCACGAAGCCGTGATCGCGGATGAACGCCGGCATCGAGCCGTCGGCCGTCAGCATGAGCCGCGAGGCCAGCGCGGGCGCGTCCTTGAGCGCGTCGAGCAGGCCGACGAGGTCGGGGCGCAGCGAGGACTCGCGCAGCATGACGCCGAGGCCCTGCCGCGCGCGCTCGAGCACCTCGCGCGCGGTGATCGGCTCGTGATCGGACGTGAGCCCGCCGGCGGCGATGGCGGCGATCTTGTCGCCCGCGGCGCCGGCCGTGTGGCCCTCCACGCGCTGGCCACGGCGCAGCGCCAGGTCGAGCCGCGCGAGCAGATCGCGGCGGCCGTCGTGGACGTCGGGCCAGCGCGTCACCTCGCCGGCCGCGAACGACCACGGATGCGCGAGCGCTCGCGCAAGGTCGCGCAGCGGATACCGGCGCGGCTCGTCGAGCGAGCGGGCCTGCGCGTGCACGCGGATCATCCAGTAGAACTTGAGCGGTGAGCGCGCGAGCGCGTCGGCCACCGTCTCGAACGCGCGCAGCCCGCCCAGCTCCCAGAGCTGCAGCGTGTCGGCGAACACCGTCGTGGTGCCGAGCGGCAGCAGATGGCGCGCGAGCGCCGAGGGTGTCACCAGGTGCGCCGGGTGCACGTGCGGATCGATGTAGCCCGGCACCAGGATGCGCCCCGTGGCCTCGAGCGTCGTCGTGCGCGACCCCACCATGTCGTCGCGCGGGCCCACGTAGGCGATGCGCTCGCCGGCGATCGCGACGTTGGCGGGATAGAGCTCGCCCGTGTAGACGTTGAGCAGCGTGCCGCCGCGCACGTACAGGTCGGCCGCCGCCTGCCCGCGGGCGACGGCGGTGAGCCGCCGGCGCTGGCCGACGGTCATCACCGGGGCGTGGGTCACTTCGTCGTCTTCCGGCCGCTGGCCCGGTAGGCGGCGGCGCCGGCGCGCATGCCCGCGCGGAGCCCGCGGCCGACGCGCTCGGCTTCGGCCACCGCCTGCCGTACCTGCGGCTCGGCCGTGCGCAGCGTGCGCGTCACCTTCACGCGCGTGCGCCGCTCGATCCGCTTCATCCGCTTGCGCGCCTCGCCGCGCGCCTTCTTCGCCTGCCGCCCGAGCTGGGTGAGCTGCCTCTGCAGCGCCTTCCACTGCCTCTCCAGGGCTGTCATAGCGCCTCCGTGGTTCAAGGCTACTACAATGACCTCATGGGCGACGCGATCGTGGTCACCGGGACGGTGCGTGTGCCCGCCCGCGCGCTCACCGTGCGCGCCGTGCGGGCCTCGGGGCCGGGCGGACAGAACGTCAACAAGGTGGCGACGAAGATCGACCTGCGCGTGGACCTCGACGCGATCGAGGGACTGAGCGAGGCGGCGCGCGCGCGGCTGCACGCCCTCGCCGCGCACCGCCTCGACGCCGAGGGACGCCTGGTCATCACGAGCCAGGCCGAGCGCAATCAGGCGCGCAACGTCGAGGACGCGCGCGAGAAGGTGCGGCGGCTGGTTCGCGCGGCGCTGGTGCGGCCGCGGGCGCGGGTGGCGACACGGGCGCCGGCCGCGGCCGGAGAGCGCCGCCTCGACGTCAAGCGACATCGGGCGGCGCTCAAGCGCTGGCGGTCGCGCCCAGGCCGCGAGGAGTGACGGTTTACTTCGCCGACGAGTCCTTCTGGATGAACCGCGCGGCGACGTTCTTGTCGTCGCCGCGATAGAACCCGGCCACGGTCACGCCCTCACCGGGCGTCAGCGCCTTCTGCACCTCCGGGTTCACGTCCTTCATGTCCACGGTGAGGTCACGCCCGTCGTCGGCCTTCAGCATGAGCCGACCGGCGTTGACGGAGCTCACCTTGCCGTGGATCCGCTGCCAGTTCTTGTCGTCCACCGGCTGCGCCGGCGAGGCCGAGGGCTGCACACCGGCCGAGGAGTCCTTCTGGATGAACTCCGCGCGGACGTTGTTGCCGCTGATCTGGTAGGCGGCCACGGTCACGCCCTCGCCCTGCTGCAGGTTCTTCTGGATCTCGGCGCCGACCTTCGACATGTCCACGGTCAGGTTCCGGCCGTCGTCGGCCCGCAGCGTCAGCGTCGAGCCGTTCACGTTCTGCACGCGTCCGTGGATGTTCTGCCAGTTCTGGTTGCTCGCGGCGGCCGTCCCGCTGGAGCCCGGCGCGGCCAGGTACGTCGTGTTCATGCCCCCGCCCGGCTTGGCGATCCAGGTGTTGGCCGTGCGGTCGAAGACGAACCGGCCCTGGCGGATCAGCGTCGGGACCTGGTTGATGTCGACGACCTCGTACTTGCCCTTGGCGTCAGGGCTCTCGAAGCGGTGGTTCTGCGGCAGGCGGAAGCCGTCGATGACCTGCTCGCCGTTGTGGAATGCGGAGGCGACCGACGGAGCGATGAAGGCCGCCAGGAGCGCGGCCACGGTAATCAGATGTCTCATGGTGACACCCTCCCTCGCCCCGTCTTGCGGGGCAAAGCGGGTGCCACCGAGATTTTTTACACGGACAGCTTGAGGGCCTCCTCGCGGAACCGCGCGACATTGCGCAGCTTGATGTCCTCGTACCCGCGCACCAGGTCCGGCAGGCGCGCGAGGCTGACGGCGCGCTCGTACGTCTCGCGCGATAGTCCCTTCAACGCGCCGTCCACGAGCGCGCGGTACTCGCCCGGCAGGGCGCGCTCCACGCGACGCACTGCGGCACGGCCGAAGGGATCCAGCGCGGTGCCGCGTACGCCCTTCATCCGCGCGAGCGCCCGGAACGCACCGTCGAACCACGTGCCGAACTTGAGCTTGCGCGTGAGGCCGAGCGCGCGCAGCAGCGGGGGGTGCAGGTTGTACTGGACCTTCACGCCGCCCGGGTACTCCTCGGCCAGCGCGCGGCCGAGATCGGCCTTGAGGTGCAGCCGGGCCACCTCGTACTCGTCCTTGTAGGCCATCAGCTTGAAGAGATAACGGGCCACCGCCTCCGACAGCCGCGTCTCGCCCGGCACGGCCGCCTGCTCGGCCGCCCGCACGTGGGCGACGTAATCCACGTACTCGCCCGCGTAGCGCGCGTCCTGGTAGTCGATCAGCTCCGGCACGCGGACCTCCAGCAAGCGCTTCAGCTCTTCGCTGGCGCCGACCCTGTCCACCAGCGCGCGGGCCGCCGGCGACAGCACCGCGGTCGGGGTCTCGATCTGGCCCATCCGGTGGCGCTTGAGCGTCTTCACCCACGCCGGCTCGGCCACCAGCAGCCGGCCCGCGCGGAAGGCCTGCGTGTTCATCGTCACCGACACGCCGTTGAGCGCGATGGCCTGCTCGATGGCCGCCGCGCCGACGGGGATGGCCCCGGCCTGATAGGCGGCGCCCAGCACGAGCATGTTGGAGGCCATGTGGTCGTCGAAGAGCGTCTCCGCCAGGCCGAGCGCGTCGAGATAGACGTTCTCGTCCTTGCGCGTCACGCGGTCGATCGAGGTCCGTAGCCCGCCGCTCTCGGGGAAGAGCACGTCGGTCTGCGTCACCATGGCCCCCGTGGGCACCTGGCTCGTCGAGACGACGGCGATGGTCTTGTCGGAGCGCGCGTGATCGAGGTTCACCGGCGAGGTGGCCACGAGCACGTCGAAGCCCAGGTAGCAGTCGGCGGCGCCGGCCGCGACCTTGCTGGACACTTGCGACGGCGCGTCGGAGATCTTGAGGTGCGAGACGACCGGTCCACCCTTCTGGCTGAGACCGGTCTGGTCCAGGCCGCGCACGTGCTTGCCGTCCAGCAGCGCGGCCGTCCCCAGCACCTGGTTGACGGTGACCACGCCGGTGCCGCCGATGCCCATCATGAACACGTTGGCGTCGCGCGACACCTTCAGCGCCGGCTCCGGCAGCGCGCGGTCCACCGTGAAGCGCTTGCGCTCCTTCTTGTTCGGCTCGCCGAGCGGGATCACGGTGAGGAACGACGGGCAGTCGCCCCGCAGGCAGGAGTAGTCCTTGTTGCAGGACGACTGGTGGATCTGCGTCTTGCGCCCGAACTCCGTCTCCACCGGGTGCACGCTGAGGCAGTTGGACTTCACGCCGCAGTCGCCGCAGCCCTCGCACACCGCCTCGTTGATCACGACGCGCATGGCCGGGTCCGGCAGCTTGCCGCGCTTGCGCAGCCGCCGCTTCTCGGCCGCGCAGCGCTGGTCGTAGACGAGCGCCGTCACGCCCGGCGTGTCGCGCAAGCGCTTCTGCGCCTCGTCCAGGCGATCGCGATGCCACACCTCGACGCCGGGCCCGAAGCGCACGGCGCGCCCGTACTTGCCGGGCTCGTCGGTCATCACGATGATGCGCTTCACGCCCTCGGCCTCGAGCATCCGCGTCATCTCGGGCACGGGCATGGCGCCGGCCGCATCCTGGCCGCCGGTCATCGCCACCGCCGAGTTGTAGAGGATCTTGAAGGTGACGTTGGTGCCGGCCGCGATCGCCTGCCGGATGGCCAGCGAGCCCGAGTGGAAGAAGGTGCCGTCGCCGAGATTCTGGAAGATGTGCGGCATGTTGGAGAACGGCGCCATGCCCACCCACTGCGCGCCCTCGCCCCCCATGTGCGTGATGCCCATCGTGCGGCGGTCCATCGAGAGCGCCATGCCGTGGCAGCCGATGCCGGCCGCGGCCATCGAGCCCTCCGGTACCACCGTCGAGCGGTTGTGCGGGCAGCCCGAGCAGAAGTACGGCTGGCGGGCCAGCGTGATCCCGCCGGGCCGCTCGCGCAGGGCCTCCAGCAGCGCCACGCGCGCCGTGATCGACTCCAGCTGCAGCTTGCGCTCCAGGCGGGCGGCCACGAGCTGCGCGATGCGGTCGGCGTCGAGCTCGCCGTTGGCCGGCACCAGCGGGCGGCCCTGCTCGTCGCGCTTGCCCACGATGCGCGGGTGCACGGCGTCGTTGTAGAGGACGTCGCGCAGGAACATCTCCACGAAGGAGCGCTTCTCCTCGACGACGAAGATCTCCTCCAGCCCGCGCGCGAAGTGCCGGACGATGCCCGGCTCCATCGGGTACAGCATGCCGATCTTGAGGATGCGGATGCCGTGGTGGCGCAGCGCACCGTCGTCCAGGCCGAGCTCCTGCAGCGCCTCGCGCAGGTCGTAGTAGGTCTTGCCCGCGGCCACGAGACCGAGCCAGGCATCGGGCGGGTCGAGGCTGAGGCGATTGATGCCGTTGACGGCGGCGAACGCCTTGGCCGCCTCCAGCCGCCCGTAGTGGATCTCCCGCTCCATCTCGAGGCCGTAGGGCGGCAGCAGCATCGGGTTCTGGCTGTGGCGCCACGGCTTGCCCTCGAACTGGAAGCCCGGATCCACGACCGCGATGCGGCCGGGCGCGACCTGCGCGGTGCCGATCTCGTCGGCCACGTTGGTGACGATCTTGAAGCCGACCCAGAGCCCGCTGTAGCGCGACAGCTCGAAGCCCAGGCGGCCGAGGTCGAGGATCTCCTGCACGCTGCCGGGGAAGAGGATGGGGAACTGCGCGTCGTAGAGCGCGATTTCGGAATGGGTCGGCAGCGTGGAGGACTTCGACAGCGGATCGTCGCCGGCCAGGGCCAGCACGCCGCCGTAGCGGCCGATGCCGGCGAAGTTCGCGTGCTTGAAGATGTCGCCGGTGCGATCGACGCCGGGCCCCTTGCCGTACCACACGCCGAGCACGCCGTCGTACTTCGGCTGCGGGAAGAAGTTGGCGAGCTGGCTGCCGTACACGGCGGTGGCGCCGAGGTCCTCGTTGACGCCGGAGATGAAGACGACGTTGTGTTCGCGCAGCAGCGCCGGGTTGCGCTCGAGCGTGAGGTCGAGGCCGCCCAGGGGTGAGCCGCGGTAGCCGGAGATCAGTGTGGCCGT
>QHRW01000111.1 GCA_003220265.1 Candidatus Rokuibacteriota bacterium | reverse complement strand
CCCAATCAAATAAAGGAGACGCCCGCGCGCCGTGAGCCCGAAAGTCGGGATGGGCCCCATCCGTCGCGAGCAGATCGTGCGGGCCACCATCCGCTGCCTGGCCCGCGAGGGCTACACGCGGTTGACGATGAAGAAGGTCGCGCGCGAGGCCGGCGTGAGCCAGGGCATCCTGCACTACTACTTCGCCGACAAGCGCGCCATGCTGGTCGCCACCCTCGCCACCGTCAGCCGCGATCTCGACCGCCGCGTGGCCGCCGCCCAGTCGCACACGACCCGCGATCCCGCCGCGCGCCTGCGCGCGCTCGTCCGCGCCTGCCTGGAGGTGGCCGTGCGCCGGCCGGAGTTCTGGGTGGTCTTCCTCGAGTTCTGGGGCGAGATGGTCCACGACCGCCGGCTGCGCGAGGTGAACGCCGAGGTGTACGCGCGCACCCGGCGCCTCATCGCGCGGCTGATCACCGAGGGCGTCCGGGCCGGGCGCTTCCGCGCCGTCGATCCCGAGCGGGCGGCGGCCGTGGTGCTGGGGCTCGTCGACGGCGTCTCGCTGCAGCTCACGTTCGATCCCCGCGCGTTCAGCGTGGCCGAGGCGGCCCGCCTGTGCGACGCCGCGCTCGCCCGCTATCTCTCCACGGAGGTTTCCCGATGACGCTGACGAACGCCGAGACCGAGGCGCGGGACCGCGCGCTGGCCTACTTCACGAGCAAGGCGGTGCTGCGCCCGGCCGAGGTGCGCGAGCAGATCGCCGCGGCCTTCGCCTCGCTCGAGGCCGTGCTGGCCGACGTGCCGGCCGACCGCGCGGGAGTGCGCACGTTGGCCGACGAGTGGTCGGCGCAGGAGATCGTCGATCACCTGCTGGAGACGTTCCGGCCGGGCGTGGACGAGCTGCGCTGCCTCCTGGCCGACGTCCGCCCCCCCGGCGACCCGATCCCGGCCGCGCTCCAGTCGAAGGCGCCGGCCCTGCGCCCGTGGTCGTGGCTGCGCGACGAGCTGCGCCGCACGCAAGCCGACGTCCTCGACCTCCTCGCCCGCGTGCCCGCCGACTTCAAGTCCAGGGAGGCCGCGCCGATCGTCATGGTGGTCAACATCCCCGACGCGGCGCCGCTGCACTGGGTCCAGGACGTGGAATGGCAGGCCTACTCGCTCGTGTCGTGGCGCCTGCACACCATCGACCACATGAAGCAGATCCGGAAGGTCCTCGCGCGTGGCCGCTAGCTAATCCCGGATCCAGCTCTCGGCGGGGGGAATGTCGGGGGCCCCGCCGCGATCGAGGCGCACGAGGGCCTCGACCTCGGCGCGGCGGTAGAGGCGCTGCCGCTTCATGCCCTGGCGGTAGCTCTTGAGGATGCCGCGGCTCACGTAGGCGTAGAGCGTTTCCCGCTTCACGCCCAGCAGGCGCGCCGCCTCCTCGACCGTCAGAAAGTCCTCGCCGTCCAGGGTCACCATCGCTCCGAGGCTATCAGAAGCGGCCGGCGCGTGCCGGGCCGCCCCAACCGACATTCAGTTGAATCAATATAAATCATGTAGTATCAATCTACCAGAACCCGACGGCCGGAGGAGGATCGCCATGGACAGCACCTGGAAAGCCGGACTCGAAGACGTGATCGCCGCCCGCTCCGCCGTCTGCACGATCGACGGCGCCGCCGGCCGGCTCTACTACCGCGGCTACGAGATCGGCGACCTGGCCGGCGCCGTGCCCTTCGAGGACGTGACCCAGCTCCTGTGGTTCGGCGAGCTGCCGGCGCCCGATGCCGCCCGCGCGTTCCGCGCGCGCCTGGCGGCCGCGCGCGAGCTGCCGCCGCCGCTCGTGGCCCTCCTGCGTGGTCTGCCCCGGGACGGCCATCCCCTCGACGCGCTGCGGACGGCGGTGTCGGCCGCCGCCGCGCTCGATCCCGACGCCGCGTCCATCGAGCCCGAGCCGAACCTGCGCAAGGCGATCCGGCTGACCGCGCTGATCCCCGCGCTCGTCGCCGCCTGGCACCGCATCCGGACGGGCCGCGAGCCGGTGACGAACGCCGCCGCCGACTCGCACGCCGCGTGGTTCCTGACGCTGCTCGAGGGGCGCGCGCCCAGCGCCGAGGTCGCCCGCGTGATGGACGTGGCCCTCACGCTGCACGCCGACCACGAGTTCAACGCCTCGACGTTCGCCGCGCGCGTGGCGGTGGCGACCCGGGCCGACCTGCACTCGGCCATCGTGGCCGCCATCGCCACGCTGAAGGGGCCGAGCCATGGAGGCGCCAACGAGGACGTGCTGGTCATGCTGCGCGAGATCGGCGATCCCGCCAAGGCCGAGGCCTTCGTCGAGAGCCGTCTCGGCCGCCGCGGCGTGCTGAGCCGGCAGGAGCGGACCGATCCCAAGAGCCGGATCCCCGGCTTCGGCCACCGGGTCTATCGGGTGGACGACGCGCGCGCTCGCGTGTTGCGGGGGATGGCCAAGTCGATGGCCGAGGCCACCGGGCGCCAGCGGCTGTTCGAGGTGGCCGAGCGCCTCTACGATGCGATGCGCGCGCGCACGTCGCTGCCCGTCAACGTCGACTTCTTCTCGGCCGTGGTCTACGACGCGCTCGGCATCCCGCCCGACCTGTGTACGTCGATCTTCGCGACCGGCCGCATCGCCGGATGGTGCGCCCACGCGCTCGAGCAGTACGCCGACAACCGCCTGATCCGTCCGCGCGCCGACTACTACGGGCCCGCGCCCAGAGCGCTGCCCGCCCGCTGAGCGTTGCGGACGTCCGATGAGTTGCTCCGCGCGGCGCGCCATCCGCGCCGCGCGGGCCGTTACTTCTTGGTGATCACGCCGCAGGCGATGCGAGCGCCGGAGTTCCCGGTGGGATCGGTGCGGAAGTCGTCGGGCGCCGCGTGAACTACGATCGCCGAGCCATCGGCGTCGAAGACCGACGTCGTCCCGCCGATCAGCGACATCAGCTCCGTCGTGCTCTCCAGCCGCCCCTTGCCGTCGGCGCCGACCTCGATGTTGGGCAGGTCGCCGGCGTGCGCGCCCTGCGGGTTCAGCGCGCCGTGCTGCCGGCCGGCCGGGTTGAAGTGCGGACCGGCCGAGGTGAAATCCGGCCCGTCGCACTTGCCGACCGCGTGGACGTGGACGCCGTGCGCGCCGCGCGGCAGCCCCTGCACCTCGAGGATGACGCGCACGACGCCGCCCACCTGCGTCAGCGTGGCGGTGCCGACGGGCTGGCCGGTGGTGTTCGTCAGCTCGGCGCGGGCGGTGTTGTCGGTGGCGGGCGCGCCCGTCATGCTGGCGCAACCGGCGAGCAGCAGCGACGCGATGACGGCGAACGCTCTCATGCCTGCCCTCCTGGCGCTCATGTCCTGGCGTCGAACTCGGCCCGCGCGCGCTTCACGAGGCCGGGATCGGCCAGCAGATCGTAGGTGGTCATCGCCATCGTCTTGGCGGCCTGGCACATGCCCTGCCGCGCCAGCGGCGTGACGGCGGCCGCCTCGAAGGCGCGCGAGTGGATCGGCGTGCCGGACGGCGCGATCTGCACCATCGGCTGGATGGCGGGGATGACCTGGCTCACGTTGCCGATGTCCGAGGAGCCGAGCCGGTCCGGCGCGGGCAGCTCCTGCGCGCCCACCGCCTGCATGTTGGCGCGGAAGAGATCGAGCAGCGTGTCGTTGCGCTTGAGCGGCTCGTACGGCGCTTCCTTGTCGATCGTGCTGAGCGTGCAGCCGGTCGCCCGGGCGGCGCCCTCGGCGCAGGCCACGACGCGCCGGTGCAGCTCCCACATGTAGTCGAGCTTCGCCGCCCGCACATAGAACGTGCAGGCCGCCATCTCCGGGATGATGTTCGGCGCCGCGCCGCCGTGGGTCACGATGCCGTGGATGCGCGCATCCGGCCGCATCTGCTGGCGCAGCATGCTGACGTTGTTGAAGGTCTGGATGACGGCGTCGAGCGCGTTCACGCCCTCCCACGGATCGGCGGAGGCATGGGCGGCCTTCCCGCTGAACTCGAAGCCCACGCGCACGATGCCGAGCAGGTCCTGGTGGAGGATCCAGCGATCGAAACCGTGGATCATCATGGCCGCGTCGACGTCCCGGAAGACGCCGCCCTGGATCAGCTTCACCTTGCCGCCGCCGCCCTCCTCGGCCGGTGTGCCGATGACCTGGATGCGCCCTTTCGGCAGCCGCTCGCGCACGGCGGCCAGCGCGGCGCCGGCGCCCGCCCCCGCCGTGGCGATCACGTTGTGCCCGCACGCGTGGCCGATCTGCGGCAGCGCGTCGTACTCGCACAGGATGGCGATCGTCGGGCCCTGGCCGGTCTCGATGGTGCCGCGGAACGCGGTCTCCACCCCGGCCACGCCGCGCTCGACCTTGAAGCCCTGCTGGGCGAGGAAATCACTCAGCCAGCCGGCGGCCTTCACTTCCTGGTAGGCCAGCTCGGGATTGTCGTGGATCTGGCGCGAGAGGGCTTCGAGCTCGTCGCCCAGGCGGTCCACCGCCTGACCGATGAGGTCCTTGACTGCGCTCATGGATGTTCTCCCCGGGGTCGTGATCGTGATCGGACGGCCGGTCCGCGATGGCCGCGGGCCGGCGGGGAGAACTATATCACCGCTGTCGTGGCGGGCAGGGGAGCGCGGGCTGCGCCGCTGCCGAGGGCGGGGCGACGTGCGCGTCGGGGGTGGCGCGCTCGTTCGCGGCCGCCGTCGGCAGCAGCGCAAGCAGGGAGACGACCAGCCAGGGGCCCGTGATGATCGCCATCGGCGCTACTGCGAGCCGACCGTCGGCGGCTGGTAGCGCTCCGTCGCCGTGCCGTAGCTCGGCGCCGCCTCGGGAGAGCGCGGGGCGTCGCGACTGCCGATGCTGGGCACCGACGGCGGCTGTGCGGGCGCCCCGGCGCTGCCGAGGCTCGGTATGCTCGGCGGCTGCGCGGGCGCGGTGTTGCCGATGCTCGGCGTCGTGACGGGCGGCGGGGGTGCGCCGCGGCTGCCCAGGCTCGGCACGGTCACCGGCGGCGGCGGCCACACGCTCGATGGCGAGGCCGCCTGGGCCAATATCAGCGCGGCGGACGCCAGGGAGGCGAGAACCATATCACCCGAGGACAGCAACGCTGGTGCCACCGGCGTATAGTCCACGCTACCCAGTGCGGTCAGGACAGGAGGCTCCCGTGAACAGTCGTGTGACGCTCGGCGTGGCGATTCCCCAGACCTTCGTCGGGGGCCCGGTCGACACGCGCGGCATGCGGGAATTCCTGCAGCGCGCCGAGGCCTTGGGCTACGAGAGCGCGTGGGTGGTGGAGCAGATCCTCGGCTCGGCCGCGAGCCTGGAGCCCGTCGAGACGCTCGCGTGGGCGGCGGCGGTCACCGAGCGTCTGCGCCTCGGCTCGGCCGTCCTCCTCACGGCCTTGCGCAGCCCCGTGCACCTGGCGAAAGCGCTTGCCACCATCGACCAGCTCAGCCACGGCCGCCTGATCGTGGGCGTCGGGCTCGGCGGCAATCCGAAAGTCTATCCGGCCTACGGCCTTGCGGCCGAGCGGCGCGCCGCCCGCTTCGCCGAGGGCCTGCGGCTGATGAAGCGACTGTGGACCGAGCCCCGCGTCAGCATGGCCGGTGAGTTCTTCCGCCTCGAGAACGCCTCGATGGAGCCCAAGCCCGTGCAGAAGCCGCACCCGCCGCTGTGGTTCGGTGGCCACCATCCGCAGGCGCTGCGCCGCGCGGTCGAGCTGGGCGACGGCTTCATCGGCGCCGGGGCGGCCTCGACCGCGACCTTCGCCGAGGAGATGCGCACGCTGCGCGCGATCCTCGCCGAGGCCGGGACGGCGCCCGCGTCCTTCCCGGTGGGCAAGCGCGTCTACATCGCCCTCGATCGCGACCGGGCGCGCGCCGGCAAGCGGCTCGCCGAGTGGTTCGGCGCCTTCTATGGCAGGCCCGCGCTGGCCGAGGACGTGTGCGTGTGGGGCGACGCGGACGCCTGCGTCGAGGGCCTGCGCGACGTCGTCGCGGCGGGCGCCGGCTTCCTCATGCTCAATCCCGTCTTCGACGAGCTGGAGCAGCTCGAGCGCCTGGCCGCCGACGTCGCCCCGCGTCTGTGAGCGCCGCCGCGTCAGGGGCCCGGCGCTGTTGACATGGATATGAATATTCATATATTGTAGCCCGCGGTGGCTCGGAGCGACGACGACGGGCGGCTGCAAGCCTTCAAGGCGGAGTTCTTCAAGGCGCTGGCCCATCCTCTCCGCATCCGGATCCTCGAGCTGCTGGTGGTCGACGACCGCAGCGTGCTGGAGATCCAGCGCGCGCTCGGCGCCGAGCAGCCGATCGTCTCCCAGCAGCTCGCCGTCCTGCGGGCCAAGCACATCGTGCGCGCGACGAAGGAAGGCACCACCGTCCGCTACGCGGTGGCCGATCCGGAGATCCGCGCCCTCCTGAGCGCCGCCCGCCGCATCTTCAACAACCAGCTCGTGGGCACCCGCAGCATGCTGCGCGAGCTGGCGCGCGAGCGCCGGCGCTAGCGTGCTCTTCTCCAAGATCTTCCGGACCGGGCTCGCCACCGAGCCGCTGGCCGGCGACGCGGCGGCCATCACCGTGGCGCGCGAGCTGGAAGGGCGCACGCGCCGGCTGCTGGGCCGGGCGCTGGCGATCCGCGAGGTCGACGCCGGCTCCTGCAACGGCTGCGAGCTGGAGATCGCGGGCCTCGGCGGGCCCGTCTACGACAGCGAGCGCTTCGGCATCCACTTCGTGGCCTCGCCGCGCCACGCGGACCTCCTGCTGGTGACGGGCCCGGTCACGCGCAACATGGAGGTGCCGCTGCGCAAGACGTGGGAGGCCACGCCGGCGCCCAAGCTGGTGGTGGCCGTGGGCGACTGTGCCCGCACGTGCGGTGTCTTCCGCGGCAGCTACGCCGTGGTCGGCAGCGTGGATCGCGTGGTGCCCGTCGACGTCTTCGTCGACGGCTGTCCGCCCGAGCCCGCCGACATCCTGCGCGGCATCCTCACCGCGCTCGACCGCCAGGCCGAGCGGTAGCTCCACGCGATGACCGCCGAGACCGCGCCGCTCCTCTGCCTGCTGATGGTCGCCGCCTACCTGGCCGGGGCCGCCGGCGCGCTGGCACCGCTGGGCCCGCGGCTCACCCGCATCGTGGCGGCCGCCGGGGCCATCGGCGGCGCCGTCGCCGGCACCGTCCTCGCGACCGTCGTGCTCGTGGGCGGCCGGCCGCTCGTGGTGACGGTGCCGGCGCTGCTCTCCGTCGGGGGCGGGCTGGCGCTGCGCCTGGACGGTCTCGGGGCCTTCTTTCTGATCCTCGTCGGCGTGGTGGCGGCGCCGGCCGCGCTCTACGGCGTGGGGTACACCGCGGCGTACCAGGGGCGTTACTCGCTGCGGTGGCTCGGCGCGATGCTCAACCTCTTCCTGCTCACGATGAGCCTCGTCGTCCTCGCCGACAACGCGCTGACGTTCCTGCTGACGTGGGAGGCGATGTCGCTCACCTCGTACTTCCTGGTGATGACCGAGCACGAGCGCGCCGACACGGTGGCCGCGGGGAGCTGGTACCTCGCGATGACGCACGTGGGCCTGGCGCTGATCCTCACGGCGTTCGTGCTCCTGATACCGCCGGACGGCGGCGCGAGCTTCGCCGAGCTGCGCGGCGCCGCGGCGACGGCGTCGCCGGCGCTGCGTGGGCTGGTCTTCGTGCTGGCCGTGCTCGGCTTCGGCGGCAAGGCGGGACTGGTGCCCCTGCACGTGTGGCTGCCGCGCGCGCACCCGGCGGCGCCGAGTCACGTCTCCGCGCTGATGTCGGGCGTGATGGTCAAGCTCGGCGTCTACGGGATCCTGCGGCTCGCGCTCGACCTGCTCGGTGTCGGCCCCGCGTGGTGGGGGGCGCTGCTGATCGGCCTCGGCGCCGCCTCCGCGCTGATCGGCGTGCTCTACGCGCTGATGGAAGACGACCTCAAGCGGCTGCTCGCGTACTCCACCGTCGAGAACGTCGGCCTCGTGTTCATCGGCGTGGGCGCGGGCCTGCTCTTCGTCAGCCTGCGCGAGCCCGCCGCCGCCGTGCTGGCGCTGGCGGCCGCGCTCTACCACGCGGTCAATCACGGCGTGTTCAAAGGCCTGCTGTTCCTCGGCGCCGGCTCGGTCGCGCACGCCACCGGCAGCCGCGACATGAACCGCCTGGGCGGACTGATCCGCACGCTGCCATGGACCGCGGCCTGCTTCCTCGTCGGCGCGCTGTCGATCGGCGGCCTGCCGCCGTTCAACGGCTTCGTCAGCGAGTGGCTGCTCTTCCAGTCGCTGCTGCCGGCCATCGGAAGCACGGCGCCGCTGGTGGCGCCGGTGATGACGCTCGCCGTCGGCGCGCTGGCGCTCACCGCCGGGCTGGCGGCGGCGGCCTTCGTCAAGGCGTTCGGCATCACGTTCCTGGCGCTGCCGCGCTCGGCGGAGGCGGGCGCGGCCCACGAGGCGCCGCTGACGATGCGGCTCGCGATGGTGATTCTCGCCGTGCTGTGCGCGCTGCTCGGCCTGGGCGCCGCCCTGATCCTGCCGGTGCTGGGCGGGATCGTCGCCGGCCACGCCGGGCTGCCGCGCCTGGCGCCGCCGCTGACGGCGGGACCGCTTCTGCTGCCGCCCGGCGGCGCCGCCTCGATGTCGCCGTCGCTGGTGGCGATCGGGCTGCTGCTGGCCATGGGCGGCGCGTGGCTCGCGGTCAGGCTGCTCGCCGCGCGCGGCCTGCGCGTGGGCGAGACGTGGGGGTGCGGCCGTCTCGGCCAGACGCCGCGCATGGAGTACACGTCGACCGCCTACGCCGAGCCGCTCCGCCGCGTGTTCGCGGAGCTGTACCGGCCGACGGAGGACCTGGCGATCGAGGTCCATCCCGAGTCGCGCTACTTCGTGCAGTCGATCGCCTATCGCAGCGAGATCGTGCCGTGGTTCGAGCGCTACCTCTACGCTCCGCTCGTCGGCCGCATCGCCGCGTGGGCCGCGCGCGCGCGCGTGATCCAGTCGGGCTCCGCCCACGCGTACCTTGCGTACCTCGTGGTGGCGCTGCTCGCGCTGCTCGCCATCTCGCTGGCCTGGAGCGGCTGACGTGGAATCGTGGGCGATCGAGGTCGCGCAGGCGGCGCTGGTGCTGGGACTGGCGCCGGGACTGGTCGGCGTCGTGCGCTGGCTGAAGGCGCGCCTGCAGAGCCGGCGTGGCGCGCCGCCCTGGCAGCCGTATTACGAGCTGCGCAAGCTCTTCGGCAAGGAAGTCGTCGTCTCGCGGAACGCCTCGTGGCTGTTCCGGCTGGCGCCGTACGTCGTCTTCGCCAGCACGGCCGCCGCCGCGTGTCTCGTCCCCGCCCTGGCGGTGGAGCGGCCGCTCGACGGTGTCGGCGATCTGCTGGTGGTGGTGTACCTGCTCCTGCTCGCGACCGTGTTCCTCGCGCTGGCCGGGCTCGATCCCGGCTCGGCGTTCGGCGGGATGGGCTCGAGCCGCGAGATGACCGTCGCCGCGCTGGCCGAGCCGACGGTGGCGCTGGCCATCTTCGCGCTCGCGCTCAGCGCCGGCTCGACCAACCTGGGCCAGATCGTCGCCCGCACGCTGGGCGACCCGGCGGCGGCGCTGAGCCCCGGCCATCTCCTCGCCTTCGCCGCGCTCTTCATCGTCATGCTGGCCGAGTCGGGACGGCTGCCGGTCGACAATCCGGGCACGCACCTCGAGCTCACGATGATCCACGAGGCGATGGTGCTCGAGTACTCCGGCCGCTATCTCGCGCTCATCGAGTGGGCCGCCGCGCTCAAGCTGCTCCTGTTCTTCGCGCTGCTCGGCAACCTCTTCGTGCCGTGGGGCGTGGCCGTCGCGGCCGAGCCCGGCGCGCTGGCCCTCGCGCTCGCCAGCCTGGTGGTGAAGCTGGCCGTCATCGCGATCGTCGTGGCGCTGCTGGAGACGCGCGTGGCCAAGCTGCGCCTGTTCCGGGTGCCCGAGCTGCTCAGCGTGTCGTTCGTGCTGGCGCTGCTCGCGGTGACCTCGTCGTTCCTGGCCCGATAGGATGGACACGCTCTTCGCCCGGCTCGTCGTCCTCGAATCGAGCGCCGCGTTGATCCTCGGCCTCGTGCTGCTGTGGCGCCGCGGGGTGCCGGCGTACGTGAGCGCCTTCACCTGGCAGTCGATCGTACTGGCGGCGACGGCCGCGACGGTCGGCTGGTTCGGTCATCACGGCGAGCTGTACGTGGTCGCCGCGCTGCTCGTGCTCGTCAAGGGGATCGCCATCCCACGGCTGCTCGGCCGGATGGAGCGCCGCTTCGCCACCCAGCGTGAGCTGGCGCCCTACGTGAACACCGCGACGTCGCTGGTGGTGGCCGGCCTCCTCGTCCTCTTCGGCCATGCCGTGATGCGCCCGGTGGTGGCGGCCAGCGAGCTGCCCACGCGGGCGGCGATGCCGCTGGCCATGGGCCTCGTGCTGGTCAGCCTGTTCGTGGTGGTCAGCCGCAAGAAGGCGCTCACCCAGGTCGTCGGGTTCCTCATGCTGGAGAACGGCATCGCGCTGCTGGCGCTGCTCGGCGCCTACGGCGTCCCGCTCCTCGTCGAGCTCGGTGTCTTCCTCGACGCGCTCATGGGCTTCCTCGTCATGCAGATCTTCGTCTACCGCATCCAGGAGACGTTCGAGACGATCGACGTGGACCAGCTCGACCGGCTGCGGCACTGATGATCTTTGCCTTGCTGCTCCTGCCCGGGCTGGCCAGTGCGCTGCTGGCGCTGGTGGTGCGGCCCTACCGCGCCGCCGTCGGCGGCATCAACGCGGCGCTCTCGCTCGTCCCGGTCGGCGCCGCGGTGGCGCTGTGGCGGGAGGTGTTGGCGGGACGCGTGCCGGTGGCCGGTCCTGACGACGTGCTGCGCGCCGATGCGCTGTCGACGCTCCTGGCCTTCTGCGTGAGCGTGGTGGGGGCGCTGGCCGCGTGGCTCGGTCCCGGCCTGGGCGACGGCTGGAATGGCGGTCAGGCCCGGCGCTTCCGCATCTTCGCCAATCTCTTCACGGTCACGATGCTGTTCGCCGTGACCACCGACAACGTCGGGTTCATGTGGGTGGCGATCGAGGCGACCACGATCACCTCCGCGCTGCTCATCCCGCTGCACGCCAGCAAAGCCTCGGTCGAGGCGTCGTGGAAATACATCCTGATCGGTTCGGTCGGCATCGCGCTGGCGTTCGCGGGCACCGTGCTGGCCTACTTCGACTTTTCCACGCTCGTCGGCCGGGACACCGCCGCGCTGAGCTGGGTCGTGCTGCGCGACGTCGCGCCCGCCCTGAACCCGCGCGTGCTCGAGCTGGGGTTCGTCTTCATCCTGATCGGCTATGGCACCAAGGCCGGCGTGGCGCCCATGCACACATGGCTGCCCGACGCGCACTCCGAGGCGCCGGCGGCGCTGAGCGCGATGCTGTCCGGCGTCCTCCTCGCCGTCGCCCTTTACGCGATCGTACGCTGGCAAACGGTGGTGCGGGCCGCCGTCGGCCATGGCTTCGCCGAGAACGTCATCGGCCTGCTGGGCGTCCTGTCGCTGGCGATCGGCGCCCTCAGCCTGGTCGCCCAGCGCAACTACAAGCGCCTGCTCGCGTACTCGAGCATCGAGCACACCGGGCTGATCTGCGTGGGGCTCGGGCTGGGGCCGCTCGGGGTCTTCGCCTCGATGCTGCACCTGCTCAACCACAGCGTGGCCAAGTCGATGATGTTCCTGCTGGCCGGCCGCGTGCTGCTCCGGTATCGCACGGCCGAGATCGACGGGGTGACCGGCCTCCTGCGCGTGATGCCGTGGACCGGCGGGCTCTTCGCGGCGGGCATGCTGGCCGTGATCGGGCTGCCACCGTTCGGGATGTTCGTGTCGGAGTTCGCGCTGGTGCGGGCGGGGTTCGCCGGCGACCGTTCCGTGACCATCGCCCTCGTGCTCGCGCTCCTGGCCGTCGGGTTCGTCGGCGTTCTTGCCCACCTCAACCGCATGCTGTACGGGCCGCCACCCAGCGCCGTGAGCGTGGGCGAGCGCGGCGGCTGGGCGCTGGTGCCGCTGGGCGCGTGCCTGGCCGCGCTGGTCGTGCTGGGCCTCGCCGTGCCGCCGGCGGTCCACGACCTCCTCACGCGGATCGTGGGGATCGTGACCCCGTGAGCCTGCCCGCCGCGATCAGCGCCGCCATCGCCGCACGGCTGCCCGCCGCGCGCGACCTCCGTGTCGTCCGCCAGCGCGAGCTGCACTGCCGGTTGCCGGGAGTCGACGTGGCGCCGCTGGCCCGGCTCCTGCTCCGAGAGCTGCGCGCCGAGCTGCGGCTGATGGTGGCCGCCGATCGTCGCGCGGACCGCGGCGCCTTCGAGGTGCACTACGTGTTTGCGCGCCCGCGCGAGGACTGGTTCGTGCACGCCACCGTCGCCGTCGACCCCGCCGATCCCACGTTCCCGTCGCTCGCCACGCTGCACTATCCGGCGTCGCGGTTCGAGCGCGAGATCGCCGACCTCTTCGGCCTCCGCGCGCTCGGCCATCCCGACCCGCGCCCGCTGGTGCGCCACGCGTTCTGGCCGGAGGACTGGTTCCCCCTGCGCAAGGACGCGCCCGCGCGTGAGTTCCACGACGACGGCCAGCCGTTTCCTTTCCAGCAGGTCGGGGGCGAGGGCGTGTACGAGATTCCCGTGGGCCCCGTGCACGCGGGCGTCATCGAGCCGGGGCATTTCCGCTTCAGCGTGGTGGGCGAGACCATCATCGACATGAAGTCGCGGCTGTACTTCACGCACAAGGGAACGGAGAAACTCTTCGAGGGGCGCGCCGCCGCCGACGGCGTCGCGCTCGCCGAGCGGATCTCCGGCGACACCACGGTGGGCCATGCGCTCGCCTACTGCCAGGCGGTCGAGGCCGGAGCCGGCGTCACGGCCCCGCCACGCGCGCGCTGGCTGCGCGTGATCCTGCTGGAGCTCGAGCGGCTGTACAACCACGTGGGCGACGTCGGCATGATCCTGAACGACACCGGCTTTGCCGTCGCCCACGCCCACTGCTTCCGCGTCCGCGAGCGGCTGCTGCGGCTCAACAAGCGCGTCACCGGCAACCGCCTGCTCCGCGGCGGGCTCGTGCCGGGGGGCGTCGGCGCGGATGTCCCCGCCGGCGTCGATCTGGCGGCCGAAGTGGAGAGCGCCCTGCGCGACTTCGACGAGATGGTCGCGATCAGCCTCGACAACACGCTGGTGGCCGACCGCCTCGACGGCACCGGCCGGCTCACGACGCGGACCGCGCGCGACCACGGTGTGCTGGGCGTGGTGGCGCGCGCCTCGGGGATCGACGCCGACACGCGGCGCGATCATCCGTTCGCCGCCTACGGTGAGCTGACCCCAAGAGTGGTGGTCCACGAGGGCGGCGACGTCCGCGCCCGCACGCTGGTGCGCGTGGAAGAAGCGCGCGAGTCGGTGCGCCTGATTCGGCACGCGCTGGAGACCCTGCCGGAAGGGCCGCTGGCGGTCACGGTGCCGCGGCTGCCGGCGTTCGCGCCGGCGTTTTCGCTGGTCGAAGGCTGGCGCGGCGCGATCGCCCACTGGATCATGGCCGGCGCCGACGGGGCCCTCGAGCGTGTGAAGGTTCTCGACCCGTCGTTCCTCAACTGGCGGGCGCTGTCCTACGCGTTGCTCGACAACATCGTTCCGGACTTCCCGCTCTGCAACAAATCCTTCAACCAGTCCTACTCCGGCAACGACCTATAGCGCCGCCTCAGGCCGCCTGTCAGCCGGCTGACGGTGGGGTGGTCACTTTTGGATGACACCATGTCACCTGACGCCTAATTATCGTCCGTGGGCCCGCCGGGGTAACCCCGACGGAGCCCGTGATTTCAGTGGCTTACGGATTGGTCAGCTCTATGCACAGGGAGGGGGTGCGGCTCACAGTCCTGCCGGGGGCAGTGTCGCCCCGGATGGACGCTCAGGGCCGTCCTGCACCTGGAGAGTGCAATGGTACGGCGCACGATCTTCTCACTGGGACTCGCACTGGTAGTTGCCGCTCAGCCGCTCATGCTGCCTTCGCCTGCGGCGGCGAAGGACAACGGTAACCGCCGCGGCGACGACAACAAGAAGGAGCACGCGAATCAGATCGTGCTCCAGAGCGCCTATGCGGAGCTGGACGAGGGGTACATGACGCTGCGCGGTGAGTTCGGTGACGGCAACGTCACCGTGTGGCTCGCCGGCCTGCAGCTCGACCTCCTGCGCTGGTCTCCTCAGGAGCTGGTCGTGTCCCTGCCGAAGGATCTGGCGCCCGGCAGCTATGACGTGATCGTGGTGCGCTCGAACGGGCGCCTGCAGTACGACTCGCTCTCGGTCGCCATCGGCTTCTACTCCGGTGTCGGCGATCTTCCCTCTGTGGCCGGTCCTGCCGGCCCCGCTGGTCCGGCGGGCCCACAAGGCCCGGTGGGTCCGGCTGCCCCCGCAGGTGCCACTGGCCCCGCGGGTGCCGTTGGCGCGACGGGTGCCACTGGTGCCGTCGGCGCCGTAGGTCCGACGGGTCCGCAAGGCCCGACGGGTCCCGCGGGTGCCGTTGGTCCGCAGGGTGCGACTGGTGCGGTCGGTGCCATTGGTCCGATGGGTCCGCAGGGTCCTGATGGCCCTGCTGGTCCTGCTGGTCCCACGGGTGCCGGCGGCGCGACGGGTCCGATGGGTCCCATCGGTCCGATGGGCCCGCAAGGCCCGGCGGGTCCGCAAGGCCCGACTGGTCTCTCCGGCGCGGTCGGCGCGCAGGGTCCTGCCGGTCCGATCGGCCCGATGGGTCCGGAGGGCCCCGCTGGCCCGGCCGGCCCGGTTGGTGCTCAGGGTCCTGCCGGTCCGCAGGGTCTTACGGGTGCGCAGGGTCCTGCTGGCCCAGCCGGTCCGCAGGGAGCCCCGGGCGTGAGCGGCTATCAGGTGGTGACGACGACCACCAACGTCTCGCTCGTGGGTCAGGTGGGTACCCAGTCGATCGTCGTCAACTGTCCCGCAAACCTGACCGTCTTCTCGGCCTTCATCTACCGGGTCTCCGCAGGCGTGCGCGCGCCGTTCCCGGGCGGCGTGGACTGGTCGGGTTGGCCGACCGGGCGTGGCCAGTGGACGTTCGCGCTGCGCAACACGAACTTCTCGGGCTATGTCGACATCGTCGAGACCGGTGTCGTCTGCGTGACCGCAAACTGAGCTCATCCGGCGCCGGGCAGGGTTCCTTCCTGCCCGGCGCCGCTTCGTTTACGCCTCGCGGTACCGCTCGGCCAGCTCCATCTGCTCGGTGACGCCAATCAGCGTATTGAACTCCGCGAACGAGAAGTAGCGCTCGGCCAGCGAGAGCACGTCGTCGCGCCGTCGCACCTCGGCCAGGAAGTCCGCCATGGCCTTCGTCGCCACCATCAGCGTGTCCACCGGCAAGATGACGATCGCGTAGCCGAGCGCGCGCAGCGTCGCCATCGGCAGCAGCGGCGAGCGGCCGCCCGAGGCGTAGTTGTAGAGCAGGGGTGTGTCGAAGGCGCGCGCGACCTTCTCCACCTGCGCCTCGTCGCGTGGGGCCTCGACGAACAGCACGTCGGCGCCCGCGCGGGCCGCCGCCTCGCCCCGCCGCAACGCCTCGTCGAAGCCCACCGCGGAGATCGCGTCCGTCCGCGCGATGATCAGCAGGTCGGCATCGCGTCGGGCGTCCACCGCCGCCCGGATCTTGCCGGCGAACTCACCGAGCGGGACGATCTGGTGGCCGCTCAGGTGGCCACAGCGCTTGGGCGCCACCTGGTCCTCGATGTGCAGCGCCGCTACGCCGCCCGCCTCGTAGGCCTGCACCGTGCGGCGCACGCCGAGCGCGTTGCCGTAGCCGGTGTCGGCGTCGGCGATGAGCGGGATCGACACGGCGGCGGCGAGGTTGCGCGCGTGATCGGCCATCTCGGCGAGGCCGGCGTAGCCGAGGTCGGGCAGGCCCAGCCGCGAGGCGGAGGTGCCGTAGCCGGTCATGTAGACGGCGGGGAAGCCGGCGCGCTCCACCAGCCGCGCCGACACGCCATCGTAGGCGCCCGGCACGAGCAGGGCGTTCTTCTTCTCGATCAGGCGGCGAAGCGTACGGCGCGCGCTCATGCGGCGTCTCCTCTGGCGCGCGCGATGCGGCGATCGAGCGCGGGGTGCGAGTAGAGCAGGATCTCCTTGAGGCGGTGCGGCCGGCGCTCGGCGAGGTTCAGCGCGCCCAGCCGCTCCATGGCGCCGATGAAGGCGCCGGGGTCGCGCGTGAGCGCCAGCGCGAAGTCGTCGGCCTGGCGCTCGATCCAGCGCGAGAAGGCGTTGGCCAGCGGCAGCTGCACCGCCCCGAGCCCCATCATCACGAGGGCGAGCCACGGCAGCCCGGCCGGGTCGGCCGCACTCTCCAGGTTCCAGAACGCCACGCCCGCCCGCAGCAGCCGGTCGGCGAGCCAGAACGTGACGAGCGTGAGCGCGCCCTGCACGATGAGCCCGCGCCGGAGATCGCCATGGACGTGATGGCCGAGCTCGTGCGCGAGCACGGCCTCCACCTCGTCCTCGGCGAAGCCGGTGGCCAGCGTGTCGAACAGGATGATGCGCCGCGTGCGGCCGAGGCCGACGACGGCGGCATTGGCGGTGCGGCTCTTGCGCGACTCGTCGACGACCCAGACGCCGATCGCCGCCACGCCCGCGCGCTCGGCCAGGCGGAGCAGCCGGCGCTCGAGCGCGGGATCGGCCAGGCGGGTGAGGCGATAGAAGAGCGGCACGATGAGGACGGGGAAGAGCGCGGCCAGCGCGATGCCGACGAGGAAGAAGACGGCGGCGGCGATCAGCCACCACCACGGCGTTACGCGCAGCAACCCGTAGACGACCAGCACGCCGCCGAGCCCCAGCACGCCGCCCAGCGCCGCGGCCTTGGCGCCGTCGCCGAGCCACCCGGCGAACGGCTGGTGGAGGAGCCCGAAGCGCCGCGGCAGCCAGAAGCCGCGCACCACGCGCAGCGGAAAGCCCACCAGCATCTGCCCCAGCCCCACGACCGCCGCCACCACCGCGACCTGCACCCACCACGTATCCGTGATCACCGACACGATCAGCGTGAGCTGGGCCGAGAATCCCGACGCCAGCACGAGCAGGAGATACCCCGCGGTGAGCGCCACGCCGGCGAGCCCCAAGAAGAGCTGAAGGCGGTGATATCGCGCCGCGTCGCCGGAGTGGGCCACATCGCGATTGTACGCGGGGGGAGGGTATCGGAGGGGACCGTCGAGGCCCCCTCCGATTGAAGTTATCGAGCGACCGAGAAGCCGGTCACGTACTGATCGATGCCGTCACGCTTGATGATGACCTGGCCGACGCCCCGGGCGCCCACCGGGAAGAAATCGCGCACGATGGCGTGGCCGTTGCCGGCCGGATTGGTCGTCAGCGTACCCACCGGCACCTCGACGGTTGCGTCGAAGCCGACGAAGAAGATCTCGTACGTGCTGCGGGCCACCGCGCCCATGAGGTTGACGTTGACGTCCCCCTTGTCGTCGATGATGACCTCGCCCTTGTTGAGCTGATCGAAGCCGCAGCCGGCCAGCGGGGCCAGCGTGTTGACGTCGGCGCAGCGGAGCAGACCGACCTGGAAGCGTGCGACCTGGGCCGGCCGCTTGCGCAGGGACTGAAAGCCCGTGATGAACTGGTCGAGGCCGTCGCGCTGGAGGACGACGTTGCCGGCGCCGACGACGCTCTCGTCCACGAAGTCCCTGACCTTCAGCGATCCCTTGCCCTTCTTGTCCGTGCTGAGCGTGCCGAGCGCCACGTCGTCCCCGCCACCGAGCCCGCGGAACACGACACCGTAGGTCTGGTTCGCCTCGGCGTTGAGCTCGACCTTCAGGTCGCCCTCATCGATCTCGGCCTTGCCGTTCTTGAGCGTGTCGGCGCCACAGCCGGGCAGCGTGGCCGTCGTGTTGATCGCCGCGCACGGCACCAGGCTGGCCTCCAGCTCGGCCTCGCCGCGGAAGCCGGCGACGAATTGCGTGCTGCCGTTGCGACTGAGGGTCAGGGCGACGATACCCGCCTGGCCCTGATCGAACACCGCCGCCCAACGGACGGTCGCGTTGCCGAATGCGTCGGTGGCCAGCACGGCGATCGGGAGCTGGGCGGAGGCATTGGTGGACCCCAGGATGAGGTCGTAGGTGACGTCGGGCGCCGCGCCGACCAGCGAGGCGGCGACGTCGCCGTTCCGGTTGACCTCGATGCGGCCACGCTTCAGGGGATCGTCGCCGCAACCAGCCAGCGGCGCGGAAAATGTCACGTCGGCACACCGCACGAGCGGGGCCTTGACGTCGGCACCGCCGAGGAACCTGACCTCGTCGCGGTCGTGGCCGCGACCGCGGTCGCCGCCGTCGTTGCCGCCGCCATCGTGCGCCTCGACCGTGGCGACCAGCGCCACAAGGGCTACCAGAGCTCCGAGTATTCGCTTCATGAAAGTGAACCTCCGTCCGCGTAGGTGGGAGCGTCGCGCGAGCCTCTCAACAGGCGTGCCAAGCTCGCGAACGCGTAATCGGCCTTTTCCACGGCGCGGCCGAAGCTGGATCGTCGCCACGCCGACGGGGCGTCGTCAGCACGTCACCGCGATGACGATGCGCGCGACATCGACGTGGGTAAAGTTGTGCCCTGCCATGGGGCGCGGCATACTCGCCGCGCGCACAAGTTTTCCCGGGAGGCGACGTGATGTGGCAGTGGATCGGCCTCATGCTGGTGGCGCTCCTGCTCCCTGCAGCGCCGGCCGCCGCGCAGGACCGGCTCGATGCGGCTGTGGCCGCGCTCGACCGAGCGACCGCCCAGCCCAAGGCGGAGGCGGCCGCCGTCGAGCGGATGGCCGGCCTTCTCCGCATGGCGCCGGAGACCGTCCGAGTCCAGCACGCAAGCACCCGGCTGGGCTGGGGCGACTTCTTCATGGCCCAGCGCATCGCCACGCGCGGTGGCCATCCGGTCGAGAAGGTCTTCGCCGCGCGACGCAGCGGCGCGGCCTGGGACGAGATCGCCGCGGAAGCGCGCGTCGACGCCGACCTCTTGGTCCAGGACGTCGCCGCCGTCTGGCCGGATGCCGCCACGCCGAAGGACGAGCCGAAGGGCATCGGCGCCAGGGTGCGCGACCTCTTCGGCGGCACGCCCGCGCCCTCACCGGGAGACCGGGCGCCCGATCGCACGCAGGAAGAGATCCGCGACCAGATGATCCGCGGCGGCGGCCGGCCGCGGTGACCGTCGAGTACAATGAACGGGTGTTCAGCCCGAAATTGAGCCACCGGTAAGGAGCCCGCATGTTCGAGTCCGTCGAGGAAGTCCAGCACCGGTTCAGGGCCGCGCGCTACATCGCCAGCCGTCGCATCTCCACCGTTGTCTTTCTCGCGGCGCGCATGGGCCGCCCGGTGTTGATCGAGGGACCCGCCGGCGTCGGCAAGACCGAGCTGGCCAAGACGCTGTCGGACGTGACGAGCCGCGGGCTCATCCGCCTGCAGTGCTACGAGGGGCTCGACGAGGGCAAGGCGCTCTACGAGTGGAAGTACGCCAAGCAGCTCCTCTACACGCAGCTCCTGCGCGAGCGCATCGGCGAGCTGATCGCCGACGCGCCGTCGCTGCCGGAGGCGGTGTCGCGCATCGCCGGCCAGGACGACGCGTTCTTCTCCTACCGGTTCCTGTCGCCGCGCCCACTGCTGCAGGCGATCCGCGCTGACGATCCCGTCGTCCTGCTGGTGGACGAGATCGACAAGGCGGAGCCGGAGTTCGAGGCCTTCCTGCTCGAGGTGCTGTCGGACTTCCAGGTGTCGATCCCCGAGCTGGGCACGGTGAAGGCCAAGCACGTGCCGCTGGTCGTGCTGACGTCGAACAACGCGCGCGAGCTCAGCGACGGCCTCAAGCGCCGCTGCCTGCACCTGTTCATCGACTTCCCGAACCCGACCGACGAGCTGGAGATCATCCGGCTCAAGGTGCCGGAGATCCCCGAGAAGCTCGCGCACGCCGTGGTGGCGGCCGTGCAGAAGATCCGCGGCCTCGAGCTGCGCAAGCCGCCGTCCGTCTCCGAGTCGATCGACTGGGCGCGCTCGCTCGTCATCCTCAACGCGCGCGAGCTCGACCCCACCCTCGTCGAGTCCACCCTCACCATGCTGGTGAAGTACGAAAAGGACATCGAGCGGGTGAAGGGCGCCCTCGACAAAGTCCTCGCCGAGACGAAATAAGGAGGGGAAGAGGGGAACCCTCCTAGGGTGCCCCTACCCAATGGAAGAACGGATCCTCGAGTTCATCGGCGACCTGCGGCGCGCCGAGCTTCGGATCTCGACGTCCGAAGCCCTTGACGCGCTCTCGGCCAGCGCGGAGGTCGGCCTCACCGACCGCGAGACGTTCAAGTCCACGCTGGCCGCCACGCTGGTGAAGGAGTCGCGCGACCTCGAGACGTTCGACCGCATCTTCAACCTCTACTTCCTCGACCTCGAAGCGCTCGGCGAAGGGCTGAAGAAGGCGCTCGGCCCCGAGGATCCCAAGGTGCAGGACCAGCTCGACCAGGTGCTGGACCAGGAGAACATGGACCTGGACGAGCTGACCGAGCTCCTCATGCGCGGCCAGGGCAGCGAGATGGAGATGGCCATTCGCGGCGGCGCTCAGGGAGCCGGCCTCGAGCGGCTCATGTACTTCCTGCAGGTGGGCTACTTCAGCCGGCGCATCTCGGACCAGTTCGACTGGTCGGCCATCGAGCGCGACATCGAGAAGATCATGCAGGCCCTGGAGGCCAAGGGCCTCGACCCCGGCCAGCTCGCCCGCATCCGCAACTATCTCGAGCTGCGCCTGGAGGCCTTCCGCCGCATGATCCGCCAGCACGTGCAGCGCGAGCTGGAGCGCCGCGCGTACCGCGCCGGCGAGCAGCTCACGCGGGAGGTCCTCTCCGACAAGCCGCTCTTCGCGCTGACGCCGGACGAGGTCGCGCAGATGAAGAGCGTGGTGGCCAAGCTGGCCCGCCGCATCAAGGACGCGCTCGCGCTGCGGCAGCGCCAGGAGCAGAAGGGCCGCATCGACTCGCGCAAGACCATCCGCAAGAGCCTGCAGTACGGCGGCATCCCGATGGAGGTCTACCTCAAGCGGCGGCATCGCGAGAAGCCACGGCTCATCACCGTGTGCGACGTCTCCGACTCCGTGCGCAACGCCTCGCGCTTCATGCTGCAGCTCGTGTGGAGCCTGCAGGAGTGCTTCAGCCGCGTGCGCTCGTACGTCTTCGTCTCCGAGATCGCCGAGGTCACGCAGGGCTTCAACAACTTCCCGGTGGAGCGGGCCATCGAGTGGGCGCTGAAGGGCGCGCCGGTCGACTACCACTGCCGCTCGGACTTCGGCTACGCGTTCAGCCGCTTCGCCAACACCGAGCTGGACTCGCTCGACAAGAAGACGACGATCCTGATGCTGGGCGACGCCCGGAACAACTACAACGACCCGCAGGCGTGGGCCCTCCGCCTCATCCGCGAGCGGGTGAAGGGCATCATCTGGCTCAACCCCGAGGGGCAGTGGGGCTGGGGCATCGGCGACAGCGTGATGCCGCTGTATGCACCCGCGTGCGACATCGTGCGCGAGTGCCGCACCATCGGCCAGCTCGGCGAGGTGGTCGACAACCTCGTGCACTCGTGGTGGCGGCGAGGGCGGTAGTGTCTCGCCGGGGCCGCACGCTGGCCCGGCGCTTGCTCCTGGCGTTGAGTGTGCGCGCCCTAATCCTCCTCGCGCTGCTCCTGGCCGCCGGCCTCGCCTGGGCGCAGGCCGCCCAGCCGGCGGGCGACGACGTGTGCATCGTGCTGGAGGATTTCTCCAAGTCCAAGGTGGGCGCGTTTCCCGTGGGCTGGGAAGTGCGCCAGGACGAGGGCAAGAGCGTCTACACGGTGCAGGAGGAGGGCGACAAGCACTTCCTGCGCGCGGTCTCCAAGGGCCTCGGCATCCAGGCCGCCCGGGAGACTGCCGAGTGGAATCTCCAGACCCATCCGATCCTGGCGTGGTCGTGGCGGCCGCGGCAGTTCCCCGAGGGCTCGAACGAGCGCGATCCCAAGAAGAACGACAGCGCGCTGGCCGTCTACATGGGCGTGCCGCACTCCAAGGTGCGCGGGCCCAAGGCCGTGAAGTACATCTGGAGCCAGAAGGTGCCGGCCGGCACGCGCCTGACCTCCAACAAGGGCCTCACGCAGGTGCGCGTCCTCAAGAGCGGCGCGCCCCAGTCCAAGGACGCCTGGGTCGAGGAAAAGGTCAACGTGCTGAAGGACTGGAAGGCCGCGTTCAAGGCGTCCGGGACGCCGAAGGTAGGCGGGATCGCCGTCCTCACCGACGCCGACGACACGAAATCGACGGCGTCCGGAGACTACGCCAACTTCCGAGCCTGCCGCAGCTAGTCCGCTCTCTCGATCCGGCCCCGCTCATCATCGCCGTCGTGCGCTCGTCCTGATCGGCGCCGTCGTCCTGCTCGGCCCGCCGCTGATCGCCGTGCTCAGGCCCGCGGCAAGCGAAAGCGGGCGCAGGGGTCGGCGTAGTCCATCCGCGGGGTGAACCAGACGAAGTCGAACGGCAGCGTGCCGTCGAAGAGCGCGGCGTATTCCTCGGGCTTCGTGAGGCTGTCGCGGACCTCGAGCGGTGCGACGACGGCGATGTTCGAGCCGGGCGCGCGCGCGGTGAGGTACAGCGGCACGCCGTGGTCCGCACGGACGTGGCCGACCCCCGCGATGAGGACGCCGCCGTCCGCATCGGAGCGGACCAGGCTATCGGCCAGGGCGGCGTCGCGCGCGCGCTGGGCGAGCACCATCGAGTCCACGCGGGTGGCGGGCAGGTGGCCGCAGTGCGCATCGCGGATCTCCGCGGTCAGCCGAGCCTGCGCGGCCGGGGCCAGCGGACGGTCGAGTGCGTAGCGCGTGGACAGCTCGGGCGGCACCGCGCCGGGCTCGCCGCGCGCCACCGAGCGCGCCGTGGCCGGCGCGAGATTGGCGGCGACGACCGGCACGCCGGCGTCGAGCGCCGCCTGCACGATGGGCTGGTAGAAGGCGAAGTCCGGCCATCCCGAGCGCTTCCAGTCCACGGCCTCGCCGAGGCCGGCGGCATCGCGGGGCGCCCCGGCCAGGTGACGCGCCAGCGCCGGGGCCTGCTCCTCGGTGAACATCTCGAAGGCGACCGCCGGGCGGCGCCCCGAGGCCAGCAGCGCGCGCACGAGCGCGGCCTGGACCGCATGGTGATCGGGGTTGTCGTGCTTCTCGCCGAGCAGCACGTAGCGCGCGTCCTTCAGCCGCGCCGCCACGGCCTCCGGCGTGACCACGCGCTGGCCCTTCACGTCCCAGATCTGGCCGGTCAGCGGGTGCTCACGCTCGAGCGGCGACCGCCACGGCCCCAGCGTCACCGCGCCGCGCGCGGCGCAGCCGACGAGGAGGAGCACGGTCACGAGGAAGGCGCGGGCTCGCATACGGACAGCATACGCGCCTGTGTTAGCCTCTGCCCATGCGGACGGAGCCACGCCGGCCCTCACCACGCCCGAAGGCGGGCGTGTCGGAGCCACGCCGGCTTTCACCCCGCGCGAGGGCGGGCGTGTCGGAGCCACGCCGCTCCTCGAACAGCCCACCCTCGGCGAGAGCCGCACGCGACGCCGTCGATCCAATAGAACAGCTCTACGCGCGTGGCGTGACGGACGGGTTGCCGGTGGTGCCGCCCACGCGCGAGCGCGTGGCGCGCGCCGTCGAGGCGTGCGGGCGCGCGGCGGACGAGCTCATCGCGCTGGTGCCGCCGAACTTCGGGCGCGCGACCGTGGAGAAGATCGCCATCAACGCGGTGATGGCCGGCTGCCGTCCGGACTACCTGCCGGTCGTGATCGCCGCGGTGGAGGCCGTGTGCGACGAGCGCTTCGATCTCCACGGCGTGTCGGCGACGACCAACTCGACGGCGCAGCTGATCGTCGTCAACGGCCCCGTGCGCGAGGCGCTGGAGATCAACTGCGGCGCCAACCTGTTCGGCCCCGGCTGGCGGGCCAACGCCACCATCGGCCGCGCGCTGCGGCTGGTGTGCGTCAACCTCGGGGGCGCCGTGCCGGGCGTCGTCAGCATGTCCACGTTCGCCCATCCGGGCCGCTACACGTACTGCATCGGCGAGTGGGAGGCGCAGAACCCGTGGGAGTCGCTGGCCGTCGAGCACGGCTTCGCGCCCACCGACAGCACGGTGGCGCTGCTGGCCGCCGACGCGCCGATCACCGTGTACGACCAGCGCAGCCGTACGGCCGCCGACCTGTGCGCGACGCTGGCCGGCACGCTGGCCGTCATCGAGCATCACAAGATGACGCACTGGGGCGACACGCTGCTCGTGCTCTCGCCCGCGCATGCCGCCACCATCGCCGGCGACGGCTGGTCGAAGGCCGACGTGCGCCGCTTTCTCTTCGAGCGGCTGCAGTGGCCGGTGCGCGAGCTGGTGCCCGGGGTGAACGGGGGCGACGGGCTGCCCGACCACGTGCTGCGGAAGTTCGCCGATCCCGCGCACGACGCGACGCTGGTCCCGAAGTTCCGCGCGCCCGAGCACATCAAGCTGGTGGTGGCGGGCGGCACGGCCGGGCGCTTCTCGGCCGTCGTGCCGGGCTGGACGTTCTCCAAGGGCTCGAACCTGGTGTTCAGGAGGATCCGATGACCGACGACTATCTCGATCCCACCGACTCCGTCGCGGTCCCTCGCAAGACCGCCCCCCGGCCGGCAAGCCTCGACGGCAAGGTGGTCACGCTGCTCGACATCTCGAAGGCCAAGGGGGATCACCTGCTCGATCGCGTGGAAGAGCTGCTGCGCGAGCGCACGGGCGTGCGGACGATCGTGCGCAAGAAGAAGCCCACCTTCGCCCGCCCGGCGCCCGACGCGCTGCGCGCCGAGATCGTCGGCGCCACCGACGTCCTGGTGGAGGGGCTCGCCGACTGAGGGTCGTGCACAACGTGCAGTGTGCACGACGGCGTGTTCTTCGAGGACCACGGCATCCCCACGGCGACGGTGATCTCCAGCGAGTTCGTGCGGGCCGCCTCCGCGCAGGCGACGGCGCTCGGCAGCGGTGAGTACCGGACGGTGGTGGTGGCGCATCCGATCCAGCCGCTGACCCGCGAGGAAGTGCGGGCGCTGGCCGACAAGGCGTTCGACGAGATCCTCGCGCGGCTGACGCGGTGATCCGCCGATAGCGCGCGCCACTCGCCGCCGCCGGCCGGCCGCGCCGGCCGTGCCCGCCCGCGCGGGCACGGTCGGCCGCGCGGTCCTCTTCGTGCTCTTGCTCCTCTGCCCGCTCGTCTTCTCGCGCGAGACCGTCGAGGCGTTCGAATTTCCCAAGGTCATGCTGTTGCTGGCGGCGGCCGTGGTCCTGGCGGTGCTGGCGCCGTGGGCGGATCCGCCGGGGCCACGCGCCGCCCTCGTGCGCGATCCGCTGCGGCTGGGCGTCGTGCTGTTCATCCTGTCCGCGATCGTCTCCACGGTGATCTCGCGCGCGCAGTGGATCTCCCTGCAGGGCGCCAACGAGAGCTACTTCGGCCTGCTGACCGTGCTCGGCTACGCGGTCCTCTTCTTCGCCACGCGCCATCTCTGCCGCTCGGCCGCCGACGCGCGCCGGCTCCTGCTGGCCCCGGTGGTGGCGGCCGGCGTCGCCGCCGCCTACGCCGTCGTCCAGGTCGCCGGGCTCGATCCGATCCTCTACGGCCGCACCGCGGGCCTCGGCGGGCTCGTCCGGCCGTTCGCGACGATGGGCCATCCGAACTTTCTCTCCGCGTTTCTCGTCATGACGCTGCCACTCGTCGTCCTCGCCCTCGTGCGCGCGCGACGCCAGCGCCAGCGCGTGGCCGCCGGCGTCTTCGCGCTCATCGGCGTCCTGAGCGGTGTCGCCATCGCGGTGACGGTCTCGCGCGGCGCCTGGCTCGCGGCGGCCGCGACCGTGGCGATCCTCGTGGTCGGTGCGCTCACGGGCGGCGAGCGCCGCGCGGCCGTCGCCACCGCCGCCGTCGCGGGCGCCGCCGCCGTCGTGCTCGGGCTGCTGACGCTCGTGCTTCCCGTCGGCAGCGTGGTGCGAAACGCGCTCGTCCAGCGCGTGGGCGATTTCGCCGAGTCGAGCGGGCGCCGGCACATCTGGGAGGCCGCCTGGAGCCTCTTCCGCGATCACCCGGTGCTCGGCACCGGCCTGGACACCTTCCAGATCGCGTTCGCCGACAAGCGCACCGCCGCCTACTGGGCCATCGAGTGGAACGCGAGCCCGACGCGCGCCCACAACGAGGTGCTGAACCTGCTGGCCACCCAGGGACTCGTGGGCGCCCTGGCCGTCGTGGTCTTCACCGCGGGCCTGCTGCTCGCCGTGAAGCGCGCGCTGAGCGCGGCGGGTGATCGCCTGCTGGTGGTGGCGCTCGCGGCCGGGGTGGCCGCCTTCTACGTCCAGGACCTGTTCAGCTTCACGGTCGCGGGCTGCGGGACGCTGGTGGTGGCGCAGGCCGCGCTGCTCTCGCGCCTGGCCGAGGGGAGCGTAGAGCCCGACGACGAGGACGGCGTGGAGCCACTGGCGGTCGCGCTCGGCGCCGCCGCGCTGCTGGCGCTGCCGGTGTTCGCCCACAATCTGACAGCCGAGCTGCTGGTCGATGACCCCGCGCGGCTTCTCGGCGCGGCGCTCGTGCTGCTGGCGCTGGTTGGCGCCGGCGTCGCGGCGTTCGCGCTCGAGCAGCATGGCCGGCCGCCGGCGTTCGCGCGCGATGGCGCGCGCGGCGGAGGAACGCAGCGCGCGCTTGGCGTGGCGCTGCGAGGCGGACTCGGCGTGGTGCTGCTGCTCGTGCTGGTGGCGCGCCCGTTCGCGGCCGCCCGGGCGGCGCAGGCAGGCATCCAGCTCACGACGGTGCAGCCCGCGGTCGCGGTGGAGCGGTTGCAGGATGCGGTCGCGCTGGAGCCGTTCAGCGAGCTGTACTGGGTGAAGCTCGGCTCCGCCGCTCACGCGGCCGCGCGAGCGACTGGCGAGAGCGCCGCGCGCCGCCGCTGGCTCGAGCAGGCGCGGGCGGCGTACGAGCGCGCGATTCGCCTGGTGCCGGCGAACTCGTACAACTACGCCAACCTCGGCCGCGCGCTGGCCGACCTCGCCCGCGAGGGCGCCGCCGCGCCCGGCGAGGCGTTCGTGCGCTTCGACCGCGCGCTGGAGCTGGATCCGAACAACGCCTACTTCTATCCCGACGCCGCCAACGCCGCACTGCAGCTCGGCGACGTCGATCGCGCGGGCGACTACGCGCGCCGGGGCGCCGCGCTCTACCCGCGCTACGCGCTGCCGCGCGCGCTGCTCGGCCACGTCGCGCTCGCGCAGGGGCGCGTGGCGGAGGGGGCCGAGCTGTTGCAGGCGGCGCTCGACGCCGAGTGGCACGGGGCGCCCGGCCGGGGCGGCGCGGCGTCGAACCTGGCCGCCGCGTGGCTCCAGCTCAACCGCCCCGCCCAGGCCGAGACCGCCGCCCGCCTCGCCGTCGCCCTCGTTCCCGGCTCGCCCGAGGCGCGCTTCAACCTGGGAAAGTCGCTCGAGCGCCAGGGCAAGCGCACCGACGCGATCGCCGAATACCGCCGCCTGCCCGACTTCGAGCCCGCCCGCGCCGCCCTCCGCGCGCTCGGCGCTTCCTAGCTCGGCGGGGGCTTCGCCGTCGATTGCGCCGGCGGAGCCGGCGCTCGAACGCGGCCACTTCTCAGACGCGCGTCAGAGGCGCCAGACGCGGCCGGCGGCGGGCTCGTCGGTGAGGGTGAACTGGGGGAGCGCGAAGTGGTCGGCGACGTCCTGGAACGCCACCTTCACGCGCTTGCCGATGGCCACGTTCTTCTCGTCCTCGAACGTGAAATCGGGCTTCACGAGGTTCCCGATGATGCGCAGCGCCTCGTCCGGCGTCGGCGTGGCGCGCTGCTCGTCGAGCTCGACCAGCACGATGGCGTAGGGCGTCGCGTCCTTGAAGCCGGGCTGGATCGCGTGGGCCACGATCTCGTAGGAGTGGATCGTGCCCTTGCCGCCGACCTCCTGCCAGCGCCAGCCGAGCTCCATGCACCACGGGCAGGCGTGCGTCGGCGGATAGCGCATGAGCCCGCACGCCTGGCAGGCGCGCAGCATGAGCTTGTGCTGGCGGGCGAGGGCGAAGTACTCGTTCCACTCGCTGTCGTTGTCCGGCACGACCAGCGTCATGCCACGGTAGCTCACCGGCTGGGGCATCGCGATCTCCTCTTTTGGGAAGGGGCACCCTAGAAGGGTTCCCCTCTTCCCCTCCCTTGTCAGCAGCTCCCTTGTCAGCAGCCGAGGGCGGCGGCGAGCTCTTCCACGGAATCCGCCACCACGTCCCACTTGCCCTCGGCGACGAGGTCGCTCGTCTGCCCCGGGCCGTACTCGAGCGGCCGCGGGACGAAGGCCGTCCGCAGGTCGAGGGCCTGGGCGGCGGCCAGATCGTAGTTGTGCGCGGCGACCAGCATCACCTCGTCCGCGCGAAGTCCGAGCAGCGTCAGGGCCGTCCGGTACACGTCCGGATGGGGCTTGTAGCGGTGCGCGTTCTCGGCCGTGATGATGCAGTCCCAGGGCAGGGCGGCGTGCTTCGCCAGGTGCACCATGCCGGTGAACGACGCGTTGGACAGCGGCGAGACGATGTAGCGGCGCTTCAGGCGCGTGAGGCCGAAGACGGTGTCGGGCCAGGGCCGCAGCCGCCACCAGGCGCGCGTCAGCTGCTCGAGCTCCGCCTCGCTCGCCGCGATCCCGCGAAGGCCGAGGACCTCGACGAGCCGGCGCCGGTAGATCTGCTCGATCGTCGTCCACGGCGCCTCGCCGCGGTTGACGGCGTCCATCCCGGGCCGGTAGCACGCCTTCCAGTCGGCGAGGATCGCATCCCAGTCGTGATGGAGGCCGCGCGCGCGGCCGAAGGCCGCCAGCTCGTCGCGCACGCTGCCTCGCCAGTCGACCAGCGTGCCGTAGGTGTCGAAGACGAGCGCGCGGAGGTTCATCAGCGCCGCATGATCAGCGCGGAGCCGAGCGGGGGCATCGCCCAGCCGAGGTTCATCGTGATCTCGGCGTCTCTCACCTGGCGGCAGCCGCCCTGCTTGTAATCGTAGGTGTGCTTGCCGTCGGGGCAGGAGTCGTCGATGGCGCCGCGGAGCTGGCGTACGTTCTCGATCACCATCGACATGCCGTGCGTGTAGCCCTCGCACAGATGGCCGCCCGACGTGTTGTTGGGGCGCTTGCCGCCGAGCTCGATGATGCCGCTGGAGACGTACGCGCCGCCCTCGCCCTTCTTGCAGAAGCCGTACTCCTCGAGCTGCAGCATCGTGGTGAACGTGAACGCGTCGTAGGAGCCGGTGACGTGCACGTCGTCGGGCGAGATGCCGGCCTGGCCGAATACGATGTCCCGGGCATAGTAGCCGGCCACGCGGCTGATGGGGCCGTGCGCCCAGTGGAAGTCCAGCCGCGGCTTCGACACGCGGCCGGCCACGCCCATGATGTAGACCGGCCGCTGCTTGCAGTTCCGCGCGCGCTCGGCCGAGGTCACGATGATGCAGGTGGCGTTGTCGGTCTCCAGGCAGCAGTCGAGCAGATGGAGGGGCTTCACGATCCAGCGCGAGTTGACGACGTCCTGCACCGTCACCCGCTCCTTGAGCAGCGCCTTAGGGTTGTTGGAGGCGTGCTTGCTGTGGGCGACCTTCACGTGGGCCACCTGCTCGGAGGTCGTGCCGTAGTCGTACATGTGCCGCATGAACGTCAGCGCGAAGTTCTGCCCCGCGCTGCGCATGCCGAAGGGCACCTGGGCGAGGTCGAGGCCGCGCACGGGCTGAGCCGCCCGCGCGCCGGTGCCACCGATGCGAAACTCCGAGTAGCCGTTCATCGAGCGGTAGATCGCCACGGTCTTGCACATCCCCGCCTCGATGGCGCCCATGGCGAGGCCGACGAGCGCCTCTGTCGAGGAGCCGCCGCCCATCACGTCCATGTAGAAGTTCAGGCGGATGCCGAGATCCGGCGCCACGTGCGGGGCCAGCGTGGAGTCGCCGCCCTGGTAGTCGAGCATCCCGTCCACGTCGCTGGCCTTGAGGCCGGCGTCGAGGATCGCCTTGCGCACGGCCTCCACGGCCAGCGCGCGCGTCGAGCGGTTGGAGCCGCGCGAGTACTCCGTCTCGCCCACACCCACGATGCAGTACTTGTCCTTCAGGTGGCTCATGTCGTCGGTCTCCTCACGGACTCGGCTGCGGAGTATACCCCGGTACAATTGGCTCCGGCATGAATCGGTTGGTGGCCGCGCTGATCATTGCCCCGTGGGCAGTCTGGTACGGCTATCGTGCCGTCCGCGCCGTTCGCCGGGGCGCCTTCGAGTCACTGCTCGACCCGATAGAACGGGCGTCCGTGCCCGATCTGTTCTGGTTCTCGGTCGCGCGCCAGACGATGTTGAGCGCGCTGTTCACGACGCTCGCCTGCGCCGCGCTCCTCGACGTTCGCGCCATGGTCACGTTCTGGATATTCGGGGTCTTTGCGGTCGTGTACGTCCTGCTGTTCATCGTGGAATCGATCCGCCTGTCTCGATCCCGCGCTGCCGACGTGCCCCCGACCGGACGCTGACGCCTACCTGCGCTGGAGCCGCGCGGCCGTCGGCGGGCGGCAGAGCATGACGAGCGCGAAGGCGACGACGTTGAACAGCGCCGAGAGCATCCAGGCCGCGCGATAGCTCCCCGTCGCGTCGTAGATCGCCCCGGCGCCCAGCGTGCCCCACGCCGCCATCGAGCCGGCCAGCGCGAAGAGGAAGCCCACGAGCGAGCCCGCGTGCTCGCGCCCGAAGAAGTCGCCGACGATCGCCGCGAAGAGCGTCGAGATGGTCCCGTAGGAGAAGCCGAACAGGAGCGCGGCCGCGTACAGGCCGGGCAGCTCGTGGACGACGGTGAAGGCCAGGAACGCCAGCGTCTGCAGCAGCATTCCGCCGGCGATGGTGACCCGCCGGCCGATGCGGTCGGAGACGGCGCCCATCATCAGCCGCCCGAGCACGGCGCCGGCGCCGGTGGCGCTGATCGCCGAGGCCGCGGCCAGCGGCGAGTGGCCGAGATCGCGCGCGAACGGGACCAGGTGCACGAGCGGGATGAACACGGGCGTCCACGTCGCCGCGAAGGCAAAGCCGAGGAGCCAGAACGCGGGCGTGCGGATCGCGGCGCCGAGGGCCAGGCCGCCCGCCGGCGCCGTCGCCGGGCCGGCCGCGAGCGCCATGCCGTCGGCGTCCAGCCCCATCGACTCGGGATCGCGCCGCATCACCTGCGTCGCCACCACCAGCGTCGCGAACACGATCGCGCCGCCGACGACGTAGGCGCCGCGCCAGCCGAGCCCGGTCACGGCGACCTGGGCCAGCGGCGGCAGCACGAGCGTGCCCAGGCTGGCGCCGCTGGACGCCACGCCGGTCGCGAGGCCGCGCCGCCGCGCGAACCACCGCACCACCGTCGTGTTGCACGGCACGTAGGCCGTGCCCATGCCGATCGCCGCCACCGCGTAGAGCACGTACGCCTGCCAGAGCGCCGTGACGCCCGCCATCGCCACCAGCGCCGCGCCGAGAAAGAGCGCGCCGCACGCGATGACCACGCGCGGCCCCCAGCGATCGGTCAGGCGCCCGGCCGGGAAGCCGACGACGCAGTAGGTGAAGGCGTAGAGCGAGAACACGCCCGACAGGCCGGTGCGGCTCCAGTGGAACTCCGTCAGGAGCGCTGCGAAGAAGACGCCGAAGCAGTACTGCGCGCCGTAGGCCGTGAAGAGGATGACGAAGGCGGCGGCGACGATGCGCCAGCCGTAAAAGATCACCGCTTGCCGTTGGTCTTCGGCAGCACCTCCGCCAAAAATTTCCCCGTGTAGGAGCCCGGGATCTGCGCGACCACCTCGGGCGTGCCCTCGGCGATGATCTCGCCGCCCTGCTCGCCGCCCTCGGGGCCGAGGTCGATCACGTGGTCGGCGCACTTGATGACGTCCAGGTGGTGCTCCACGACGAGCACCGTGTGGCCCGCGTCCACCAGGCGATTGAGGACGCCCAGCAGCTTCTTGACGTCGTCGAGGTGCAGGCCGGTGGTGGGCTCGTCGAGGACGTAGAGCATCTCGCCGCTGGCGCGCCCGCCCAGCTCGGCGGCGATCTTCAGCCGCTGCGCCTCGCCCCCGGAGAGCGTGGTGGCCGGCTGGCCGAGGCGCAGATAGCCGAGGCCGACGTCCTGCAGGACGCGCAGGCGGCGGCCGAGCGAGGTCTGGCCGGCGAAGAAGTCGACCGCCTCGTCCACGGTCATGCGCAGCACGTCGCCGACGGAGCGCCCGCGGTACTTCACGCCGAGCACCTCGGGACGATAGCGGCGGCCCTCGCACTCCTGGCAGGAGACGTAGACATCTTCGAAGAAGTACATCTCCAGCTTCTGGAAGCCGTCCCCCTGGCACGACTCGCAGCGCCCGCCCGGCACGTTGAAGGAGAAGGCGCCGGCGCCGAGCGAGAGCGCCTTGGCCCGCGGCAGCGCGGCGAAGAGCTTGCGGATCTCGTCGAAGGCCTTCACGTAGGTGACGGGATTGCTGCGCGGCGTGCGGCCGATCGGCTCCTGGTCGATGAGTCGCACGCCCTTGAGGTACTCGAGCCCGCTCAGTGTCTCGTGGGCGCCCGGCGAGGCGAAGTCCGTCTTGAAGGCGCGCGCCACCGCGCGGTAGAGCGTGTCGTGGATCAGCGTGGACTTGCCGGAGCCGGAGACCCCGGTGACGACGGTCAGCGTGGCCAGCGGCACGCGCAGCGTGACGTCCTTCAGGTTGTGCTCGCGGGCGCCCGTGAGGACGAGCGCGCGGCGGCCCGGCCGGCGCGTCAGCGGCCGCGGGATCGTCTCGCGTCCCGAGAGATAGCGGGCGGTCAGCGAGCGGGTGGACTTCCGGAACTCCGCCTGCGGCCCCGCGAAGACGATCTCGCCGCCGCGCTCGCCGGAGCCCGGGCCCAGCTCGATCACGTGGTCGGCGGCCTCGATGAAGCCGCGGTCGTGCTCGACGACCACCACCGTGTTGCCAGCCTGCGCGAGCTCGCGGCACAGATCGGCCAGCCGCATCGTGTCGCGCGCGTGCAGCCCGATGGAGGGCTCGTCGAGCACGTAGAGCGTGCCCACGAGCTGCGAGCCGAGCTGGTTGGCCAGGTTGATGCGCTGGGCTTCGCCGCCCGACAGCGTGCGCGTCTGCCGGCCGAGCGTGAGGTAGCCGAGGCCGACGCGCAGCAGGAAAGTCAGCTTGGCGCCGAGCTGGCGCAGGATCTCGCGCGCGACCGCGGCCTCCCACACGCTGAGCTTGAGCTCGCGCAGGACGGCGGCCGCCTCGTCGATGGTGAGGCCGGTGAACTCGGAGATCGTCATCCCGGCCACCCGCACCGCCAGCGCCGGCGCTTTCAGCCGGGCGCCGCGACACAGCGGGCACGGCGACTGGCTGCGATAGCGCGAGAGGAACACGCGCACGTGGAGCTTGTAGCGGTACGACTCGATCTCCTCGAAGAAGCCGTTGATGCCGGGGAACTTGCCGTCGCCCTCGTAGACGAACGCGCGGTGCGTCTCCTGCAGCGTTTCCCACGGCCGCGCCACGTCCACGCCGGAGCGCTTGGCCGCCTTGAGCAGCTCGCGCTGGTACCACTTGCCGGAGGGATGCGTCCACGGCTCCACGGCGCCGTCGGCCAGCGTGCGCGTGCGATCGGGCACCACCAGCGCCTCGTCGTACTTGAGGACGTTGCCGAAGCCCTTGCACTCGGCGCAGGCGCCCAGCGGGTGATTGAACGAGAAGAGCAGCGGCTGCGGCCGCTCGAGCGCGGTGCCGCAGCCGGCGCAGCGGAAGGCCTCGGCGAACGCGCGGCGGCCGCCGTCCACGAGTTCCACGGTGACGTGGCCGCCGCCCTCGCGCAGCGCGCTCTCCAGCGACTCGACGAGCCGGTGGCGCTGGCCCTCGTCGATGACGAGCCGGTCGAGCACGACGGCCAGCGCGCCGTCGACGGGATCGGGCGGCGGCGCCGACAGATCGCAGGCCACGCCGTCCACCAGCACCCGCGCGAAGCCGCGCCGCGTGAGCGCGGCCCACAGGTCGGCGGCGGGCTGGCCCGCCGGCACCGGCAGCGAGAAGGTGATCAGCGCGCGGGCGCCCGCGTGCTCGGCCAGCAGCGTGTCGGCCATCGACTCGGGCGACTGCGAGGCGCCCGGGCTGCCGCACTGCGGGCAGTGGACGCGGCCGATCTTGGCGTAGAGGAGCCGCAGGTAGTCGTACACCTCGGTGGCGGTGCCCACGGTCGAGCGCGCCGTGCGCACGGGATTTTTCTGCTCGAGGGCCACGGCCGGGCGGATCTGCTCGATCCGGTCCACGTCAGGCCGGTCGACACGATCCAGGAACATCCGGGCGTAGGTCGAGAGCGACTCGATGTACCGCCACTGCCCTTCGGCGAAGAGCGTGTCGAACGCCAGCGACGACTTGCCAGAGCCGGAAACGCCGGTGATGACGGTGAGCCGATCGTGGGGAATCTCGAGGGAGACGTTCTTGAGGTTGTTCTGGCGGGCTCCCTCGATCCGGAGCCCCGGGGGTTGCGACATTCGAAACGTCCTCCTGAGAAGGGGAGTTTACCGGAAGTGGTAGAATCGCGCCAGCATGCCGGACGTCTTTCACGTCCTCGTCGTCGACGACGACACCGATGTACGTGGCCTTCTCGCCGCCGTGCTCGAGAGCGACGGCGTGGCGAAGGTCACCGAGGCCGCATCGGGCGCCGAAGCGATGAGCTTCCTCGGCCGCGACGAGTTCGACGTGGCCGTCGTCGACGTGCAGCTACCCGACCACTCCGGCCTCGAGATCCTCCGCTGGGCGCGCGCGGCCGAGATCGACACCGAGCTGATCGTGCTCACCGGCCACGCCGACGTGGAGACGGCGGTGGAGGCGATGCGGCTGGGCGCCTACGACTTCATCACCAAGCCGTGCAAGAACGCCGAGCTGCGCGAGGTCGTGCTGAAGGCCTTCGAGAAGAAGGCGCTCCGGCGCGAGAACTCGGCGCTCAAGGAAGTCATCACGCGCCGCGATGGCCTGCCGACCATCGTGGGCAGCAGCCCCGAGATCCGCGATGTCCTGGCAGTGATCGCGCGGGTGGCGGTCAGCGACAGCCCCGTGCTCGTGCAGGGCGAGAGCGGGACGGGCAAGGAGCTGGTGGCGCGCAGCATCCACCTGCAGTCGCCGCGCGCGGCGCGCCCGTTCGTGTCGATCAACTGCGCCGCGCTGCCCGACACGCTGCTGGAGTCGGAGCTGTTCGGCCACAAGAAGGGCGCCTTCAGCGGTGCCATCAGCTCGCGCGTCGGGCTCTTCGAGGCGGCCAACGGCGGCACGCTCTTCCTCGACGAGGTCGGCGAGATGTCGCCCGCCATGCAGGTGCGGCTGCTGCGCGTGCTCGACTCCGGCGAGGTGCGGCGCGTGGGCGAGGAGCGCGTCTTCCACGTGGACGTGCGCGTGGTGGCGGCCACCGCCAAGGATCTTTCGCATGAGGCCGCCGACGGCCACTTCCGCTGGGACCTCTTCTATCGCGTCAGCACGATCGTGATCCCGGTGCCGCCGCTGCGTCGCCGGCGCAGCGACATCCCGCAGCTCGTCGAGCACTTCCTCGGCAGCCACGCGCGCAAGGGCAAGGCGCTGCGCTTCTCGGCGGACGCCGTCGACCAGCTGGTGGAGTACGGCTGGCCCGGCAACATCCGCGAGCTGCGGAATCTCGTGGAGCGCCTGCACATTCTGCACGAGGGCAGCGAGGTGCGCGCCAACGACTTGCCGGCGGAGTTCGGCCACGCGACGCCCGCCGCGACGACCACCGCGGCGCTGCCGGCGCGCCCGGTGGCGGCCGCGGCGGCGCCGGAGCCCGGCGGGGTGATGGTGCCGCTGGCGGAAGTCGAGCGGCGCCACGTCGAGCAGGTCCTGCAGGCCACGGCCTGGAACAAGGCCCGGGCGGCGCGCGTGCTCGAGGTGGACATCAAGACGCTCAACAAGAAGATCCGGGACTTCAAGCTGGTTCCGGCGGAGTGACGGGAGGCGCTCCCGGGTCGCCCGGGAGATCCTCCCTCCCGCCTCGAATTGTCGTTCTTCCAAGGCCCGCGATTCTGCGGGCTTGAGCTGGCTTTCGCGTGGCATCTTCGTTGCCCTACAGGAAGGCCATGAAGATGACGCGCTCGCGCTCGGTCGACCTCGCCGCTCCGCGCCGCCGCCTCAAGACCACGCCCGCGGTGTCACTGTGGCGACCGGAGATCGTGCTGGCGACCTCCATCAACGCCGCGCCCACCCAGCGCGCCGTCGTGCTGGCCGAGCCGACCGCGCGCCCCGAGGCGATACGGACGCAGCTGGGGGCCACGCGCTCCCTGCTGGCGGGCCTGGACGGGGCGCGCGAGACGCTGAGCACGGTGGCGGCCGACGCCCGCACGCGAGCGGCCGAGGCCGCCTCCACGCGCGAGCGCGTGTCCGCCACGATTGCCGCCTACCGCGCCGAAGCTGCAATGGACGACGTGCTGACCGGCGCCTGGCGGCGCGTGTCCGCACTCATGGAAGAGCGAGGACTGCGATGAGCACCACGAGCCCGATGACCGCCCGCACGTCGAACGTCTACTACCTGGCGCCGTCGGCGCCCGAGCCCACGCGCGCGCCCCGGCTGTCGACGAGCCTCGTGTTCCGGCTTCGCGTGCTCTCGTTCTGGTGGCGCCTGAAGCTGACGACGGTCGAGATGTGGGACGCCCTGCGCCGGTTCGGCCGGCCCGAGACGCCCACCGACAGCACCTTTCTCGAGCAGCGTGCCGAGATCATCCTGGCCGCGACGCCGCGCCCGCAGGGCCCGGCGCGCGTGATCGATTTCGACACCGCTCGGGTGCGGTTGCGCGGCTAGCCCACGCCCGCCGCAGGGGCCGGTCGTCCAGGACCGCGGCCGTGAGGCCGCGGTCCTTTTGTTTTCCTCCTCGCCGCGTTGACAGGGTCCCCCGGGCTCAGTACAATCCGCCGCGCCCCAGATGAGAATGATTACCAAGAAGCCCGGCGCCCACGCGCCGGACGCGCTGCGCGCGGCGGGCAAGCGCCTGACGCGGGCGCGGCGCATCATCCTGGACGTCGTGCGCGCGAGCGAGGCCCATCCCTCGGCGACCGCGGTGTATCGCGACGTGCGCCGGCGGCTGCCGCGCGTGAGCCTGGCCACGGTCTATCGCAATCTCCGGATGCTGGCGGCCGAGGGCCTGCTGACCGAGCGCGCCGACGCGGCCGGCATGCGGTTCGACGGCAACACCGCGCTCCACGATCACTTCACGTGCGTGGCGTGCGAGCGCATCTACGACGTGCCCGCGCTGGGCGCACGCGGCGTGAGCGCGCGCGTCGCCTCGCACACCGGCTTCGAGGTGCTCTCACGGCGCATCGAGTTCTACGGCCGCTGCGGCGCCTGCCGTCACGCCGCCGGCCCAACCACCCCCAGGAGGGGAAGGGGGGAACCCTCCGAGGGTGCCCCCATCCCAAGGAGGAAGCCATGGCAGGTCCAAGCCTCAAGGGCAGCAAGAGTCTCGCGAATCTGAAGGACGCGTTCGCGGGCGAGTCGCAGGCCAACCGCCGCTATCTCTACTTCGCGCGGGTGGCCGACATCGAGGGCTTTCCCGACATCGCCGGCCTCTTCCGCGACACCGCCGAGGCCGAGACGGGGCACGCATTCGGCCATCTCGACTTCCTGAAGGAAGTCGGCGATCCCGCCACCGGCGAGCCGATGGGCAAGACCGAGCTGAACCTCAAGGCCTCCGCGGCCGGCGAGACCTACGAGTACACGCAGATGTACCCGGGCATGGCCAAGACCGCGCGCGAGGAGGGGTTCGCCGAGCTGGCCGAGTGGTTCGAGACGCTGGCCAAGGCGGAGAAGTCCCACGCCGGACGGTTCAACAAGATGCTGACGCAGATCCGCGGTAAGGATCCGGCCGAGGCCATCTAGCGCTTCCGCTCGCGAGGACGCGCGGCGCGGCAGCGGGCGCCGCGCGCCCTCGCCTGGGACGTCACGCCATGACCACGCCCGCCTTCGACATGAGCCGGCCGGAGTTCTGGGAGTCGGCCGCCGTGGAGACCGAGCTCCGCCGCGTGTACGACATCTGCAATAGCTGCCGGCGGTGCCTGCCGCTCTGCCCGTCGTTCAAGGTGATGTTCGACCGGCTCGACGTCGAGGCCGTGGACGGCGACGCCGAGAAGCTGCCGGCCGCCGACGTCAAGGAAGTGGTCGACCTCTGCTACCAGTGCAAGCTCTGCTTCAACCACTGCCCGTACACGCCCCCGCACCGCTGGGCCGTGGACTTCCCGCGGCTGATGCTGCGCGCGCGGGCCTCCCAGGCGCGGCGCGCGGGCGTCAGCCTGCAGGACCGAATGCTCGGCAACACCGCGCTGGTCGGCAAGCTCGGCTCGCTCGGCGCGCCACTCTCCAACTGGCTCAACGAGCTCGGCGTGCACCGCGCCTTCATGCAGTGGATCGTGGGTATCCACCGCAAGCGCAAGCTGCCGCGCTTCCATCGCCCCACCTTCTCCAGCTGGTTCAGCTCTCGCCCCAAGACCGCGGTGGTGCGCGGCGCTAAAAAAATTGCGCTGTTCGCGACGTGCAGCGTGGAGTACAACGCACCGGCCATCGGCCGTGCGGCCGTGGCGGTTCTCGAGCGCAACGGCGTGGACGTGACGCTGCCGGCCCAGGGCTGCTGTGGTATGCCGTACCTCGACGGCGGCGCCGTGGACGAGTGCCGGCGCCTCGTGCGCGACAACGTCCGCACGCTGGCGGCAGCGGTGCGTGAAGGCCGCGAGATCGTCTCGCCGGGTCCGACCTGCAGCTACATGCTCAAGCAGGAATACCCCTGGCTCGACGGCTCGGACGACGCCAGGCTGGTGGCGACGCACACGCGCGATCTCTTCGAGTACCTCGCACAGCTGCACGCCGCCGGCGCCCTCGACACGAGCTTCAGCCAGCCGGTCGGCGCGGTCACCTACCACGTGCCGTGCCACCTGCGAGCCCAGAACATCGGCACCCGGTCGGCCGACGTGCTGCGCACGATTCCCGGCGCCAAGGTCGACGTCGTCGAGCGCTGCTCGGCCGTGGACGGCACCTGGGGCTTCAAGACGCAGTACTTCGAGCTCTCCATGAAGGTCGCGCAGCCGCTGTTCGACGCCGTCCGCGCGGCGGCGGCGCCCACGGTGGCCACCGACTGCCCGCTGGCCGCGCTGCAGATCGCGCAGGGCACCGGCGCGGAGCCGCGCCATCCCATCCAGGTCCTGGCCCGCGCGTACGGCCTCGAGGACGCATGACGCCGATCGCCGCCGGCGAGATCCTGAACCTCTACGACTACGAGCGCGTGCGTGACGCCCGCCGCCGCGACGTCATCGCGCTCAAGGCAGAGCGGCGCGTGGCCGTGGGGCGCTACCTGTCGTTCGTCTTCGAGAATCGCCAGACGGTGTGGTTCCAGATCCAGGAGATGGTCCGCGCCGAGCGGCTCGTCGACGAGGCCAAGATCGCCGAGGAGATCGCCGTCTACAACACGCTGCTGCCGCGCCCGGGCGAGCTGGCCGCCACGATGTTCATCGAGATCGGGGAGCCGGAGCGGATCAAGCCGGTGCTCGACGCGCTGCTGGGCATCGACACCCGCGACTACGTGCGCCTGCAGATCGGGCCCGACGTCGTGGCGGGCTCGTTCGAGGCCGGCCACTCCGACGAGGAGCTCGGCAAGCTGTCCGCCGTGCACTTCGTGCGCTTCGCGCTGCCGCCGGCCGCGCGCCGGCGCTTCGCGGAGTCAGACGTGGCCCTGGTGGTCGAGCATCCCAACGAGCGTGGCCGCACCCTGCTGAGCGAGACGACGCGCCGCCGCCTGGCCGAGGACCTGGCGTGAGGCGCGAGGCGCTCGTCGCGCTGGCGAGCGCGTCCGTGCTGACGCTGACCGGCTGCTCGCAGGAGAAGCTCGGCCCCGAGGCCGAGCGCGGCCGCCAGGTCTATCTGAGCCAGTGCACGGCCTGCCACGCCGCTGACCCGAGCCAGCCGGGCCCCGTGGGGCCCGAGGTCAAGGGCTCGTCGCGCGAGCTGCTGGAGGCGAAGGTCCTGCGCGTCACGTACCCGCCCGGCTACAAGCCCAAGCGCCCGACGAACGTGATGCCGCCGCAGCCGCAGGTCGCCGGCGACATCCCCGCGCTCGCCGCGTACCTCAAGTAGAGACACGAAGGCCCGGCGCCTGACATCGGCGCCGGGCCCGGGAAGCCTCTCTCGTCGTCCGCGTCTAGCCGAAGAGCTTGGCGAGCACGACGTAGAGGATCAGCGAGAGGATGAAGCCCGCCCAGAACGTGCCCTTGAGCGTGGCGAGGACCTTCTTGCCGCCGCTGGCCGGTGCCGCGGGACCGACGAGCGCGTTGACCTCGGCGGCGATGATGACGACGGCCAGCAGGATCAGCGCGCCCCACTTCGCGCCGGCGGTGGCGGGGTTCGCCATCGGCAGGTGCGAGGCGGCGCCCATGAAGAACAGCATCGGGATGGACAGCATGGTGTTCGTGCGCGAGGCCACGCCCGCCCGCGCGCCGCGGGGTGCCGCGTCAGGGATCGCCTGGCCGCCGGTGGCCACCTGGTCGGCCGAGCGCATCACCACCTGCTGATACGGCCAGATGACGAACCACACGTTGGCCCACATGACGGAGCCCAGCATTCCGCCGAAGAAGATCTTCCAGCCGTAGGACGTGGCTGCGAACTCGCGCAGGCCGCCGTAGCGCGCGAAGGCTACGTGCAGGATGTAGAGCCAGCCCGTGATGAAGGTGAACATCGCGCCCCAGCGGAACCACCAGAGCGCCGAGTCGAGGAGACCGCCACGGACGATGCCGCTGCGCACGGGCGGGTTGTCGGCCACGAACTTGCTGCCGAAGAAGGGGGTCTGGACGAAATTGAAGTAGTACAGCATGCCGATCCAGGTGATGCCGGCGAGGAAGTGGAACCATCGCAGGAGAAACAGCCAGCCTTCACCACTGAATAGGGCCATGGCCCGCGCCTCCTAGTCGATTGAGGGGCTACTACTTATCGTCATCGTCCTCGAGGTCGTCATCGTCGTCGTCCAGGTCATCGTCGTCGTCCTCGTCCTCCTCCTTCTCGAGATCGGCGTCCAGGTCGCCCTCGACGTCGTCGTCGTCTTCGTCGTCCTCGTCCTCGTCTTCGGCCTTGTCGTCGACGAGCTCCTCGGCGTCGAGGTCCTCGTCCTCGGCCTCAGCCTCGTCGGCAACCTCGTCGTCGTCGTCGTCCTCGTCGTCCAGATCCTCTTCGTCGAGGTCGTCGTCGTCCTCGAGAGTCGCCCGGAAGGCAGCATCGACGTGCCAAGGTTGCGTGCGGAACTGCATCTTTGAAGATTCCTCCGAGCCGTACCCGGCCAGACCTATGAGCAGCGGAATCACTGCCTTCGAATTCGGGCGGAGTATACAGCAAACATTCGGCCACCGACATCTTTCGCGGGCTCCGGAAGGACCGATCGGTGCGAGGAGGCGTCGCACCGTCCCGGTCGTTCCAGCCGGGGATGTCGGTGGCCGAGCCGGGCCCGACGCGTCAGCGGGCGCTGGCGTTCGGGCTCGGCGACGAGGCCGCGAGCGGCCCCGACGCGGTCACGTTGTTGGTCTCGTCGAGCTCGGCCTGCTGACCGAGGGCGTCGACGACGACGAGCACGCGGTAGGGGTTCGGCACCACGGTGCCGGCCGGCACGGTGACCGTGGTCACATCGTTCACGCGGGTGGCGCCGCCGGCCATGCCACCAAAAGTGCGCGACCCCAGCAGCACATCACCGTCGTCGAGCTTGTCGTCCGCCGAGAGGTAGTAGCGGACGGTGAAGACACCGGCGGGCGCGGCCCCGAGGTTCCGGATGGTGTGGGTGATGGTCAGCGGCCGGCCCGCCGCGGCGCCGGCCTGGGCTGTCACCGACGACACCCAGAAGTCCGGCAGGTACGGCACGACCGACATCGGGGGCGACGTCATCATCATGTTGTTCGTCTCGTCGGTCTCCGTCTGCTGATTCATCGCATCGACGACCGCGATGACCTGGTAGCTCCCGGGCACCGACGTGTTGGCCGGGATCGTCAGCGACGTCACGGCCGGGCTGCTGGCGCCGGCGGCCAGGCCGCCCATCATGCGCGCGCCGAGGAGCACGTCGCCGTCGTCCAGCGCGCCGTCGGCCGAAAGGTAGAAGCGCACGGTGAAGGCGCCGGCCGGCGCGGCGCCGCGGTTGCGCACGGTGTGCGTGATGGCCAGCGGGCGGCCGGCGACGGCCGTGGCCGGCACGCTGAGCGCGGTCAGCATCAGGTCCGGCCGGTAGAGGCTGATCGGGAACGTTGCCGAGACCTGCCTGTTGTTGCTCTCGTCGGTCTCCGTCTGCTGCCCGAGGGCGTCGGCGACGGCGATCACCTGGTAGTCCCCCGGCGTCGTGGTGAGCGGGATCGTGAACGTGCTGACCACGCTGCTCGCTGCGCCGGCGGCGAGGCCGCCGATCACGCGCATGCCCAGCGGCGTGTCGCTGTCGTGGAGCGTGCCGTCGCTCGAGAGATAGAAGCGCACGGTGAAGGCGCCGGCCGGAGCCGGGCCCTGGTTCCGCACGATGTTGGTGATCGCCAGCGGACGGCCGACGGCGCCCGCGGCGGGCACCGTCAGCACGCTGACCGTGAGGTCGGGACGGAAGAAGCTGACCGCCACGCCGGCCGAGGCGCGCCTGTTGTTGTTCTCGGCGAGCTCGGTCTGCTGGCTGGCCGCATCCGCGACGGCGATCACGTGATAGGTCGCGGGGGCCGACGTGTTCGCGGGCACCATCAGCGTCGTCATCACGGTGCTGCTGGCGCCGGGGGCCAGGCTCATGATCGTCCGCGCGCCGAGGAGCACGTCGGTGTCGTGCAGCGTCTCGTCGCTCGAGAGGTAGTAGCGCACGGTGAACGCCCCCGAGGGAGCCGGCCCGCCGTTGCGGACGCTGTCGGTGATCATCATCGGACGGCCGACGGCGCCGGTGGGGGGCGCCGTCAGCGCCGTGATCGTCAGGTCGGGCTGGTAGGCGGTGACGCTCATCGTCCCCGACATCGTGGCGTTGTTCGTCTCCTCCAGCTCCGCCTGCTGCTCGAGCGCGTCGACGAGACCGACCACGCGGTACGTGGCCGGCACCGGCGTGTCGGCGGGCAGGGTGACCATCGTGGCGGCGGTGCTCATGGCGCCGGCCCCCAGGCTCGGGATCGTCCGCGCGCCGAGCAGCACGTTGCCGCCGTCGAGCGTGCCGTCGGTCGAGAGATAGAACTGGACGACGAAGCTGCCGGCCGGCGCGGGCCCGGAGTTGCGCACGGTGCTGGTGATCGTGAGCGGCCGGCCCGCCGCGGCGGCCGCGGGCACGCCGACGGAGGTCAGCGTGAGCTCCGGACGGAAGAGCGTGATGGTCATCGCGGCGGAGGCGCGCACGTTGTTGCTCTCGTTGCGCTCGGTGACCGCGCCGGCCTCGTCGAGCGCCGCCAGCACATAGTAGGTGCCGGGCTCGACGGACGGAGACACCGCGAACGCGTTCGTGGCGGAGCTCGTGCCGTTGACGCCCAGCGCGGGGATCGTGCGCGAGCCGAGCAAGACGTCACTGGCGCCGCGCGTGGTGGCGGTCGCCAGATAGAAGTTCAGCGGCACGCTGGGCGAGGCGACGACGCCGAGGTTGCGCACCGTGTTGGCGACCGAGATCGTGCCGCCCGTGCGAGCCGTGGCGGGTGCGGTGAGCGCGGTGAGGGTGAGATCGGCGAGGCTTCGCGGCTCGAACGTCCGCACGAATGTCTGCCCGCCGGACTCCATGTCGGGCGCCTCGATCCACGTCACGCTCGGCAGGCCGGCGGCATCGAGCGTGATCCACGGCGTGAAGCCGCGCCGGGTCGGGCCCGAGATGCCGGTGCCCGTCGCGGAACCGGTGCCGACCTCGGTCCAGCGCCCGACCCGCGCGTCCCAGCCGAGCACGTAGATCGACGCGTCGGCGCCGCCGCCCCCCGCCCACGCGGCGACCGGGCCGTTGAGCCCGGGGGCGAGCGAGATGTCGTAGGCGAACGCGCTCATCGCGATCTCGCCGGTGGCCGAGCCGAGGCCTTGCCACGCGCTGCCGCTCCAGCGCCGCACGTACATGTGGCGGAAGCCGTCGATACCGTCCGTCGAGCCCCAGCCGAGGACCGGCGCGCCGTCACGCGCGATGATCACGTACGGCCGGTTCATCCGGTTGACGTAGTCCTCGTTCGCCCAGTTGGTGTCGTTGCTGATGCCGCCCGGCCCGCCGAGCCCGGCGCCGGCCGCAGTCGCCGGGACGGGAGGGCCCATCGGCACCCATGCGCTGCCATTCCAGGTGACGGCGTAGATGTCGTCGTTGAGGCCGTTGTACTGGGGCGGGTTGCTGCTCTGGAACTCGCTGAAGTAGATGAAGGCCAGCACGGGGCTGCCGTCGCCGCGGATGGCGAGCGTGGGGCTGAGCGCGCCGTGCCGCGCGAAGTTGGCGCTGCCGTCGTCGTTGCTGAACACGAAGCTGGTGGCGTTGCTGGCGCCGCCGCCCGTGCGGTCCGAGCCGACGTAGACCCAGCCACCGGTGGGGCCGGTCCAGCGCTTGACGTAGACCTGCTCGCTGTCGCGCGCGATGCCGCTGGTGACCGTCGTGAAGTCGGCGCCCGCGGTCGCTTTCGTGTCGTAGGCGACCCACGGCGTGCCGTCGGGCCCAAGGGCCAGCGAGAACGAGTTCACGTTGGCGCGTCCGTCGGCCCCGCTGATGCCGCCACCCGCGGCCGAGCCGCCCAGCTCCTGCCAATCGCCGCCGGCGGCGTCCCGCACCAGGAGAAAGACCTCCCAGCTTTGCGTCTCCGGCACGAAGCCCATCCAGGCGAGATAGATCCGCCCGCTGCCGTCCATTGCCAGCTGGGGCAGGTGGCCGCCGCCCGGCCGCGCGATGATCTCCCACTCTGCGCCGTTCCAGCGGCGCACCACGATGTCCGCCCAGTCGGTGTACGCGACGATGGGGCGTCCGTCGCTGCCGACGAGGATGGACGTGTTGCGATGCTCGGGCACGACGCCGAGCTCGCTCGCGCTGATGCCGGCGCCGCTGGCCGAGCCGCCGATCTCTTCCCAGAACTGGGCGGTCGGCGTGGCGGCCAGGGCCGTCATCGGAAGGGCGAACAGGAGGAGGAGGACCAGCGTCAGACTGCGGCGGACGAAGCTATCGTTCACGATCCGGCTCCTTGCGAGCATGCTGAGGCGACGGGATGTAGAAAAAGCAACCGGGGGACCACGGCTCACCGGCTCGTGAACGGAGGCGCGGGCGGCCTGTAAACACGCCGACTTGCCATGAGGTGGCCGCCGATGCTTGAGCCACCACCCTGCAGCGAAGTGTCGAGGATCAAATTCCCCAGAGGGGGGCGGGCGTTGCAGGAGAAGGCGACGTCGCTGCGGGGATGAACTACGGGCGGGACGGTGATCGCTGCGGTAGAATCCTCTGCCGCAACTGTGCGACTTCCCTCGTCATGGCGGTGTAGCTCAGCGGCAGAGCAGGGGTCTCATAAGCCCCGTGTCGGAGGTTCAATTCCTCCCACCGCCACCACCCTTACTTGGCCTGGGCTGAGAGTCGCTCGCCATCGCGGCGGCAGCGATACGTGATCGGCACCCGCGTCATGGGCTCCGGCCGCCCTCCGGCGGCCACGACCTGCCGGTCGATGCGGGCGAAGAGCTCGACCACCTCGCGTTCGTTCCGCTCCGCTTGCTCGCGGAGCGTCTCGCAGAACTGGCGCTCTAGACCCGATTGCTTCTTGGTCGCGTCAGTGCCCCTGAGCTCCCAGAGCGTCCAGCGCGGTTCGGAGCAACCCGTGGCGAGGGTCGCGAGCAGGACAGCGATCGTCGCGGCGCGGGTGATGGCTTCCCTCCGCCGAGTCAATTCACTGCGGGCGCGAGCCGGCCTTCTCGGAGCGCAGGCATTCCTCTTCCCAGATCCGGTGGCAGCGCCCGTGGAAGCGCACGATGCGGCCGTCGGGGAAACGGTAGGCGACCTGGGCGCCCATGTCGTTGCAGGCGGCGCAGCGGACGACTCCGATCGCACTGTCCGCGCTGATGTGCCCCGTCGGCGAGGTCGGCCAGCCCGGCTCCGTCGTCAGTGGCGCGATGATCCGCGGGAGTGTGCCGTTCGCGAGCTGCTCGCGGATTCTCTTCGCAACCTCGTGCTTGTCCACTTCGCAGTCCTCCGTTGTGCGGCGCCCTGCGGCGCCGTCAGGATCCTGCCGCGGCGAAGCTGGTCATCCCGGACGCGGCGTCGCCCGACGTCCGGCGCGGCTTGCCCGTGACGCCGTCGTGACGCTGCGACGACTTCGTCTGCCCCTCGACGATCGCGCCCTCTTCGATGACCAGGACCGCCGTCTCGAGATCGCCGAACACGCGCGCGTGCTCACGGATCTCGATGCGCTCGGTCGCGATGACGCTGCCGATGACCTCGCCCTCGATGATGACGACCGGCGCGCGCAGCCGCGCCTCAAGACGCCCGGGCCGTCCGACGGTGAGCGTCGTCGTGGCCTGGATCTCTCCCTTGGCGGTGCCGCTGAGCACCACGGCGCCGCTGAACGAGCAGTTGCCCGTGATCTCCGAGCCCTCGCTGATGAACGCGGGCGCGGTGTCCGACGCGGTTGGCTTCCGGCGTTTCCAGCGCATGCGCGAGGCCACAGGCAAACGCCACGCCAGACGCGCAGGCCACGCAAAACCGCGCGCTTGCGGGCAGACGCCGGTGCGCGCTCGTCGATGTCTTGACGCGCGCGTGCGTGTTTGACACGCGGTGACGCGCGGCCGCTGGGTTCGGCCCGGATGTGCGTGGAGCACTCCGACACGGGCCGCGACAACGCGACATTCCAGAACGCCCCGATGGTGTCACATTGCCGCGCGAAGCGATCAGAAGCGCGATTACTCGCGGACTTCCGTTTGGCACACCCTTTGAACCCCTGCGCCCCGCCTGCGGGCACTCGGGCGCGGGACCATGTGCTCGTGAACGCGCCGGCGCCGGGAGGACGACGTGGCTAGAGATCGCACCGTGGCATCGGAAGCCGAGGCCACCATTGCCGTGCACTCCAACTCGAGGAAAGGAGTCCCGCAGTGCTGAACGACCAGGAAGTCAAACGGATCATCGACGCCATCACGGAGTACCGCGAGCTGGTCCAGCAGTCGAGCGAGATGCGCGATCAGCTCGAGTCGCTGCAGAAGCGGTGGTCCTCCCTGAAGGCCGAGCGTGACGGGCTGCGCAACAGCGTGGACGCGCTGCACCAGACGCTCGCGCAGATGAAGGTGGACTACCAGGCCGTGATGAAGCGGATGACCGACCTTTCCTCCACCGAGGACACCGTGCTCGACAACGTCAAGTTCCTCATCGACGAGCTGAGCTCGGTCCTCAAGAAGCACGAGGAGTAAGAGTCATGGATCTCAACGTCTGGCAACGGCGGCGGCAGCCCCCGCCCCCGGAATTCGCGGACGAGAGCCGGATCCTGGCCGAGGGCCAGAAGGACGGCGAGCGAAACATCCCGGAGATGGGGTCGTATACGCCCGCGCCGTTCGAGCAGGCGTTGATCTCGAATGGTGAGCAGGGCGTGCAGCAGATCTACAAGGTCGCCTCGGCGCGGATTTCCAGGCTGCGTCCGGTCGTGGAGTCGTATCAGCGCCAGCTCGACGAGGTCGAGCACCGGTTGCGGCCGCTCACGGAGGCGTACAAGGCGCGGTCGGCGGAGGTGGGCCGTGACGCCGCCATCGTCTTTCCGCCGATCTTCCACTGGGCGCTGATCCTGTTCCTGGCGGTCGGCGAGTTCCCGCTGAACACCGTGGTCTTCCGCCTGTTCGGCGAGGCCGAGTACCTGACGTACGTGATGGCCTCGACCCTGGCCATCATCATTCCGTTGATCGGGGTGTTCATCGGCGTCCACGTGCGGCACTCGATTCCGAAGAAGGTCGGCAACCTGCTGATCGGCATCCTGACGCCCGCCGTCGTGGGCGCCACCCTGTATGCCGTCAGCCTGCTGCGCAACACGTACATCGTCTCGCAGTTCTCGGGTACCGGGCAGGTCTCGACCGAGGGCAACCAGATGGCCTACGCCCTCTTCGCCCTCAACGCCCTCGTCTTCTTCGGCGCGGCGGTGGGGTCGTACTTCGCCCACGATCCCGACGAGAAGCTCGATGGATTCCATCACGCGCTGAGGGGGCTGGACCGCAAGCGGAACGCCGTGCGCAAGAAGCTCTACGGGACGGGGACCCGGCTCAACAGCGAGATCGAGCAGGCCAAGAGCCAGATCGACGGGATCCGGGCGCTGACGAACCAGCGCGTGCAGCTCTACCGGCAGACGAACATCCGGCATCGCCGCCTGCTGCCGCCGCCATCGTTCCGGAAGGCCGCGGAGTTTCCGCCCCTGCAGTGGTGGCCGACCGTGTCGCTCACGTCCAATCAGAACGGGAGAACATGATGGGCGCTCACAACCTTCGCCGACGGCGTCTGATCTGGCTCCTGGGGCTGCTGGCCTTTCCGGCCCTGCTCCTGACCACCGGGTGCACGCGCTCGTCGCAGGCCGCCGCGGAGCGGGGGACCGCGGTCGTGATCTTCGTGGACTTCTCGGACAGCGTCACGGACCGCGCGGGGTTCAAGCGGGAGATGGAGAAGCTCGTGTTCCCGTGGCTGCAGCCGGGCGACAGCATCCTCATCGCGCCCATTCACGACAAAACGCTGACCGAGTTCCGCCCGCTGGTGGAGGCGGAGCTGCCGCCCCGTCCCCAGTTCAACGGCTGGCTCAACAACGTCATCAAGTACGGCAAGGAGGCCAAGCAGACGGAGGCACGGATCGTCCAGGTGAAGGAGTCGCTGCGGACGCAGACCGACGAGGCGATGCGCCGGGACTACAAGGCGCGCTACACCGACATCTTCAGCTCGCTCCTGCTCGCGGAGAAACTGTTCAGCGCCGAATCGCGCAACAAGGTGCTGATCATCATGTCCGACATGATCGAGGACTATCCCCCGTACGCGTTCGACCGGCTGACGTGGACGCCGACGACGACGCAGAAGCTGATGTCCGAGCTGGAGACCAAACGGATGATCGCCGACCTCTCCGGCGTGTGCATTTACGTGTCCGGCGTGTCCGCGCCGTCGGCCGAGCTCGCCCAGAACATCGGCCGTTTCTGGGAGGCCTACTTCAAGAAGGCCGGCGCCGACCTCAGTCCCTCGCGCTACGCCCACGTGCTGCTGCACTGGCCGCCGCCGGCGGGGTGCCGCGCCTCCCGGAGCTAGTTCGTCATTGCGTAGTAGCGGCGCTCGCCGTACAGCCGGCGGCGCCACAGTAGGATCAGCATGATCGGGGTGATCGGGTGAGTCAGCTCCATGCCCTGGCCGCCTCCGTGCGGCGTGGTCGGAGCCTACAGGCGCCCGGACCGCTGCGCAACCTCTGGTACACTCACCAGCCGTGACCGACGTCCTCGTCGAGCAACACGGCCCGATCGGCACCGTGATCTTCAACCGCCCGCGCATGCGCAACGCGATCAGCCTGGCCATGTGGAGCGAGATCGCGACGATCACCGCCGGGCTCGTCAAGGACGATGCGGTGCGCGCCATCGTGTACCGGGGCGCCGGCACCGAGGCGTTCGCCTCCGGCGCCGACATCTCGGAGTTTCCCGAGAGCCGCAAGGACAGCGAGACGTCGTTGCGCTACAACGCCACCACGGCGGCCGCGTATGCGGCCGTGCGCGAGTGTCCCAAGCCGACGATCGCCATGATCTACGGTTACTGCATGGGCGGGGCGATGGGCATCGCGATGGCGTGCGACCTGCGCTTCGCCGCCGAGGGCTCGAAGTTCGGGATCCCGGCCGCGCGGCTCAGCATCGTCTACCCGCTCGACGCCATCGGCCAGCTCGTGGACCTGGTCGGGCCCGCCTACGCCAAGGACATCCTCTTCTCGGCGCGCACCGTGAGCGACCGCGAGGCGCTGGCCATCGGCTTCATCCAGCGCCTGGTGCCGGCCGCCGAGCTCGAGAAGACGACGCACGACTATCTCGCCACGCTGGCCGACAACGCGCCGCTCTCGGTGCGCGGCTCCAAGGCCGCGATCCAGGCCTACCTGGCCGGGTTCGACGACGAGAGCCGCGCGCGGCTGCGCGCGCTGCAGATCGAGGCGATGACGAGCGAGGACTACCGGGAGGGCACGCGGGCCTTCCTCGAGAAGCGACGGCCGAAGTTCCAGGGGCGCTGACGCGCGGCGTGCGGTTCGAGTTCCTCAGCTCCACCCCGGCCGGCCCCACCGAAGGCAGCGGCACCTGGGTCGCGATCGACGGGCTGGCGCGCGGCCTCGAGCGGCTGGGCCACGTGGTCACGTGCCGCGCGCTCGGCCGGCGCACGGGCTTTCACACGCTCGACCGCTGGCTCTACAACGCGCGGGTGGCGGCGGCGCCGCCGGCCGCCGACGTCGTGGTGGGCGTCGACCTCGACGGGTTCATGTGGGCGCGCTCGTGGATTCGCCGCCGGAGCGCCTCCGCAGGGCCTCCGGCGCTCGACGGTCGGGCGAAGAAGCCGCGGTTCATTGTCGCCCTCAAGGGGATCATCGCCGACGAGCTCAGGAACGAGCGCGGGCTGGTCCGCGCGCTGCTCGGCGTGCAGGCGCGCTGGGAGAGGCTGAACACGGCGCGCGCGGACCGCGTGGTGGTGCCCAGTCGCTATTCCGCCTCGATCGCCCACCAGGTGTACGGCGTGCCGGCCGAGCGGCTGGCCGTCGTGCCCGAGCCGATCGACCTGGCCGAGTGGCGCCGCCGCTTCGCCGCCGCTGGCACGCCGGCGCACTCGGCGCCCACGGTGCTCGCCGTCGCGCGCATGTATCCGCGCAAGCGATTGCAAGACCTGCTGCACGCGGCGGCGATCCTGCGCGAGCGAATCCCGGCCGCGCGCGTGCGCATCGTAGGAGAGGGGCCCGAGTCCGGGCGCCTGCGGACGCTGCACGCCACCCTCGGCCTCGGAGAGACCGTGACGTTCCTCGGCGACATCTCGCGTCAGGCGCTGGCCGTAGAATACGTGGGAGCGGACTGCTTCTGCCTGCCCACCGTGCAGGAGGGATTCGGCCTCGTCTTCGCGGAAGCCATGGCGGCCGGGCTCGCGGTGGTGGCGTGCCGGGCGGCCGCCGTCCCGGAGATCGTGGAGGACCGCCGCACCGGGTTGCTGGTGAATCGTGAGAGTCCGGAGGAGCTGGCGATGGCGCTGGAGACGCTGCTGACGAACCCCGGCCTGCGCGCCGCCCTTGGCGCAGCCGGCGCCGCGCGCGTGGCCGCGTTCGACCTGGAGCCGATCGCGCGGCGCTTCGTCGAGATCGCCGTCGCATGAGCGGCACCGCGTCGACGACCCGCCGCTTCACGTTCTCGGCCGGCCACCGGTATCATGTGCCGGCCTGGTCGCCCGAGGACAACGAGCGGCGCTTCGGCCGGCTCACCGTGCCGCACGGCCACAACTACACGCTCGACGTCACCGTGCGCGGCGCCATCGACCCGCGCACGGGCATGGTCATCGACCTGGGCGAGCTCAAACGCATCGTGCAGGAGACCGTGATCGAGCGCTTCGACCATGCCGACCTCAACGCCGACGCCCTCTTCCGCGAGCGCGTGCCGACGACGGAGAACATCGCGCTGGCGGTGTGGGATCTCCTGGCCCCCAAGCTCGGGCCCGATCGGCTGGCGCGCGTGCGCGTGTGGGAAGACCCGACTTTGTTCGTGGACTATGATGGATCGTGACATGCCCCGCACCGTCGAGCTGACCCGCGTGTACCATTTCAGCGCGGCCCACTGCCTGAGCAATCCCAGGCTGAGCCCGGCCGACAACGCCGTGCTCTACGGCCAGTGCGCCCGGCTGCACGGCCACAATTACTACCTCGAGGTGACCGTGGCAGGGGGGCCCGACCCGCTCACCGGGATGGCCGTGGATCTCGGCGTGGTCGACCGCACGGTGGCGCAGTCGATCCTCGAGCACGTGGACCACCACCAGCTCGAGCACGCGCCGCCGCTGGCGGGCGTGATCACCACCGGTGAGGGGCTGGCGCGCGCGTTCTGGCAGACGCTGGCCGTGGCGCTGCCCGCCGGGCGCCTGCGCCGCGTGGCCGTCGAGGAGACGGCGAAGAATCGATTCGAGTACCGGGGAGAGGCCTGATGCCCGAGCGCGATCCGATCGAGCGGCTGGTGGAGCAGATGCTCAAGGAGCTGGGCGAGGACGCCCACCGCGAGGGGCTGGAGCGGACGCCCGCGCGCGTGGCGGCGGCCATGCGGTATCTGACGTCGGGCTACGAGAAGAACGCCCACGACATCCTGAACGACGCCCTCTTCGTCGAGGAATACGACGAGATGGTCATCGTGAAGGACATCGACGTGACCTCGCTCTGTGAACATCATCTGCTGCCGTTCATCGGCAAGTGCCACGTGGCGTACATGCCGCACAAGAAGATCGTCGGCCTGTCGAAGATCCCGCGGCTCGTGGACATGTACGCGCGGCGGCTGCAGGTGCAGGAGCGGCTCACGACGCAGGTCGCCAACACGCTCAACGAGATTCTGCAGCCGCGCGGCGTCGCGGTCGTCATCGAGGCCGTGCACCTCTGCATGCTCATGCGCGGCGTGGAGAAGCAGAACTCCAAGGCGGTGACCTCGGCGATGCTCGGCGGCTTCCGCGATCGCCCGGAGACGCGCGCGGAGTTCATGGAGCTGATCAAGGCCGGCCGGGGGCTCCAGCTGTGAGCGGGGGCCTGGCCGGTAAGGTCGCGCTGGTCACCGGGGCCGGCCGCGGGATCGGCCGGGCCATCGCCGAGGCGTTTGCCGCCGAGGGCGCGGCCGTCGCGCTGGCCTCGCGCTCGCGCGCGGACCTGGCCGAGGTGGCGGGCGAGATCCGCAAGCGCCAGGGGCGGGCGCTGGCCATCCCCACCGACGTCACCCAGGACAGCGCCGTGGAGGCGCTGCTCGAGCAGACGCTGTCGGAGCTCGGGCGCCTGGACCTGCTGGTGACCTCGGCCGGCACCGCGGCGTTCGGCGCGGTCGCGGACTCCAAGCCGGGCGACTGGGACGCGATGCTGACGCTCAACCTGCGCGCGGTGATGGTGTGCTGCCGGGCCGTGCTGCCGGCCATGCTGCGCCAGCGCTCCGGGATGATCCTCAACGTCTCGTCCATCGCCACCAAGCGCACCCTGCCCGGCAGCGCCGCCTATACGGCGACCAAGGCCGGCCTGGAGAGCTTCTCGCGCGTGCTGGCCGAGGAGCTTCGGCCCCACGGCGTGCGTGTCGGCGTGCTGGTGCCCGGCGCGGTCGATACGCCCATCTGGGACGCTCTGGGCGGGTCTCCGCCGCGCGACAAGATGCTGCGGGTCGAGGACGTGGCCCGCGCGGCCGTGCTGATGGCCACGCTGCCGCCGCACGCTTCGCTGGAGGAGCTCACCCTCCTGCCCGCGGGGGGGATCCTGTGATAGTATTTGTGTGTCGCAACTCGCAGAGAACCCGGGAGGAATTGCATGGTCACGATGACTGAAATGGCCGCCAAGAAGGTCTCCGACCTCCGCCTGGAGGAGGGGAAGCCCGAGTGGGGCCTGCGTATCCGGGTCGTGGGCGGCGGCTGCTCCGGCATGTCGTACGAGCTCGGCTGGGAGGATCAGCAGGCCGAGGGCGATGACATCATCGAGGCGCACGGCATCAAGGTCTACATCGACAAGCACAGCGCGCCCTATCTGTCGGGCAGCGAGATCGACTACGTCGAGAACAACATGATGGGCGCCGGCTTCGCGATCAAGAACCCGAACGTGAAGTCCAGCTGCGGCTGCGGCCAGTCCCACCGCTTCTAGACAGCATCGTGCGTGTCCGGGTTCACCTGTTCGCCCGGTATCGTGAAGCGGCCGGGCAGGAGCAGGTGGACCTGGACCTTCCCGACGGTGGCACCGTAGAGACTGCCTGGAAGGCCGTCGTCACCCGCCACCCGCAGCTCGCGCAGTACCGTCCCTTCACGCTCTTCGCCGTCGGCCACGATTACGTCGAGGCCGATCACATCCTGAAAGCCGGTGACGAGCTCCTGCTGTTCCCGCCCGTCAGTGGCGGCTCGGCCCCGCTCGGTGGTGGCACCACGCCCGAGGACATCTTCGCGGTGGTCGATCGTCCGTTGTCGCCCGACGACATCGCCGCGCGCGTGGACGATCCCGGCGCCGGCGGCGTGGTGATCTTCTCCGGCGTCGTGCGCAACCAGACCGACGGCCGCCCCGTGAAGTTTCTCGAGTACGAGGCCCACGCGCCGATGGCGGAAGCCAAGATGCGCGAGATCGGGGCGGCCATCCGCGCGCGCTGGTCGGGCGTCAAGCGCGTCGCGATGCTGCATCGCATCGGCCGCCTCGAGATCGGCGAGTCCTCGGTGCTGATCGCCGTGTCCGCCGCCCATCGCGGCGACGCCTTCGAGGCCTGCCGCTACGCGATCGACACCCTCAAGCGGACCGTGCCGGTGTGGAAGAAGGAGCACTTCGAGGACGGCGAGGTCTGGGTGGGCCTGCAGGGCGGCTAGCGTGGGGCTGACCCACGCCGTCGAGCGCACCCTTCGCCGCCACGCGATGCTCGCGGGCGGCGAAACCGTCCTGGTGTCCGTCTCGGGTGGCGCCGACTCGGTGGCGCTGCTCCACCTCCTGCATGCGCTGGCGCCGTCCTGGCGCCTCACGCTCCACGTCCTCCACGTCGATCACGGCCTGCGCCCCGATTCCGCCCACGACGCAGCCGTGGTACGCGCGCTCGGCGCGCGGCTCGGCCTGCCTGCGCACGTCGAGCGCGTGCACGTCGGGCCGGGCTCGGTCGAGGCGGCCGCCCGCGCCGCGCGCTACACGGCCCTGGAGGCGTGGGCCGAGCGGGTCGGCGCCGACCGCATCGCGCTCGGCCACACGCTCGATGACCAGGCCGAGACCGTGCTGATGCGCGTCCTCGACGGCGCCGGCGTGCGCGGGCTGGCCGCCATCCCGCCGGTGCGCGGGCGCATCATCCGCCCGCTGGTGGAGATCCGGCGCGAGGCGCTGCGCGAGATGCTCACGGCGGACGCCATCGCGTGGGTCGAGGACCCGAGCAACCGTGATCCCAAGTTCCTGCGCAACCGCATCCGGCACGAGCTGCTGCCACTGCTGGCCGCCTCGTTCGCGACCGACGTGGTGCCGGCGCTGGCCCGCGTAGCGCGTCTGGCCCGCGAGTCGGTCGAGGCCCTCGACCGTGCCGCGACGCTCGAGCTCGAACGGTTGATCACTGTGGAGGAGGGGAAGAGGGGAACCCTTCCAGGGTGCCCCTGCCCAACGGAGGGGAGGAGGGGAACCCTTCCAGGGTGCCCCTGCCCAGCAATCACGCTGCCGCGCGGTGCGCTGGCGGCGCTGCCGTCCTCGCTGGCCGCCGAGGTGTTACGTCAGGCGGCGGCGCGCCTGGGCAGCCGCGCGCCGCTGAGAGCGTGGGCCCATCGGGGGCTGCGCCGCGTGCTGGCACCGGCGCCCCCGCGGCGGCCGTTCCGGCTGGGCGGTGTGCGCGTCGAGGTCAGCGGCGACCGCATTCGCGTCGGCACGCAGCCGGCACCGGCCCTGCCACCGCGCACGCTGACAGTGCCCGGTCGCGTCGCGCTGCCCGAGATCGGCCGCGCCCTGGAAGCCCGCCTGCTGCCGGCCGCCGGCTACGTGCTGCCGCGCTCGGCGGATTGCGTGGCCTTCGACGCGGCCGGCTGCCCGCGATCCCTCCTGGTGCGCGGTCGGCGCCGTGGCGACCGCTTCGTCGCCTTCGGGGCGGGCGAGCGCCGCCTCAAGTCGCTCCTGATCGACGCGGGCGTGCCGCGCTGGGACCGCAACCGGCTGCCGCTGGTCGAGGCCGGCGGCGAGATCCTGTGGGTCGCGGGCGTGCGTCGCGCGGCCGCGGCCCCCATTACGGCGGCCACGCAGGAGGTCCTGGAGATCCGGCTCGTCCCGAGTGACGTAAACGCGCTGGCATAATCCCGCGGCGGCCGGTTAAAATGCGGCCCCAGTCCCCCGATGAAAATGGCCGTCGCGCTGTTTCTTTTCCTCGCAGTCGCGGTGCCGGCGTGGGCCCAGTCGGCGGCGCCCGGGACTGCCAAGCCGCCGGCCCCGGCCGACAAGCGTCAACCGGCCGCCAGGCCGCCCGCCCCCAAGATCGACGCCCGCGCCGTCCTCCAGGCGATGGAGGAGGCCTTCAGCGCCGTGGCCGATCGCGTGACCCCGGCCGTGGTCAACGTCAGCACGGTCTCCAAGCGCCCGGCCCCGGGCTCCGGCGACGACCCCGAGCGGTTCCGGGAGTACTTCGGCGAGGAGTTCTTCGAGCGGTATTTCAAGCGGCGTAGCCCGCGCGACGAGCCGCGGGCCAGCGGCTCCGGCGTGATCGTGGATCGGTCCGGATACATCTTGACGAACAATCACGTCATCGAGAACGCTCAGGACATCACCGTGCGTCTCTCGGACTCCCGGAAGCTGTCGGCGACGCTGGTCGGTCGTGACCCGAAGACAGATCTCGCTGTCCTCAAGATCGACGCGACGGGCCCGCTGCCGACGGCGGAGCTCGGCGATTCCGAGCGGCTGCGCGTGGGGCAGTGGGTGATCGCCATCGGCAACCCGTTCGGCCTCGATCGCACGGTGACGGTGGGCATCGTGTCGGCGACGGCGCGCACGCGCGTGGGCGTCACGACGTACGAGAACTTCATCCAGACGGACGCCTCGATCAATCCCGGCAACTCCGGCGGCCCGCTGCTGAACCTCGACGGCAAGGTGATCGGCATCAACACGGCCATCGTGGCCGCCGGGCAGGGGATCGGCTTCTCGATCCCGATCAACGAGGCCAGGGCCGTGATGGGCCAGCTCATCGCCAAGGGCCGCGTGGTGCGCGGCTGGCTCGGCATCGCCATCCAGGACGTCAACGACGAGCTTGCCGCCAGCTTCGGCGTGCGCGAGCGCGAGGGCGTGCTGGTGGCCGACGTCGTCAAGGGCGGACCCGCCGAGGTGGCCGGTCTCCGACCGGGCGACGTGATCATCGAGCTCAACGGCACCAAGATTCGCGAGGTGCCCGACCTGCAGCGCCGCGTGGCCAACGTCACGCCCGGCCAGAGCGTGGCGGTCGGCGTCGTGCGCGATCGCGCCGCACAGAAGCTGCGCGTGCGCGTGGGCGAGATGCCGAGCGACGACGCGCTGGTGACCGCCGAGGTGCCCGGGCCCGAGGGCTTCGGCCTGCAGGTGGAGCCCCTGGCGCCCGACTCGGCCGAGCGGCTGAGCCTGCCCTTCACCGAGGGGCTGCTGGTGGTCGACGTGGCCGGCGGCGGGCCGGCCGAGCGCGCGGGCGTGCGGCGCGGCGACGTCATTCGCGAGATCGACCGCCAGCCGGTGCGCGACGCGCCCGCCCTGCAGCGCGCGCTGGCCGCCGTGCCGGCCGGCCGCTCGGTGCTGCTGTGGGTGCACCGGCCGGGCAGCGGCGGGCATGCCCAGTACCTCGTGCTGGAGCGCGAGGCCCAGCGATGACGGCCGCCGATATGCTCGAGGCCCCCACGCTGTCCCGCCGCGGGACGGTCATGGTCGTCGACGACGAGGAGGGCGTGCGCGCGTCCATCCGCGCGATCCTCGAAGATACCTGCGAGGTGCTGGAGGCGGAGACGGGCGCCGACGCCCTCGACCAGCTCCGCACGCGCGAGGTGGATCTCGTCATGCTCGATCAGCGGATGCCGGGCGAGCCCGGCATCGACGTGCTGCCGCGCGTGAAGGCCGCCGATCCCTCGACGCTCGTGGTGCTGGCCACCGCCGTGCACGACGTCCGCACGGCCGTCGAGGCGCTCAAGCGCGGCGCCTACGACTACATCACCAAGCCCTTCGACGTCGACGCCATCCTCATGCTGGTCGAGCGCGCGCTGGAGAAGCGAGCGCTCGAGCGCCAGGTGCTCGGCCTGCAGGCCGCCCTGCAGCCGGCCGGGGTGGGCAGCGTTGACGGCTTCGAGGGGCTCGTCGGGCGTCACCCGGAGATGGTGCGGATCTACCAGCTCATCAGCCAGATCGCCACCACGCCGACGACGGTGCTGATCACGGGCGAGAGCGGCACCGGCAAGGAGCTGGTGGCGCGCGCCATCCACCAGAGCAGCGACCGCCGCGGGCATCCCTTCGTGGCCGTCAACGTGGCGGCCCTTCCGGAGGCGCTCGTCGAGTCCGAGCTGTTCGGCCACGAGAAGGGCGCGTTCACCGGCGCCCACGTGCGGCGCCTGGGCCGCTTCGAGCTGGCTCAGGGCGGCACGATCTTCCTCGACGAGATCGGCTCGCTGCGGCTGGATCTGCAGACCAAGCTGCTGCGCGCGCTGCAGGAGCGGGAGATCGAGCGGCTCGGCGGCGCCCGCCCGGTGGCCGTGGACGTCCGCGTGCTGGCCGCCACCAACCTCAACTTGAGGGCGGCCGTGCGCGAGCGCGCGTTCCGCGAGGACCTCTACTACCGGCTCAACGTGGTGCCGGTCCACGTGCCGCCGCTGCGCGAGCGTCGCGAGGACATCCCGCGCCTCGTCGATCACTTCGTGCGCAAGTACGCCCGCGAGTGCCGGCGCGACGTGCGCGGCGTCTCCGTGGGCGCGCTCGACGCGCTGACGCGGTACGCATGGCCGGGCAACGTGCGCGAGCTGGAGAACGCAATCCAGCGCGCGGTGGTGCTGGCCCGCGAGACCGTCATCCAGCTCCAGGACGTGCCGCTCGACGTGGCCATGCCCGAGACGGTCTCGCTGCTGGCCGAGGACGCGTTGCCGCTGCGCGAGGCCTGCGACCAGTTCGAGCGCCAGTATGTCCTGCGCACGCTGGAGCGGGCGCAGTGGAACGTGAGCCGCGCCGCGCGGCAGCTCGGCGTGCATCGCAATACGGTGCTGGTGAAGCTGGCGAGCTGGGGCGTGCACCGCCCGGGCGCGCCGGAGGGAAGGAGCGCAACCCCGTGAGCGTGATCCGTGGTGGAGTGGCGGCCTGGCTGGCCGTGGTCGTGCTGGCCGCCGCCTGGCTGGCCGGCCCGCCGCCGGCGGCCGCCCAGCTGAGCGACGCCGACGTCTACGTGGCGGAGGCCACGCTGGCGATCGAGGACCGGCAGTGGGACAAGGCGCTCGAGCTCCTGCGCCAGGCTCTGGCCCGCGAGCCGCAGCACGTGGAGGCGCTCTACTACACGGGTCTCGCCTACATGGGCAAGAAGGATCCCGCCCAGGCGGTCCGCTTCCTGGAGCAGGCACGGCAGAAGTCTCCCGACGACATGTCGATCCTCTACCAGCTCGGGCTCGCGTACTTCACCCTCGAGCAGTACGACCGCGCGCAGCCGCTCCTCGAGCGGGCCTTCGCGCGCGACCCCACGCTGGACTCGCTCGGCTACTACGTCGGCTACCTGCGCTACCGCCGCGAACGGTACCAGGAGGCCTTGCGCGCGTTCCGGACCGCGCGGTCATCCGATCCGACTATCAACGATCTCACCAAGCTCTACACCGGCCTCTCGCTGCAGCAGCTCGGCCTGTCGTCGCAGGCCGAGGCGGAAATCGGGCAGATCGGCCAGCTCCAGCCGGCCTCGCCGCTCACCGGGCCGGCCGAGCGCCTGAAGAGCGCCATCGCCGCCCAACGGGAGACGAGCCGCCGCTTCCGGGCCGAGATCAAGGCCGGGGCATTCTTCGACGACAACGCGGCCGCCGAGCCCAACCAGGCCAACGATCTCGCCGTGCAGCTGGCGCGGCAGAACAACCGGCGGACCTTCGGCGAGCTGGTCTCGGTGGCCCTGGAGTACGACTGGCTGAAGCTGCAGTCGTGGACGAGCACGATCGGCGCCTCGGCCTTCCATGCCCACAACAACACGCTGCCGTCGTTCGACATCCAGGACTATACCGGCGTCTTCCGCGTGGCCTACCGGGGCACGCTGTTCGACATCCCGATGCAGGCCGGCTTCAACTACTCCTACGACTATCTCGCCCTCGGCTACGAAGAGCTCGTCCAGCGGCACTCGATGTCGCCCTATCTCGCCCTGGTCGAGAGCGCACGCCACCTGACGAACGTGCAAGGCCGCGTCGAGGTCAAGGATTATCGCCAGGCGTCGGATCTCCCGAACGTGCTGAACCAGGACGCCGTCAATTACATGATCGGCTTCACGCACTTCGTGCGGTTCGAACGAGACCGTCACTTCATCAAGGCGGGCTACCAGTTCGATTACGAGAACGCCCGCGGCAACGACTTCGATTACGACGGCCACCGTTTCATCCTGGGCGGGCAGTACACGCTGCCGTGGCGGGACATCCGCCTCACGTACGACTTCGACCTGCACTACCGGAATTACCTGAACCGGCAGTTTTTCCTGCCGCTTGATCGGCCCGGGAGCAAGGAGCGCTCGGATCAGGAATACACGAACACGGCGCGCGTCGAAGTGCCGCTGCCGTGGTTCGTGAAGGATCAGTCGTTCTTCGTGACCGGCGAGTACACCAACAAGATCGTCAACTCGAACATCGACGTGTTCAGCTACCACCGGAACTACGCCGCGATCTATTTCACCTGGCAATATTAGCCCGGAGGGGAGCTTTGCTCCCCTTCCGGCGGTCGTCGCGCGGCTGACGCCGCGCTCCTCCCTGCCTCCCCACAGCACTAGGATTGCGCCGGCGGAGCCGGCGCTCGAAGCGGTGGATGATGACGACGTGCGTGCATCGGGAGTTAGCTTCGGCGGGGAGGCGATCGGGAGAGATGAAACGGCCGGCGGGAATGGGCCCGCCGGCCGGGGACAGGTGCGGGCGAGCTCCGGGCTAGCGCCGGAAGTTGCGAAGGCCTTCGCAGATGGTCTGGCAGCCCCGGTTGTCGCCGTTGTTCACGGGCGTCGTGGCGACACCCCGGGTGGCGCCGTCTTCCGGCCGCACGGCCGGCTTGCTGCTGCCGCCGCCGCTCACGGCCTGGTTGACCAGCTGTTGCGTGCTGCTCAGGCCGCCGGTCGCTGCCGTGGCGGCCGCCGCGTTCGAGGCCTCCTCGACCTGCTTGTCGGTCACCTGGGCGTTGCCGGCCTGCGGCGCGTCCTTCAGGTTCACCTTGTAGTCGTTGGCCGCGGCCTGAGCCTGCGCGCGCGTGATGTTGCGCGGCCCGGCGGGCGGCGTGAAGCCGGTGATGCCGAGCTGCTGCAGCGGGTTCAGCGTGAAGCGCGAGGCGCCTGGCCGGCCGGTGGTCTGGTCCAGCAGGCTCACGTCGACGATGCCGGTGAGGACCGTGAAGCGCGAGGTGACGCCGCTGGCGGGGGTGCCGGCCTGCGCCGTCGCCTGCGTGACCTCGGCGATGACCACGGTGCCGCGCACGCCGGCCACCGCGTTGGGCGTCCTGATCTCGATGCTCTCGCCCGGCTTCATGCGGTCCTTGGCGACCGCCAGCGCGATCTTGCCGGCCGACATGTTGATCGTCGACGTCGTCTGGGTATCGGTGATCGTCAGGCTGGAGTGCTCGCGCACGGTGACGACGGCCTTGCCGCCGAGCAGGATGCGCACGAGGGATTGATCGCCCGTGGTGATGCGATCCTGCGCCAGCAGCTCGTCCCGGAACTTCAGCGGCAGCAGCTGGGGCGCCGGCTGTGTCGTCGAGACCCGCTGCAGATTCGCCGTGCCCTGCAGGGTTGTCACCACGCCCGCCGGCGTTGGTGCTTGCGCAGCCGCCGGCAGGGCAAGCGCCAGCCCGGCAACGAGGACCGATTGTGCCACCAGCAGCTTCACGCTCTTCATAGCGCCTCCTGACGACGGTCGACCTTGGGACTGCGAGTGCTGGACGGGAGGGCAAGTGGCCTGCCAGACCAGCCCTCCCACGATGGACGTCCGGTTTTTCGGCTACTTCGAACCGTGCGTCGACCCGCGATCAGCCCAGCCTCGGGCGGCAATTGCCCGTCCGTCTCGGGCGCGTCCTGCATTGTGCCCGAAAATGCCGGCCCTGATCATTGCGTAACGCGTTGCTCCGAGTCAATGCCCAAACGCGTCTCGCCGGAACGATCACGAGCCTCCCGGCGGCTGCCGGGAGGCTCATGGGGTGATCCTGGGGCGAGATCGCTGCCGTCAGCGATTGCGATCGCGGCCGCGGTGATCCCGGTCACGGCCGCCGGGTCCGCCGCGGCCTCCGCGGTCTCCATCGCTACCGCCGCCGATGCCGCCGGTGTCCCGGCCGCCCTTGTCGCGGCCCCCGCTGGTTCGCGAGTCGTCGCCGGGCTCGTCAGCGGCCCCGCCTGCCGCGACCGCGCGTTCCTCGTGGGCGACCCGGCGGACGTGCTCGTCGACGACCTGCGAAATGGCGCCCGTGGGTGGCTCTTTGAGGGGCACGGCGTACCCGCCGGCGATGGCCTGGGCCTCGGCGCGCGACAGGCTCCGCGGAGCGCTCGGCGGCGTGGAGCCGGTAATGCCGACCGTCTGCATGGGCTTCAGCGTGAGGCCCGGACCGCTCGCGCGGCCGGTCGAGGGATCGAGCAGCGTCACGTCGACGATGCCCGTCAGCAGCGTGAATCGCGTCGCCACGTCGTGCCCCGGAACCGCGGGCGCCTCGACCTCGGCCATGACGATCGTGCCGCGGATGGCCGCCACCGCGTTCGGAGTCCTGATCTCGACCGACTCGCCCGGCTTCATGCGGCTCTTGTCCACGGCCAGCGCGATCTTGCCGCCGGTGATCCCGATGGTGGAGGTGAGGGCCGTCTCGGTGATCTTGAGCTGCGAGCGCTCGCGCACGGTCACCACGGCCTTGCCCCCCAGCAGGATGCGGGCGAGCGACTCGTCGCCGGTCGTGATCCGGTCCTCGACGTACACGTCGTCTCTGAACCTGAGCGGCGCCTGATCCGCCGTCCCGCGCGCAACCGTCGCCGTGCCGCGCAGCGTCGTGACGATGCCCGCCTTGACCACCTGCGCCGGCGCTGGCGCGGGCAGACCGAGGGAGAGCGCGGCCATCACCATGGATGAGACCAGAGCCGTGATCAGCAGCGTCTCGATACCCCTCATGGAGCCTCCCTGCATGTGAACGAGGGGCAAACGCCTTGCCACATTTTTCAAAGCATGTTTCCGAGGGCTTAGACAGGGCGCGTCCGACTTTTGCTTCGACACGCTGGCAAGCGCCGGCCACAATCATCCGCGCGGGATCACTGCTCCGTCGCCGCTCGGACGGCTGTTCAGACGGCGTGCAGGAGGGCGTACACGACCACGACGAGGGCGAAGAGCTCGCGCAGCGCGGTCCACGACACCCCGCGGCGCCCGGGCTCCACGTGCTCGAGAACGTGCACGAGCACGACGTCGGTGTGTTCCGGCCGCGCCGCGGCCAGGCGCAGGCTCTCGGTGTAGGGCACGGCGGGATCGTCGATGCCGTGGACGAGGATCAGGCGGCCGGGGATCGTGCCGGCCACGCGCTCGGGAGAGAGCTGCGCCAGCAGATCCGCGACCGGCGGCGGCGGCGCCGTCAGCGCGGCGGCCGCGCGCGCGGGATCGGCCAGCGCCTCGCGCGCGGGCGTGTCGAGCAAGTCCGCATTGGCCTCGACGAAGGCCCGCACGACCGCGGGGTCGTGCACGACGCGGCCGCGGATCCCGCCCCACGCGTACTCGCCGGTGAGAAAGAAGCGCAGCAGCTCGGCAGCGGACGCGTAGCCGCCGAGGCTCAGCACGACGCGCACGTGGTCGCGCACGGCAGGGTCGGCCGCGGCCAGCAGCGCGGGCCCCGCGCCGACGCTGACCGCGACCATCACGGTGGGCCGCGCGCGCGCGGCGAGCGTGGCCACCACCGGGCGGGCGTCGTCCGGCCGCAGCCGGCCGCGCGTGAGGCCGGGAATCGTCGGGACGGCCACGTCGAAGCCCGCGCGGGCCAGCAGCGCCGCTGCCTGACGCACGCGCGGGTCGTCCTTGCCGCCCGGAGCGTAGCCGTGCACGAGGACGAGCGGCACGCCGCCGCGCACGGCCCAGCGATCGACCGCGGCATCGGCGACCGGCAGCGACTCGACGTGCGGCTCGTCCGTCAGCGCGGACAGCGGACGGCGAGCGCCTCCAGAGAGCAGCTCGACCACGAACGCGGCGGACATGACGAGGCCGAGGGCGGCCTGGACGACGGGGAAGGTGACGAGCGCGGCGAGAAGGAGGCCGAGGAGCCGGCTTACTTCCGGTTGACGCACTTCACGAGGCGCCACCCGTTGAACATGTTGACCTTCACGATCAGCTCCGGCGTGAGACCGACCTCGTTCAGCAGCGGCGTCATCGGCAGGTTCGACTTCCAGCCCAGGCGCGTGCACACCGGCGCCACGAGATCCTCGAGGTGGCCGGGCAGCTTCCGCTCGCTCCGGAAGTGGTTGAGGATCACGATGCTGCCGCCCGGCTTCACCACGCGGCGCATCTCGCGCAGCACGGCCACGGGATCCGGCACGGCGGAGATCGTGTAGGTGGCGAGCGCCTTGTCGAACTCGTTCTCGGCGAAATCCATCGACGTGGCGTCCATGACCTTGAGCACCACGCCGGGCATCGCCAGCTTCTGCGCGCGCTCGACGGCCTTGTCGAGCATCTCGCCCGACAGGTCGATGCCGGTCAGCCGGCACGACGGCGGATACAGCGGAAGGTTGAGCCCGGTGCCGATGCCGACCTCCAGGACGGTGTCGTTGGGCCGCAACCCGAGATGCAGGATGGCCGCCTGACGGCCCGGCGCGAAGATCCAGTCGAAGATGAAATCGTAGACCGGAGCCAGCAGCTCGTACGCGCGCTCGACCTGCCTCTTCTCCAACGCTACGTCCACGTTCGCCCCCTCCAGCGACTTGGATCCGAGGCCGATCTGGAGGCCTGGAATGCCGATTTGCGGCGGTAGTCTACTCCGCGCGCTCCCGCAATGCCAAGCGGATAGATCGAAGTCACTCGGTCAAAAGGTAGAACCGAGCAAGGATGAGGCCACCGAAATGTGAGAACACCCGTAGGGGGTCACCCGCGACCGCGCCGCAGGGCGGCCAGGAAGCGGCTCGCGATGGCCTCGCCCATCTCGCGATCGCCGGCGGAGAGTCCCGCGGCGCGCCAGTCACGCAGCTTGACGACCGCCTTGGCCATCGAGCGATGCCCGCCGGCGCCGCCGAGGTTGCCGAACGCCTCGTGCACGACGTCACCGGCCGCTCGCACGTAGCCCACGTTGCGCACGGAGATGTGGAGCTCCTGGTTCACGCAGCCGGAGACCACCGACCACTCGGCGCCCTCCACCTGCAGGAAAAGGTCGGCGAACTGCGCGATCAGCTCGGGATAGGTGACGGCGCCCAGGTGCACGAACATCACGCCGTCGGCCAGCCGCCGGCCCTCGATGCCGCGCGCCAGCACATCGAGCGCGGCGTCGGGAAGATCGGGCCGTTCGATGCGGCGCAGGGCGTTGTGATTCGCGTGGGCGTGCAAGAAGGCGAACGCTTCCATGTCGGCCTTGGTGGCGCCGCGCTCGAGATGGAGCGTGTCGGCCTTGATGCCGTACAGCAGCGCGGTGGCCAGCCGCTCGCGGATCTTCACGTCGGCGGCGCGCAGGTACTCGGTGAGGATGGTGGAGGTGGCGCCGTAGGACGGGCGCACGTCCTTGAGCCGCGCGCGCACGGGCGTCTCCTCCGGGTGGTGATCGATGACGAGGTCGACCTCGCCCAGCGCTTCCTCGAAGATGGCCGGCTGGGTGTCGACCATCGCGATCATGTCGTACTCCTCGAGCGCGGGCGGCTTGACCTGCTCGACGTCGATGTCGAGGATGCGCGTCATCGCGCGGTTCTCCGGACGGCGGATCGTGCCGAAGGTCGCGATGGTGGCCGCCGACTTGGAGCGGCCCAGCAGCATCTTGAGCCCGAGCGCGGAAGCGATCGCGTCGGGGTCGGGATCGTCCTGCATCAGGATCAGCACGCGATCGGCGCGGCCGAAGTGCTCGCGCACGCGCGCCACTTTCGCCCGGGTCAGCGCCCGCTCGAGGGCGGGCTCGAGCATGCCAGCCGTGACACGCGCTGGCGGCAGCGTCACGACGGGCTCGGCGTCGAGGGAGGCCGCCTCGCCCAGGACGACCAGTGGCGCGGCGGGCGCCACCTTCCGGATGGCGGCGATCACGCGCGCCTGGCGCGCGCGGTCGACCGCCAGCAGGACGGGCTCGGCGCCGGTGCGGAACGCGCGGCGGTAGACGGCTTCCTCGTCGAGGCGGCCGGCCAGGGCCTCCGCGCCGTGAGCCCGGATGCGGGCGCGCACGCGGGGCCGCTCCACGATCCACAGCGTGGACAGCCGCGCCTCGCCGCGGTCGGCGGCCAGGCGCCAGAGGAAGTCATCGGCGCACACGAACAGGCAGCGCATCGCTCTCCCGAAGTATGACGCGGGCCGGGGGCCAAACAAGCCTATTCTTCCGCGTGCTCGGCCCGGTACCGGCGGTAGGCCGGGGCCCGCTGGACGCGCCGGCGCAGCGCCACGTCGGTGGCCCGCGGGCCGGTGAGCGCCGCCGGCGACAGCACGCGCGCCAGCTCGCGCTCGCCGAGCAGGCCCCGCTCCAGCACGACGCGGCGCAGCGGGCGCCCGCCGCGGCGCGCCTCCTTCACCAGGTCGGCCGTGACGTCGTAGCCCAGATAGGGCGAGAGCGCCGTGGCCTCGATGAGGCTGCCGCTCACCAGCGTGCGTGCGCGGCGGCGATCCACGACCATGCCGTCGATGCACCGCTCGCGCAGCAACCTTAGCCCGCGCGTCAAGACCTCGAAGGCGCCGGCCAGGTTGTCGGCGACGAGCGGCGTCATCACGTTGAGCTCGAGCTCACCGGCGGCCGCGGCCAGCGCGACGGCGTGGTCGTGCGCGGCCGCCTGGAAGCACGCCATCTGCACGGCCTCCGGCACCGAGGGATTGATCTTCCCCGGCATGATCGACGAGCCCGGCTCGACCTCCGGCAGCCGCACCTCGGCGAAGCCGGCGTCGGGCCCGGACGCGAGCAGGCGCAGGTCGACGCAGATCTTCGCCACGTCGAGCGCGAGGCCGCGCAGCGCCGCCGAGGCGGCGAGCAGCGGTCGCAGCGACCACGCGGTCGTGACCGGGGTCGGCGCCGGCCGCAAGCGGTGGCCGGTCAGGCGCGAGAGCTCGCGCACGACGAGCGCGCGGAAGCGCGGGTGCGCGGTGAGCCCGGTGCCGACCGCGGTGCCGCCCAGGCCGACGACGACGAGCTCGTCGGCCATGCGCTCGAGCGCCCGGCGCGCGTCCTCCATGGCCTGCGCCCAGCCGCCGAACACCTGGCCCCACGTGATCGGCACCGCGTCCTGCAGATGCGTGCGGCCGGGCTTCACGACCGCGCGCTCGCGCGCGGCGTGCCGGCGCAGGGCGCGCTCGAGCGCGCGGAGCTCGGCGTCGAGCGGCCCCAGCAGCTCGAGCGCCATGAGACGGATCGCCGTGGGCGTGACGTCGTTCGACGACTGTCCGAGGTTGACGTGGCTGTTCGGGTGAATCGGCACGTAGCGCCCGCGCCGGCCGCCCAGGCGCTCGTTGGCGAGATTGGCGACGACCTCGTTGACGTTCATGTGGGCGGGCGTGCCGGCGCCCGCCTGCAGGACGTCGATGGCCGCCGCGTCGGGAACGTCGCCGGCGGCGACGCGACGCGCGGCCTGGTCGATGGCGGCGGCCCAGCGGGGCGGCAGCAGCCCCAGCCGGGCATTGACGCGGGCGGCGGCCCGCTTGATGAGCGCGTAGGCGCGGACGAGGGCCGGATGCGGCGGACGGCCGGTGAGGTGGAAGGTGTGCCGTGCGCGCTCGGTGAAGACGCCCCACAGCGCGCGCCGCGGCACGGCGAGCGGGCCGAGGCTGTCGCGCTCGACGCGCGTTCCGCCTCGCGCGCGCCGACGCCGCCTCACGCCCACCCGCTCAGGCGGCCTTGCGAACCTCGGCGGCCTCGCGAACCTGGAAGCGGTGGCGATCGCCGTTGGCGCCCGCCAGGAGTGCCGGCCGCTTGCCATAACGACCGAAGTACCAGGCCTCGAAACACTCGCGGTGATACGTCCCCGTCGACGCCACGACCTGGGGCGCGTAGCGCGCGACGAGCATGTGACAGCGCCCGCACGCAGGCGCACCCTTCATCGAGATGTCGCTGAGATTCTGATCGTCCATGGCTCGGGTCACCCTTTCCCGCGGCGATCCGGGTCGCGGCGACCCGTCCACCGATCGCGCTACCTGATCGCAAGCGGGATGCCAGGATGCACGCCCAAAATATCAAGCACTTGGGGACCATTGGCCGGCGGCCGCATTTTTTACACCTGTAACGTCTACCAAGTGATGGTCGTCGCGTGCGGAAGCGTTACTCGCGCTGGAAGGAGCCCTCGGGGATCTTGGCCAGCTCCGCGACGAGCAGGCCGGCCCAGCCGTAGATGTTGTGCTCGCGCACGTGCTCCCGCATGCGGCGCATGCGGGAGCGGCGCTCGGCGGCCGGAGCGGTGATCGCCTGGTGAATCGCCGCCGCCATGTCCTCGACGTCGTAGGGATTGACGACCCAGGCATCGCGCAGCTCGCGCGAGGCGCCCGTGAAGCGGCTGAGGATCAGCGACGCGTCGTCGTCGGCCTGGGCCGCCACGTATTCCTTGGCGACGAGGTTCATGCCGTCGTGGAGCGAGGTGACCATGCAGAAGTCGGCCGCGCGATACCAGCGGCGGATCTCGGCGTGGTCGTGGTGCCGCTCGCGATAGATGATCGGCTCCCAGCCGCCCTCGCCGAGATCCTCGTTGAGCGCGCGCACGGCCTCGCGGACTTCTTCCTGGAGCGCACGATAGCGCGGGATCTGGCTGCGGCTCGGCGAGGCGATCTGCGCGAACACCACGCGGCCGCGGAACTCCGGCCAGCGCTCGAAGAACCGGCGGATCGCGCGGACGCGCTCGGGCAGGCCCTTGGTGTAGTCCACCCGCTCGACGCCCACGCCGAGCCACTCGGCGTTGACGCCGAGCTCGGCGCGCAGCGTCGCGCGGTCGGCGCCGAGATCGGTGTCGGCGTCGGGCGGCGCCACGCTGATCGGGAAGGGCCGCACGGAGGTGGTGTGCTGGCCGCGCACGACCGAGAAGCTCTCCCAGTCGATGCGCCCCTCGATCGTGCGCTCGACGGTTTCCAGGAAGTTGTTGCAGTGGAACTGGGTGTGGAAGCCGATGAGGTCGGCGCCGAGGAGCCCGAGCAGGATCTGGTCCTGCCAGGGACAGATGCCGAAGGCCTCGAAGTTCGGCCACGGGATGTGCCAGAAGAGCGCGACGCGCGCGTCCGGGCGCGCCTGCTTCACGAGCTGCGGCAGCAGCGCGAAGTGGTAGTCCTGGGCCAGCACGATCGGGTTCTCGACCTTCTCCATCTCCTCGAGCAGCGTGGCGGCGAAGCGCATGTTGACGCGGCGGTACTGCTCCCAGTCGCCGGCGCGGAACTGCGGGCGCTCGTGCACGATGTGGCAGAGCGGCCACAGTCCCTCGTTGGCGAAGCCGTAGTAGTACCCGGCTTCCTCGTCCTCGGAGAGCCAGACGCGCCGCAGCGTGTAGGTGGGGTCCTGCGTGGGCAGCCCCACGCGGTCGCCGACCACGCGGTCCGCGCTGCCGCTACCGTGCGCGACCCACACGCCGCCGCAGGCCAGCATGATGGGCTCGAGCGCGCTGACGAGGCCGCTGGCCGGCTGCACCTCGACGATCGCGCGCCCCTCGCGCACGTGGCTCAGCGGCTGGCGGTTGGACACGATGTAGAGCGGCCGCTCGCCGAAGCGGATCTCGACGAACTGCTTGAGCCGCTCCTCCGTCCACAGGCTCTCGCCGCTCAGCCGCAGGCGCGCCTCCTCGGCCGCCGCCAGGCGCACGCGCGCCAGCGTGCGCGCGAGACTCGTGACCTCCGTCGCCAGCGAGCCGAACAGGCTCGCGTCGGCCTCGGGCGGCGGCGAGACGGGCTGGCCGGACTTGAGCTGCCGCGTCCACTCGGCGATGCGCGCGACCGGCCGTGTCACCGACCAGCGCACCGTCAGCCAGGTGATGCCGGTGACGAGCAGCATCAGCACGCCGAAGCGGACGCCGGTGCGGCGCCACAGGTCCCACTCGCCGGCCTCCAGGAAGTCGGCGTCGATCAGGACCGCGGCGGCGCCGATGGGGCGGTCGTTGTCCTGCAGCGGCAGGACGTAGACCAGGCGCGCGCGGCCGGCCACCGGCACGAAGGCGCGCGCGGGCACGTTCTTCGTGATGGCCTCGCCCACCAGCGGCGAGATCGGTCCCAGGCCACGACGCACGTCGGGGGTGGCGTCGATCACGGAGCCGAAGCCGTCGTAGATGGCGATGGCGCGATCGGGACGGCTGAAGCGCGCCAGCACGCGGTCGTAGCCCGTCCTGGCGCCGCGGGCCATGAGCCGCTCGGAGGCCTCGCGCACGGCGTCGCCGGTGAGCGTCGCGCGGCGCTGGAGGTCTTCCTCCAGCCGCCGGCGGTCCTGGCTCACCTCGTACCACGCGAAGCCGACGCTGACGATCAGCGTCGTGAGCCAGAGCGCGCCGAGCAGCCGGATGAGGAAGCGCATGCGAGCCTACATCGTCAGGCGCCGAACTTGGTCAGCCGCAGCGCATTGGCCAGGACGAGCGGCATCAGGTGATGCGCGGGCAGGGTGCCCAGCGTGCCAGCCGCGCACGCGCGCTCGGTGAAGGCGGTCACGGGATCGGCGCCGCAGTAGCGGCTCCACAGGAGCACGGGCACCGGCTGCCAGCCGTGCGCGGCCAGGATGGACGGCGTGGCGTGATCGCCGCTGACGACGAGCACGTCGGGGCCAAGGTCGCGCACCGCGGGCACGAAACCGTCGAAGCGCTCGAGCGCCTCGACCTTCGCGTCGAACTTGCCGTCCTCGCCGGCCTTGTCGGTGTCCTTGTAATGGACGAAGAAGAAGTCGTAGGCCTGCCAGTGCTCGCGCAGCGTGGCGATCTCCTCGGCGTAGGTCTTGCCCGTCTTGATGACGTCCATGCCCACCAGCTTGGCGAGCCCGCGATACATCGGGTAGGCCGCGATCGCCGCCGCGCGCAGCCCGTACACGTCGGGGAAGCGCGGCAGCTCCGGCAGCCGATCAAAGCCGCGCAGCAAGACCATGTTGGCGGGCGCGGCGTCGGTCAGCCGCTTGCGCGCCTCCTCCACGAACGCGTTCACCAGCTCGGCGGTGTGCGCAGCGGCCGGCTCGAGAGCGCGCACCGGCAGCGGCGGCGTGCCGAGCGCTTGTGGATCGGTCTCGCTCAAGCGGCCGGAGAGTCCGGCTCCGCGCAGGACGAGAACGAAGCGGTGCTCCTGGACCGGTTCCACCAGCACCTCGACGCCGGGCAGGCGAATGGAGCGAAGCCGATCGGTGAGCTTGACGCAGACTTCGGTCGGAATGCGGCCGGCGCGACGGTCCGTGATGCGCCCCTGGGCGTCCACCGTGCAGAAATTGCCGCGCGCCGCCACGTCGCCCCCGCGCAGGTCGAACTCGATGCCCAGCGCCTCCAGCACGCCGCGCCCCACCTGGTAGGCCAGGGGGTCGTAGCCGAAGAGGCCGAGGTGGCCCGGGCCGCTCCCCGGTGTGATGCCCGGCGCGACGTGCCGGATGAGCCCGCACGCCGCCTCGGCCGCCAGCGCGCTCAGGTTGGGCAGGCGAGCCGTCTCCAGCTCCGACCGGCCCGTCTCCGGGCGGGGAAGGCCCCCGAGCCCGTCGAGCGAGAGCAGCACGATCTTGCTGGTGCCGGGGATCACGAGCGACCGGATCACGTCGAGCATGAGGCTCCTACCCCGGGGTGCACGTTCGTTGCCACGGACTCAGGCGTCCTTGACGGGGTTCTCGAGCGTGCCGAGCCCGGTGATCTCCATGCGGACGACGTCGCCCGGATTCATGAACACCGGCGGCTTCATGCCGAGGCCGACGCCGGGCGGCGTGCCGGTGGCGATCAGGTCGCCGGGCATCAGCGTCATCAGGCCCGAGAGGTAGCTCACCAGGTAGCGCACGTCGAAGATGAATGTCTTGGTGCTGCCGTTCTGCACCTGCTTGCCGTTGACGAACGTCTTGAGCGTGAGCGTGTGCGGGTCCGGGACCTCGCTGCGGTCGGCGATGTAGGGACCCACGGGCGCCGCCGTCTCGAAGATCTTGCCGGCCATCCACTGGGTCGTCAGGAACTGGAAGTCGCGCGCGCTCGCGTCGTTGATGATCGTGTAGCCCCACACGTAGTCGAGCGCCTGCTCCCTGGATACGTAGCGCGCCGTGCGGCCGATCACCACGCCGAGCTCGACCTCCCAGTCGAGCTGCTTGGAGCCGCGCGGGCGCAGGATGGGCTCACCGGGGTCGATGATCGCGTTGTTCCACTTGGCGAAGATCGGCGGCTCCTTGGGAATCGGGTTGCCCGTCTCGGCGGCGTGGTCGCTGTAGTTCAGGCCGATGCAGATGAACTTGCCGGGATCGTGGATCGGCGCGTGGAGCCGCGCGCTGTTGGCCGGGACGGTGACCCACTCGGTGATCGAGGCCACCGCGTCCTGGGCGGCGGCGCCGCCTTCCAGGAAGGCGCGGGTGGACTGGGGCGCCAGCGCGGCGGCCAGCTCCTGCGCCCGCACGACGCCGCGGCGGGACAGAGTCGCGGCGAGGCTCGACTGGACGTCGGCGATGCGGTCGCCCTGGAGCAGCCCGAGGCGCGGGGACTGGCCGTTGACGGAGTAGCGGACGAGCTTCATGGACTGTGGCCTCCCGGGGGAAAGTGGTCGGATTATAGCCCCCTTTGGGGTGCCCGAAAATTTGGGTGGGCGGCCCCTCGGCTTCGCGCGACAATGTGAGCCCCGACCGCCGCACAGGACCGTGGAGCGGGGCCAGCAGGAGCGAGGAGGCGGTGATGATGACGCGCACTCGAGTCGTCTCGGCGTTGCTCGTGATGGGGCTGCTCGGCGGCCCGCTCGCCACGGTCGTTGGCGCGCAACAGCCGGCGCCACCCCCGGCCCCGTCGGCCCAGCCTCCGGCCCCCGATCTCTTCCAGGAGTCGTTGAAGGCCGAGCGCGCGAGCAGCGGCCAGGGATCCGGCCTCTATGGTGTCGGCGCGGTCGTGACGAACATCTTCCTCGTGCCCGGACGGGCCTTCACGTGCGCCCTCGGCGGAGTGGTCGGCGTCGGCGTTCTCGCCGTCACGCTCGGCACGGGCTATCGCGCGGCCGCGGCGGTGTGGCAGGAGGGCTGCGGCGGGAAGTGGTTCGTGAGCGGCGATGATCTCCGGCCGGACTCGACAGGCGGACGCGGGATGGACTCGGAGCAGCGCTAGCCTGCGCTCGCCCGCCCGCACCCGCGGGCTGCTCGTCATCCTCTTCGTCGTGCTGGTCGCCACCTTCGCGGCCGGCCTGTGGGGCACCATCCTTCGGCCGGCCGCGTACGAAGTCCAGGGTCAGGTGGTCGCCCGCGCGTCACCGAACCTCCTCCTCGTCCGCCACGAGGCCATCGCCGGTCTCGGCATGAGCGCCATGGAAACGATGGCGGTCAGCGTCACGCCGGAGCAGCTCGCCCCGCTCGACCTCAAGCCCGGCGACCGCGTCCGCCTCGCCGTCCGCCCGCGCGGCGACGACATCGTCCTGGTCTGGATCGAGAAACCCCGCTGAGGCTCGAGCTCTACTGCTTGCCGAGGGTGCGGACGTATTTGACGAGCTCGGTGATGTCGTCGTCCTTGAGGTGGTAGCCGAAGGCGGGCATGCCGGGGCGGCCGATGGGGGAGCCGCCGTGCTTGATGATGTCGAAGAGGTAGCGGTCGGACTCGGCGGCGACGCGAGGGGAGGCGAGGTTGCCGGGGCGCAGGAGGAAGAGCGCGGCGCGCCAGGAGCCCCGACCGTCGCGGCCGTGGCACTCGACGCAGGAGCGATAGTAGAGACGCTCGCCGTAGGAGGCGCCGGCCGGAGGGCGCGGATCGGTCAGCAGCCAGGCCAAACCGCCGGTGAACACGCCGATTCCGGCGATCGCAGCGACGAGGATCAGGAGCGCGCGGCGCATGTTGACAGGAAATACCCCTTGACAAGTTTCGATTCAAATGGATAAAGAGACTAACCTTTTACCATCCGACGCGGAAGCAGAGGAGTCGCAAGCCGTCCACGGTCCCCATTCGCGCCTGACCCCGAGGAGGTTTCAATGAGTCACGGACGCTCGGTCGAGACCCTTTCCCCCACGCTGGATCGTCGTAGCTTCCTCAAGACCACCGGCGTCGCAGTCGCCGGCGCGACCCTGGGGGACATGCTGGCGGCCCGTCAGGCCCCGGCCCAGACCAAGGGCACCAATCTCCGGATCCTCGTGTGGAGCCATTACGTCCCCGCCTACGACGTGTGGTTCGACAAGTTCACGAAGGAATGGGGCGAGAAGAACGGCGTCAAGGTCCGCGTCGATCACATCCCGCATCTCGAGCTGCCGGCCCGCTACGCCGCCGAGTTCGCGGCCGGCGCCGGCCACGACCTGATCTACTTCGTCGGCCAGATCCTCACCGGCCAGTACTACCGCAACCTCGTCGATCTCTCCGACGTCGCCGAGGGCCTCGGCAAGAAGTACGGTGGCTGGCTGGAGTCGTCCAAGAGCGCCGCGCAGGTGGGCGGCGCCTGGTACGCGGTGCCGGACTTCTTCATCTCGATCCCCGTCCTGTGGCGCAAGGACCTCTTCCAGACGGTCGGCATGGGGGAGCCCAAGACCTGGGACGATCTGCGCAAGACGGCCGGCCAGCTCAAGGCCAAGGGCCATCCGACCGGCATGCAGTTCTCGCACTGCAACGACGCCAACCACAACTGGCGCGCGCTGATGTACTGCTACGGCGTCAAGGAGACGGACCCGAGCGGGCAGAACATCGCGATCGACTCCAAGGAGATGCGCGAGGCGCTCAAGATGGGCAAGGCCCTCTACGACGAGGGCATGACCCCCGAGGTGTTCTCGTGGGACGACGCCTCGGACAATCGCTTCCTCGCCTCCGGGGTGGCGAGCTGGATTCACGACGCCATCTCGGCCTTCCACTCCACGCGCATCACCAACCCGAAGGTCTTCGAGCAGACGTTCGTGGTGCCGGAGGTGGCGGGGCCGGGCGGCAAGTGGAACGTGGGCGAGCCCAACGTGTGGGCCGTCTGGAAGTTCTCGAAGAACGTCGCCGGGGCCAAGGAGTTCATCCAGCACATCGCGGACAACCAGAAGGAAGCGATGGAGGCGAGCCTCGGCTACAACATGCCGTTCCTGAAGGACCAGTACAAGAAGCCGATGCCGTACCTCGGCAAGGACGCCAAGCTGAGCGCGCTCCAGGACCAGGAGAAGATCACCGCGTTCCTCGGCTTCCCGGGCCCCATGACGCCGCCCGCGCAGGAGGTCGTGACGACCTTCATCGTCCCGGACATGTTCACGAAGGTGGCGCGGGGCGCGTCGATCGAAGACACGATGAAGTGGGGCGTCGGCGAGATCCGGCGCATCTACGCCAAGCACAAAGCCTCCTGACCGAATGACCCAGGCCTCACCGGGCGGGCCACCCCCGCCCGGTTCTTTGTCGGTTGCCCTCGGCGGGCGTGCGCGGGGAATGTCGTGGTGGCGGACCCCGACCGCCCGCCGCTACCTGTTCGGCTACACGCTGCTGGCCCCCGCCGTCCTCTACGTGGGGCTGCTGGTCGGCGTGCCGTTCCTGTTCTCGCTCTATCTCGCGATGAGCGACGCCTCCGTCGGCTCGCCGGTGGCGCGCTTCGTGGGCATCGAGAATTTCGCCTCGGCCCTCGAGAACGCCGTGTTCTACACGGCGCTGCGGAACACGATCGTCTTCACGGTCGGCGCCGGCATCCTCAAGGGCCTGCTCGGCACCACGCTGGCCTTCCTGCTGCTGCAGCCGTTCAAGGGCCGCAAGGTGATCCGCGCGCTGGTCGTCATCCCGTTCACGCTGCCGATCGCGGTGAGCGTGCTCGGGTGGAAGTGGATGTTCGACTCGCAGTTCAGCGTGATCAACTGGGCGCTGAGCCGGCTGTCCCTCATCGGCACCTACGGCTCGCCGGACTGGCCGGTGTGGCTCGGACAGCCGGGGCTGGCGCTGCTGTCGGTGATGTTCGTCAACGTCTGGCGCGGCTTTCCCTTCAGCGCGATCGTGCTGCTGGCCGGGCTCACCTCGGTGCCGCCCGAGATCCTCGACGCCGCCAAGGTCGACGGCGCCTCGTTCCTCCAGCGCTTCCGCAAGGTGATCGTGCCGATGATCGCGCCGATCCTCTTCATCGGCAGCGCCTTCGACACGGTGTTCACGCTGTCGGATCTCTCGATCGTGTACCTGCTCACCAACGGCGGGCCCGACGGCGCCACCGAGATCCTGCCCACGCTGGCCTACAACACCGGCATCCGGGGCGGCGCGCTGGGGCGCGGGGCGGCCATCTCGCTGTTCCTCTTCCCCCTCCTGCTTCCCGCCATCATCCTGCTCCTGCGCACGCTGCGGCGGAGGCAGTACTGATGGCCACGCTGGTGGTTCCCGCGCCTCGCAGCCAGCGTCACAAGGAGCTGCGGCGCCACCTGCTCGTGTACGCGGGCCTGACGCCGTTTCTCGTCATCGCGGTGTTCCCGATCTTCTGGATGGCGATCACCGCCATCAAGCAGGACGCCGACCTCTACCTGGTGGACGCCGTGCCCTTCTGGTTCCGGCAGGCGCCCACGTGGAAGAACTTCGACTTCCTCTTCCACAACACCTCGTACGGCGCCTGGATCGTGAACACGATGCTGATCTCGTTCTGGGTGTCGGCGATCACGATCCTGACCGCCGTCCCCGCCGGCTACGCGCTGGCGCGCCTGCGGCTGCCATTCGCCGAGAACCTGGGCATCGGGATCTTCATGACGTACCTCGTGCCCGCCATCATCCTGTTCATCCCGCTCGCCCGCGTGGTGAGCACGCTCGATCTGCAGGACTCGTGGTGGGCGCTCGTCGTCGTGTATCCCACCTTCACCATCCCCTTCTGCACCTGGCTGCTGATGGGCTTCTTCAAGACGGTGCCGTTCGAGATCGAGGAGGCGGCCATGGTGGACGGCTGCGGGCAGTTCGGCGCGCTGCTGCGCGTGGTGCTGCCGGTGAGCTGGCCCGGCATCATCACGGCCATCATCTTCTCGTTCACGCTGTCCATGCAGGACTTCCTCTACTCGCTGGCGTTCGTCTCGATCTCCGAGGAAAAGCCGGTGCCGCTGGGCGTGGCCACCGAGCTGATCCGCGGCGACATCTACTTCTGGGGATCGCTGATGGCGGGGGCGCTGCTGGTCGGCGTGCCCGTCGCCATCGTCTACAATCTGTTCCTCGACAAGTTCATCACGGGCATCACCGGAGCAGCAATCAAGTGAGGGCGGTGAACGCGCAGTCCACTCGGAGGAGGTGCGTCATGAGAGCGACCGGCTTCGCAGCCGTCGTGATCGCTGGAGTCGCCGTGCTCGGATTCGTGGGGCCGGCCGCGGCGCAGGCGCCGGCGGTCCCCCAGGCCAAGGGCGTCAAGTCTACGAACCTCGTCACCTCGCTCGGCGGCTTCCGCGAGGTCGTCAGCGTTCCGGTCGTGCTGACCGGGCAGACGGTGGAGATCGAGCCGGGCGGGCAGACGGGCCGCCAGCGCCACACCGTGCCGACGTTCATCTACGTGCTGGAAGGCACGCTGGTGACCAATAGCGAGGGCGGGCGCGTGGGCGTCGCCGGCGCGCAGTATCACGCCGCGGGGCAGTCCTACTCCGACCCCGCCAACGTCTGGCACAACCACTCGAACCCGGGCAACACGCCCGTGAAGTACCTGCTGCTGTTCATGAGCACGCCGGGCGGCGAGATCACCCAGAAGGCCGGCGCGGACGACTGATGCTGCGCGTGGCCGGCGCCCTGGTGAGCGCGCTGCTGGCGCTCGCCAGCGCGTCCGGCCGCGAGACGGACGCGCCGGCCGGCTTCGAGGTGGTGGCCACCGGCGTGCCGCGCCCGCTGCAGCTCGCCCTCGATCGCCGCACGCTGATCGTGCTGGGCCCCGGCGCCCGCGGCGACTCCGCCGGCGAGGTCTATCGCCTCGATCTCGGCGCGCTCCCCGTCGATGTCGCACGCCTGCCGCGCGTGCGCGTGCCGTTCCTCGACGGCCGCCTCGCCACCCTCGGCAGCATGGCTCTCGAGCCCGCCTCGCGCGATCTCTTCGTCGGCGAGGAGAACGGCGCGCGCGTGTACCGGCTCGACGTGCAGGAGCGCCTGACGCCCTACCTCGAGGGGCTCCGCCGCCTGGCCGGGGGCAGCGCGCTCGCGTTCGACCCCGGCGGCCGCCTGCTGCTGGTCGATCACGCCGACCCGCTGCTCTCACCGAGCGACGAGCGCCCGCCCTCCGGCCTCGAGCACCTTCGCGACGAGGACTATCGCGGCCCGCTCGTCTTCCGCCTCACGCTCGACCCGACGCTGCCGCTGCCCCGCCGCGCGGACCGCCTGTCGCCGCTGTTCCCGCGCGCGTGGGGGGGCCGCAGCGGCGGCGCCCTGCTCCCGCGCCTTGTCGCCGTCGCGCCCGTCGGCGACGAGCTCGTCATGATGGCCTCCAGCGGCGTCGTCTACCGCTGGAATGGCACCGACCGCCTGACCGCGCTGGCCACGCTGCCGCGCGGCCAGTACCTGCGCATCAACATGGTCGCCGGCCGCGACGGCTCGGTCTTCGTCAGCGGCGGCTTCTCCGTCGGCTACATCTTCCAGGTCCAGCGTGACGGCGCCGTCACCACGCTGCCCGGGCCCATCGGCGACCCCCAGGGCCTGGCGCTGAGCGACGACGGCTACCTCTACGTCGCCGAGTCGTCCCTGCACCGCATCATCCGCCTTCGCGTGGTGAACTAGCGCGGGGAATCGAGGACAAACGGCGTGTAGCGATACCAGGCTCGGCCCACGAAGACGAACGGAACCATCATCACGAGGCCGATGCCCGATGGCGCTTGGCGGACGATCAGCGCGCCATCGGCACTCTTGCACAGCGTGACGCGGTTTCGACCCCAGACCACTGCGCCGTAATATCGGTCGACTCCTTTCCATGGGCGAAGCGCTATGCCGTCAGCGGCGCACTCGAAGTCCCCCGCCGCGCGCGACAGCGTGCGCCGCGTCCCCGCGTGCAGGTCGCGGCCGAATTGACTGAGGACGGTCACCTCGATGGCGTCGTCGCCCGGCTGGACGATCATGACGGCAGTCGCACCGTAGATGTCGAACACGCTGCCGAGGTTCGGCGACATCCGCGGCTCGCTCGGCGGCTCGGTCTGCGCAGTGCCCGCGAATGTTCCGGCTATCACGGCGCAAGTGTTGCCATCCACTGTCTCGAGTGGCGGCCACGAGCGGGGATATCGCGAGATCTGAATGCAGCCGGCCGCGGCCAGCGCCACCCCGAGCAGGCCGCACACCGCCAGGCGGCGCGCGATCACGCTCCCTCGAGCATCGCCGCCGTCAGGCCGCGGACGTAGCCGCGGGCGAAGAGCGCGCAGAGGATGACGACGGGGATCGCGGCCATATTCACGCCGGCCACGGCGACGAGCTCTTCCAGGCTCACGTCCATCACGCCCAGGCCGGCCGCGACCGTCTGCTTGTAGCGGTCGAGCAGGAAGACCGAGGCGAGCATGAAGTCCTGGCCGACGGTGCCGAGCGTGAAGAGTCCCGAGGCGACGAGGACGTTGCGGCTCATCGGCAGCATGATGCGCCGGAAGGCGCCCAGGCGCGTGGCGCCCTCGACGAGCGCGGATTCTTCGATCTCGCGCGGAAGATTGGCGTAATAAGCGGAGAGGAGCCAGACGCAGAACGGCAGCGCCATGGCGGAGTAGATGACGACGAGCGCGGCGGGCGAGTCGTCGAGGCCGAACGCGAGCACCACCTGGTACATGGGGATGAACAGGATCGTCTGCGGGATGACGTACGTCGCGAACAGCACGCGACGCCACCAGCGCCACCCGGGCGGCCGCAGGCGGCCGAGCGCGTAGGCGGCGGGCACCGCGCAGGCCAGCGTCAGCACCACGCTGGCCGCCAGCACCACGGCGGAGTTGGCGAGCCAGATGACGAACGGCACCTTGGGCAGGATGGCGTAGCCGCGCACGCGCGCCTCACCGCTCTCGAAGAGCTCGGTGTAGTTCTCGAAGGTCGGATCGGCCACCCACAGCGGCGAGCCGAACACGTCCTCCTCCGGCGTCTTCAGCGACTGCACCGTGATGAAGTAGATCGGGAACAGGCTGTAGAGCGCGATCACGCTCAGCAGCAGCGCGTGACGCCACCGGCCTCGGACGCTCACGCCGGCCGCTCCGCGGGTGGATCGAACCAGCGAAACAGCACGAGCAGGGCCAGCGCCAGCAGCGGCACCAGCGACAGCGACCACGCCGCGGCCTCGCCGAACTGGCCCTGACGGATGCCGAGCCAGTAGGCGTAGGTGCCGATGACCGGGAAGACGATGCGGCCGCCCGTCAGCATCCACACGTTAGCCAGGTCGGCGAAGGCGCCGGTGAAGGACAGGAACACCGCGAGCGCGAGGAACGGCCGCAGCAGCGGCACCGTCACGTGGCGCAGCCGCTGCCAGGCGCTGCGCGTCTCCAGCGCCGCGTAGTCGAACAGCTCCGTGGGGATCGCGTTGAGCCCGGCCAGCAGGAAGACGGCGGTGAACGATCCGCCGCGCCAGACGTTGAACAGCGCGACGGAGACGAAGGCCCACGCGCCCGGCCCGAGCGTGCTGTCGACGGCGTGCTTGAGCGTGCCGGCCACCAGGCTGTACGAGGTGATGAGCGGCGGATTCAGCATCCAGTACCAGGCCACGACGGTCACGCCGCCGGGATAAGCCCACGGCAAGAAGACGGCCAGGAACACCAGGGCCCGCAGCCGCGACGGCCGCGCCAGCAGCAAGGCCATGCCGAGCCCCAGCGCGAGCTTGGCCGTCGTGGTCACGAGGAAGTACACGATCGTGACCGCCAGCGCCCACCAGAACAACGGATCGCCCAGCATCGCACGATAGTTCGCCAGCCCGACGAACGCCCGCCCCTCCGACCGCACCGAAAAGTTCGTGAAGCTGGTCCACACCTCCCACGCCACCGGATACGCCATCACCGCGATGATCAACACCAAGGCCGGCGCCATCAACCCATAGGCCAGCCGCGTGTCAGCCCCGCCGCGTTTCACGGCCGTCGTCCGGCGTTGGACGGAATCACGACCCGTGGCCCCCCTTCAGGAAGAGCCACGGCAGAGCGGCCGCAGCCAACGCCCAGGCGAGCGAGATCGGCAAGGTCGCCACCTGCATGACGAGCCAGCATCCGATCTTCACCGCCCACGAAGCCTCGCCCAGCAGGGGAGCGGATCGATCCGACGGCCGCCACAGCAGCCCCCGCGCCGACAGTCCGAATACGAGACACGGCAGCAGCAGGCCGACCGTCGAAGCATAGACGAGCCCACCGAGCACCACGGGCGTCACCGAACAACCACGTTCTAACGTCATCTCGCACACCTGAATCGCCGCCGCGACGCCCGAGTACGCCACGCCTACGGAACCCGCCAATGCCGGCAACAACGCAAACGAAATCCCCCACCAAAACGCCCGCTCTCTCAGCATCTCAGTCGCTCGCGCCGCTGGAAATCATCGCCGCGTTCGGGCGCCGACTTGGCCGGCGCAATCGTGTCCTGGGGGAGGTGTCGGAGGAGGCCGTCGAGGCCCCCTCCGATGACGTAAGGGGGACGAAGTCCCCCTTACGAGTCAGATCGCCTGTTCCGTCTTGGGATCGAAGAAGTGCAGGCGCTCGGGGTTGACGGCGAGCTTGATTGAATCCTTCACCTTCGAGCGCACCGTGGGCTCCACGCGGGCCACGATGGTGGTGGTGCTGGAGCCCGCCCTGACGTCGAGCAGAATCTCCGAGCCCAGCGGCTCGACGACTTCCACCACGGCGTCGAAGGTGAGGCCGGCCGGGTCCGCGCCCGTGGCGATGTGCACGTCCTCGGGACGCACGCCGAAGGCGACGGACTGGCCCTTGTACGCACGCAGCGCCCCGGCCTTGGCGGGCGGGACCTGCAGCCGCAGCCCCTGGCTCTCCGCGGTCACGACGCCGCCGGTGTCGTTGATGGTCACGTCGGCGAAGTTCATAGCCGGCGAGCCGATGAATCCGGCCACGAACTTGTTGACGGGATGCGCGTACAGCTCGAGCGGCTCGCCCACTTGCTGGATCCAGCCGTCCTTCATGACGACGACGCGGTCGCCGAGCGTCATGGCCTCGACCTGGTCGTGGGTGACGTAGACGGCCGTGGTCTCCAGCCGGTTGTGGAGCTTCTTGAGCTCCACGCGCATCTGCACGCGCAGCTTGGCGTCCAGGTTCGACAGCGGCTCGTCGAACAGGAACACCTGCGGGTGGCGCACGATGGCCCGGCCGACGGCCACGCGCTGGCGCTGGCCGCCCGAGAGCTGGCGCGGCTTGCGCTTGAGCAGCTCCTGGATGCCGAGCAGCTGCGCGGCGTCGCGCACGCGCTGCTCGATCTCGGCCCTGGGGAACTTGCGCATCTTGAGGCCGAACGCCATGTTGTCGTAGACGGTCATGTGCGGATAGAGCGCGTAGTTCTGGAACACCATGGCGATGTCCCGGTCCTTGGGCGGCAGGTCGTTGACCAGCCGGTCGCCGATGTGGATCTCGCCGGCGGTGATCTCCTCCAGCCCGGCCAGCATCCGCAGCGTGGTGGTCTTGCCACAGCCGGAGGGGCCGACGAGGACGATGAACTCCTTGTCGCGGATGTGGAGGTTCACGTCCTTGACGGCGTGCACCTCGTCGTACTTCTTGTTGAGGTCTTTCATCAGCACCTGGGCCATTGCGCACTCTCCCTCAAATAGGATCCCCGGGGTCGGGTGCCCCGGGCTCTTTGGGCCTCAGCCCTTCACGGAGCCCGTGAGCCCCGTGACGTAGTACTCGACGAAGAACGAGTAGACCAGCGCCACCGGGATCGAGCCCAGCAGGGCGCCGGCCATGAGCTGCCCCCAGAAGTAGATGTCGCCGCGGATCAGCTCGGAGACGACGCCGACGGGCACGGTCTTCTTCTCGGGCGAGGACAGGAACACGAGCGCGTAGATGAACTCGTTCCAGGACAGCGTGAAGGCGAAGATCCCCGCCGACAGGATGCCGGGGACGGCGATCGGGAAGATGATGCGAATCATGGCGCCGAAGCGGGTGGCGCCGTCGATGCGCGCGCACTCCTCCAGCTCCTTGGGAATCGTCTTGAAGTACCCCATCAAGAGCCAGGTGCTGAAGGGGATGAGGAACGTCGGGTACGTCAGGATGAGCGCCCACGGCGTGTTGCCGAGCTGGAAGCTGCGGATGATGTCCGCCAGCGGGATGAAGAGCAGCGTGGGCGGGACCAGGTACGTCACGAAGATCGAGGTGCCGAGCATCCCCGCCATGGGAAACTTCAGCCGCGCCAGCGCGTAGCCGGCCAGCAGCCCGCAGAAGAGCGAGATCACCGTGGACACGCAGGCGATGAAGAACGTGTTCCACAGCCACTGCGGGAACGTCGTCTTCTCCAGCAGGTCCCGGAAGTGGTCGAGCGTCGGCTGCAGCGTCCAGAACGGCGTGTTGGTGGCTGCCCGCCACGAGCGGTACAGCTCGGCGTCCGGGCGGATCGCCGTCACGAACATCCAGTAGAAGGGAAACAGCGTGCCGATCACGAACAGCGTGAGCGGGATGTAGAAGTACACCCACTTCTTCCAGCGGCGCTCGATGACCATCAGGCCTCCAGCCGGCGTAGATACCGGAGCTGGAGCCACACCACCACGAAGAGCACCGGCAGCATGAAGAGCGAGATGGCGGCGCCCTCGCCGAGGAGGCCCGTGGCCACGCCGACCTGGTAGGCGTAGGTGGCGATCAGGTGCGTGGAGTTCGCCGGCCCGCCGCCGGTGAGCACGTAGATGAGCTGGAAGTCCGAGAACGTCTGGATGATCGAGAAGACCACGACCACCAGCGTCACCGGCTTGAGCAGTGGCCACGTCACGTTCCAGAACCGGTGCCAGCCGTTGGCCCCGTCCAGCGAGGCGGCCTCGTGCAGGTCGGGATTGATCGTCTGCAGCCCGGCCAGCAGCGTGATGGCGAAGAACGGCATGCCGCGCCACGTGTTGACCGCGATCGCGCACCACATGCCGTAGGCGCCGTCGGAGAGGAACGGCAGCTTGGTGGTGATGAAGCCGCCGCGGTACAGGAGCCAGTTCAGCACGCTGAAGGTCGGGTCGAACATCCAGCGCCAGGCGAAGGTGGACAGCACCGTGGGCACGATGAAGGGCAGCAGCATCGAGGCCCGCACGATCCGCTTGCCGCGGAAGCTGCGGTTGAGCAGCAGCGCCAGCCACATGCCGAGCGTGAGCTTGAAGACCGTCGCCCACGCCGTGTACCAGGTGGTGTTCCAGAACGCGGTACGGAAGATCGAGTCGTTCCAGGCCTTGTAGAAGTTCCGGAGCCCGACGAACTCGCCCACGTTGCCGACGCTGGTGTTGCTGAGCGCCAGCCACACGCCCATCACGAACGGGTAGGCGATGAAGAGGCCCAGCAGGAGCACGGTCGGCGTCAGCAGCATCGCCGCCAGCAAGCGCTCGTTCTCGAGCCAGGCGCCCGCGCCGCCCCGCCGGGCGGTTCGCGGGGGCGCCAGCACCTCGACCCTGGCGCTGCCTCCGGCGATCGGCTTCTTCACTGCAAGGTCATCCTATCAGCCCTCGTAAATCTTCTTGAGCTCGGCCTCGGCCCACTTGAGCGCGTCCTCGGCCTGCCCGCCCTGCACGGCCTTGGCGTACATGTCCACGATGATGTACTTCGAGTACGACTCGGTGGCCTTCGCGGTGGCCGGCCCCTGGTAGCCGAGCATCTTCGTCTGGCGCGCCGCGCGCCGGAAGACCTGCAGCGGCTTGTCGACGCGGGCCCACATCGGATGCTCTTCCCACGCCTTGGCGGCGCCCACCGAGTATCCCTCGTTCACCTCGAACCACTTGCCGTAGTTCTCCTTCTGGTGGAGCCAGGTGAGGAGGTCCTTGGCGAGCTTCACGTTCCGGCTGTGCTTCATGACGGCGTGCTGGAAGGGCACGTAGAGCGCGGCCTGGCCGGCGGGGCCGGCCGGCAGCGGAGCGGCGTGGTCGATGTCGAGATAGAGCGGCTCGCCCTTCTCGTCCTTGATCTTGTCCTTCTGCCGCTTGGCCACGATGTAGATCGAGGCCCCGTTGAGCGTGGACGAGATCTCGCCGGCGTGGAACGCGCGGTTGTTGTTGGTGTCGTCCCAGGCCAGCCCGCCCTCGTCGCAGGCGTCCTTCCAGAACGCCTGCATGAACTTGAGCGACTCCAGCGTGCCCTTGCTGTTCAGGATGACCTTCTTGCCGCTGGGGTCCGTCTCCGCGCCGCCGAAGCTCCACAGCAGCGGGTAGGCGAACGTGGGCGGATCCCCGAAGCTGTGGCCGAGCGCCTGGCCGACCGGCTTGCCCTTGGCCTTGAGCTTCTTGCCCACCTCGCGCCAGGCGTCCATCGTCTTGGGGAACTCGGTGATGCCGATCTCGGCATGCCAGGACTTCCGCCACGCCACCGCGTTGCCGCCGGTCGAGTGCGGCACCGCCAGCCACTTGCCGCCCACCTTGCACGCGGCCGGGAACGCGTCGTAGAAGCCGCCCTGCGCCTTGGCCACGGCCTCGGCGACGTCGGAGACGTCCACCAGCCCGTTGGCGTAGAGCTGGGGCCAGTTGTAGAGCATCTGGAAGATGTCGGCGCCGCTGCCCGACTGGATGGCCGCCGTGATGCGCGGCTGCAGGTCGTTGGCGTTGATGAACTCGAACGTCACCTCGGCGCCCAGCGCCTTGGACGCCTCGGGGGCCTGGCGCTTGAGCTCCACGTCGGCCTCGGGAATGAAGTCGACCCAGCGCACCATGTGCAGCTTCGTCCCCTGCGCGAAGGCGGGCGCCCGTCCCGCCGCGGTGAGCCCGATGACCGCTGCCGATCCCTGCAAGAAACCGCGCCGGTTGAGCGTCGAGGTCGTCATGGCTCAGCCTCCATAGATCTTCTTGAGCTCTCCGGCCGCCCACTTCACCGCGTCCTCGGCCGTGCTGCCCTGCACACCCTTGGCGAACATGTCGACGATCACGTACTTCGAGTAGGCCTCCGTCGCCTTGGCGTTCGGCGGCCCGGCGAAGCCCATCGTGCGCGAGTTGTCGGGCGCGGTGCGGAAGCCCTTCATGGGCTCGTCGATCGTGGACCACAGCGGGTGCTTCTCCCACTGCTTGGTGGCGCCCACCGAGAAGCCCTCGGCCACCTCGAACCAGCGCCCGTAGGGGCCGGAGCCGTGGAACCACTTGAGGAAGTCCTTGGCCAGCTTCTGGTTCTTGCCGTACTTCATCACGCCGTGGGCGAAGGCCGTGTGGTAGCTCCACGAGCCGGCCGGCCCCGCCGGCAGGCGCGCGTGCTGGATGTCGCGCACCAGCGGCTCACCGCGCTCGTCCTTGATCTTCTCCTGCCCGCGCTTGGCCGCGATGTAGATCGAGGCGCCGTTGAGGGTGGCGGCGATCTCGCCGGCCAGGAACGCGCGGTTGTTGTTGGTGTCGTCCCAGGCGAGGCCGCCCTCGTCGCAGGCGTCCTTCCAGAACGCCTGCATGAACTTCACGGCCTCCACCGAGCCCTTGCTGTCGATGGCCGTCTTCCCGCTCCGGTCGGTCTCCGTGCCGCCGAAGTTCCACATGAGCGGGTAGGCCCAGGCCGGCGCGTCCCCGAAGGTGTGGCCGAGCGTCTGGCCGTACGGGTGGCCCTTCTTCTTGAGCGTGGTGGCCACCTTGCGCAGCTCGTCGTACGTCTTGGGAAACGTGGTGACGCCGATCTCGTTGAACCACGACTTCCGGTAGGCGATCAGCCCGGGCACGATGCTGTGGGGCAGGGCCATGAAGCGGCCGCTGACCTTGGCGTACTGCTCCGACTGCGCGTAGAAGCCGCCTTGCTCTTTCGCCTGCCACTCGGCCACGTCGCTGACGTCCACCAGGCCGTTGTCGTAGAGGTGCGCCCAGTTGTGCAGCAGGTGGAAGATGTCGGAGCCGCTCTGCGACTGGATGGCCGCGGTGATGCGCGGCTGCAGGTCGTTGGCGTTGATGAACTCGAACTGGACCTCGGCGCCGAGCGCCTTGGAGGCTTCGCCCGCCTGCTTCTTCAGCTCCACGTCGCACGCGGGAATGAAGTCGACCCAGCGCGTGACGAGCAGCTTCGTCCCCTGCGCGAAGGCAGGGGCCCGATGAGCGGCCAGGATCCCGGCGATACCCGTCAGCTTCAGGAACGAGCGGCGTTCCATCGGGCCCCTCCCTCTTGCCTTGACTGCGTTAGCCCTCGTAGATCTTCTTCAGCTCGCCCTCGGCCCACTTGACGGCGTCCTCGGCCTTCATACCCTGCACGGCCTTGGCGTACATGTCCGTCACGATGTACTTCGTGAACGCCTCGGTGGCCTTGGCCGTCGACGGGCCCGCGTAGCCGAACAGCCGCGTGTTGCGCGCGGCCGTGCGGAACATCTTGAGCGGCTCGTCCAGCTTGCCCCACATGGGATCGTTTTCCCACTTGTGGGTGGCGCCCACCGAGTAGCCTTCCTGCGTGGTGAACCACTTGCCGTAGTTCTCGGTCTTGTGCAGCCACGTGAGGAAGTCCTTGGCCAGCTTCTGGTTCTTGCCGTACTTCATGACCGCGTGCGACTGGTTCAGGAAGAGCAGGAAGCCGCCGGCGGGACCGGCCGGCAGCGGCGCGTGGTCGATGTCCTGCCAGAGCGGCTCGCCCTTGTCGTCCTTGATCTTGTCCTTCTGCCGCTTGGCCACGATGTAGATCGAGGCGCCGTTGAGCGTGGCGCTGATCTCGCCGGCGTGGAACGCGCGGTTGTTGTTGGTGTCGTCCCAGGCCAGCCCGCCCTCGTCGTAGGCTTCTTTCCAGGCGGCCTGCATGAACTTGACGGCGTCGACGGTGCCCTTGGAGTTGAGCACGACCTTCTTGCCGGACTTGTCCGTCTCGGCGCCGCCGTAGGCCCAGGTGAGCGGATAGCTGAAGGTCGGCGCGTCACCGAACGTGTGGCCGAGCGTCTGGCCCAGGGGCTTGCCCTTCTTCTTGAGGGCGGCGCCGGCCTTGCGAAGCTCCTCGAAGGTCTTCGGGAACTTGTCGAAGCCGACTTCCTTGAGCCACGACTTGCGGTAGGCGACGGCGTTGCCGACGATCGAGTGCGGCACCGACAGCCACTTGCCGTTGACCTCGCACGAGGGGGCCCAGACCTCGTAGAAGCCGCCCTCGGCCTTGCCCAGCGCGCTCGCCAAGTCGCTGACGTCGACGACGGCGTTCTGGTAGAGGTGCGCCCAGTTGTACTGGAAGTTGAAGATGTCGGCGCCGGAGCCCGACTGGATGGCGGCGGTGATGCGCGGCTGCAGGTCGTTGGCGTTGATCGTCTCGAACGTGACCTCGGCGCCCAGCGCCTTGGAAGCTTCCGGCATCTGGCGCTTGAGCTCGACGTCGGATTCCGGGATGAAGTCCACCCAGCGAACCCAGTGCAGCTTCGTCCCCTGGGCGTACGCCGGCGCCTGGCGCGCGGCCAGGATGCCCTCGATCCCGGTTGCGGCCACGGCGGCCGTCGCGCCCGAGACCTTGAGAAATTGCCGGCGATTCACTTGCTTCGATTCCATTCGTGATTCCTCCTTGATCGGTGATGCCCTCGACCTACAGGCGAGGCGAGTGCTGGCTAAAGGTCCGAGAAAAGTGACGAAGTTCTACCACCCTGTGGAATGGGTGTCAACGTCGATCGGTTCCCCGGGCGATTGCGGACCCTAGCGGGCGGGAGCGAGCAGCGGCAGGGCGCGGGGGGTGCGGAACGTCAGCGCGAGCAGCACAGCGGCGGCGCCGATGGCGAACGAGCCGGCGTAGAGCCACGTGTAGGAACCCAGGCGGTCGTAGAGCACGCCGCCCGCGAAGGAGCCCAGGCCCATGCCGAGCGTGGAGACGAGGAACACGCCGCCGTAGGCCGCGCCCATCACCTTCTCGCCGAAGTACTCGCGCGTCACCAGCGCGTAGAGCGGCATGACGCCTCCGTAGGAGACGCCGAACACGATGGCCAGCACGTAGAACGGCCCGAGCTCGCGCACGAACAGGTAGAGCACGATCATCGCCGCCTGCAAGGCCAGGCCGGCCAGCAGCGTGGACTTGGCCCCGAAGCGATCGGCGAGCAGGCCGCCGCCCACGCGGCCGGCGATCGACGCGAAGCCCGATACCCCGAGCGCGGTGGCCGCCGCCATGGGGCCGATGCCCTGATCGGTCGCGTGCGTCACCATGTGGAAGATCGGGCCCGAGTGGGCCGCGCAGCAGGCGAAGTGCGTGAGCGCGATGGCCCAGAACTGCGGGGCGGACAGCACCTGGCGCGTGGAGTAATCGCGGCCCACCCGCGCGGCGCCGCCCATGGCGGCGGCGCCCACGTCGCCCGGCGTCTCACGGATGAGGAGCGCGGCGGGCACGACGATCAGCCACGCGAGGTCGCCGATCACCAGCAACGCCACGCGCCAGTCCCAGGCGCTCGTCAGCCCGCGGGCGAGCGGCGCGATGGCGAGGATGCCGACGCCGATCCCCGAGGAGACGAGCGCGACGGCCAGGCCGCGCCGCACGGTGAACCACTTGGTGGCGGTCGAGGTGAGCGGGGCATAGAAGGCGCCCACGGCGAAGCCGACCATCAGGCCGAAGGTCACGTTGAGCTGCCATAGCGCCTGCACCTGGCTCGACAGCACGAGGCCGAGGCCCAGCAGCAGCCCGCCGGCGACTGCGACGGCGCGCGTGCCGAGGCGATCGGAGAGCGCACCCCACACGAACGAGCCGAGCCCCATGGCGATCCAGTTGAGGAGCGCCACCGTCGAGATGGCGCCGCGGCTCCAGCCCATCGTCTCCGCCATCGGCTTGAGGAACACGCCGAGCGAGAAGAGCGCGCCCATGCCGACGCACACGATGGCGGCGGAGGCGGCGACGACGATCCAGCCGTAGAAGACGCGGCTCGGTGCCATGGCGAAACTTACGATAGCATGCACGCCATGTGGCAACTCTTCTGGCCCGGCGTGACGTGCGTCGCCGTCACCATCAGCGCGCTGCTCTTCCGCGTGGCGCTCCTGCGCGCGCTGCGCCAGTGGCTCGGCCCCACCAGCGCGCTGCACGTGCTGCTGACCGCCGTGCGCTTCCCGTCGCTGCTCTGGTGCATCGTCGTCGGCCTCTTCGTGGCCATCCAGACGGTGGACCCTGCGCTGCTGCCGCGCCGGATGGCGATCCAGCTCAACCTCACGCTCGAGGCGGCCGTGATCCTGTCGGCGACGTTCACGGTGGCCGCGGTCCTCGGCACGCTGGTGGCCGCCGCCGGCGAGCGGCGCGCGCTCGGCGTCGGGGTCACCGGGCTCGCGCGCGCGGCCGTGCGCGTGTTCGTGCTGGTGATCGGCGGGCTCATCATGCTGGACGTCCTCGGCGTCCGCATCACCCCGCTGCTCACCGCGCTCGGCGTCGGCGGCCTCGCCGTCGCGCTCGCCCTGCAGGACACGCTGTCCAATCTCTTCGCGGGTGTGCACCTGCTGGCCGACCGGCCCATTCGCGTCGGCGACTACGTGAAGATCGCCGAGACCATCGAGGGCCACGTGGTGGACGTCGGGTGGCGCTCCACGCGCGTGCGCACGCTCGGGAACAACGTGATGATCGTGCCCAACAAGCGGGTGGCCGAGTCGGTCATCGTCAACTACGACATGCCGGAACGGCGCATGTCACTGGGCGTGCCGGTGAGTGTCGTCTACGGCAGCGATCCCGATCGCGTGGAGGGCGTGCTGGTCGACGAGGCCAAGCGCGCGGCCGGCGAGATCACCGGGTTGCTCTCGGAGCCGCCGCCGCAGGCGCGACTGATCCCGGGCTTCGGCCTCTACGGTCTGGACTTCACGCTGAGCTGCCAGGTGGCGAGCTTCGTCGATCAGTACGCCGTCCAGTCCGAGCTGCGCAAGCGCGTCCTGCGCCGCCTGCGCGCCGAGGGCATCGACATTCTGTTTTTAGATGGGGGGCGCCGGGCATTTGATGGGGGGCCTGGACCGGGCCCCCCAAGCCCCCCGGACGTTCGAAGCGCCCCGGCGTAGCCGGGGCGCTCCTCTGGAACGGACTGCTCTCGCGAGCCTGCGCTTCGTTCGCTTACGAGCCCTGCTGCGGGGCGGGCTGCTTCATGTGACGGTGACCGCGCGGGCCCTGGGCCATCATCTTGGCGTAGGCCTCGCGCTGCTCGGGCGTGAGAATCGGCCCGATCTCCTTGAGCGTGTTCACGCGCGCCTGCATCGCCTGCGCGAGCAGGTTCTGCACCTCGGTCTGCTTGGCCGACAGCGTGCGATCGTCGGCGCCGGAGAGCGCCAGGCGCCGCAGGTCGGTCTGGGCCTGGCGTAGCGCCTGCCAGTTCTGCTTCTGCGCGGCGAAGTCACGCGCGTGGATCTCGCGAATCTGCTGCGCCTGCGTGTCGCTCAGCCCCAGCTTCTGCTGCAGCCAGGCGCCGCGCTGATGCGGCTGGCCGGGCGTGGCGGCCGGCGGATCGGCTGCGTAGACGCCGCCGGCCACGAGAGCCGTGGCAAGCAGGGCCAGCGCCACGCTGCGAAGTGAGAACTTTCTCATCAGAGTCTTCCTCCCCATCTGGCCGGGCCCTGTTGCCCGGCTCGCCAGGTATGACGCCCGTGTGCCGCCCGCTATTTACGCGTTCAGAAGAGGGGACGGCGCTCGCGGACGAGCGCAAGCAGCGCGAGACCGACCGCCATGGTGGCGGCCAGCGCGATCCACGGTCCGCGGTAGCTACCGGCCATCTGCACGAGCCAGCCGAAGACGGGCGGCCCCAGCATGACGCCGCCCGACGACACGGCCAGGCCGAGGCCGACGGCGGTGGCGGCGGCGCCGGGCCCGGCCAGCTCCGCCATGAGGGTGTGCTGCACACCGTTCCAGCCGATGCCGGCGAAGCCGAACACCAGCGCGAGCGCGGCGAGCCACGGCCCCGAAGTGGTCGGGCCGGTGAAGGCGATCGCCACCGAGCACAGCGCGGAGGCGCATCCCGCGATCACGAGCGGCGCGCGCCGACGGCCGCCGAAGACGCGATCGGAGAGCATCCCGAAGGCCACGCGTCCGCCAGCAGCGGCAGGCCGACGACTCCTTGGAGATAGAGCGCGAGGAACGCCATCCACACGGTCTGCATGGCGGCGAAGACGGCGGTGGCGAGGGCCACGAGCCAGAGATCCCGCATCCGCAGCACGGCGCGGATCGGACTCCGAGTGCCCGCCACCTTGCGCGCCGCCGCTTCGCCGGGTGGATCGCGATAGATGATCGCGCACACGACGGCACAGACGGCGATGGCGAGCGCGCTGGCGACGATCGCCATGCGCCAGCCGAGCGCGAGCGCCAGCGCCGGCAGCGTCGCCGCGCCGAGCATGCCGCCGAACGGCAGCCCCACTTGCTTGAGCCCCACGACGGTCGCGCGCTGGCGCGGCGGGAACCACGACATCGCCGCCGTCGTCGAGGCGGGGTTCAGCAGGCCGTACCCCACGCCCGCCACGATCATCAGCGCGACGAGGACGCCGTACGTCGGCGCGGCACTGGCCGCCAGCAGCCCGGTCGCGATGATGGCCTGGCCGAGGACCAGCGTCCGCGCGGTGCCCCAGCGATCGGCCAGTACGCCGCCGAAGAGCGACATCGTGACGGGCCCGATGTAGTAGCCGGAGAGGAACGAGCCGGCCTGGGTGAGCGTGAGGCCCAGGTCGGCGCGGATGAGCGAGGCGATCGCCGGGATGCCGAGCGGGCCGATGTTGGCCACGGTCTGGGCCAGGACGATGAGCGCGAGGATGACCCACCGGATCTTGGGCGGCCGCTCGAGCAGGCGGGGCTCGCTCACCGGCGCGCGGTCAAGCGGGCCTCGGCGGCGCGCAGATCCTCCTCGGTGTCCACGCCGATGGTGGGCTCGGTGGTCTCCATCACCGTGATCGGGATGCCGTGCTCGAGGAAGCGGAGCTGCTCGAGGCCCTCGGCGCGCTCGAGAATCGAGGGCGGGAGCCGATGGAAGGCCTCGAGCGCGGGCCGGCCATAGGCATAGAGGCCGACGTGCTTGTAGCGCACGGCGCCCCGGTTGTCGCGATCGAACGGGATGCCGTACTTCGAGAAGTAGAGCGCGCGGCCCCCGGCCCCGAAGACGACCTTGTTGACCTGGCGCGCGTCGATCTCGTCCGGCGTGGCGCGGATGCAGAGCGTGCTCACCTGCGTGCCGGCGTCGCGGCGGAACGGCTCCACCAGCTTGGCGACGTGGCCCGCGGTGACGAACGGCTCGTCACCCTGGATGTTGACGTAGACGTCGGCCGCCCGGCCCTGCGCCACTTCCCACACGCGGTCGGTGCCGGAGGGATGCTCGGGCGAGGTGAGGACCACCTGGATGCCGAGCGCGCGGCACGCGTCGATCACCTCGTCGCTGTCCGTCGCCACCACCACGTCGGCGAGGTCGGGCGCCTTGCGGGCGGCGTCGTACACCCAGGCCACCAGCGGGCGGCCGGCCAGCGGGCGCAGCACCTTGCGCGGCAGCCGCGTGGACGCCAGCCGCGCCGGAATCACGCCGAGGACCGTCAGGGCCATCAGCTACGGAAACGCGCGAAGGGTCCGGAGGAGCGCGGCGCGGTCGCCGCCGGGCGGCGCGAACGGCACGATCACCGGCTGCGTGAGGCCGGAGGCCGCGAACTCGGCGATGCGCGCGCGGCAGAACGCCTCGTCGCCGACCACGCCGAGGCCGTCGAGCATCCGCGGCGAGATCTTCTTCACCGCGCCGCTGCGATCCCCCGCGCTCCAGGCCGCGCCGACCTGCGCGACCTCGTCGGCGTAGCCGGCCGTCCGGAAGAACGACGCGTAGACGTCCACCGTCGCGTAGCCGGTGACGTCGCGGGCCAGCGTCTCGCGCGCCGCGGCGGCGTCGTCGGTGACGCAGGTGCGCACGAACGAGGCGATCTCGAAATTCTCCAGCGTGCGGCCGGCCTTCTGCGCGCCGGCCTTCAGGTGCGCGATCGAGGCCGGCACGGCCTCGGGCGGGATCCAGTTGAGCAGCACGCCGTCGGCGATCTCGCCGGCCAGCTCCAGCATCTCGGGGCCGAGCGCCGCCAGGTACACGCGCACGGGCGCCGCCGGCGGCGGGCTCGTGAGGCGGAAGCCCTTCACGCGATAGTGCTTGCCCTCGTGGCTCACGCGCTCGCCGCTGGCCACCTTGCGCACGATCTCGACGGCCTCGCGGATCTGCGCCAGCGAGGGCGCGAAGTCGAGGCCGTGCCACTGCTCCACGATCGTCTTGCTGGACAGCCCGAGGCCGAGCGCGAAGCGGCCGGGCGCCAGGTGGTTGAGCGACGCCGTGGCCATGCCCAGGATGACCGGCGTGCGCGTCTGCACGGGCAGCACGCCGTTGGCGACGTGGAGGCGCGTCGTGTGCGTCGCCACCACGGTGGACATCACGATCGCGTCGTAGCCGGAGACCTCGCCGAGCCAGGCGGTGTGATAGCCGCGCGTCTCCGCCTCGCGCGCGACGGCGACGAAGTCGGCGAGCGGGGCGGCGGCGAAGCCCGCGAGGACGATCCCGGTGCGCATGGGTCCGGAGTATAGCGCGCCGCCTGCGGTACTCTATGGGCCATGCTCAAGGGAAAGACCGGCATCGTGCTCGGCGTCGCCAACAAGCGCTCGATCGCGTGGGCGATCGCCCAGGCGCTGGCCGGGGCCGGCATGCGGCTGGCGTTCACGTATCAAGGCGAGCGGCTGAAGGAGAACGTCGAGGAGCTGGCGGGCACGCTGCCGGGCTCGCCGCTCTACGCCTGCGACGTGGGTGTCGACGCCGACGTCGCGACGGTGTTCGCGAGCGTCGAGCGCGACTTCGGCCGGCTCGACACGGTCGTCCACTCGATCGCGTACGCGCGCAAGGAAGACCTCGAGGGCGATTTCCTCTCCACGGAGCGCGAGGGTTTCCGCGTGGCCCACGACGTCTCGGCCTACTCGCTGGTGGCGGTGACGCGCGCGGCGACGCCGCTGATGGAGCGCGGCGGCGGCGGCTCCGTGATCGCCATGACGTACTACGGCGCCGAGAAGGTGGCCGCCGGCTACAACGTCATGGGCGTGGCCAAGGCTTCGCTGGAGGCCTCGGTGCGCTACCTGGCGGCCGACCTCGGGCCCAAGAACATCCGCGTCAACGCGATCTCCGCGGGGCCGGTCAACACGCTGGCGGCCCGCGGCATCCGCGGCTTCACCGGCATGCTGAAGCACCACGCCGAGAAGGCGCCGCTCCGGCGCAACGTCGAGCTGCGCGAGGTCGGCGACACCGCGCTCTTCCTCGCCTCGCCGATGTCCTCCGGGATCACCGGCGAAGTCATCCACGTCGACTGCGGTTACTTCGTCATGGGCGTCTGACCCCGAGCGCCCGAATGCCGAACGTCCGAATCCGGAACATCCGAAGGCACGCCCCGCGAAACCGGAGGGGGTCGGGGATCGGAGCGTCCGAATTGCCGCCCCGCGAAACCGGAGGGGGTCGGGGGGGACCCTCCTAGGGTCCCCCCTACAAAAAATAGGATGTCTCGCCTCGCGCCTCCGGAACCCATTCATGCGCCGCGCGGGTCGGCACTGACGTGCAAGGGCTGGCCGCAGGAAGCCGCCCTCCGCATGCTCATGAACAACCTCGATCCCGACGTGGCCGAGCGCTGGCAGGACCTCGTCGTCTACGGCGGCTCCGGCAAGGCCGCGCGCAACTGGGAGGCGTATCACCGCATCGTGGCCACGCTGCGGCGCCTCGAGGGCGACGAGACGCTGCTGGTGCAATCGGGCAAGCCGGTCGGCGTGTTCCGCACTCACGCCGATGCCCCGCGGGTCTTGATCGCGAACTCTCTGCTGGTGCCCGAGTGGGCCGACTGGGAGCACTTCCGCACGTACGAGGCCATGGGTCTCACGATGTATGGCCAGATGACGGCCGGCTCGTGGATCTACATCGGCACGCAGGGCATCCTGCAGGGGACCTACGAGACGTTCGGCGCCTGCGCGCGCAAGCACTTCGGCGGAACGCTGGCCGGGCGGCTCGTGCTCTCGGCCGGGCTCGGGGGCATGGGCGGCGCCCAGCCGCTGGCCGTCACGCTCAACGGCGGTGTCGGGCTCTTCGTCGAGATCGATCGCGAGCGCATCGAGCGGCGGCTGCGCCTGAAGTACGTCGATCGCATGACGGACTCGCTCGACGAGGCGCTGGCGTGGGCGGAGCAGGCGCGGCGCGCGCGCACACCGCTGTCGATCGCGCTCCACGGCAACGCCGCCCAGGTGCATCCCGAGCTGGCCCGTCGCGGCGTGCGCTTCGACGCCGTCACCGACCAGACCTCCGCGCACGACATGCTCAACGGCTACATCCCCGCCGGTCTCCCCGTGGCCGAGGCCGCGGCGCTGCGCGCGCGCGACGCGAAGGAGTACCTGAAGCGCGCGTACGAGTCCATCGCCGCGCAGATGCGGGCGATGCTCGACTTCCAGCGCTCGGGCGCGATCCTCTTCGACTACGGCAATAATTTCCGCCGCGAGGCCGAGAACGCCGGCGTGTCCGACTTCGCCTATCCCGGCTTCGTGCCCGCGTTCATCCGCCCGCTCTTCTGCGAGGGCCAGGGACCGTTCCGCTGGGTCGCGCTCTCCGGCGATCCCGAGGACATCTACGCGACCGATCGCGCGCTGCTGAACGCCTTCCGCGACAACGAGCACCTCGTGCGCTGGCTCACGCTGGCCGGCGAGCGCGTGCACTTCCAGGGCCTGCCGGCCCGCATCTGCTGGCTCGGCTACGGTGACCGCGCGCGGGCCGGGCGGATCTTCAACGACCTCGTCGCGACCGGCAAGGTCAAGGCGCCGATCGTCATCGGCCGCGACCATCTCGACTCCGGCTCGGTGGCCTCGCCCAACCGCGAGACCGAGTCGATGCGGGACGGCTCCGACGCGATCGCCGACTGGCCGGTCCTGAACGCGCTGCTCAACACGGCGGCCGGTGCCACGTGGGTGAGCGTGCACCACGGCGGCGGCGTGGGCATCGGCTACTCGCTTCACGCCGGCATGGTCGTCGTCGCCGACGGCAGCGCGGACGCGGCGCGCCGGCTCGAGCGCGTGCTGACGACCGATCCCGGCACCGGCATCATGCGCCACGCGGATGCCGGCTACCCCGAGGCCGTGGACGCGGCGACGCGCCACCAGCTCGACCTGCCGGGCGTCACCACGTGACCGTGCGGCGGCTGCGCGCCGACGAGGCAAAGCTCTTCAAAGATCTCCGCCTGCGCGCGCTCGCCGATGCCCCCAGCGCGTTCGCGCACGCGCACGACGAGATCAGCGCCAAGCCGGAGTCGTACTGGGACGACATGACCCGAAGCGTGACCGAGCCCGGGCACCACGCGATGTTCGTGGCCGAGGAGGACGCCGCGGCCGTCGGGATGGCGTTCGGCATGCTGCCACGCGACGTCCCCGACGTGCCGCACGTGGGCGGCATGTGGGTCGACCCGTCAGCACGGACTCGCGGCATCGGACGCGCGCTGGCCGAAGCCGTCTTCGAGTGGGCGCGGCAGCGCGGCTACCGGCGCATCGGGCTCTGGGTCACCGAGGGCAATCGGCCCGCGGTCACGCTCTACGAGCGGCTGGGCTTCACGCCGACGGGCCGCCGCGATCGCCAGCCGGTGGATCCCACGCTCACCATCGTGGAGATGGAGCGCGCGCTGTGATCACGGCCGACCTCATCGTCGCCAACACGGCCGAGCTGGTGACGTGCGACCCGGCGCTCGGCGAGGGCGCGCTGGGCGTGATTCCCGGCGGCGCGCTGGCGGCGGCCGAGGGCCGCATCGTGTGGGTGGGGTCGGAATCGCGGCTCGTGCACGAGGTCGTGCTGGCCGGCAACGGCCGCCATCTCGACGCGTACGGCCGCGTGGCGCTCCCCGGCTTCGTGGACTCGCACACCCACGCGGTCTTCGCCGGCTCGCGCGAGCAGGAGTACGCGCTGCGCGCGCGGGGCGCCAGCTACCAGGAGATCGCGACGGCCGGCGGCGGCATCCTGTCCACCGTGGCCGCGACCCGCGCGGCCTCCGTGGACGAGCTGGTCGCGCTGGCGCGCCCACGCCTGGCCGCGGCGCTCGCCCACGGCACGACGACCATGGAGATCAAGTCGGGCTACGGCCTCACGCCGGCCGACGAGCTGAAGATGCTGGAGGCCATCGGGAGGCTCGGCGTCACGCAGCCGGTCGAGGTCCACGCCAACTTCTGCGGCGCCCACGAGGTGCCGCCGGAGTACAAGGGCCGCGCGGACGCCTACGTGGACGCCGTCGTGAAGGAGATGCTGCCGGCCGTGAAGCGCCAGGGCATCGCGCGCTACGTGGACGTCTTCTGCGAGGAGGGCGTGTTCTCCGTCGCCCAGGCGCGGCGCGTCCTGACGGCGGGCGCGGAGCACGGGCTACGCGCGAAGTTCCACGCCGACGAGTTCGTCACGCTGGGCGGCGCCGAGCTGGCGGCGGAGGTCGGCGCGCTGTCGGCCGATCACCTGCTCAAGGCGCGGCCGGAGGGCGTGATGCGGATGAAGGACGCCGGCGTCACGGCCGCGCTGCTCCCGGGCACCGCGTTCTTCCTCGGCCTGCCGTATGCGCCGGCGCGCACGTTCCTGGCCACGGGCGTGCGTGTCGCCCTCGCCTCCGACTTCAATCCGGGCTCGTCGATGGGGCTCAACCTGCAGCTCACGATGACCATGGCCGTGAGCCAGATGAAGATGTCGCCGGAGGAGGCGCTCCTGGGCGTGACGCTGCACGGCGCCCACGCGATGGGCCTCGAGGCCGCGGTCGGCTCACTGGCGCCGGGCAAGCAGTGCGACCTGGTGCTGGCCGACGTCCCCAACTGGCGCTATCTCTCCTACTTCTACGGCGTCAACCACGTCAGCCGCGTGATCAAGCGCGGCCGCCTCGTCCACGAGCGATGAACGTGCGGAGCCGACGCGCTCCTGGATCAGGCCACCCACGTCTCGAGCTGGCCTCGCGGGCCCCGCTACGATAATGCGGCTCTTGCCGGAGCTCGTGCTGACGCCGGAGGGCTGGCAGAGCGGCCGCGCGGTGGCGATCACCGACGGGCGCGTCGCGGCCGTCCAGGCCGCCGGCACGCCGCAGCGCGGGGACCAGGCGCTGCCGGGGCGCGCGCTGCTGCCGGGCACCGTCAACGCGCACTGCCACACCTTCCAGTCGCTGCTGCGCGGGCTCGGCGACGACCTCGACTTCATGGGCTGGCGCGACCGCGTGCTCTACCCGTTCTCCGAGCGCCTGGATCGCGACGGCATCGCGCTGGGGGCGACGTTCGCCTTCGCCGAGATGCTGCGCCACGGCGCCACCACCTGCGTGGACTTCTTCTACCTGCAGGACGACGGCAACGACAACGCCGAGGCCGTCATCGCCGCCGCGCGCGCGGTCGGCATCCGCCTGGTGCTGGCCCGGACGATGTACGACTGGGAGGGCGCGCCGAAGCGGTATCGCGAGACGCCGCGCGATGCGGCGCGCCGCGTGCGCGAGCTGATCGCCGCGCATCGTCACGACGACACGTGCGTGGTCCAGCCCGCGCCGCACAGTCCCCACGGCGCCTCCCCCGCGATGATCCGGGCCGGCTGGGAGGTGGCCGAGGCCGAGCGCACCCCCTTTCACATCCACGTGGCCGAGGGCCGCTACGAGGGCGAGCGGACGCTGAAGGAGCACGGCGCCACGCCCATCCGTTACCTCGACCAGCTCGGCGTGCTGGGCCCGCGCATGATCGGCGTGCACTGCGTGTGGCTGGACGACGAGGAGATCGCGCTGATGGGCGGCCGGGGCGCCGCGCTCGCGTATTGCCCCGGCTCCAACATGTTCCTCGGCGACGGGATCACGCGGATTCCCGAGATGCTGCGGGCGGGCGTGCGCATCGGCCTCGGCACCGACGGCGGCTGCACGAACAACCGGCTGTCGGTCTTCGACGAGATGCGCACGTGCTCCCTGCTGCAGCGCGTGCGGCTGCTGGACGGCACCGCGCTGTCCGCGGCGACCGCCTTCGCGCTCGGCACGCGCTCGGCCGCCGAGATGCTCGGCCTGGAGGCCGGCGTGATTGCGCCCGGCCGGCTCGCCGACCTCGTCGCCGTCGACCTCGCGCACCTCTCGCTACAGCCGCGCAATAACTTGCTGGCGAGCGTGGTCTACGCGATGTCGCCCCAGGCGGTGACCGACGTGTGGGTGCACGGCCGTCACGTCGTCACCGGCGGCCGGCTGGCGACGCTGGACGAGGCCGACCTCGTCGCGCGCGTGGCCGCGCTGACGAAAGGGTGGACGATCTGAGTCCAGTGATCCTCGACGGCGGGCCGCTCGCGCTCGACGACGTCGAAACGGTGGCGCGGCACCGTCGCGAGGTGACCCTGGCCGCGCCGGCCGTCGAGCTCCTGAAGCGCGGGCGCGCCTTCGTCGATCGGCTCGCGGGCGGCACCGAGCCGATCTACGGCATCACCACCGGCGTCGGCAAGCTCAAGGACGTCGTGATCCCGCCGGCCCAGCGCGCCGCGCTCCAGCGCAATCTCGTGCTGAGCCACGCGGCCGGGGTGGGGGCGCCGCTCGCGGAGGCCGAGACGCGCGCGATGCTGCTCCTGCTGGCCGCCTCCCTGGCGCGCGGCGCCTCGGGCGTGCGCCCCCTCGTGGTGGAGACGCTGGTGACGTGCCTGAATCGCGGCGTGCATCCCGTGGTGCCCGAGCAGGGCTCGGTCGGCTCCTCCGGCGATCTCGCGCCGCTGGCCCACGTGGCCGCCTGCCTGATCGGCGAGGGCGAGGCGTGGTCGGGCGGCCGGCGCGCCCCCGCCGCAGAAGCGCTGCGCGCGGCGGGGATCACGACGCTGACGCTCGAGACCAAGGAAGGCCTCGCTCTATTGAACGGCACGCACCTCATGGCCGCGCTGGGCGCGCTGGCGGTGCTGGACGCCGGACGGCTCGCGCGGCTGGCCGACGTGGCCGGCGCCATGTCGCTCGAGGCGCTGATGGGGACCAACGCCGCCTTCGATGCGCGGATCCACGCGCTCCGGCCGCACCCGGGCCAGCAGGTGGTCGCCGCGAACCTTCGTGCGCTCACGGCCGAGAGCGGCGTGATCGAGTCGCATCGCGACTGCACGCGCGTGCAGGACGCCTACAGCCTGCGCTGCATGCCGCAGGTGCACGGCTCCGCGCGCGAGGCCATCGGCTTCGCGCGCGCCATCGTCGAGCGCGAGCTGGGCGCCGTCTCCGACAACCCGCTGATCTTTCCCGCCGACGGCGCCGTGCTGAGCGGCGGCAACTTCCACGGCGAGGTGCTGGGCCTGGCGCTCGACACGCTGGCCATGGGCCTGGCCCAGCTCGCGGGGATCAGCGAGCGGCGCTGCGACCGGCTGGTGAACCCGCTGACCAACGAGGGGCTGCCGGCCTTCCTGGCCCACGGTGGCGGCGTCAACTCGGGGTACATGATCGCCCAGTACACGGCGGCCTCGCTGGTGGCGGAGCTGAAGACGCTCGCCCATCCGGCCGGGATCGATTCCATTCCCACGTCGGGACTGCAGGAGGACTACAACGCGATGGGCGCCGGCGCCGCGCTCAAGGCGCGCCGCGCCGTGGCCACGGCGCGCCAGGTGCTGGCCATCGAGCTGCTGCTCGCCGCGCAGGCGCTCGATCTCCGCGCGCCGCTCGTGCCCGGCCGCGGCAGCCGCGCGGCGCAGGCGGCCGTGCGCCGGCGCATCCCGCCGCTGGCGGACGATCGCTATCTGAAGACCGACCTCGACGCCGCCCTGGCGCTGGCCGAGGACGGCAGCGTGCTGGCCGCCGCCGAGTCCGCGGTGGGCGCGCTTGCGTAGATGAACCGCCACGTCCTCTGGCAGGCGTGGACGGGCCCCGGTCTCGAGTCCGTGCACGTGACCGGCGACGCGGCCGGCGTGACGGCGGAGTCCGTCGCCATCGGGCTCACCGCCGGGCGCGCCTACACGATCCGCTATGCGCTGCGCTGCGATGCCGGCTGGCGCGTGCGCACGCTGGAGGCCTGGGTGCTCGGCGACCAGAGCGCGGCGCTCGCGCTCTCCAGCGACGGTACCGGCCACTGGATGGGGCCCGACGGCACGCGCGTGCCGGCGCTCGACGGCTGCTTCGACGTGGACCTGCCCTCGACCGTGTTCACCAACACGCTGCCGATCCGCCGTCTCGGCATGGTGCCCGGCTGGAGCGAGGAGCTGAACGTCGTCTACGTCGGCGTGCCGGATCTCTCGCTCTCCGTCTCGCGCCAGCGCTACACGTGCCTCACGTGGGGCGCCGACGGCGGGCGGTATCGTTACGAGGGGCTCGGCACCGGCTTCACCGCCGAGATCACGCTCGACAGCGACGGCCTCGTGGTGGAGTACCCGCGCCTGGCGCGCCGCGTCTGGTCGCGGTAGCGACGTCAGCGCAGCGTGTAGAGATACGCCGCGATGTCGCGGCCGTCCTGCTCGGTCACGCCCATCTCCGGCATCGGGCTCGCCGGCCGCCGCTGCTGCGGATGCCGGATCCATGCGATGAGGTTGTCGGGCGTGTTGCTCTGTCCCGCCACGAACGCGCGCATCGCGAGCTTCGTGAGCGGAGGCCCCACGCTGGCATCGGCGCCGATGACGCCGGGGATGGTATGGCACGTCTGGCAGCCATACTTCGGAATCGCCGCGCGGCCGCGCCCGGGATCGCCGCCGGTCATCAGCGTCGCGGTCGGCGCCGCGCGGTTGCAGCCGGGAGCGAGCAGCGTGAGCAGCGGCAGCACGACCAGCACCAGCGTGCGCGGGCCCATGAGTGACGGCGTGCGCCGCTCGGCCTGCCGGAACCACGCGGCCAGGAGCGCCAGCGCGAAGCCGGTCAGCAGCGTGCCGGCCGGCACCCACATGAGGATGCCGGCGAGCTGCTGGTCTTCGAGCGCCGACAGCCCGGCGCCGCCGGCCTGGTGTGCGGCGAACCACGGCCGGGGCGCCAGCGTGAGCAACGCGCCGAGCGCCCCGGCATGCAGCGCGGTGGCGAAGAGCGCCAGCGCGCCGGCCGGCCGCTGCCGGCTCGCCGCCCACCAGAGCCACACTGCGGTCGCCATCAGCGTCGCGTGCTCGAGCGCGTGCAGGAGCGGGCTCGCCAGCGCCAGGTCGTAGAGCGGCGGCAGGTGCCACGCCCAGAGCGCGCCGGCGTGGGCGAGGGCGGCGGCGGCCACGGGGAGGCGCGCGCCGGGCAGCCGTCGCGGCCGCCACGCGCGGGGCAGCGCCGCCAGCGCCACGTTGAGCGGCTGCGCCAGCGCCAGCAGCGGCGCCGCCACGAGCGTGAGGAGCACGTGCTGGCCCATGTGCGCGGACAGCAGCGCGGCGGCCACGCGGTCGAGCGGCGGCAGCAGCGCGCCGGCCAGCGTGAGTGCTGCGACGGCCGCCGCCACCTGACGGCCGGCGCCGACGGTACGGCCGCGCGCCTGAAGACGCCGGACGCCGTGCGCGTACACGAGCACGGCGAGCACGAGCGCGAGCGCGGTGGCGGCCGGTGGCGGTCCCGTCGCGGCGCCGTCGTGGGCCGCCGCCGTCGCCGGCGTGAGCAGCAGAGCCACCGCGACGATCACTCGCACGGCAGCATCCAGAAGAGCGGGATGGAGGCGGCCGCGATCACGAAGGCAAACAGCAGGCTCGAGCCGAGCCCGGTCAGCGCCATGAAGGCGGCGCGACCGGCCGGCGGCGCGTCGTCGAACGCGCGCCGCCCCGCGCGCCAGTCGCGCCAGGCGAGGATGGCGCCGGCCAGCGCGGTCAGCAGGCACGCCGCGGCCACGGCATAGAGGACGGTCCGCTGGCCGCCCGCGTGGTCGCACGCCCACGGCACCAGGGCGTATTCCGCCTCGAGAAAGGCCAGCCACGCCAGCGGGCCCGCCACGATCGCCGTCCACTGGCCGCCGCGTCTCATGACCAGCGCGGCGCCAGGAAGACGAGCACGTAGACGGGGACCCACACGGCGACGATGAAGTACCAGTAGAGGGCATTCACGTGGACATCCACGAAGTGCTTGCGCTCGAGCGGGCCCTTCACGACGAGGGCCAGCAGCAGGACGTTCTCGATGGCCGAGGCGACGAGATGGGCCGCGTGCATGCCGAGCAGCAGCCACACGGCCGAGCCATACGCGTGGTCGTCCCACCAGCAGTTGAGCGCGGCGAACTCGAAGCCGCGCAGCGCCAGCGTGGCGACATTGAACACGCAGGCGATGCCGAGCGCGATGATGACGGGCAGCCTCCGCTCGCGCTGCGCCGCGCGATCGGCGACGTACATCGGCCAGACGCTCAGCGCCAGCAGCACGACGTTGGCCGTGGCGGCGGCGAGGCCCGGCGGCGGTGTGCCATAGGGCGGCCACGTCATGAAGTTCTGGCGCAGGTAGAGCGCGGCGACGGCGGTCAGCGCCAGCGCCGCGCCCTCGATGGCGATGAGCCCGAGGACCCCCCACCAGATGGTCGTGCGCGAGCCGTAGGCGATGGGCGGCAGCGCGGAGACGTCGAGGACGGGCCGTCTCACGCCTTCTCCCTCGTCGTGCCGGCGATGGCCTCGCCCGCCGGCCAGAACCAGCCGATCAACGGCGGCAGCGTGAGGACCACGCCGACGGTGATCCCCCACGGGGTGAAGATCGCGGTGATGATGCCGATCCCCGCCGCCATCGCCGTGAGGAACGGATAGAGCGTGGGGCCATCGAGCATGTGCCGGTGATCGGGCACCGCGTCGATGGCGTCGGTGACGAGGACCTCGCGGACGTCGATGCGCAGGCCCGTCACGACGCGTGGGCTCGGGTGGGTCCAGAGCGGGTGGCGGCTCTCGACCACCGGGATGTGGACGAAGTTGTAGGCCGGCGGCGGCGACGTGGTGCTCCACTCGAGCGTGTCGGCGCCCCACGGATCATCCTCGGCCCGCGCGCCCCGACGCAGCGTCCAGGCCACGTTGGCGACGAACAGCAGCACGGCCACGCCCAGCAGCGCGGCGCCCACGCTGGACAGTGCGTTCAGCGGACCCCAGCCCGTCTCGGGCAGGTACGTGTAGACGCGCCGGGGCATGCCGGCCAGCCCGAGCTGGTGCATCGGAAAGAACGTGAGCTGGAAGCCGACGAACAGGATCGCCACGGTGAGGCGGCCGAGGCCCTCGCTCGGCATGCGCCCGCTCATCTTGGGCAGCCAGTAGTGGAGCGCGCCCAGCAGCGGGAACACGGAGCCGCCGATCAGCACGTAGTGCAGGTGGGCCACCACGAAGAACGTGTCGTGAAGCTGCAGGTCGAGCGGTGCCGACGCCACCATGACGCCGCTGAGGCCGCCGAGCACGAACGTGGCGACGAAGGCCAGCACGTAGAGGAGCGGGGCGCGCACCAGGACCCGCCCGCTGCGCAGCGTGGCCAGCCAGCAAAAGATCTGCACGCCGGTGGGGATCGCGATCAGCATGCTGGCCGCGGTGAAGAAGCTCTCGCCGAGCTTGGGCAGCCCCGTGGCGAACATGTGATGCACCCAGAGGCCGAAGCCGAGAAAGCCCGTGGCGATGAGCGAGAGCACCATCGCCGGATAGCCCACGATCGGCCGCCGCGCGAACGTCTGCACGATGGTGGACACGAAGCCGGTGGCCGGAATGAAGATGATGTAGACCTCGGGGTGGCCGAAGAACCAGAAGAGGTGCTGCCACAGCAGGGCGTCGCCGCCCTCGGCCACGTTGAAGAAGTGCGTGTCCACCAGCCGGTCCATGGCCAGCATGGTGCTCGCGACCATGATCGCGGGCATGGCGAAGATCACCATGAACGCCGTGACCAGCATCGCCCACACGAAGAGCGGGACGCGGTTGAGCGACATGCCGGGCGCGCGCAGCTTCAGCGTGGTGACGACGAGCTCGACGGCGCCCACCAGCGCGGCCAGCTCGGTGAAGGTGATCATCTGGGCCCACACGTCGATGCGCTTGCCGGGCGCCTGGTCCGGCCCGGCCAGCGGCACGTAGGCGAACCAGCCGGCGTCGGGACCGGCGTTCAGCAGGAAGGCGCCCCACAGCAGCGCGCCGCCGATCAGGTAGATCCAGAAGCCGAAGGCGTTGAGGCGCGGGAAGGCGACGTTGCGCGTGCCGACCATCAGCGGGACGAGGTAGAGGCCCATCGCCTCCATGACCGGCACGGCGAACAGGAACATCATCGTGCTGCCGTGCACGGTGAAGATCTGGTTGTAGAGGTCGGGGCCGACCAGGCGCGCCTCGGGATAGGCCAGCTGGGCGCGCATGACCAGCGCCAGGACGCCGGCCAGCGCGAAGAACACGAAGGCGCTCACGATGTAGCGGATGGCCACGACCTTGTGGTTCACCGTGCCCAGCAGGCCCAGCACGCCGCGCGGCGGCGCCCACGTCACTTCCAGCGCCGCGCGGGTGGCGGCGTCGTCGACGTCGCGCACCGCGAGCTCGGCGCTCACTTCAAGCTCCCGAGATAGGCGAGCAGCGCCTGGAGATCGGCGCCGTCCAGCCCGATCGACGGCATGTGGACGCCCGGCTTGATCCGCTGCGGATCGATGATCCAGCCCGCGAGATGGCCGGGCGTGTTCGGCAGCGTGCCGGCGGCCAGCGTCGTGCGGCCCGCGAGGTGCGTCAGGTCCGGCCCGAGGCGCGCGGCGGCCGGCGTGCCGACGATGGTGTGACAGATGGCGCAGGGGCCCGTGAGGAAGACGTCGCGGCCGCGGCGCGCCTGTGCGTCGGTGGGCTCGGGCGCGGGCCGCCGCTGCCGGGCGAGCCAGGCATCGAAGGCGCCGCGCGACTCGGCGATCACGAGCAGGCGCATGTGCGCGTGCTGGTAGCCGCAGAACTCCGCGCACTGGCCCCCGAAGGCGCCCGGCCGATCGGCCTTGATCCACAGCGACGTCGCGTGGCCGGGGATCAGGTCCTTCTTGCCGTGCAGTGGGGGCACCCACAGGCTGTGGATCACGTCGCTCGCGCGCAGCTTCACCAGCACGGCCTCGCCCACGGGCACATGGATCTCGTTGGCCGTGCGCACGCGCTGCGAGGGCACCGGGTCCCAGTACTCGACCTCCCACCACCATTGATGCCCGGCGATCTCCACGGTCAGCGCCTGCGGCGCGTGCAGCGCGCCCAGGGCGCGCGTGACCAGGATGGACGCGGCCAGCAGCGCGACGACGACGATGGCCGTGAGGGCGGTGGCGGCGCTGACGCCCCGCGTGAGGCGTCGCTCTGCCAGCGGCTCGGCGGCCAGCGCCGGCAACGTCAGCACCGGCCGGCGCGCGCGGAGGACGGCGTAGAGCAGGAACGCGACGACGGCGACCTCGACGACGACGGAGACCCAGAAGAACACCGCCCACAGCCCGGCGATCTGGCCGGCCTGGGGACCCGCCGGGCTCAGCGCCGCCGGCGCGCCGCAGCCGGCCAGCAGGAGGACGAGGCTCAGCAGCATCGCGCTCATTGCGGCGGCTTCCTCCGCTCGGAGGTGCCCGACTGCTCCGAGGGCCGCACGCTCATGTGATCGCTGCGACTGGGCCGGACGTCCTTGCGCAGGAGGCCGCTCATCGACTGCACGTAGGTGACGAGCTGCCAGGCCTGGCTGTCGGTGATGCGGCCGCCGAAGGCGGGCATGCCGTTGGGCCGGCCCTCCACGATGCTGGCGTAGATCTCGACGGGCTCGCCGCCGTAGATCCAGGCCGGGTCCATCAGCGGCGGACCGATGCCGCCGCCGCCGTTGGCGTGGCAGCCGATGCAGTTGAACGCCGCATAGAGCCGCTTGCCCTCGGCGGCCGCCCAGGCGTTGCGCTCGTAGGGATTGCGGAACTCGGCGGGCGCCTGGCGGTCGCCCGGGTTGAAGCCGCTCGCCCGCAGGCGGTCCGGCCGTCCGCTGGCCGGCGCGACCTCGCTGAAGCGGCGCTGCTCGCGCTGACAGCCCGTGAGGACGAGCAGCGCGCCGAGCAGGCCGAGGACCGCAGCGGCTCTCATCGCACGTCCGCCGCGCGTGCGCGCGGCACGCCGTAGGCGTCGAGGATGGCGTCGATCTCCGCGCGGCGCGCCGCCAGGGCGGCGTCCAGCCGCTCGCCCAGCGCCGTGTCGTCCTTGCGCACGCCCGCGGCGATCGCGAACACGAAGCGCAGGCCGGGCGGATCGAGCGCCGGCGTCACCGGCGCCAGCTCGATGGCCACGGCCTGGCGCGGCGCGAAGTAGCCGGCCAGCGGGCCCCACACCAGCGCGACGTCGATCTCGCCCGCGGCGAGCGCGGTGAGGATGCGGCCGGGCGGCTCGGCCGTCGTGGAGCTGCCGTAGACCGTGTAGCCGCGCACGTTGTCGACGATCCCGCGCCGGGCGAGCGCGTGCGCGGGCGGGGTGTTCGTGCCGTCGTTGCCGATGAGCTGCACGCCGACGCGGACCCGCCGCAGCGCGGGGTCGTCGAGCGAGCGCACGGCCGGCCCGTCGCCACGCCGCCAGGCGAAGACGTAGGTGGACGCGTAGTAGGGCCGGGTGAGGCGCGCGCGCTCGAAGCCCTCCGGCACGCCGAGGAGGACGTCGCACGTACCCGTCCCCAGCGTCTGCCGCACGAAGCCGCGGCGCTGCGCCCACCACGTGTAGCGCAGCGCGAGGCCGAGCTCGCGTGCGAGCACCTCGGCCACGCGGTTCTCGAAGCCCTCGCCGCGCGCGTTCGAGAAGGGCAGGTTGTCGGGATCCGCGCACACGCGCAGCTCGCCGGGCGTAGCGGCGGCCGGCCCGGCCAGCAGCAGCGCGATCAGCGCGAGCACGAGCAGGCGCGCCTCAGGGGAGGGCGAAGACATAGAGCCTCCCTCCCTTAGGCGTGGCGCCGGGCAAGTCGCGCATGGCGTGCGCGAAGCCGAGCGCGGCGGAGGCATCGCGCGCGTCGAGGCCCGCCGAGACGATTGCGCCGGCCCAGCCGCCCACACCCGACAGGACGGCGACATACTGCCGGCCGTCGGGCCCGCGATAGGTGATCGGCTGGCCGATGATTCCGGAGACCGTCTCGAATCGCCAGAGCGGCTCGCCGGTGCGCGCGTGGACGGCCTTGAAGGCGCGATCCATCGTGCCGTAGAAGACGACGTCGCCGCCGGTGGCGAGCGTGCCGGACCACACGGGGAACCGCTCGGTGATGCGCCAGGCGGCCCGCGCGTTGACCGGGTCCCAGGCCGTGAGCAGGCCGCGATGGCCGCCGGGGCCGGCGTACATCCGCGTGGCGCTCCCCACGTACGGTGTGCCGGCGATGTAGCTCGCCTCCACGCCCTCCACGTCCATGCACAGGTTCTGGTGCGGGATGTAGAGCAGCCCCGTGCGCGGCGACCATGACGAGGGCTGCCAGTCCTTGGCGCCCGGCGCCGCGGGGCAGACGCCGCGCACGACCTTGCCGAGCTCGGGCTTCTTGGCGTCGACGTACGTCAGGCGGCCGGAGGTGAGATCGACGCCCTTCGTCGTCGTGACGTGGCCAAACGGCGTGGCCGAGAGCACCTCGCCCGTCGCGCGGTCGAGCACGTAGACGTAGCCGTTGCGGTCGGGGCGCACCGCGACCTTGCGCCGGCGGCCCGCGAGGTCGAGGTCGAGCAGCACCAGCTCGTTGACCCCGTCGTAGTCGTAGAGGTCGTGCGGCGAGACCTGGTAGGCCCACACGGCCTCGCCGGTGGCGGGCCGGCGAGCGAAGATCGTCGCCGTCCACTTGTTGTCGCCGGGGCGCTGCTCGGCGTTCCAGGGCCCTGGATTGGCGGTGCCGTAGTAGACGAGGTCGAGCTCGGGGTCGTACGAGAGCCAGCCCCACACGGTGCCGCCGCCGATCTTCCACGCCTCCGGCGGCCACGACGTCACGCCGAGATCGCGGCCCTGATCGAACGTGTAGAACGGCTTGAAGCCGGGGCCGATGAGCACGTCGCGGTCGGGCCCGGTGCTGTAGGCGCGCCAGGCGAGGCGGCCGCTGTGGAGGTCGAGCGCGGTGAGCCACCCACGCACGCCCATCTCGCCCCCGCTATTGCCGACGAGGACCTTGTCGCCGACGATCAGCGGCGCCATCGTCATGGTCTCGCCGCGCGCAATCTCGCCGAGCCTGGTCTTCCACTGCTCGCGCCCGCTGCGCGCGTCCACGGCCACCGTATGGGCGTCCAGCGTGTTGAAGACGACGAGTCCGTCGGCGTAGGCCGCGCCCCGGGTCACCACGTCGCAGCAGGCGACGCCCTGCGCCTCGGTCGCCGGCGTCGGCTCGTACTTCCAGCGCACCGTGCCGGGCCGCGTGAGATCGAAGGCGTAGAGGACGTTGGGGAACGGCGTGACGACGTACATGGTGTCGCCGACGACGAGGGGCGCGGCCTCCTCGCCGCGCTCCACGCCGAGGTCGAAGGACCACGCCAGCCGCAACGTCTTTACGTTGGCGGCCGTGACCTGGTCGAGGGAGCTATAGCGGGTGGCGGCGAGATCCTTGGCCGGCCGCACCCATTGGCCGTCATCGGCCAGAGCAGCGTCGAGCGTGCGCCGTGACGCCGCCGCGGCGAGCAGCGCGAGCAGGCTGCCCAGCACCGCGAGCGTGGCCGGCCGGGGCGCAGTCATGGCCAGACAGACGACGTAGCAAGACGTACGCCTGCCGCTGCCCGTCGTTACAGGCGACTGGCGCGGCCGCGCGGCGCTCGGCCGCCGATCGGGAGTGCCGGCGTGCATCGATTTGCAGCGGTCGCGGCATCACGGTTGCAGCGCGAATCAGTGATGGCCCTCCTGCGCGTCGTCATGATCGCCGTGCTCCTGGCTGCGGCCGGCTGCGGTGGCTCGGGGGACGCGACGGACGTGCGCGCGCTGGCTTCGTGGGCGGCCACGACCGACATGGTCGCCGCCGCCTGGACGCAGCACGAGGTCCCGCGGCGCTACAGCCTGCGCGCGGTCGGGCGGGCGCGGCAGGCGCTGACGGAGCGCGGTCGCCACCTGGACGCGCTTCCCGCGGCCGCCCGCGCACGGGTGGGCGAGGCGTTGCAGCGCCTGGACCGCGCGGTCGCCGAGCTGGCGGAGGCGATCGAGCGCGGCGATCGTACCGGCGCCGTGCCCATTCGCGCCCGCCTGCAGGCGGAGGCGCGCACGCTCGGTGAGGTGGCGGCCGGCCTGGAGGCGCGCTCGTGACGAAGGTCTTCGAGGTGGCCCTCGGCATCGTCACCAGCATCGGCGGCTTCCTGGAGGCCGGCTCGCTGGCGACCTCTGCCCAGGCCGGCGCGGAGTTCGGCTTCCAGCTCTTGTGGGTGATCGCGCTCGGCACGCTCTGCCTGATCTTTCTCGTGGAGATGTCGGGACGCTTGGCCGCCGTCAGCCATCACACCATCGCCAGCGCCATGCGTGAGCGGTTCGGCTTCAACTTCTTCGTGGTCCCGCTGCTCACGGTGGCGCTCGTGAGCCTCCTCACGCTGGGCGCCGAGCTGGGCGGCGTGTGCATGGCGCTGCAGCTCGCCACCGGCGTGGCCCTGCAGTGGTGGGCGCTGCCCGTCATGGTCCTCGTGTGGGTGCTGCTCTGGCGCGGCTCGTTCGGCCTGATCGAGAAGGGCGTCTCGCTGCTCGGCCTGGTGACGGTGGCCTTCCTGGTCGCCATGTTTCGCCTGCACGCGCCGCTCGGCGAGGTGGCGGCGGGCCTGGTGCCGCGCCTGCCGGACCACGACAGCGGGCGCTACTGGTTTCTCGCCGTGAGCATCCTGGGCGCCTCGCTCACGCCGTACCTCTTCTACTTCTATTCCTCCGGCGCCATCGAAGACCACTGGGACAAGAAAGACCTGGGAACGAACCGCATGGTGGCGACCCTGGGCATGAGCTTCGGTGGCATCCTGGCCGCCGCCGTCCTCGTGGTGGCGGCCATGGTGTTCCTGCCGCGCGGCGTGCGCATCGAGAGCTACGAGCAGGTGGCGCTGATGCTCATCGATGCCTTCGGGCACTGGGGCTTCTGGCTCTTCGTGGCGGCCTTCGGCATCGCCTGCCTGGGCGCCGTGCTCGAGATCACGCTGGCCGTCGCCTACCTCGTCGCCCAGGGCTTCGGCTGGAACTGGGGCGAGAACGTGAAGCCGCGCGACGCGGCGCGCTTCGCCGCCACCTACACGCTGGCGCTGGTGGTGGCGATGCTGCCCGTCGTCGCGGGCGTCGACCCGCTGCGGCTCACCAACGTGTCCATGGTGCTCAGCGCGGCCTCGCTGCCGGTGGCCACGCTGCCGTTCCTGGTGCTGATGAACGATCCCACTTACGTGAAGGGGCACGCGAACGGCCGGTTCGGCAACGCCGTGGTACTCGTCGTCATCGTGCTGGCCTGCGTGCTGGCCGTCGTGTCGCTCCCGCTCGAGCTGGTGGGAGGCTGAGCCATGGTGAGGCTGGCCCACGACGTGCTCGACTCGCAGCTCGTGGACCGGAAGGGCCGGCCGTGCGGCAAGGCGGACGGCATCGTTCTGCTGGTCGGCGAGCACGGCGCGCCGCGCGTCGTGGCGCTGGAAGTCGGCGCCCTCACGCTGGCCCGGCGGCTGCATCCTCGGCTGAGCCGGTGGCTCGCGCGCTGGGGCCGCCGCCTCGGCGCCGCCGCGCCCCACGCCTACCGCATCCCGTGGTCGCAGGTGCGGAGGATCGACGAGAAGGAGATCACGGTCGACATCGACGCGGCCGCCACGCCGCTGTGGTCCCTCGAGCGCTGGCTGGCCGAGCGGGTGATCGACCGCCTCCCCGGAGGCGCCTGAGATGGCGAAGGAGGTCGCGTTCGAGTCCTTGCTGGGAACGAAGGTCCGCGACGCGGACGGCCGCCCGGCCGGCCGCGTGGAGGAGGTTCACGTCAAGCGGAGCCGCGGCGAGCTGCTGGTGACCGAGTACGTGCTCGGCACCGCCGGCCTCGTCGAGCGCCTCGCGCTGGGGCCGGTGCTGCGCGCCATGCTCGGCTCGCGCATCTACCCGGAGGCGGCGCGCTACACCGTCGGCTGGGAGGAGCTGGATCTCTCGGAGCCCGCGCGGCCGCGACTCACGTGCCGCGTGGCGGAGCTGGAGCAGCGCACGCGGGCGCGGCGGCGGTCGGCTCGCCGCTCGGCCTGAGCGACGAGCGTGTCAGGTCGGAAGCTACGGGGTGGCGACGGCGGACGGCGTGGGCTTGGCTTCCGTCATCCGGCAGTGGCCCTCGAACAGCACACCTTCCTCCACGACGATCACGGGCGCCTCGACGTCGCCGAACACGCGGGCGGTGCCCCGCAGCTCGACCCGCTCGCTCGCGAGGATGTTGCCGACCACCTCGCCGTTGACCAGCACGACGCCGGCACGGATGCTGGCGTTGACGACGGCCTTGTCACCGATGATGAGCGTGTCGTTGGAGGCGATCTCGCCGGTGAACTTTCCGTTCAGCATGACCGTCCCGCTGAACGAATACTTGCCCTCGATCTCCGACGCCTCGTCGATGTAGGCGCTGAGATCGGTCTCCTTGACCGCCGGCTTCCCGCTCTTCCTCCAGTGCATGACCGCATTTTCAGATGTAGCATCGCGCGCTCGCGCGAGTCAACTTTACCGCACCGCCCCACCACGTAAGACCGCGACTTCGCGGGGCCGCGAACTAGGGCGGTGCCTGCGCACTGGCGCGACGATGCAACGCCTTCGAGCGCCGGCTTCGCCGGCGCAATCCGACGTTCTAGGGGGAGGCAGGGAGGAGCGACGCCGAAGGCGTTGCGACGACCGCCGGAAGGGGGACGAAGTCCCCCTCCGGGCTAAAAGCTTCTGATCAGCCGCTCGACCCGCTCGTCGTGGGACTGGAACGGGTCCTTGCAGAGGATGGTCTCGCGCTCGGGGTCGTTCAGCTTCAGGTAGACCCAGTCCACGCGGTAGTCCTTGCCCTTGAGGTTGGCCTGGCGGATGAACTCGCCGCGCAGGCGGGCGCGCGTGGTCTGCGGGGGCTCGTGCTTGGCCCGCTCGATCGTCTCGTCGTCGGTGATGCGGTCCACCATGTCGCGCGCGGCCAGCTTGTAGTAGATCCCGCGGTCGGGGCGGATGTCGTGGTACTGCAGGTCCATCAGCGAGATCTTGGGATCGCGCCACGACAGGCGATTGCGGGTCATGTAGCTCTCGATCCACTGGCGCTTGATGACCCAGTCGAGCTCGCGCTCGAGCTGCATGGGGTCGGTCGCGAGCTTCTCGATGATGTCCGTCCAGCGCGCCAGCACGTCTCGGCTGGCCTCGTCGCTGGCCACCGTGTTCACGTAGCGGGTGGCGTACTCGAGGTACTCCTGCTGGAGCTGCAGCGCGGAGACCGCCCGCCCGTCCTTGAGCTTGATCGTCTCCTTCAGCGTCGGGTCGTGCGAGATATCGCGGATGGCCTGGACCGGCGACTGCAGCGAGTAGTCGCGGTCGAAGAAGCCGTCCTCGATCATGTCGAGCACCAGCGCCGTGGTGCCGATCTTCAGATAGGTCGCCAGCTCCGACATGTTCGAGTCGCCCACGATCACGTGCAGGCGGCGGTAGCGCTCGGCGTCGGCGTGCGGCTCGTCGCGCGTGTTGATGATGGAGCGCGAGGAGGTCGTGGCGCCGGAGATCTCCTGGCAGATGTGCTGGGCGCGCTGGCTCAGGCAGTAGTGGAAGCCGCGCGGCGTCTGCAGCACCTTGCCGGCCCCGGCGAAGATCTGCCGGGTGACGAAGAAGGGGATGAGCGCCTCGGCCAGCCGCTGGAAGCTGACATCACGACTGACCAGGTAGTTCTCGTGGCAGCCGTAGGAATTGCCGGCCGAGTCCGTGTTGTTCTTGAACAGCAGGATATTCCCGGATATTCCGTCTTCCCGAAGGCGCTTCTCGGCCTGGTGAAGGAGATCCTCCACGATGCGCTCGCCGGCCTTGTCGTGGATCACCAGCTCGGCGACGTCGTCGCACTCCGGCGTGGCGTACTCCGGGTGGAAGCCGGTGTCGAGGTAGAGGCGCGCGCCGTTCTCCAGGAACACATTGGCGTTGCGGGCGCCCGGGATGACCTTCTCGAACAGGTACCGCGCGACATTGTCCGGCGACAGGCGGCGCTGGCCGTTGAGCGTGCAGGTGAGGCCGTACTCGTTCTCGAGCCCGAAGATCCGGCGCTTCATGCAGCGTCTAGCGTAGCACGGTCTACTTCGCCGTGCCCAGGAGTTGGCTCAGCGCCTCCGGCGGGATGCGGCGGAACTTGCGGCGCTCCTTGGTCCGGTCCAGCACGGCCACCTCCAGGTCGCGCTCGCTCAGCGTCTTGTTCTGGGTGACCGACAGCGCGCGCACGCCGAGCTGTAGCGACTCCTCCAGGGTGGAGCCCGCCTGGTAGTGGTCCTTGAGGAAGCGGCGAATCTCGTCGGCCTGGCCGCCCATGGCCGCGTAATTATGCTCGTCCTCGATCGTGCCGTCGTAGAGGATGTGGTAGATCTCGCTCTTGGCGCCGTTGGCGTCGCCCACCTCGGCCACCAGCACCTCCACCTCGAAGGGCTTGATGTCCTGGGTGAAGATGTTGCCGAGCGCCTGGGAGTAGGCGTTGGCCAGCGCCTTGGCCGTCACGTCGCCGCGACTGTACGAGTAGCCCTTGACGTCCGCGTGGCGGATGCCCGCGATGCGGAGATTCTCGAACTCGTTGTACTTGCCGACCCCGGCGAAGGCGATCCGGTCGTAGATCTCGGAGACCTTGTGCAGCAGCGAGGACGGGTTCTCGGCCACCAGCAGGATGCCGTCGCGATATTCGAGGGTGACGATGGACCGGCCGCGGGCGATGCCCTTGCGGGCATACTCGGCCTTGTCCTTCATCATCTGCTCGGGACTGACGTAGTAGGGCAGCGGCATGGCGGCTAGCCCCCGTTCCCGATCTTGGTCCGCTCACCGAGGATCGCCTCGCACACCCGGCGCACCTCGTCGTCCGGCACTTCGCCGAAGCCGCTCCGCGAGATCGTCTTCACGGTCGGAAAGATCCCGCGCACAAAGTCGGGACCCCCGGTCCCCACGTCCTCGTCGGCGGCGTCGATGAGCGACTCCAGCGCGCAGCGAAGGGCGTCCTCGCGGCCCATGTCGCGGCGCCAGAGCTTCTTGAGCGCGTCACGCGCGTCCTTGGAGCCGGAGCCCTGGGCGTCGTAGTCCTTCTCCTCGTAGCGGCCGCCGGTGATGTCGTACTTGAAGAGGCGGCCGACGCCGACCTTCTCGTCGAAGCCGGCGAAGATCGGCACCACGGCCAGGCCCATCATGGCGGCCTGGAGGTTCATCCGGATCATCTGGCCGAGCTTGTTGGCCTTGCCCTCGAGGGAGAGGTTGTCACCCTCCACCTTCTCGTAGTGCTCGAGCTCGGTCTGGAAGAGCTTGGCCATCTCCATGGCCGGCCCCGCCGCGCCGGCGATGCCGACCCCGGAGAGGTCGTCCGACTTGAAGATCTTCTCGATCCGGCGGCTCGCCACCTGGTAGCCGGCAGTGGCCTGGCGGTCGCCCGCCATGATCACGCCGTCG